>NZ_JBHLTS010000078.1:0-341828 GCF_042434235.1 Mucilaginibacter angelicae | reverse complement strand
AACGATACTTACTTAGATAGTTTCGCTTTAGCGTCAGATCATTGGTGTTTATTCGCATAACAAAATTAGCTTAGTTATATAAAGCTAATTCTGTTACCGAATTATCTAACCTTTACAATTGCGAGCGAAGCGCGGCAACCTCGTAGCTATACAGGGTTAAGAGGCATAGCTACGAGATTGCCACGTCGCTGCCTTCCTCACAAGGCCCGGCATGCTCCTCGCAATGACATATTTTTAATTGTTTGCAAATAACTCTTAATATCAATCAATATAACATGATCAAAAGAGTAACCATAACCCCCGAAGCTTCAGGATTGATAGCCGAACTCAAATCCCGCTTTGGCGAACTGATGTTCCATCAAAGCGGCGGTTGCTGCGACGGCTCATCGCCCATGTGTTTTGAAAAAGGAGAGTTTAAACTCGGTGGCAGCGATGTGAAATTAGGGGAGGTGGATAACTGTGAGTTTTGGATGAGCAAAGACCAGTTTGAATACTGGCAGCATACCCAGCTACAGCTTGATATTACCAAGGGGCGGGGCTCGAGTTTTTCAATAGAGATCCCAACGGGGTTTAGGTTTATGATCCACTCCAGGTTGTTTGCTGATGATGAATTGAAGGATTTGGAGCCGGTGAGTTTTATTGAAGATTGATGTTCGTACGTATCCAACAAAACCGTCCCTTAATGGCGCAAGTCTTGTATGGTTGTCGGCAGGGTGGATGACTTGTGACTGTCTTTTTTTAGTGTAGAAGGCACAAGTCACCCCCCAATGGCGCAAGTCTTGTGTGGTTGCCGGGAGGGCGGATGACTTGTGACTGTGTAGCCTTTTAGGACGACGTAGAAGGCAAAAGTCCCCCCGTTCAATATCCGCCGCACAAGACTTGCGCCAGTTTGGGAGACTTAAAAAAGCTTTCTACTTTGTAAATGCTTATTTCCCCGCCTGCACTTTATCCAGCTTATCCATAATTTCTTTGGTGTACTTGATTGATAAGGCCTTTTTGAAATACTGTTCAGCATTTTGTCTATCACCACGGGCTAAAAAGCAATCGCCCATGCTATCGTAAACGTTAAAGTTTTTGGGGTAATTATCGATATTCACCTGGAAAAACATGGCTGCTTTTTCATAATCCTTTTGTTGCAAAAATGCGTAGCCTATGCCATTCATCTCGGGTTCGGGCGGGCGCACATTATAACCCATTTCGGCAGACATTGCTTTGTAATGCGCTTCTATCATTTGTCTTAGCTGCGCGGCACTGTATTGCTTGTCAAAATATTGATTATAAGGCTGGTTTCGCGGAAAGCGGTTGTTTTTGAAAATAAACCGTAAGGCATCATATTCGGCATTGAAAGGAACGGAATTATGATCATCATCGGGGTAATACTTTTTAGCCCATTGCAGGTTGTTGATTCTATTAGCAGAAAGATTATCGGCCAGTTTCATGATCGACCGGATATGATGCGATATTGCGGACGTATCCTTTTTTACCTGTACCGTGTCCATGCCTGGGTTCATGGTATTGGCAAAACCAAGAAAAAGCTTTTTGCCGCCAAAATTCTTTTGTTTAAGGATGGCGGCAGCTTGTTTAAGCAAATTATCATTGTCATAAAACATACTGGGGTCAATAGCTGCATAGGCGTTAAAAACCTGTGTATGTTTCAATAACATATCAATCACCATTAAACCGCCCAGCGAATGCCCGATCATGGTTCGGTACGGTGCTGTAGGATATTTTTTATCTATGTAAGGGATCAGTTCATTCCCCATAAATGCTGCGAAGTTTTCGCCTCCTCCAGATGATTTATCCATAGCGCTGTTGGTAGGTGTAAGGTCGCGGGTACGGTGCCCGGGTGTATTCAGGATGCCGACTATAATCATTTGCGGAAACACTGTGTTTCCTGCCGTAGCACTTAATTCTTTGACCATAGTAACCAGCGACATGAAATGATCATCGGCGTCTAAAACGTACAAAACCGGGAATTCCGGTTTTGAAAAGTAGTTGGTATCATATCCTGGCGTATAAACCCAAAGCGGTCGGTTTTCTTTTAGGATGTTGGAATAAATGGTGTCCACCCGTCCCAAAACTATGGGTTGCTGCGGTGGCTGCGCCTTTAGCAGGTATGCAATGGTGAGGTGAACAAGTATCAGGATAAGTTTTTTCATGTGGCTGTTGATTTATTATTCAATGATACAGCAACAATGCACCCTACAGAAGTAAATGTGATGAATGCCCCTGTTGGTGTGATGGAAAATGATCTTTCGGAATTTATTAAGTTAGATAATATATAGGTTAAACAATTTGCTTACTGGGAAATAATTTCCAGTTCATTTTCGTTTTACAAGCGACTTAAAAAACATGTTTTGATAAGTTTGCGTTAATGTAAATCCATCTATAAATAATTGCCGTGTTAAATACTTACAATACTGCCCGTAAAAACAACAGCTTAATAAAGCTTGAGATCCTGATATTCGGGCTTGCGGCCGTTTTGACCCTGGCTGCTATTGTGATGTATTTTGTAGATAAAACATATTTTGAGATGATATATAATCCGGAAGGGGGATTTATCGGATATATCTCCGTCCTGCTGCTAACAGTGATTTTTGGAGTTGTGATTATATATTTAATAAGGCTTTCCCGTTATCGCAATATCCGGTTTAGTGTTGTTTTAGCTTTAACCGGAATTTTAAGTTTGTTCTTTGCTGCTGAGACGATGAGCGATTTGCCAAATCTCTTTCACACATCAACACATAACATTTTTAAAGCAAACAATACGGCAATATGGACAAATGTAAATAGGGTCATCAAAATTAATGCTGCCGGCAAAATTGCTTTCTGTTGGGTAATGATTGCTATAGGCGCTTTTTACTTTTTAATACTCCCGTTTATATACCGTGGTAATTTTAATGCTAAACGCTTTGCCGATAAAACTGGGATCCCTATCCCGCACCGTAATCATATTATAGCTATGATTATATTAACTGTTTTGGCCGTCTTGTTTTCCAGTGCAACTAATTCGGGGGTTTTACAGCTTAATCTGTCCGCCATATTTCTGCTGATACTACTTTACCCCGAAAATATTGGTGTTTTCAGACGGTAACCTGTTTTTTAATAGTGCTTTAATTTATTGTTTTACAGCCTTATTAATCCGAACATTTACTGCAACTTTGTAATAAACGTACCAGTTACAACCTTATAAAATATGGCTACAGTTTCATTGGGCAGCCCGGCCGGTAAATGGATCATGGTTTCGGCTATACTGGCTTCGGCCATGGCGTTTATTGATGGTACAGCGCTTAATGTGGTGCTGCCGGCCTTGCAGCAAAGTCTTGATGCCAAAGGTGCCGACCTATTCTGGATCCTGAATGCTTATCTTCTGATGCTGGCCTCCCTTATTTTGATAGGCGGTTCATTGGGTGATAAACTTGGGCGAAAGAAGATCTTTATGATAGGCATCTTCATTTTTATAGCTGGCTCCGCACTTTGCGGACTTTCACCGGGTGTTTTTTACCTTATTGTTTTCAGGATTATACAAGGTATTGGTGGCGCACTAATGATTCCGGGGAGCCTTTCACTTATTTCATCATCTATTGATGCAAAAGAAAGGGGTAAGGCGATAGGTACCTGGTCGGCCATTACCACGGTGGTTACCATGGGCGGGCCGGTACTTGGCGGTGCTTTGGCCGATGCCGGTTTGTGGAGGTATATATTTTTTATCAATGTGCCGATTGGGTTAGTGGCTTTACTCATACTGTGGCGCAAAGTTGCAGAAAGTAAAGATGACAGGGCCGATCAGGCCCTTGATTTGCCCGGTGCTATTTCTATAGCTTTGGGGCTTGCTTTGCTAACGTTTGGTTTTTTACGGATGCCTGCGGTTGGCTTAAGTAATTGGCAGGTATACGGTTCGCTTGCCGCAGGTATTTTATTGCTCATTATATTTATTTATATAGAAAATACAAGTAAACATCCTATGATGCCGCTAACCTTGTTTAATAGTAAAACATTTAGCGGCATAAATCTCCTTACATTTTTTCTTTATGCAGGCCTGGGTGGCGGGATGCTGTTTATGTCGTTAAATATGGTACAGGTGCAGGGTTATAGCCAGCTGCAATCAGGTTTAACGTTTTTGCCTTTTACGGTGCTCATGATCTCCATTGCGCGTTATGCCGGGGCTATTGCCGATAAAAAAGGTCCGCGTTTATTGCTCATTATCGGTCCGGCTTTGGCAGGAGCGGGGTTGCTGATGTTATCGTTTATCAAACAAACTGCAGGCCCGTCCGATTATTGGACAAGCTTCTTTCCTGGTGTGATTGTGTTTGGCTTCGGCATGTCAATAACTGTAGCGCCGCTTACGGCTACGGTAATGGGATCGGTGAGCGATCATTTTTCGGGTACAGCATCGGGCATTAACAATGCCATGACCCGCATTGCCAATGTTTTTGCCAACGCCATTTTCGGTGCGCTGGCCGTGCTGTTTTTTTCAGGTGCGATGCAGGGGGAGTTGAAGAAGCTGCCGCTTAACGAAAAAGATAAAAAGGTGGTTATGGAACAATCTGCCAATCTGGGCAATGCAAGGGTACCTGCCAATATTGACGGAGCCAATAAAAAAGCTGTAGAAATTGCCTATCATAACGGATTTATTTCGGCTTACAGCAATATTATGCGCATCTGCGCCGGGCTGGCGTTTTTAGGTGCGCTGATGTCGGTTATTTTTATCAGGAACAGTGCTGTTAAAAAAGAGTGATTTTTTTGTAGAGACGCATCACATGCGTCTCCTTTTGGACAGGCAGCCGGAAATGAATAACGGCAGACGCATGTGATGCGTCTTTACAAGGGTAACCATATGAAAAATTAAATTGGTGTTGCAACCATTTGTTTATAATCATCGTCTACTCTGTAAATCACATCAATCTAAAATATTGTTATGCTAAATCTGATATCACCCCCAAATTTTTTAAAACTATTTACTGTATGCTTTTTATGCCTTGTTACTATCGGCGCATCTGCACAGGATAAAACCAAAACAATAGGCAACAAACCGCGCACCGGCTCATCCAACACTTCTTTCGATGCTGTTAAAGGCAGGCAAGTTGGCATTGAAATGAATGCAGGTAAACATCCTGTTCAATTGCTGAAGCTAAGTTTTCACACCCAAAACCGTTCAAACGATAGCATCCCATTTAAAGTGAATGTTTACCAAATGGCCGGAAAGCTTCCAAACGAAGCTGATTTGGTTAAAGACGAAATAAAAGGCTATATCAAAAAATATAATAACCAGGATAATCACCAGCTAATCACAGTCGATCTATCGCCATATAATGTTAAGGTAGCCGGGGATATTGTTGTTTCTATTGAGTTTTTGACAACTAAAACCGGTTCCAATATTGGTTTTGCTTGTGGCTTGTTTAATGGCGGCACATTTCACAAAGACACTGAAACCGAGCCATGGAAAAAGATCCCGGTTGTTGGGGTTGATTTTAATGTTTTAGTGAAAAAGTTGAAGTAAAGCCCATCTAAATCTCCCCTAAAGGGGAGACTTTTAAATTATAAAGAGGGTATTATTTCGCGTAAACCCTTATAAAAAATGTCATTTCGATAGAGCAGAGGGCAGGCCTGAGCGTTGGGGCGAAAGAGAAATCTTCTACACGCTGCATGCCGTTTTGCAGGGTGTAGAAGATTTCTCACTCGTTCTTCGTTTCGAAATGACATTTTTTTATTTAAGTATAGATCGTCCTTTTAAGCTCATGGTTATCTACTCAAACAACTCTTGTTCATCAGTATAATAAGTTTTCCTTGAGGCTTCGTTAATCAGGATCGCGGCGCCGGTTGGGCTGTGTTTTTTCTTTGAATTGTGAATGTTCATGAAATCGCGTACCTCTCCATTAATAATGTCGGGATTTGATTTTAGGATACTTTTTTCGGCATCTTCCAATACTGATCTTATTGCCTGAACCAGGTCCTTCAGTTTTGCCTCCGGTATTTTGCTGCTTACAGAAAATGGAGAAATACGAGCATGCCATAAAATTTCATCAGCGTAAGCATTACCAATACCTCTTAATATTTTTTGATCAAGTAAAACAGTTTTGATATTGGTTTTTGTTTTAGCCAGGCGTTTTTTCAAATATTCGGCATCGGCGTCGAGGGCATCAGGTACGTCCTTTTTTTCGGGGTTGAGGGTAGGCGTAGCTATCCCCTGGAAATCGGTTAGCACCAATCCACTGTCATCTTCAAAGTGCAGCTCAATAATGCCGTATTTGTTTTCGTTTCTTGTGTCGAACAAAAACAGCTTGCCATGCAGCATCAGGTGTAAGCCAAGCACATCGCCTTTGCCAAATTTAATGTGCAGTTCCTTACCTTCGCGATAAACTTTTTCCAACTTTTGTCCGCTTAAAACCTCGTCCAGTTCATGTGCACTAACGTTTAGCTTTTTAGCATTCGGTACTTCTATCTTTTTTACTGTTTTACCGGCAAGTGTTTTTTGCAGGTTATGGCTAAAAGCCTGCAGATCTGGTAATTCGGGCATGATGTATTGTTTTTATATGTAAATATTGCTATAATTAATGTTTGTTATGCGAGGCCATTGAACTTTTTAAAACGCTGTACAGCGGTTTCAATAGCCTCACTTTGAGCTTTGCTGAGTTTATCAAATGGTTTTAGCTCAATATCAATATTCTTTTTACCGATGTTCCGGCTCCAGTTGCCTATCACCTGGTTATTGACCATTATGGTTGGAAAAAAGGTAATAGCGCCCATTTTATCATGGAATTTGACAGGTACTATGGCATCACGGTTTTTGTAGGCAATAATCAATTCATCGTAAACAGGCAGGAGGTAGGTGCCGGATTTTTTGGTCTTGCTCAAATCTACATCAGCACTCATCCAATAGCTTATTCCTTCAACATTGATATTACTTAACCGGCCCTTGTTTATCTCAATACCGGTTTTGGCATCGGCAACCGTAAGCCCGCTCCAATGTACAAAATCATTTACTGTAGCGGGGCCGTGACTTGTAAAATAACGCGAAACGAGGCGGGCGACCGCCTCATCACGAGGTATGGCCTTTGTTGCCGGCGCACGTTCATCAAGCAGCGCATAAGTAAACTGTTTGCCCCGCCTTGCACCGCTGCAAATTAACTGATCCAGTTCGGCTTTCATTAATAGTAAGGTGAGTCTTAGGTCGTCGGTTGCTATATCGGCCTCATGCAGGGCTGTTACAATTTCAGTCCGGGTTAATTGCTTACCGCCCTGCATGTTTTTTATAAATACATTAAAGCTTTTATTAAAAACGGCATCTGTAAGTTCATGTTTTTTATACATGGTGGCATTGCCCGCGTTGATCCTTGGTGCAGTAAGGCTAAGCATCCAGCGGATATCCTCTGGCAACACAAAATGCCAGGTTGGCCTTAATACATGGGTTCGTAATATGGTGCCGGTTGTCATGGCTTTTTCCACCGCTTTATCCGTAGCAGATAGCATCCGCAAACCAATTGCCCATTTGGCCAGAGCATATTCCTGCGCTTGCATAGCGCACATATATCCAACTACCTCTTCGGGCTTTTTAAATTTATTATAGTTAAGGTGCTGGTTATACACCCGCAGGTTGGCTATATCCCGTGTCGTCATGCTATCAGCTTTTATACTATTCAAAATAAATATATAGTTATGACAACTGTTTGTCAGCAGGGAAAAATGATTTAATTTGAAAACTTATTTTTTATGAACGAATGAACAGGATAGACCCTAATTATTTTGCAGGCGGGCTGGTTGTTGGCACTGCCATTGGGCTGGCATTACATAGCCTTGCCATGGGTATAGCAATTGGCGTAGCTGTAGGCTTGTCAGTGGGCTCGAGAAAGAAGAAAGGGTAGGGAAGCGTACTGAATTCCAGCCTTACGAAGTTTTTAAAACTTCGTAAGACTTAGCAGAGATTAAAAATCGTGGTATAAATTCCTGAACGAACTTCTTAATCCGAAAGTGATCAGGGTGGTTTTTGAATCCTTCAAATCATTTTTTTCCTGGCGATATAATGCGCCAAGTTCAAGGCGTAAATTATATTTAGGGTTCAGGATGTAGGCAACTGTGCCTTCGCCATAATAAAGTTGTGTGCTTATGCCCTGACCAATAGTAGTTGTAGTGTTTGCTGAAGGCACAAAGGGCTTGGTAATTATTTTGCCGTTGTTATCTGCTTTTGTAGCATCAAGACCGTATTTGGCATAGTTAAGCTGTCCCTGGAAATCAAAACGGCCAACCGAATAATTTAAAATTCCTAAAAGCTCCCTGAAATTTGCTCCATAAGGATGGGCCAGCGGATCGCCATAAAAAGAATAGCTGCTTATTGACTGCTGATTACTATAGGTATAAGGTTTAACGGTATTATATTCAAACAGGTAGTTTAACCTTTTAACTTTAAATATATCTGCCCCCCTGATACCCAGCTGCCAGCCGTTGGTATTATCTGTACTGTTGCCCGAAAAGAAATCACTGCCTTTAAACCTGTCAAACATGATCTGTCCGTATAAAGCAGCTTTATCAAAGATTTTGTATTTGGCATTAAAGCCTAAAAATACATTGTCTTTTTGGTATCCTCCCGGACCTAATGAACTTGCGAATAGAATAGGGTTTACAAAATTGGCGTCAAAGCCCGACCGGTTCCCCTGGTTATCTGCTTCAGGAGTTATAAGGGCATTAAACATACCAAATGATGCACGTTTGGTTATGTTCCAGTCAATGTAGTGGAACAAGGCCCATTTGCGGCGGTTTCCTCCAAAGGAATCAAATTTTGGCGCAGTAACAGTATTAAGGTCTTCGATGTAGGCCCAGGCTATCATATAACGTACTGGTCCAAGGTCGGCCGTAAGTCGTAACAGGGGCATATTGGCAGCAAAATCAGATAAAAGCACCGAGCGGTAACCATCACCGATAAACATTTTATCCTCGCCTAAAGTAATATTCAGCTTTTTAGTCAGAGAGTAGGAAAGGATGGCAGTTACGTACGACCAATCCTGTGAATTTCTTACTTGCCCTGTGTAATGCCTTGCATAAGCCTGACCCGGTATAAAGCCGCTGGCATTTATATAATTGTTGTAATAACCTGGAAACTTGGCCGAATTTTCAAAACCACTGGTGTAAAACGAAAATTTCTCACCTACTGTTCCTCCTATCTGGTAGCCACGTACATTTAAATTAGTTGTAGTACTGTTGTTGAAATCCCTGCCGGCCTGTACATCAGTGATATAATCGGCATAAAAAGTATATTCTTTGGCTTTTACATCAAAAAGGTGCTCATTAAATAACTTACGCCCGCCCCATGTTTTACGATCTTTAACACCAACATTCATCACCGAATCATAGGTGCGCAGAATAGTACTATCTATTAAAAACGGACGCAATGAAGTATGAACCGAATTTTTGACAGAATAGATATCCGAATTGAATTTTTGATACAGTTGGTATGAATTGGGTAAATAAACTGATTGAGCCTTACTTAACTGCGATGAGAGTAAGGCAATTACAGCTATTATGAGTGTTTTTCGGAAACTTAAGGAGTAGAGTTTTTGCATTACAACAAAATAAGTATTAATTGTTCTAAGATAAAAATTTCATTCATAAATAAGGGTATATACATAAATGTATGGCAGGTTGTTTCTGATATGTTTAAATTATACAAGCGGAATATAATTTCGATTAAAAATTACTGTCTGAATAACCTAAGAGAATATGTGAAAATTATGTATGAAAATCCGTTATAAAATGCTGCAGGTTAAAATCTGTGGTTAAATTTTCTTTAATCTCAATGCCTTGAAAAGTTAATTAGTGTTAAATTTTGTCACGCGGAGGTGTTTTTTTTAAATAAGTTATAAAAATCATGATATTTGCCGCGCTATTAAATCAATTGATATATTATTAAATGCAGTACAAAAAAATCAATAACCTGTTAGGCTGGCTTTGTTTTGTTATAGCCTCAATAACTTATATTTTAACATTAGAGCCATCTGTAAGCTTTTGGGATTGCGGTGAATTTATTTCATGTGCCTACCGTTTGCAGGTAGCCCACCAGCCGGGTTACCCGGTTTTTGCTATGATAGGCAAGGTTTTATCCCTGCTATCTTTTGGTGATAATACTAAGGTGCCTTTCTTTACCAATATGGGTTCGGCACTGGCCAGCGGGGCAACCATCATGTTTTTATTTTGGACAATTACTGCTTTTGCCAAAAAGCTGATGGTTGAAAAACGCAATGAAGCTATTGACGGTTATAAACTGTACGTAATTATGGGAGCCGGCCTTGTAGGCGCGCTGGCATTCACTTATACCGATACGTTTTGGTTTTCGGCTGTTGAAACCATTGTATTTGCCTTGTCATCACTATGTACCGCTATTGTGTTTTGGGCAATTCTTAAATGGGACGAACATGCCGATGAGCCTGGTGCCGATAAATGGATTGTTTTTATAGCTTATGTTATAGGCTTATCCATCGGGATCCACCTGTTAAACCTGTTAACTATCCCGGCCATTGCCATGGTATACTATTTCCGCCGGACTAAAAAGGTTACGGTTGGTAGCGGCATACTGGCTTTCCTTGCCGGTGTAGTGATCCTTGGTTTGGTTCAATATGGCATCAGGGGATATACCATCAAGTTTGCCGCTTACTTTGATCTCTTCTTTGTTAACTCATTAGGAATGGGCTTTGGCAGCGGGGCCTTCTTTTTTATTTTGCTGATATTAATCGCTTTAGTACTTGGTATCATTTACAGTATCCGCAAAAAGAAACCAATGCTTAACCTTGCACTGCTTTGTGTTGCATTTATTTACTTTGGTTACGGCTCATTCGCTTATATTCCAATCCGCGCTACTGCCAACCCCGATTTGAATAACTCACACCCTGATAATGCCTTTACACTTTACGGTTACCTTAACCGGATCCAGTATGGCGAAGTGCCTTTAGTAAGCGGTCCGTTTTATGATGCCCAGGTTACCGATCAAAAACAGGGCAGTATTATTTACCGTAAAGGTAATACCCAGTATGAAAACGCTGGTCACAAAACCGACTATGTATATGACCATACTACGGCCTTGCCGCGTATGTACAGTACTGACCCTAACGATGTGCAGTTTTACAAGCAATGGCTGCGAATCCCTGAAGGACAGGCACCAACTATGGGCGATAACCTGAAATGGATGTTTAGCTGGCAGATGTACCAGATGTATTGGCGTTACTTTTTCTGGAACTTTGTTGGCCGTTATAATGATGCCGACGGACAAACCAGTACCGAAGGTATTGACGGCAACTGGACAAGCGGAATTTTTGATGGTGGTAAGCACCTGCCAAAATCAGTAACCGAGGCTACCACCTATACCCCGCTATATGCTTTGCCTTTAATAATTGGTTTAATAGGTTTGTTTTTTCATGTTAACCGCCGCAGTAAAGATGCATTGATTGTTGGATTATTGTTTTTCTTTACCGGCTTGGCAATTGTATTGTATGTAAATCAGGCATCTGTACAGCCGCGCGAACGTGATTATTCGTACGTGGGCTCGTTTTATGCCTTTGCCATATGGATAGGGCTTGGTGTAATTGCCATTGCCGAATTTGGCCGTAAATATATTGATGCTAAAATGGCAGCTATCGGTTCAACCGTGATTGGTTTGCTGGTTTGCCCGGTAGTATTGGCTGCCAAAGAATGGAAAAATCATGACCGTTCAACCAAAATGACGCCGCATGATATGGCCTACAATTACCTTATATCGTGCCCGCCAAATGCCATTTTGTTTACTTATGGCGATAATGATACTTACTCGTTATGGTATGACCAGGAGGTTGAGGGCATTCGCCCGGATGTGCGCATCGTAAACCTGAGCTTGTTCACCGGCGACTGGTACATTCGCCAGATGCAGAAAAAAATGAACAACTCCGAGCCGCTGCCTATTACCATGCCTTTTGATAAGTATAAAGAAGGGGTGAGGGACGTTATTTATTTTAACGATCAGAAATTGCCAGGCTACCAGGATATCAAAGAGGTATTTGATTTCATTACTTCTGACGATAAAGCTGCGCAGGTACAGTATCAAAGCTTAGAATATGGCAACTATCTGCCAACCAAAAACCTTAAAGTTACTGTTAATCCTGATGAAGTAATTGCCAACGGTGTTGTAAAAGCCGATCAGAAAGATAAGCTGGCATCTGCCATGGAGTGGAAGTATACATCAAACTATGTAACCAAAGAGAACCTGGCCATGTTTGATATTTTGGCGCACAACCACTGGAAACGCCCAATCTGTTTCACAACTACTATCGGTAACGAAAACCTGATAGGTTTGCAGCCATACTTATACAAAGAAGGATTTACTTATCACCTGATACCGTTTAAACCTGACACGGCTTTACACGATCAGTTAAGTAAAACCAATACCGATGTAATGTATGACAACGTGATGAACAAGTTTAAATTCGGTAACTTCAAAAAGGCCAGATATCTTGATCATGAGTCAACCTCTATGTTTTACCCTGTAATGGTAACCACTTTCCTTGACCTGGCCCAAAACCTTGTTCAGGAAGGTAAAAATGATAAAGCATTAAAAGTTGTGCAGAAGTATGATGCTGAGCTGCCAGATATCTACCCGTATGTAGACGTTGCTGGTCGTAAGTTGTATTTAACACAGCTGGCTTACCAGCTTCATGATGTAGTATTGGGTAACAAACTGGCAACCAATATTGATAATTACCTTACCGATCAGCTTGATTATAATGCTTACCTGCTTAGCCAGGATGTGAACAGCATTAACGGCCGTGACGTGCAGATAGGTATGCAGGTACTGAATGGCCTTGTGCAGTTTACAAAGGACAATCATCAAACTGCCCTTGCAACCAAATTTGAAAACCAGTTAAAGGGCTATGAAACAAAATTCCGCGCTGTATTAGGCGGAGGACAATAATAATCCTTAACTATATTTATTAACAAAGCCATCCTGGGTTCGGGGTGGCTTTGCTGGTTTAAGGATTTTACTCACCCCGACATCGCTGCGCTTGTCACCCCTCTCTACGCAAGCGTAAAGAGGGGATAGAAAATTGTAATTTTGATTCTAATCGATATATTTATCATCCTATAGCCTTATCTAAATGATCAGTATTATTGAATTTTGCAGAGAATTAAGACAGCGTGAAACCGCAGCCGAAAAACTGCTTTGGCAGGAATTAAGAAATAGAAAATTAGTCAATAAGAAATTCCTAAGACAACATCCACTTTGTGTGCAATCATATTTTGGAAAAAGCTTATATTATATTCCTGATTTTTATTGCCATGAAGCAAGATTAGTTATTGAAGCAGACGGGCCGATTCATTTATATAAAAAAGATTACGACAAAAATCGCGATAGAGTTTTATCAGATTTAGGATTAAAAATATTGCGGTTTGAAAACGATGAGATAATAAACAATATGAATGACGTTCTGAACAAGATTATTTTAAACTTACGCTAATATTCTCAGATAGTATGGACATATTTAATCTCTGGTTGTCCCCTCTTTACGCAAAGCGTAGAGAGGGGTGGCGAGCGAAGCAACGCCGGGGTGAGTAAATTCTTCGCGCAGATTCAGCCTCCCACTTTATTATCCCATATAAATAAACCGTTAAATATTAAAATAGTTACACCAAGTTCAGTTGGTTTTCTTTATTTTCAAAGCCGGTATACAAAAGCTTTTAAAATGCGTTTTACGTTTTCCCTTTGTTTGGTGGTGGTGTTTTGGTGCAGCGGGGCTGCTTTTGGCGATACACCATCGGTACATATATCAACCAGGCCAACCTGGCTCAACACATTAAAACCATACAACCAAAAGCCATCGTCGCGCACTATTGAGCGTGGATTTTACTATGCGCTTATTGAGGAGCAGGTACAGGTTGAAAAACAGGCAGATTATAACCACATAATCCGCGAGATAGTATCTGAAACGGGGATCCAGAATGCTTCGCAGATCTCCGTTAGTTTTGATCCTGCCTATGAGCGGCTCGATTTTCATGATATTACGGTTTGGCGCGATGGTAAGCCGCTGAACCGTTTAAAAACCACGGCTTTTAAAGTACTGGCCGACGAAAAGGATTTATCCAACTTTATTTACCAGGGAAGCTTTTCTGCTTTGTATATTCTGGATGATATCCGCAAAGGCGACCGTATTGAATATTCATACACCATTACCGGCCGTAACCCTATCCTTAATGGCAAGTTTTGCGCCAATATGTATTTGCAGTGGTATACGCCCATCGCCCATCATTACACGGCCATAATTGCATCATCACAACGAAAACTGAACTTTAAAACTTTTAATAATGTGCCTAAGCCCACCATTAGTGAAGCCAATGGCTTAAAAAGCTATGTTTATGAGGGCTTCCAGGTGCCGCCGGCCCATGATGACGACAGCGAGCCGTCATGGTATAACGAACGTGGTTTTATCCAGGTAAGTGAGTTTGCCAACTGGGCCGAAGTTGTGAACTGGGCTTCAAGTATCAATCAGCCATCGCTGAATATTAAAGGTGAGCTTGGCGGGCAGATTGCCAAATTAAAAAAGGATGCAGGTAACGATAAAGAAAAATATTTCAGAGCGGCGGTTCGTACGGTGCAGCAGGAAGTGCGTTATATGGGTATTGAAATAGGTGAATACTCGCATCGCGCCAATAATCCCGAAAAGGTATTTAAACAGCGTTATGGCGATTGTAAGGATAAATCACTATTGCTGGTATCCATGCTGAAAGCCGGTGGGATTGATGCCTCCATGGTTTTGGTAAACGCCGATATGAATGAGCATGTTGAACAGTACATACCTACAGCTTATGCATTTAACCATGCCGTGGTAACTGCCAATGTGAACGGGAAACAAGTTTGGGTTGATGCCACTATGGATAACCAGGGCGGCGAGGGAACAGATATTTATTTTCCTCGGTATGGTAAAGGCCTGGTATTGAAGACGGGCAGCGATGCGCTTACCACTATTCCGCCGTCAAAAGGCGGTAAAGTTACCGGCGAGGATATTTATACGGTAAAGGACGGAAAGTCACCGGTGTTGTTCACTGTAAAAACCATTTATACCGGCGATGAGGCCGACTACATGCGTGGCAAGCTTGAATCATCAGGTATGGCCGAAACGGAGAAAAGTTATCTGGACTATTACGCAAAGATCTATAACAAAATTGAGACTAAGGACTCAATCACTGTAACAGATGATTTGAAAGCGAATAAACTTATTATCATAGAAACCTATAAGGTAGGCGATTTCTTTAAAAAAGACTCTACCAGTAATAAACTAACTGCCGATCTTTTCGCCAATTCCATTTATAATCAGTTTCCCACAATAACCGGTCGCATCAAAACACCGGTAGCCCTTACATATCCATATGATGCTGCCTACTCCATAAAAGTAGTTTTGCCTGGTGGATGGAATATTAATGAAGATCATGATGCCATTAACCGGGATTATTATCGTTATGAGTCGGATTTTACAACTGCAGGCGATACTTTGTTACTTAACTATAAGCTATCATTTTTGAAAGATAATGTACCTGTAAACAAACTTGACGAATTTAAGGCCGATATCAAAAAACTTAATGATACCAGTCTGGGTTACAGTTTTTCTTATACGCCTCCAGACTCAGACAGGCCGTCAACAATTAACAGTTTCCTGGTTTTGATTGCTTTTTTGCTGACTGTAGGGCTTATTGTACTTGGTGTATGGCTTTATCAGCGCGAAACGCCGGGTATTGTATTTGCTTACGGTTCAACATTTGTACCGTTGGGCGGCTGGCTTATTGTAATAGCCATTTTTTTAGGCGGTATGGTTATATCTGCTATATGGGGGCTATCGAGCAGGAGTTATTTTGAACTCAGTTCATGGAACTCACATGCGGTGAAAAATATTATGGAGCACCGGTTCCTGATTGTATTAGAGAGCCTTGGAAATATTGCAATGGCTTGTTATGCTGTGTTTTGCCTTGCCCTGCTGTTAAACCGGCGCGATATATTACCGCAATATATCATTGGTTTCTTTGTTTTCAGGGCATTAGTAGCTATAACAGATTACTACATAGCTTATAATCTTTACGGCACTGTAAGTGACACTGCAATGCAGGCTTTAGCCGGTTCTTTTATTGTGGCAGCTATATGTGTGCCGTACTTTAAACGATCATCACGTGTGCAGGAAACCTTCATCGTGCCGCATCCGCCTTATAACTATAGTTATGAGGGGCCCGGGGTTGCAGAAGAATCAGCATAATTATATTTAGTTAAAAGGCCTTAGCAATAAGGCTTTTTGCTTTTAACGTCATAACGTTTCGGCATTTAACGATATATCGTATTGCGATTTCGTGTATTGCTGCTCAATGTATTGATATTCAATTGTATGGTTGTGTGGCATGCAGTTTGTAAATGCAAAGACAAACATTTTCTTGCCTTTTGTATAAACAATGCCCGATAAATTGATGTTTCTCCGCGGGGCATAGCTGCAATTAGGTATTTTTAAAATAAATTTGATTTACTTTAACAACAAAAAACTACGATGAAATTTCAACCGCTGTTAGAACAGGTAAAGCAGTATGTTATATCCTATTTTGATGTACATCATGATCCCGATTTAATTTATCATAACCTGAGGCATACCAAAGACGTTGTTGCAGCGGCCACCCAGATAGCTAACCATTACCAGTTAAGCGATGAGGACTTTTTTGTGGTGATCTCGGCGGCATGGTTTCATGATACAGGATATTTTACAGATAAAAAAGACCATGAATCAAAAAGCGTGGGCATTGCTACGCATTTCCTGAAACAGCATAAATTTGATCAGCCTGTTATTGATAAGGTTACCGGTTGTATTACCGCCACTAAAATGCCGCAAAACCCGGCCGACCTGCTGCAGCAGATCATTTGTGATGCCGATCTGTTCCATTTAGGTACCGATGACTTCCGCGATAAGAACAAGCTTTTGCGTAAAGAAATGGAAGCAATCAAAAAACATGATATTGATAAGGACGAATGGCGCAGCTATAACATCGAGTTTTTACAGGGGCATGAATATTATACCGACTACTGCCGCCTGCTGCTTAACGATCAAAAACAAAAGAACCTGCAAAAACTGGTAGAAAAGCAGGCCGATGTTGAGGTGAAGGAAACACCGGTTATCCTTACCGCTGATACCGATGGTGGCACTGTAGTTTCGCGTGAAAAGGACGACGACGATGATGACCAGGGGCACGGTCACAACAATAAAAAGCATAAAAATGACAGGCCCGACCGCGGTATTGAAACCATGTTCAGGATCAGTTCAAGCAACCATCAGCGTTTGAGCGATATGGCCGATAACAAGGCTCATATCATGATCACGGTTAATTCCATTATCCTTTCGGCCATTATCAGTTTGGTGCTGCGCAAGCTTGATGAACATTCCAATTTGCTGATCCCAACTTTTATGCTGTTATCGGTTAGTTTGGCTACGATGATCTTTTCCATACTTTCAACCCGTCCGTCAATTCCACCGGGCTTGTTTACCCCTGAGGATATCAGTAAGAAAACTGTTAACCTGTTGTTTTTCGGTAATTTCTACCGTATGTCATATCAGGATTACAGCGATGGTATGGAAAAAATGATGGAAGACAGGGAGTTTTTGTACGGCAGCCTGATCCGTGATAATTATTCGCAGGGGGTTGTGCTGGGCAAAAAATACAGGTTGCTCAGGGCATCGTACAACATATTTATGTTTGGGCTTATCGTATCAGTAGTAGCATTCATCATATCATCATTATTGTAAGCAGCAGGGGTACTGCCAAAAACAAAATCTGCAACTATGGAATACTCATTTTTTGACAGGGACCTAAGCTGGTTACTTTTCAATGAGCGCATATTGATGGAGGCCGAAAGCGAAGAGCTCCCTGTAATGGAAAGGGTAAATTTTCTTGCTATATTCTCTTCAAATCTCGATGAATTTTACCGCGTGCGGATGCCAGTGGTAATGGCATTACACAAACTTAACCTACTCAATAAAACAGAACAAACCGAGGATGTGCTTCATAAAGCCCAGGAGCTTGTAGGGGGTCAGCAAAACCGTTTTGGAAAGGTTTTTACCGGCAGGCTTATCCCGTTGTTAAAAGAAAACAACGTAAACCTGCTGTTCAATGAGCCTATCCCGGCTTCGATAGCTGATAGGGTGAGCGACTATTTTTACAGCCAGGTACTTGCCTTTTTACAGCCCGTTAATCTGGTGGGTGGTAAAAAACAATTCTTCCCCGAAAATAACCGGCTTTACTTTCTGGTAAACCTTGGGCTGGATAAGGGGAAAGAACGATCGGTGATCCTTAATATTCCATCTAACCAGTTGCCACGATTTTTTAGCGTTAATGAGGATGGCAAGCAATACATTATTTTCCTTGATGATATTGTGCGGTATAACCTCGGCAAGATCTTTAAAACCGAAGAAATAAAAGGCTGCTACAGCTTCAAAATAACCCGCGATGCCGAGCTTGAGCTTAGTGATGATTACAATGGTGATGTTCAGGAACAAATTGAAAAACAGCTTCAAAAGCGTGACCAGGGTTTAGCAACGCGCTTTTTGCACCAGCCGGGTATCCCGTTGCGCATCCTTCATGTAATTGAAAATAAGCTGGGGGTACAAGGTTCAAGTATTGTGGAAGGTGGATTTTACCATAACTTAAAAGATTTGATGGGTTTACCTGTAAGCATTCCCGGTTTAAAATATGCTAAATGGCCGCCATTGGTAAACAGGCAGATCAGCGCTGATGAATCCATATTTGATTATATAGATAAAGGAGATTGCATTTTTCATGCCCCTTATCAGTCATATAACTCCATTC
Source organism: Mucilaginibacter angelicae (assembly GCF_042434235.1). Taxonomy (NCBI): domain Bacteria; kingdom Pseudomonadati; phylum Bacteroidota; class Sphingobacteriia; order Sphingobacteriales; family Sphingobacteriaceae; genus Mucilaginibacter; species Mucilaginibacter angelicae. Next base: position 322,991 of record NZ_JBHLTS010000078.1, on the reverse strand, counting down.
TCCGTTTTTTTAACGAGGCTGCTATCGACGAAAGTGTTGAAGAGATCTCCGTAACCCTTTATCGTGTAGCCAGCGACTCGCGGATTGTAAATGCCCTTATCAGTGCCGCCGAAAGCGGTAAAAAGGTAAGGGTGCTTGTTGAGTTGAAAGCCCGTTTTGACGAAGCCAATAATATCAAATGGGCAAAAAGGTTAAAAGCAGTAGGAGCAAATATCATTTACAGTGATAAGGCCATAAAAGTACACGCTAAGGTAGGTCTGGTAAAACGTCTTGTTGATGGCCGGGTGAAATATGCCGGTTTATTGGCCACTGGTAACTTTAATGAAAGTACGGCTGCTTTCTACACCGATCATATCATGATGACAGCCAACCCGCAACTGCTGCGCGAAATGGACCTGTTGTTCATCTATCTCGCCAAAAAAGCCAAATCGGCTGAGGGCTACGATATCGATTTTAAGCACCTGCTGGTAGCCCAGTTTAACCTGCATTCGCGTTTTATTGAATTGATTGACAGGGAAATTGAGCAGGCCCGTAAAGGCAATCCGGCAGGCATCACTATAAAACTGAACAACCTTGAAGAGCGTGTGCTGATAGGCAAACTTTATGAAGCATCGCAGGCGGGGGTAAAGATCAGGATGATTGTGCGCAGTATTTGCTGTTTGATACCTGGAGTACCGGGCATGAGCGAGAATATCAGCATAAGACGTATTGTTGATCGTTACCTGGAGCACGGGCGTATTTTTATATTCCATAACAGCGGCAACCAGGAGGTTTTCATGGGCTCGGCCGATTGGATGAACCGCAACATTTATCGCCGTATTGAGGTGTGTTTCCCTGTTTATGATGAACGCATCAGGAACGAGGTAATAGCCATGCTTGAGATCCAATTGGCAGATAATGTGCAGGCTGTAACTTTAAATGAACAATTGCAAAACATAAGGGTTGATAGAACTGAACCGCCGGTACAATCGCAGCGGGCTGTTTATGAACTTTTACAGCAAAAAAAATATGACAGGGTTTAAAAAACAAGATGCTAAACGTAAGCTGGCTGTTTTAGTGACGGCAATGTTTGTCGTGGCTGTTGTTTTTTTAACCATCTCATGCAAAAATAAAGAGAAAGCTATTCCTGTTAGTCCACCGGGATACGATCTTAATAAGCCCGTTAAGTATAAAATGCCTGAGGACCTTACCGAGATCTCCGGCTTTGCTTTTCATAATGGTAAAAATGATTCGGTTTATGCCGAGCAGGACGAAGAAGGCTTTTTGTTTAACCTGAAGCTGGGCGACAAAAAAGCCAGCTATACCAAATTTGCCAAAAGCGGCGATTACGAGGATGTGGCCATTTGCGGCGAACAAGTGATCATGCTTAAAAGCGATGGTACATTATTCACCTTTCCTTTTAGCCAGGTAAGGAGTAAAGTGGTATCAAACGTACAAAAAACTAAAGGTGAATTGCCCGAAGGTGAATTTGAAGCCATGTGTGCCGATGAAAAATCAGGCCTTATTTATGTACTGTGCAAGCATTGTGCTGATGAAAAAACATCAAAAAGCAGCAGCGGCTATGTATTAAAACTACAGCCGGATGGTACGTTGAAGCAAACCGGCAGTTTTGTGATAGATGTTAAAGAAATTGAGCGGCTGGTAAATAAAAAGCGTGTGCCCTTCCGCCCGTCGGCAATGGCAAAAAATACATTCACTAATGAATGGTATATCCTTTCATCTGTAAATAAAATGCTGGTTGTTACTGATGCCAACTGGAAAGTGAAAAACGTTTATCCCTTAAGCGTTACCATATTTGGTCAGCCCGAAGGTATGGCATTTGATAACCAGCGCAACCTGTATATCTCTAACGAAGGTGACCAGTTAAGCGCCGGTAATATTTTGAAATTCAGCTTTATAAAATAGCGTACAGGTATCGCTAAACTATAATACATCTTAACCAAGCCTCATGATTAAAAAGTTACTTTTATTGTCTATTTTACTAATAGGCCTGTGCAAAGTACAGGCGCAGGATTCTATAAAGTACAGGATGATCCTGATTGGTGATGCCGGCGAAATGGATATACAGCAAAGCGCTGTATTAAAACATGCCGCAGCCAATGTCCTCAAAAATAAAACCTCGGTATTTTACCTTGGTGATAATATTTACCCGCGCGGCATGGGGCTGCCCGGCAGCCCTGAAGAAGCCGAAACCAAAAAGATCCTGCAATCACAATATCAGCCTATGCGGGCGGCTGGTGCACCGGTCTATTTTATCCCCGGCAATCATGACTGGGACAAGAGTGGGCCACTTGGTTTGGCTAAAATAAAACGCCAATGGGAGTTTTTAGATCAGGAGGGCGATAAGCTGCTGAAAATGGTGCCGGAAAACGGCTGCCCCGATCCGGTTGAGATCCACCTTACCGATAACCTGACGGTGATAGCTTTCGACAGTGAATGGTTTTTATATCCTTTCAGTAAAAGCAACCCCGGTGCCGAGTGTGATTGCAAAAACAAGGACGATATTGCCGATAAAATCAAGCTGATATTTGAGCGCAACAAGGATAAGGTGATCATATTGGCCTCACACCACCCGTTCCAGAGCTACGGTACCCACGGCGGGTATTTTTCGCTCAAGGATCATATCTTCCCGCTTACAGTGGTCAATAAAGATTTTTGGATCCCGCTGCCTGTAGTTGGTTCGCTTTACCCGTTTTTGCGTTCTACATTTTCAAACCCCGAAGACCTGGGGCATCCCCTGTATCAGGATATGATCAAAAAGGTGGACGCCGTTTTTGCTGGTTTTCCAAACCTCATTCATGTGGCCGGTCATGAGCATGGTCTGCAGTTTATCAAAAGCAAACAGGTGCAGGTAGTGAGTGGGGCGGGGGCTAAGCAAACCTATGCTATCAAAGGTAAATACTCACTTTTTGCCGATGCAACGCAAGGTTACGTAACCGCCGATCTGATGACTGATAAACGGATGCGTTTCACGTATTATATAGACAGTGATCAGGGTGTTAAGCAGGTGTTTACCTATACACAGCCCTATACCTCGGTGAAAAACGTTCCTGATAGCCTGCATACGCCTATCAAAGCAGATAGCATTATGGTTAGGGTACACCCGAAATATGACAGCGTAAGCAATTTTCACCGCCGCTGGTTTGGTGAAAACTACCGCAAGGAATGGGCTGCCGAAACAAAACTGCCGGTAATCAGGCTGTCGCAAATTCATGGCGGGTTAAAGGCCGAAAGTATTGGCGGCGGTTTCCAAACGCATTCGCTCCGTTTAGTTGATAAGGATGGCAAAGAATGGGTACTGCGCAGTGTAGAGAAACAACCTGAAAAGATCTTGCCTGATGAGTTCCAGGAAACGTTTGCCAAAGACTGGGTTAACGATGCCATGAGCGCTCAGCACCCGTTTTCGGCGCTGATAGTGCCGCCATTGGCTACTGCAGCGCGTGTGCCGCACGCTAACCCGATAATCGGTGTGGTATCGGCCGATCCCGTTTTGGGTCAGTATGCCAATATTTTTGCCAACAAGGTTTGTTTGCTTGAAGAACGTGAACCGGGCGGTAAATCAGATAATACGGTAAAGATGATAGGTAAGATGCTGGATGACAATGATAATACGGTTGATGGCGAAGAGTTTTTACGGGCCCGACTGCTGGATCTGCTCATTGGCGACTGGGACAGGCATGGCGATCAATGGCGCTGGCGCGATGAGGACAAAGGGAAAGGCAAATTTTACACCGCTGTTCCGCGCGACCGCGACCAGGTATTTTATACTAACCAGGGGGTATTGCCAACTATAGCGGCCCAACCATGGATAGCGCCGAATTTGCAGGGTTTTAGCGGCGAGATCTATAATGTAAAATACTCTTTATGGAAAACCATGTTTATGCAAAGGTGGCCATCGGTACAATACAGTCATGAGCAATGGACAAAAATTGTAAGTGATTTTGTTGCCGCCGAAACTGATGAGGTACTGGAAGCTGGTTTAAGGCGTTTGCCCGAGTCATCCTATAAACTGAGGCATGATGTACTGCTGAAACAACTGAAGGAACGTCGCGCCAATATCCCGGCCGAAATGGAGTACTATTATAAGTTCATCAACAAAATAGTTGATATTCATACCTCCAACAAAAATGAGCTGGTAACGGTAAAGGACGAGCCAAACGGCAGTCTTAATGTGGTCATTAACAAAATTAATAAGAATGGTGAGGTTAAGGATACCCTCATGAACCAGAACTATCACCCCGACATTACCAAAGAACTCCGCATTTATGTAAGTGGTGGTGATGATAGGGTAGTACTTGATAATGCCACATCGCCAATAAAACTGAGGTTTATTGATAGTACAGGTACTAAAACCTACAATATTGTAAAGTCGCTTAATACGGTGCAACTGTATGACAGGGGTAAAAAACTCAGCATAACCGGCGATGAATCAAAAGTTAATAAACACATTGATAAGGACAGCGCCAATACTTCATATCTGCGTGTTAACCTCATGAATGTGATAGCGCCGTTGGCCAATATCTCTTATAATCCGGATGAGGGTGTATTGCTTGGCGCTGGTTTTAAATATACACACCAGGAGGGTTTTCAGAAGCTTCCTTATAACGATGTACAAACGGTATTTGCCAGCCATTCGTTCAGTACAAAGGCTTTCAAGATCAGTTACAGCGGCGAGTGGATCCATGCTTTTGGCAAGGCCGACTTTTTGATGAACGGTCAGCTTGATTATCCGGATAACATTAACTTTTTTGGCAGGGGTAATGAAACCCAGTTTATTAAAGTGGGCGACTACCGTAAATACCACCGTATCCGCTTCACTAACTTTACATTTAGTCCGGCGTTCAGATGGCGTAATGAATCGGGCACTTCGGTAACCATAGGCCCTGCGTTTCAGTATTATAAATTAGATGTTAATGACAATATCGGCCGATTTATTACATACCCCTTACTGACAAACGCGCCTGACAGTTATACCTTTGATAAAACAAAACTGCATGCCGGTATAGTTGTTAACTTTACCAACGACAAGCGTAATAATAAGGTACTTCCGGCCTGGGGAAGTTTTATAAATATCAAGCTTCAGGAGTTTAAAGGTTTAAATAATAACTCCACGAGTTTTGCCCAGCTAATTCCCGAGGTTGCCTTGTACAAAAGCCTGAATGCTAAAAGCAGTATTGTATTGGCCGATAGGGTAGGTGGCGGTATTACCATTGGCAAAACTTCCTTTTATCAGTCGTTATTTTTAGGCGGACAGGATAATTTATTAGGATACAGGTTATACAGGTTTGCCGGCCAGCATAGTTTTTATAACAACCTGGAGCTGAGGATAAAATTAAGTGATTTTGCCAGTTATATAGTTCCCGGCCAGATAGGCGTTATAGGTTTTTACGATATAGGCCGGGTTTGGGAAAACGGGCAAAGTTCAGATAAATGGCATAACGGCACAGGCGCAGGCTTTTACGTAGCACCGGCAAGGCTTGCGGTTATTAAAATAATTGCCGGTTACTCTGAAGAAGGATGGTACCCTTATCTTTCAACCAGTTTCAGATTTTAATGAAGGGTAAAATTGTAATTTAAAAAATGCACACCGAAGTAATCAATATAAACAAAAACGAATGCACCATTTGCCAGGTTGAAACATGCCTGACATTTAACCCGTTCGTGGCGCATTTAAAAGAACGGATTGCTACAGAAAAAACGCTCAAAAGCGAGTTTTACCGCTATGTGCTGGGGCGTTTTGAGCATGATATCTGCATTGACCTGGATATGCGGCCATCTGATGCCGAAAAATACCGGGAAATGCTGGAACTTATTTACTCCATACTCACGCCGCCCATAGCTAACGAAAAGGAATTATACTGGGCACTAAGCACACCGGTACCTGATAAGATCTTTTTCAGCACCGAGGCTTTTTATGATTTTCATTCAAGCCACCATTCCAATTTGTACGCGCTGAATGTGCCTAAAAATGAAATGTTCAGCGACAGGCAAAAGCGTTTTATTTATAACCTGATCTTGGAGCGTATGTACGGCTTTTCATCGGCTATAAAGAATGAAATGCTGTTTTCATATGAGGATCCTGAAACCGGCCTTTCCCGATACTTTAATATCCAGACAGACCCCCGTTTTGTAGAAATTGAACTTATGGGCGAATTGCCTGAACTTAGCTTTGATACTATTGAGCCATATTTACATTCCAATACAAGTCTTGATTTAATTGAACAGGTACTGCCGCTTAACAATTTTAAATTTACGGGCTTCTCTATAATCACCTTAACCGATGTAACCCTTACCCATGCGCTCGAAAGTATCCGTACCGAGCTGGTTAATCATTCGGCAAATGAGGAGGAGCAGTATGCGCACGTGATCAGGTCACTTAAAACCCTCGCCGAAAGCCCGGGCATTGAGTTTGGGCTGATGCCTTTTTTAACCATTAATAATGAGCCGATATTTGACAACGACGAATGTTCAAAAAGCGTTTTGCTTGAGGCAGCCAAAGAATTTAATCTGGCCGAAGAAACATTTGACGCTGTTGTTGATGATTATAATCAAAACCCGCGGCCAATTTTCTTCAATTCCATTACCGACGATAAGATAGAGAAGTTTCCGTTTTTGCAGGTTTTGAAACAGGCAGGAATTAAATCATACGGCATTTTTCCGGTATACTACAACAAGAAAAATGTGGGGATCATGGAAGTGTTTTCATATAAAGAGATTGTTTTTTATGAAAAACTGCTTTCAAAGCTCCAGGCCACTATTCCGCTGATAGCACAGCTGCTGCAAAATAGCATCGATCAGTTTGAGGCACGTATTGCAGGGGTTATTAAACATAAATTTACCTCGTTACAACCTTCCGTTCAATGGAAGTTTAACGAGGTAGCCTGGAATTATCTAAAAGAAAAAAGAAAGAAGAAAAAGAACCAGGAGATAGAAACGGTATCCTTTAGCCATGTTTACCCATTGTTTGGCGCGGTTGATATCCGTAATTCAACAGTTGAGCGTAACAGTGCGCTGCAGGAAGATTTAAAAAGCCTGCTTACCATACTTATTGATACGCTCCGCCACCTTGATGAGCATATTCACTTAAGCCTTACAGGTAAGCTGGTATCTAAATGTGAAGAATGGCTTGAGCGTGTCAGCGGTTATATTACAACCAACGATGAGTTGATGCTGGATACTTTTCTGCATAACGAGGTTAACCCCTTTCTGGAGCATTTCAGAAATAATTACCCTGCCGAAAGAGAAATTATAGGCCGGTATTTTGATGCCATGAATGAGGAAACCGGCGCGTCATTTGAGCACAGGCGCGGCCTGGAAACCTCTATGCAACTGATTAATACTTCTATTAACCAATACCTGGAACAGGCTCAGACTGAAGTGCAGGAATCGTTTCCATGCTATTTTGAAAAGTTCCGTACTGATGGGGTGGAGTATGATATTTATATTGGGCAGTCAATAGCACCGCAACGTGTTTTCGATACATTGTACCTTAAAAATATCCGTTTATGGCAGTTACGGTCGATGGCCGAAATAGCCCGGATGACAAACGAGCTTAGCGAACAGCTTTCGCGCCCGCTTCAAACTACGCATTTGATCTTCATTCACTCCAACCCGATAGATATCAGTTTCAGGAATGATGAAAGGCGTTTTGACGTTGAAGGTGCTTATAATATCAGGTACGAAATAATAAAAAAACGTATTGACAAAGTTTTGATAGCCGGCACTTTTGAACGCCTCACGCAGCCCGGAAAAATAGCCATGGTGTATTTTAATCCAACCGAAGCTGCCGAATATGATGAATACATCAGGTACCTGCAAGTGCAGGGCTATTTACTTGACGATTTGGAATACCTTGAACTGGAAGAATTGCAGGGTGTAAGCGGATTGAAAGCATTAAGGGTAGGGGTTAATTATCAATTGCCGTTGTTGACTAATTAAACAAGTAAAATACAATTAAAAAGAGTCGTCACTGTGAGTTTGTGCCGTTGTTGTCACTACAACTATTCGGAAGATGCAAATCAGTTGAAAATGTTGGTTAATAAAACCCATGTCATTGCGAGGAGCTTGTACGGGGCTGCGCATGGCGCGACGTGGCAATCTCGTCGGTATGCATAAGCGACATGCTTATTCGACATGCATTGGCTACGAGATTGCCACGCTACGCTCGCAATGACATACTTTTTTTAAGAAATAATTTCATCTTCCGAACAGTTGTAGTGTTGTCACCAACAAAAGCGAGAGTTTGGGATTGCTTCGTACCTCGCAATGACGCTTTTTTATGCAAAGCATTCGTGTATAAATTAAAACTATTTTGTAATATGCATTATTCTACTGTTGCATCACTTACAAAACCACATGGGCGGTAAAAACCTGTTAAAAGCTTTATCCATTTTTTTAACGGCAGCCTTGTGCCTGGCCGTCAATATTTCATATGCCCAAACCCATGGCGATAGTGTTAAACTGGCTATCGAGCCGTCCTATAATAATGTAAGCGGTACCCACCAGTTTTTTTTAGGCGATAATTACCGTAAGCTTTGGGCCGCTCCGGTTACCCTCCCAGTATTTCATCTTACTGCCGAAAAGGGTGGCCTCAAAATATTGCAAAGGGGCGGGGGCAAGCAAACCAAATCATTGCGTCTTCAGGATCCTACCGGGCAGCAATGGGTGCTGCGCACCATTCAAAAATATCCTGAAAAAGGTTTACCTGTTGATCTGCGGCCTACCGTAGCTAAAGATATCCTGCAAGACCAGGTATCGGCCGCTCACCCATTTTCGGCGCTTACTGTACCACCATTGGCCGAAGCGCTTGGCGTTCCGCATTCTAATCCTAAAATTGTTTATGTTCCTGATGATCCTGCTTTTGGTGAGTATCAGAAAGATTTTGCCAACCAGGTGTTTTTGTTTGAAGAGCGCGAGCCGCTTGATGCCGAAAAAACTGATAATACCGAAAAGGTACAGCGCAAATTACAGGATGATAATGATAACCGTGTTGACCAGAAGATTGTGTTGCGTGCCCGGCTGCTGGATATGCTTTTGGGTGATTGGGACAGGCATGAAGACCAATGGCGCTGGGAAAAGATAGATGGCAAGCATGAAACCGTTTACGAACCTGTTCCGCGCGACCGTGACCAGGTGTACTATAAAACATCGGGCGTGCTGCCATGGATTGTAGCGCACCAATGGCTTAAATCAAAATTTCAGGGTTACAGCAACGAGATCAGGGATATTAACGGGTGGAACTTTAATGCCCGCTACTTTGACCGCTATTTTTTAAACCAGTTGAGCGAAGATGACTGGAAGGAACAGATTGCCTTTGTACAAAGCAAATTTACTGATGAGTTGATCAAAAAAGCAGTGCATTTAATGCCCGATACCATTTACAAACTTTCGGGCCAGGAAATCATCAGCAAAATGATTGCGCGGCGCAATATCCTGCAAAAACAGGCACTGGAGTATTATAAATTTATCTCGATATATGTTGATGTTCCGGCAAGTGATAAAACGGATAAGTTCAGCATCGTCCATGAAAGTAATGGCGATATCAGAGTTACAGTAAACAAAATAAAAAAGGACGGCAGCATTGATAAAGTGACCTACCAGCGCACTTTTAAACCTGGTGTTACCAAAGAGGTTAGGTTGTATGGTTTTGATGGAGATGACTTTTTCACGGTAACAGGCTCAACGCCGTCGCCTATAATAGTTAGGATGATAGGCGGGGAGGGCATGGATACCTTTGCTGTTGACAGCGGTTTGAACAATAAAGGCAAGACTTATATTTATGACCGTTCGGATCAGAAGAATGTACTGCCTTCATCATCGCTCGCTAAAAATCGTACTTCAACAGATACTGTGGTAAACAGCTATGATAAAACAAGCTTTAAGTTCGACAGGTTTGAACCTATCATTTTAGCTAACTACAGTAATGATATCGGTATTTTGCTGATAGGTGGTTTCTCGTACGAACGGCATGGTTTCCGGAAGGAACCTTACGCGTTCAGGGAGGAGTTTTTAACCAATTATTCGCTGGAGCGTAAGTCATTTTTGTTTACCTACATGGCCGACTGGAAAAAAGCCATCGGCGAAAATGACCTGCGGATCAACCTGCTTTCGCGCGGGCCAAGCAACCTCAGCAATTTTTTCGGTATAGGTAACAACACCGTTTTTGAAAATAAAGACGACAGGAAGATTTCCTACTATCGTAACCGCTATGACTATGTTACAAGTGATGTTTCCCTGCACCGCGATTTTGGGAAACTGCATGTAAGCGCAGGTATTGCAGGTCAGTTTTATAACAGCAAGGCCTCCAACAATACCGAAAGGTTTTTAAATGGCTATAATACAGCGCTTCCGGATGAGAAGGTATTTGGTACCAAGGTTTACGGAGGCTTAACTGCCAACGCAACGGTTGATACCCGCAACAAACTGATCATCCCTACGCAGGGTATTTTATGGACAACTACTGTAAGCGGCTTTAGTGGCGGTGGTTCGGGAAGCCATAATACCTATGGGCAGGTATTATCTGAGTTTAGTTTTTATTTAAACCCCGACCGAGACTCGGTACTGGTAATTGCCAATCGCACAGGGTTAGGTACTACGGTAGGTGATGCTGCGTATTTCCAGCAGATGAAGCTCGGCGGGGCACAAAACTTCCGGGGCTTTCATACCAATCGCTTTACCGGTCGCACTATCGCCTACAACAACCTGGAGCTGCGATTAAAAGTGCTTGATTTTACCTCGTACCTATTGCCGGGTTCATTCGGTTTGATAGGCTTTAATGATGTAGGCAGGGTATGGGTTCCCGGCGAATCGTCAGACAGGTGGCATGATGGTTATGGTGGTGGCTTGTACATCATCCCCGCTCAATTGGTGCTGATAGAGGCTGTGATGGGTTTTTCAAAAGAAGGATCGTTGCCTTATATATCTATCGGGTTTAGGTTTTAGATATAAAGCTGCCCGTTCAAGCGTCCACGCTTGAATGATTTTGGGCAGGAGCGTCCACGCTCGCGGTTAAATGTTAAGCGTGGACGCTTAACATTGTTTAGATTCAAGCGAAGGACGCTTGAACCTGCGGAACCGGAAACAAACAATAGCACCTCTATTTTTTTACACTTATATCATAAAATAATTACCCTTTCCGGGCATGCGGGTTGGCGGGTTTTATATATTTGCATATGAATCACCTCATAGCACCATCTATCTTAGCGGCCGATTTTGCCAACCTGCAGCGCGATATCGAAATGATCAATAACAGCGAAGCCGACTGGATCCACGTGGATATTATGGATGGTATGTTTGTGCCAAATATCTCTTTTGGCTTTCCGGTGGTAAGTGCAGTAAAAAAGCATGCTACCAAACCGCTTGATGTACACCTGATGATTGTTGACCCCGACCGTTACCTTAAAGCGTTTAAAGATGCCGGGGCAGATAGCATTACCGTGCACCAGGAAGCTTGCCCGCATTTGCACCGTACCATTCAGGTAATTAAACAATTAGGTTGTAAAGCCGCTGTGGCTATTAATCCGGCAACGCCTGTTTTCTTATTGGAGGATATTGTTGCCGATCTGGATATGGTTTTGATCATGTCGGTTAATCCCGGCTTCGGCGGACAGCATTTTATTGAAAATACCTATAAAAAGATCAAGGAACTCAGGACACTAAGTGCCGAAAAAAATCCCGGGCTGTTAATAGAGATTGACGGTGGGGTGGATGCCAGCAATGTAACAAAACTGATAAAGGCCGGTGCAGATGTGTTTGTAGCTGGCACTTCGGTGTTCTCGTCGGCCAGTCCGGTGGCCGCAATTTCAAAACTCAAACATCCCTAAAAGTATTATAATGATAATAATTACTACCAGCCCTGTAGGGTTAGTTTAATTATTTGCAATCAAAAGCCCGTTTGTTGATTAATTGTATATTTTTTCAAAAAATGTAAATAATGTCTATATATTTTGTCAAATTAATTAACTTCGGCCCAACAAAATACAAACTTCCTAATAGTGTATTTAGAACCTACAATTCGTTAATTATATGAAACATAATTTTGGTGCCGGACCCGGCATTCTACCACACGAAGTTTTAAAGCAAGCTTCAGAAGCAGTTATTGATTTTAATGGTACTGGACTCTCTTTGCTTGAAATTTCACACCGATCGAAAGAGTTTGAAGCCGTTTTAGACGAAGCTGTGAGCCTGGTAAAAGAATTATTCAACGTTCCGGAAGGTTATTCGGTATTGTTTCTGCAGGGCGGTGCAAGCACCCAGTTTGCTTTGGCTCCTTACAACCTGTTACCTGAAGGCGGCAAGGCAGCTTATGTTGAAACAGGTGTTTGGGCCAATAAAGCTTTAAAAGAGGCTAAATACTTTGGCGAAGTACAAGTTGTAGCAACTTCAAAAGAAGCCAACTTTACTTACATCCCCAAGGATTTTGAAATCCCTGCTGATGCTGCTTATATCCACATTACTTCAAACAATACCATTTACGGTACGCAGTTACAGGAGTTCTTTAAATCGCCTGTTCCGGTGGTTTGTGATATGTCGTCAGATATTTTCAGCCGCGTGGTTAACGTTGCCGATTTTGGTTTGATTTACGCCGGTGCTCAAAAAAATATGGGCCCTGCCGGTGTTACTTTAGTTATTGTTAAGGATGATCTGCTGGGTAAAACAGGTCGTAAGATCCCCGCAATGTTCAACTATCAAACTCAAATTGAAGGTGGTTCAATGTACAATACCCCACCGGTATTTGCTATCTACGTATCAATGCTTACCCTTAAATGGTTAAAAGCAAAAGGTGGTGTACCGGCAATTGAGCAGGAAAACATAACTAAAGCACGTGTACTTTACGAAGAAATTGACCGCAACCCATTGTTTAAAGCAGTGGCTGCCCTTGAAGACCGCTCAAAAATGAACGTTTGCTTTGTAATGGAAAATGCCGAGCTTGAAAAACCATTCCTGAAACTTGCCGAAGAACGCGGTATAGTAGGTATTAAAGGCCACAGAAGTGTAGGCGGTTTCCGCGCTTCAATTTACAACGCGTTGCCAATAAGCAGCATTTATGCGCTGATTGACGTAATGCAGGAATTTGCTGAGAATAATAAGTAGCACCCTAACCCCCTAAAGGGGGAACAATAGTTTATAATTACCCCCGGCCCTTAAAAGTGTGGAATATTCACTCCCCCTTTAGGGGGCCGGGGGGCAAATACTAAATATAATGATCAAAATATTAGCTAATGACGGTATCGACCCGATAGGTAAAAAAATGCTGGAAGATGCCGGCTTTTTTGTTGATACCAACAATATCCCACAGGATGAGCTTCCTGAAAAATTAAAAAATTATGATGCTATCACCGTACGTAGTGCAACTAAAGTACGCAAAGCATTAATCGATGCTACACCTAACCTTAAACTGATTGGTCGCGGTGGTGTAGGTGTTGATAATATTGATGTTGATTATGCCAAAGAAAAAGGTATTGGCGTATACAACACCCCGGCATCATCTTCATTATCAGTTGCCGAACTGGTATTTGCCAGCTTATTTGGCTCAGTACGTTTTTTACCTGATAGCAACCGTAAAATGCCGGTTGATGGCGGCACTAAATTCAACGACCTGAAAAAAGCTTATGCTAAAGGTGTTGAGCTTCGCGGTAAAACTTTAGGTATTGTAGGTTTTGGCCGTATCGGCAGGGAAGTGGCTAAAATAGCCATCGGTGTTGGTATGGATGTTTTAGCTTATGACCTTTTTGATTTCAACCCTGAGCTGGATATCGTTTTAGGTGGCGGCACTACTGTTAAAGTATCTGTAAAAAAATCTACCCTTGATGAGATCACTACCACTGCTGATTTCATTACATTGCATACGCCATTTATCGATAAAGCCCTTTTTGGTGCCGAAGAATTGGCTAAAACTAAAAAAGGTGTTGGCCTGGTAAATATTTCACGTGGTGGCCTTATCGACGAGCTTGCTTTGGTTGATGCCTTAAACAGCGGCCAGGTTTCATTTGCAGCGCTCGACGTGTTCGACAATGAGCCAACTCCTCGCGCAGAGATCTTAACTCATCCAAAAATTTCCCTGACCCCGCACATTGGTGCTGCTACCAACGAGGCCCAGGAAAGGATTGGCGTGGAGCTTGCAAGTTTGATTATTGATCACTTTAAGAAAGCTTAATTACGTTAATTCGTTAATACAGAAACGGCACTAATCTTAATGATTGGTGCCGTTTTCATTTTGTTCGATTATTTATCTACCTGATATTGGGAAATGGGAAACGGTAGGATATTGAAAATTTTCGCCCGTTTACCTCTACAGCCTGATTGTCTTTTAATGAGTTAACCAGCTTTTTGAGTTTGTTAATATCATTCTTATCAAGATAGATACTATATAGATCTACACTTCTTTGTACAGAGTGCGGGTTTTTTAGGTCCGGCCATTCTGTCGGCCATTTTAGCGGTTTTTCGGGGGAGTTACTATATGTTGTAAACATCACCTCGATAATATCAGGCACCCATTCTTTTGCTTTGTCATCTTTAAAATTAATAAGGTTATCATAAACTTTTAAAAATGGCGCCGGAGTGTTTTCCCTTGCTTTGCTTTTTTCGTAACGCAGACTTCCGTATACACTTATTTGTTTAGTAGAATTTAGATTCAGGATTAGTTCACTCGTAGGTTGGTCTGAAGCGCTGGATGCATTTATTTCTGCCGGAAGTTTTTGGAGGCTATCTGTAATACCAAGCTTTTTTAAGGCTGCCCCAACCTCATCTTGATCCAGTTTAACCTGAAAGTATTTGATTTTATTGGAAACTTTTTTTTTATATAAAATCTGCCCTTTTTTATAAAGTACAAAGGTCGGTACATCTGATCCAATTACCATTAACCATGGGTTTGTTTCGGTCAGTACAACAAGCGGAGTTCCATATTCAGGTTTATAGCTTTGCCCTGATGCAATCGAAGTATATAAAGTTATTAAAACTAATGTCAGTATTTTCTTCATGGTCGTTTTTGAACAGGATGCATTGACTAATAGATTTCCATAAATCTTTTAATGAAATACGACAGAATGCCGCGAGTTTAGCGCAGCGTAACTCGTGGTGTAGCATAGTTTGAGCTTTCAGCTCAAGTACGGGGACTAAAGTTGAAAACTTTAACCATAGGTAACCACGGGTTACGCTGCGCTAAACCCGCGGGAGATATATTGGAGGCGCAGCTTAATTATATGATATAAGAAACACCCTTCTCCGGTATCGTTACACCATAACCTTCCTGCTCCAAATCATTAGCTAATAGCTGCATGCTTTCACCCTCGCCATGTACCAGGAATACATGTTTCAGCCTGTCTTTACCAATGGCTTTTACGGTATTCATGAGGTCGTCATGATCGCCATGGGCACTTAGTACATCGGTTTGTTTAATGGTGGCGTAAACGGCCAGCTCACGGTCTTTAATATGGACTATGGAATCTCCACGCAACAAACGATGCCCCAATGTTCCCTTGGCGCAATAGCCAATGAAAAGGATAGTGGCATAGTAGTTTTGGATATTATAAAACAGGTGATCCTGGATGCGGCCCCCTTCAAGCATCCCTGCAGATGATATGATGATACAAGGTTCCCAATAATTGGAAATCTGCCGGCTATCTTTCAATGTTTCCACATAGGTGAGGTTGTCAAACTCAAACTCGTCGCCGCGTTTCTGGTAAAACTCCTGGGCTTCCTGGTTTACGTGGTTATGGTACTTCCTGAACACCTCGGTGGCTTGGGTAGCCATAGGGCTATCAACAAAAACCTTAACAGGCGGCAGTAAGCCGGTGCTGAAGATCTTGTTTAAAGTGTAAACCAGTGATTGCGTACGCCCGATACTAAACGCCGGGATAATCAAACGGCCCTGCTCTTTAATACAAGCCTTATCAATAACTTCTATCAGGGTTTGCTCAACGGTTTTGTCTTTACTGTGATAACGGCCGCCGTAAGTAGCTTCGGATACCAGAAAATCAACCGGAGGAAGGGGCTGCGGGTCGTTCAGCACCGGGTAGTTCTTCCTGCCTATATCACCGGTAAAGGCTATTGATTTTTCTTCGCCATTATCCTTTACTTTAAACACTGCTGCTGCTGCGCCTAACAGGTGACCTACAGGTACAAAAGTTAATTCGATATCGCCCGTAATACGAAAAGGTTTGTCAAAGCCAATGGTAACAAAGCGTTCCACTGTATCCATTACATGTTTTTGCATGTACAACGGCTGTGCGTGGGTATTAAATTTGCCCCTGCCGCGTTTGTGGTGACCGCCTTTACTTGCAGCTTTGCGCATGAAGATATTTACAGAATCGAGCAGCAGCAATTCAGTCAGATCTGCTGTAGGAGGGGTGCATAGTATCTGGCCTTCAAAGCCTAAACGGATCAATGTGGGCAGGTTACCAGAATGGTCGATATGGGCGTGGGTAAGTACAACTACATCAATATCTTCAGGGCGAAAAGGGAAGTTTTCGTTAGATATTATACTGCGGTCCTTTTCATAATCCAGCCCGCAATCCACTAAAATTTTATATTGTCCAACCTCAAGCAAATGCATGCTCCCGGTTACCTGCCGGGCCGCCCCGTGTATAGTTAGTTTCATTTTTTATACGAGATACCTGTTTTAAAGCCGGTATCGATAGTTATATTACGTTATATGTAATCTTTAATTTGTGAATATAACGGTTTACACTCGCTTTATTGCGAGTGTAAACGCATTAATGATTTATAAGTTTAGTTATAAACCTATAAGTTTTAAGGAGTATTTGCTAAGCCTGGCTACTTTCAAACTGTAACTGGCTCAGGTATTTGTAAAGACCTTGTTCGTTACCAATAAGTTCAATGTGGCTGCCGCTTTCTATAATATGGCCTTTTTCAAGCACAATGATCTTATCTGCCTCGCGAATAGTTGACAGGCGGTGGGCAATGATAATAGAGGTACGGTCTTTCATCAGTTCTTCTAATGCTTCCTGTACCAATCGTTCCGATTCTGAATCTAACGACGAAGTAGCTTCATCAAGGATCAGGATAGCAGGATTTTTAAGTAATGCCCTCGCAATGGCAATGCGCTGTCTTTGTCCGCCTGATAATTTAACCCCGCGCTCGCCCACAATGGTTTCATAACCTTCGGGGAAGGAAGATATAAACAGGTGCGCATTAGCGCGTTTGGCAGCCTGTATGATATCTTCTTCCGAAGCCCCCAGCCTGCCATAAGCAATGTTTTCCAAAATAGTACCGCCAAACAGCAATACATCCTGCGGAACGATAGCTACCTGGTTGCGGATATCGGTAAGTGAGTAATTACCGGCAGGTTTTCCATCAAATAAAATGCTGCCGCTTTGCGGATGATAGAATTGTAATATCAGCGAGGCCAAGGTCGATTTTCCTGAACCACTTGGCCCAACAATAGCTACGCGCTGCCCGGCATCGGCATTAAAAGAGATGCTTTTTAATACAGTGAGCTCTGGGCGTGAAGGGTAGGCAAATACAATATTGTCAAACGCTATGTCACCAGTTATGGTTTGTTTAATATGGTTATCGCTTTCAACTATCGAAATAGCTTCGCCTTGTTCGCCTAATAGCTCCAGCACACGTTCACTGGCGCCTATGGCTTTTTGCAGGTTGGCATACAGATCGGGAAAGCTGCCCATTGCCGCACCCGCGAAAATAGAATACATAATAAATTTGGTTAGTCCGCCGAAGAGCAACTGATGATCATGGACTAAAATGGAGCCGTACCATATTACGGCCACAAAAGTACCGAACAGAAAGAACACGATAAATGACGCGAAAATACCTCTGAATTTGGCACCCTTTACAGCTATATTAACTACTTGTCTTAAAACTTTATCATATCGTGATGCTTCGTGCGATTCATTTACGAAAGCTTTTACATTGGCAATGCCTTGTAATGTTTCTTCAACTATTGTATTTGATTCGCCAAGTTTATCCTGCGCCTGCCTTGATGTTTTACGTATAAAGCGACCAAATACTACCGCGAAAGCTACTAAGAAAGGGAGTATCGCTAATATTGCAAGTGTTAGCTTTGGCGAAACGATGGCAAGGAAGATCACACTGCCAATCAATATCACACCCTGCCGTACAATTTCTGCAATTGTAGTAGTAAGTGTGTCCTGTATTTGAGAAAGATCTGCTGAGATACGGCTGTTCAATTCACCAACCCTATGGTTGGCAAAAAAGTTCATGGGCAGGGTAACGAGTTTGAAATACGTATCTCGGCGGATATCCGCAAGCGATTTTTCAGAAACCTGTACAAACCACAGAACCCTGAAAAAAGAAATTATAGCCTGCACAAATAGTAATGCTATACCGGCAAGGCCAATCGCATTTATGCTATGAGGTAAAAAAGGATAATCAAATTTATTTTGAGATGCATTAATGAGCGAACCAAGAATAGTAGGGAATGCTAATCCTACCAGGCTTGATATAAAGAGGAATATCATTCCTGCAATAAATTTCCAACGGTAGGGTTTAAGATAAGTTAGCAGTTTGGCTACGTTGCGTAGGCTGCTTCGGTTTATTTTTGCTTTAGGTAGTTCTGCTTCGGCCTTGCTGCCACTGTTCAGTCGTCCTCTTGCCATGTATGGGTTTGAATGTTAAAGTCGCGAATTTACGCTTTAACACGGCTTTTTCTGAACAAACTGAATAAAATTGACGCAAGCATGAGAACGATGATCACAATATAAATAGTTTTTGAACTACCCTGATCTTTTTGGGACTGTTGCAGATCGGCTTTTAATTTGATGTTTTGCTGCCTTAACCTGTTAATCACTTCCATGTAACCGGCAGCAGTAGTTTCGGCCTCTTTGCTGTGGTTCTGGATCTGTCTTTGCTGAAAATCGCGGTACTCAAGCAGGATCTTGAGCTCTTTAAAAATAGCATCATCTGTTTTGGCAATATCCATCAGGATACTGGCCGACCGGCGGATATCATCCTTGGTTTGAAAGCCGAAGATGCCGGTATGTTGCCCCAAACTTTGTTCATACTGCCCAAATTTTTGCTTACGGGCCGCCAGCATGTTATTTATTTTTTGTCGCTGAAGCTGATAAGCTACAGAATCCGGGTTAACAGGGCTTTGGGCCGATGCCCCTAAAGTTGCTACCAGGCAGAATAAAAGAAGCAGCGCAATTTTTCTCATTTATACAAATACCTTATTGAAATTCAATGATCACTTTATCATTCAGATTAAGCCCCAGCAGGCCGCTTGCATTGCCTTTGTTTATGGCTATTTCCAGATGATCGCTGATGCCAAATAAGCAAAGTTTTTCGCCGACAGGCACTTCGTTATAATGCCAGCTTAAATGGTTAATGGTTTCGTTTCGCTTAAAGTTAAGCACAAAACGCCTGCCTTGTTGTACGCTGTTAAAAAACTCCTTGGTAATATTGGTTATCACATTCTGAAATGAATCGATATAGATCACCACGCCTTTGATCAGGTTTTTTTCGATAACAGGCTGTAAATTCATTTTATTTTCGATATCGTTCACCGGCAGGCCTATCTCGTTCAGTTTACCGCCCTTAGCCAAATGACAGGCTGTTTTTACAAAGATATCGGCCAGCGGAAAATGCAGAAATTTAAGGTCCTGCATAATGTTGATCTCAACTATTTCTTCAGGGGCCTCCTCAAACATCAGTGAAAAAATGCCATTATCTGCACCTACAAAATAGTGCTTTTTATAGCGGATAGCAAGGTATTTGGTATGGTCATTATAAACGGTATCAATCCCTATCAGGTGTACGGTATCTTCCGGAAAATAATGAAAGCTGTTTTTGAGTATAAAAGCAGCCTGCTGTACGTTAAAGGCCGCTACGCTGTTGGTAATATCAACAATATTTACTGTAGGCAACAATTTGTAGATACTGCCTTTTAACGCAGCCTGGTAAATATCTTTATCGCCTAAATCAGTAGTTAATGTTATAATTGCCATTAATTTTATAAATATTTATTGCTAATCTTGTAGTAGCATTTGAAGCTACAAATATTCAATTTTTAATTCATAAAAATCTGTAACTAAAAAATCAAATTACTATTGAACGAACTTAAGCTATCAATTGAAAACGTGAACCCTGCAGTATTGTGGGGGCCAAATAATGATCATTTTGAGATCATTAAGAAACAATACCCCAAGCTTAAAATCGTTGCCCGTGGCAGTGAAGTGAAGATTTTGGGCGATGAAAATGAGATCAATATTTTCCAGGAGAAGTTCACTCACCTGATAAATCATGTTGAGAAATTTGAGAATCTTAACATAACCGACCTCGAGCGTATTCTTGGTTCAAGAGCCAGCAATACCACCACCGTTGCTGAACCAATTGCTGTTGATAAATTTGCAAGCGGCGAAGTAATTGTATTTGGGCCAAACGGCATTATGGTTAGGGCCCGTACTACCAATCAGCGCCGTATGGTTGACAGTATTAACAAAAGCGATATCCTGTTTGCCATTGGGCCTGCCGGTACCGGTAAAACTTATACTGCAGTAGCCTTAGCTGTAAGGGCGCTTAAAAACAAAGAAATTAAACGTATTATACTGACCCGGCCGGCCGTTGAGGCAGGGGAGAACCTCGGTTTTTTACCGGGCGACCTTAAAGAAAAGATCGACCCGTACCTGAGGCCCTTATATGACGCGCTTGATGATATGATCCCGGCCGAAAAACTGAAGGTTTACCTGGAGAACCGTACCATTGAGATTGCACCGCTGGCCTTTATGCGTGGCCGTACTTTGGATAACTGTTTTGTGATTTTGGACGAAGCCCAGAATGCTACTGATATGCAGCTGAAGATGTTTTTAACCCGTATGGGGCCATCGGCAAAATTCATAGTAACCGGCGACGTAACGCAGATAGATTTACCTAAAAAACAACAATCGGGCTTACATACCGCTTTAAGGATCCTGACGGATATTAAAGGCATTGAAATAGTGTACCTGAGCGGCGAAGACGTAGTAAGGCACAAATTAGTACGTAAGATATTAGAAGCTTACGGGGATATACAGTAATTAGAGGTAAGTTCATAGTTCATAGTTGATGGTTCATGGTATTAAATGCAGATCAGCTATGAACCATGAACCATCAACCATGAACTAACACACATGAACGCAATAAACGAAACACATTTTAACTTTCCCGGCCAAACGGCTTTTTACAAAGGGAAAGTACGCGATGTTTATACGATAGATAATAAATACCTGGCCATGGTTGTTACCGACCGCATTTCGGCCTTTGATGTTGTACTGCCAGAAGCAATTCCTTTTAAAGGACAGGTACTTAACCAGATTGCTGCCCGCTTTTTAGAAGCAACGGCAGATATTGTTCCAAACTGGGTTATTTCGGTTCCGGACCCCAGTGTTACCATTGGCCGTATTTGTGAGCCGTTTAAGGTGGAGATGGTGATCCGCGGTTACCTGGCCGGTCATGCCGCACGCGAATACAGCGCAGGCAGGCACCATGTATGTGGTGTTGCTTTGCCCGAAGGCTTAAAAGAGAATGACATACTGCCCGAACCTATCATTACGCCAACCACCAAAGCATCGGTAGGGCATGATGAAGATATTTCGCGCGAGGAGATCCTGGCAAGGGGCATTGTATCTGAAGAAGATTATGTTAAGCTTGAAGCTTATACCCAGGCTTTGTTTAAACGCGGTACCGAAATTGCAGCCAAACAAGGTTTGATACTGGTTGATACCAAGTACGAATTTGGTAAGGTTGACGGACAGATTTACCTGATTGACGAGATTCATACACCCGATTCATCGAGGTATTTTTATAAAGAAGGATACGAAGAACGCCAGCAAAAGGGTGAGCCCCAAAAACAGCTTTCAAAAGAGTTTGTTCGCAGGTGGCTTATCGAAAATGGTTTTCAGGGTAAAGAAGGCCAGGTAGTGCCGGTTATGACCGAAGGGATTGTTAATTCGATATCTGAACGTTATATTGAGCTTTACGAACAGATCATTGGCGAAACATTTGTTAAGCCTGCGGAAGGCAGCGTACTAACCCGCGTTGAAACGGCAATTAATAACGCGCTGAGTGTTATGTAATTTTAAAATATCCATAAAATATTTATCTTAGCTTATTAAATTTAATAAGAATGAAATTTACTGTAGATAAACACGAGAAATATATATTATTGAAGCTTAATGAATCAAAGTTAAATTCAATAGTAACTCCTCAGTTAAAATCAGAGTTGATTTTGATCAACACAGAGGGTCAGCGCAACATTATTCTCGACTTGTCGCAGGTGAAATACGCCGATTCATCGGGCTTAAGCAGTTTGCTGGTTGGTCATCGCTTGTGTAAAAATGCTACAGGTTCCTTCATTTTGGCAGGTTTAAATGATGCGGTTGCCCGTTTGGTAACCATATCACAATTGGATAATGTATTAACCATTGTTCCAACTGCCGAAGAGGGTGTCGATCATATTTTTATGGAAGAGATTGAAAAAGAGTTAAAAAAGGAAGCACGATAAACCATTTTATTGTTTACCTATTATGAAATTTGAGGTAACAATACTTGGCAGCAGTTCCGCAACCCCCATCTTTAACAGAAATCCCACTTCACAGGTGCTCAATATCAACGAGCGCCTGTATTTAATAGACTGCGGCGAAGGTACGCAGCAACAAATGCTCCGCTTTGATATTAAAGCCAGCCGCATTGATCATATTTTTATAAGTCATCTTCACGGCGATCATTATTTAGGCTTGGTTGGTTTGCTCTCATCCATGCACCTTAACGGGCGCAAAAAGCCGCTTAAACTGGTGTGCCCGGTACAGCTCAAAGAAATAATTGACCTGCAATTAAAATATTCAGACACCGAGCTGCAATTCCCTGTTGAGTATATATTTACTAATGCGCAACAAAGCGAAGTGGTGATCAACAATAATGATGTTGTTGTGGAAACCATACCGCTTGATCACCGCATTGCCTGTACCGGCTTTTTGTTTAAAGAAAAGAAGCGGCTCCGTAAGCTGATCAAAGAAAAAATAGAAAAGCTTGATATTTCGGTTGCTTACTATTCGGTGTTAAAAAAGGGGGGAGATTATACAGATGAAAAAGGCACTGTTTATAAAAACGAGAGCCTGACCATTGATTCGGCCGAGCCTAAAAGCTATGCTTACTGCTCGGATACGATGTATAATGAAAGCTATTTTGCGCAAATTGCCAATACTACGCTGCTTTATCACGAAGCTACTTTTTTAAATGATATGCTTGACAGGGCGGTTATAACCCATCATACCACAGCGTTACAGGCCGGGGAGATAGCCCTGAAAACCAATGCTAAAAAACTGCTGATAGGCCATTTTTCGGCCCGCTATAAAACTCTGAACGAGTTACTGGATGAGGCTAAAATAAATTTCCCCTCAACTGAACTTGCAATTGAGGGGAAAACCTTCTTTATAGAATAGTTTTTAGAGCTGAAAGCTTAAGGCAAAAAGCTGAAAGCTCAATCAAGCTTTAAAGCTTTAGGCTTTGTGCATTCAGCTTTTAGCTCTTCCTTAATCCTTTTTACCACCGAAAACCGAGAAGCTTACGTAGCGTTTTGGATGTGCCTTTAAATCAATAAACAGGTTGTTGAGGTTGTTTGATGCATCGGTAAGGTTTTTGTACATCTTATCATCGTTAAGCAATAAACCTAATGAACCCTGGCCTGAGTTGATCTTGGCAATAGTTGCCTGTAAATCGGCCATGGCTTTGTTTGCATTGTCAAGTGTTTGTTTAAGGTTAGCGGCTGCTAAATCATTACTAACCTTTTCAAAGTTAGCTGTCATGCCGTTAAGATGGGTTGTACTGGTTTTTAAGCTGCCCGATACCTGTTCGGCATTGGTGAGTATGGCATCGATATGGCCGGTTTGTGAACCTACAAGGCGGTCAATCTTTTTGGTGGTTCCTTCAAGCGTTTGCAATGAGTTGGCAATGCTCATGAAGCTGCGGTCGATGTTTTTCTGAAAGTTAGGGTTCAGGATCTTATTAACAGCGCTTAATGACGAATCGAGCTTAGACATTAGCATTTCTGCCTTTTTTTGTATCGGCTGCAGGCTTTCGGCAAGGCTGCCCTGGATGTCGGCTTTAAGCGTATCCTGATCTTCGGCAGGTACATTGCTGTTCCCTAACTCAAAAACAATAGCTTTGCTGCCCAGCAAATCGGTACTTTCAAGCTTGGCAAGGGTGTTTTTAGGCACAACTACGTCAGGTTCAATTTTAAATTCAACCACGGTATGCCCGTCAGGCTGAAGTTTCATTTTAGAAATGCGGCCTATCTGGTAACCGTTAACCAATACTGGCTTAGAAACGGTTAAGCCTTCAACACTGTTATAAATAGCGTAGTATTTATTTGATCCGGAAAAAATATCATTACCGCGTAAATAACTGTAACCTAATATGAGTATAGTAATTGCTATTGCCGTGAGTGCACCAATTTTGGTTTCGTTAGAGATTTTCATTAAGTAGAGTTTATGCGTTAATTGTGTTTAAGGCTATAAACCTGCAACGAGGCTTATATGTTTTATTATGTACGTTTTATTTATGCAGAATGTAACGGTTTGGCTTTTATAATTATTGCGAAACCTGTTCCATCTCTTTTTTATAGCTTGTTAATGCACGGATAATGGAAGCTACGATCTCGTTTTGTCCATCTTCCGAATTAAGGTATTTTTCATCATCAGGGTTATTGATATAGCCGGTTTCAACCAGTACCGATGGCATTGCGCTGTGGCAAAGTACATAAATACCCTGTTCCCTGATACCTTCACTTCGCCTTCCGTCAGTATCAACAAACTCGCCGTTAATTAACGTAGCCAGTTTAATACTTTGCTGCCTGAACTTTCTTTTATACTCGTTTGTTAAAATAATGGTCATCGGATCATTCGGATCCAATGCGCCGCCGTCAAGTTCTGATTCTTCACCTACCTGGTTTTTCTGAATGGCGCTTTCTTCTTCGCGGGTACGGTGTAAACCGTAAACCAAAATCAGTACGCCTTTGCCAGATCTGTCCGGAACCCTGACGGTACGATATACTGCTTTATGACGCTTAGTGCCAACTTTTTCGCGAACTGTTCTGTCAGATAATGAGTTACAGTGAAGCGATATAAAAAGCTGTCCTTTGTTTTCATTAGCTATTTCGGCCCGGCGTTCAAATGAAACATCATCTTCGGTGGTACGGGTCATTACAGCTTTAACGCCGGTTAATTCTTTTTCTATAGCGGCCTGCAATTTAAAGGCAATAGCCAGCGTTACATTCCTTTCTGACGAATAAGAGCCCGATGCACCATGAGAATAATGACCTGTAGAGGCTGATGGTTTGCCGCCATGCCCCGGGTCGATAATAATTGTTTTGATCTTAAAACCGGTACTGTTGACAACGGTATCCGTTTGAAGACGAAGCTTATTGGTTACAATAGAACTGTATGATTTAAGAGGAAAAAATGAAAGGAGAACCAGCAATACCCACAAACTATAAATCAATCTTTTCAATGCCTTATTTTTCATTATTTTTGAACGCTGTTAACTATATCTGCAAAAATACTATTCATAATCAATTTTGAAATTCATAACCTTTTTTTTTCTGCTTGCAATTATATTAATAGTAAACGGACTTGCTAATGCTGGTACTATTTTAACTAACAGCCATGGCAGGAGGCCTTTAACTGATACTATTATCAAACTTGATTCGCTTCGTGATAAGAAACTTCTTAAAGGTAAAAAATCCGGCTCAATTACGCCACTAAGAAATGGCAAACCGGTAAATTCTTTACCCGCAAATGATACCACCAAAAAGAACAAAAGTGGTATTCAGTCAGAAATAAAGGCAACTTCTGAGGATTCGACACATTCAGACAGGGATCACCAGATTAATTATTTTTATGGGAAGGCCCGTGTAACCTATGAGGATTTTGAGCTTGATGCCGATTATATCAGGGTTGATGAGAAAAACCACCTCATATTTGCACGGGGAAGCATTGATCCGCGCACACACCAGTATACGCGCAGGCCAATCATGAAACAAAAAACTGATAAGCCGGTAGCCTCCGATTCGCTTATCTTTAATTATCAAACAAAAAAGGTAAAGATCTATAACCCTGCATCTGAGCAGGAGGGCAACTTTATTTCGGGCGGGCAGGCAAAAAAGCTCAATGACGATGAAGTAGCATACCGTAACGTAATTTTCAGTACCTGCGATCTGCCTTACCCCGATACACACTTTGGTATAGTGATAACGCGTGGTATAGGCGAAAAGAAACGGATCATATCGGGGCCGGCCTACCTTGAAATTGAAGGGGTGCCATTGCCGCTTGCTATTCCATTTGGCTTTTTCCCTAAGCCGGACACCAGGACATCTGGGGTTATTTTACCAACTTTTGGTGAGGACAATACCCTTGGCTTTTATTTGAAAGGGCTGGGATATTATATAGGTATAAGCGATTATGTTGATTTAACTACCACGGGCTCTATCTATTCAAAAGGTTCGTACGAGTTAAGCAGTACTGCCCGGTATCTGAAAAGATATAAATATACAGGTAACGTTACCCTGAGTTTTGGCTCACATAACTATGGTTTGGAGGGGGATCCGGCTACAAAAGATGCACATATTTACTGGTCGCACGTGCAGGATGCCAATGCTAATCCTGGTTCAACTTTCAGTGCTTCGGTTGATGCAGGTACTTCCGGTTTCTTCAGCAACACGCCATCGGCAAGTAATTATAATGTTAATTCGATTGCTCAAAGTAGTTTGCGTTCAAGTATCGCTTACGGTAAAACATGGGCCGGTACGCCGTTTAACTTGAGTATCGGTATTTCGCAC
Organism: Mucilaginibacter angelicae; assembly: GCF_042434235.1. NCBI lineage: Bacteria > Pseudomonadati > Bacteroidota > Sphingobacteriia > Sphingobacteriales > Sphingobacteriaceae > Mucilaginibacter > Mucilaginibacter angelicae. The sequence continues at coordinate 296,185 of NZ_JBHLTS010000078.1, read as the reverse complement.
AGTCAGGATATAGCCCGTAAAACTGTGAATATCGAGTTGCCTACTATTGCCTTTGGCATGTCGTCAATAAATCCCTTCGATTCTAAAAACAGGGTTGGCGAGCAAAAATGGTATCAAAAAATCACCATCAGTTACAATTTGGTGGGTACCAACAAATTGAATGATATTCCTGAAGCACAATTGTTCAAAAGCGAAACTTTGTCAAAAAGGTTACAAAATGGTTTTCAGCACACTATCCCGGTAAGTTTAGGTTTAAACGTGTTAAAGTACTTTCAGTTTAATAATAGCATAAACTATACCGAACGCTGGTATTTTCAAAGCATTAATGAAAGGTTTGAAAGGGGAAGCATTGCAGGCTCAAACCAGTTAATTATTGATACCATACCGGGCTTTAAGCGTGCCGGGGAGTATAGTATAAGTACCGGTTTATCAACAAAGTTGTACGCTACCATAAATTTTAAACATGGCAACCTGAAAGCTATCAGGCACGTGGCTACACCATCAATAAGTTTCAGCTACCGCCCTGACTTCAGCGATCCGAGCTTTGGCTATTATAAAACAGCAGTAAGTACAGCTACGGTGCCTTATCCGTATACTTATCAAAAGTATTCTATTTTTCAGAACGGGGTTTACGGAGGGCCTTCGGCGGGTAAGCAGGCAGGCTTAAACTTCTCGGTAGATAATACGATAGAGGCAAAGGTGAAGGCTAAAAGCTCTGATACATCCGGCACCGACCGTAAGATCACCATTTTGCAGGGCCTGTCATTTTCGACCTTTTATAATTTCGCGGCCGATTCAATGAAGCTGTCGGATATCTCATTTTCGGGGCATACCGCTATTTTTAACCAAAAACTAAGTATTAGCTTTTCGGGGGTGTTTAGCCCGTACGTAACCAAGGTGAGCGATTCCATTTCCAATAATCAGATCGTAAAAACAAGCCGTTATATAAACAGGTTTGCCTGGCAGGACGGTAAATTTCCAACCTTAACAGGTTTGAATATCTCCATGGGCGGAAGCTTGAACTCGACCAAGGCAACGCCTGGCAATGCAGCCCTGAATACCATTGCAACTATGAACACCACCCAGGCCCAAAGATTGGCCCTGGTAAACAGCGATCCGAATGCTTATGTGGATTTTAACGTTCCGTGGAATATCTCGCTTAACTATAGTTTCAGCTATCAAAATTATTTGAATAATAAAAATACCAGCAATACGCTTCAGATTTCGGGCGATGTGAACCTTACACAAAAGTGGAAGATCCAGTACACCACCACATATGATATAAAGGCTGCTAAGTTTGCCAGTGCAACTTCCTTTTCCATATATCGCGATCTGCATTGCTGGGATTTAGCGTTTCAGTGGATCCCTTTTGGAGTATATAAAATGTATAACGTAACTTTAAAGGTGAAGGCGTCTATCCTGCAGGATTTGAAACTGAGCAAGAAAAGCGATTACAATCCACAATCATCTTTTTATTAATATAAAAATGCTGGCAGAAATAATTACCATCGGCGACGAAATACTTATCGGACAAATTGTTGATACAAACTCGGCCTGGATGGCTACCGAACTTAATAAAATAGGTGTAAGGGTAAAGCAGATCTCATCAATAAGCGATGATAAGGAACATATCCTGAAAGCATTAGCCGAAGCAGCTAACCGGGCCAACATCATTTTTATAACCGGCGGCCTTGGCCCAACAAAAGATGATATTACCAAGAAAACCCTGGCCGAATACTTTGGCGTTGAACTTGTTGAAAACAAGGAAGCACTTGCCAATGTAGAACGCATTTTTGCCAAATATAACCGCCCTTTGCTGGAGGTTAATAAGCAGCAGGCGCTTGTTCCTGCCAATTGTGAAGTTGTGCTTAATGAAAATGGCACTGCTCCGGGAATGTGGTTTAATCAAAATGGTGTTATCTATATGTCCATGCCGGGCGTGCCATTTGAGATGATGTACATGATGGAAGGACAGGTGCTGCCTAAAATTAAGGCTACCTTAAAGCTGCCTGTAATTATCCATAAAACACTGTTAACCGTTGGTGAAGGCGAATCATTTTTGGCAGAACGGATTTCGGATATCGAAAATGATCTGCCATCGCATATAAAACTGGCATACCTGCCCAAGTTAGGCCAGGTGCGTTTACGCTTAAGCGCCTTTGGTGAAAACGAAACCACTTTACAAAAAGAAGTTGATGTGTTTGCAGCCCGTTTTATTGAGCGGATTGGTTCGCCATTTGTTATTGACCGGGATATTCCGCTTGAAAAAGCTATATTAGACCTGATGGAAAGCAACGGCCTTACCTTATCAGTAGCCGAAAGCTGTACCGGAGGTTATCTTTCACATTTGTTTACCCAGCATCCGGGTTCATCGCACGTGTTTTTAGGCGGTGCGGTATCGTATTCGTACGAGTTAAAGGAGAGTATTTTGGGGGTTAAGAACGAAACTTTGTGGCAGCACGGGGCAGTTAGCGAAGAAACTGTTAGAGAAATGGTAGAGGGTGCACTGTTAAATTTCAAATCGGATTTGGCTGTTGCCATTACAGGGGTTGCCGGTCCGGATGGCGGAACGGAAGACAAACCCGTTGGTACTGTGTGGATTGCAGTTGCAGGAAAAGGGAAATCATTTATAAAGAAATACACATTTGGCACTAAACGCCGGCAAAACATTGAAAGAAGTGCTATAATGGCCCTGTCAATGTTGAATACTTTACTTACTGAAATTAAAAAGTAAAGATTTAAATACATAATTTTGGGGTTAAACTATATTCTACTGTATGGCCAAATACCAACTGTTATTGCCAAAAATGGGAGAGAGTGTTGCCGAGGCAACCGTTATCAAATGGATAAAAAATCCGGGTGATAAGGTAAATGCCGATGATGCGGTAATGGAAATCGCTACCGATAAAGTTGACTCGGATGTACCTTCACCTGTAACAGGTAAGTTAGTTGAACAACTGTATAAAGAAAATGATGTTGTGCAGGTTGGGGCGGTTATAGCAATTATTGAAACTGAAGAACCTGAAGCAGCACCTGTAATTGTTCAGCCGGAAGAAGCTCCTGCAGTTCAACCTGTCGAAGAATCCAAGATAGCAGAATCAACTTATTACGAAACCGTTCAGTTTACTGAAACTGCAAAAACTCCTGAACCTGAATTAAACGAAGTTCAATCTGGAAATTTAGCGGGTATTCCGGGTATTGATCAGCTTGAGCAAAAAAGTTCACTGGCTGTTCCTGCATTTAAATCGGAAGGGCGTTTTTATTCGCCACTGGTAAGAAATATTGCATCCCAGGAAGGTATCAGTACTGATGAACTTGATAGTATCCCCGGAACCGGTTCTGAAGGTCGCTTAACCAAAGATGATTTGTTGAATTACCTGCAGGCAAAAACTTCGCCTGCTGTTCAAAATACGCCGCCACCGGCCCCGGTTGAGCCGGTTAGTGCTCAGCCTGCCGAACCTCCAAAAGAAGCACAACCGGTTGCTGAACAAGTAAGCACAACTGTACAGGAACCGGTGCCGCAGCCGGTAATTACTGAAGTTCCGGAACCTGCAAAAACAGAAACACCAAAAGCTGCTCCTGTTGAGCAAAGACCTACCCCGGCTACTTCTGTATCGGGTAGCGATGAGATCATAGAGATGGACAGGATGCGCCGTTTAATTGCCGACCATATGGTGATGAGCAAGCAAACATCGCCTCACGTTACCTCTTTTGTTGAAGCAGATGTTACCAACCTGGTATTATGGCGCGAAAAGGTAAAGAACAGCTTTGAAAAACGCGAAGGTGAAAAAATAACCTTTACGCCTATATTTATTGAAGCAGTGGTGAAAGCCATTAAAGATTTTCCGATGATCAACGTATCTGTTAATGGTACACAGATCATCAAGAAGGCGGCAATCAATATCAGCATGGCAACAGCTTTACCAAGCGGTAACCTGATAGTACCTGTAATTAAAAGGGCTGATGAACTTAACCTGGTTGGCTTAACAAAAGCGGTTAACGACCTGGCCAACCGTGCACGCATTGGTAAATTATTGCCTGATGATGTAAAAGAAGGTACGTTTACCATCACCAACGTTGGCTCCTTTGGCAATGTTATGGGGACGCCTATAATTAACCAGCCGCAGGTTGCAATTTTGGCTGTTGGAGCTATCAAGAAAAAACCGGCCGTTATTGAAACCAAAGAGGGTGATATGATCGCTATACGCCACATGATGTTCCTGTCATTATCATATGATCACCGCGTTGTAGATGGGGCCTTAGGAGGCTCCTTTGTAAGGCGTGTGGCTGATTATCTGGAGAAATGGGATAGCAGCAGGGAGGTATAAACTCTTTACTATATAAAACAAGGAACGCCGGGCAATTTTGCCCGGCGTTCCTTGTTTTGGGACTATATCGTTCGGAAAATGAATTTTAAATTTTTACTAATGAAGCACATAAATAGCTGCCGGTGTTAAAACCCCTGCAAATCATGCTTACAGGTCAAATTGTGTGAAAATTCGTATTAACTTTGCCTTTGAAAATGGCTTACAAGTATATTGATAATTACCGCGAACAGGGTGCCCGTAAAAGATTGGTTGATGTTTTAAGAAAGAAAGGAATTGGCGACGAACACGTTTTAGAGGCTATTGGTAAGGTAAAACGTCATTGCTTTTTTGATGAAACTTTCTGGAACCAGGCTTACAGGGATATCGCGTTCCCGATAGGCGAGGGGCAAACCATATCGCAACCCTATACTGTGGCCTATCAAACCGAATTGCTGCATATCCGTAAAGGGGATAAGGTACTTGAAATTGGCACAGGTTCAGGTTATCAAACCTGCATTCTGCTTGAGCTTGGTGCTACTGTTTATACTATTGAGCGCCAGGAAAAGCTATATCACCGCACCAAATTTGTATTGCCTAATGAAATGGGCTACAATGCCCATTTTTTACTGGGCGATGGCTCCATCGGCAAAGCCGAATATGCTCCTTACGATAAGATCATTGTAACTGCCGGGGCCCCAACCGTTCCTGAGATACTGTTAAAACAATTAAAAATAGGCGGCATCCTCGTTATCCCCGTTGGCGATGAAGAAACCCAAAAGATGGTTACCATACTAAAAGTAGGCGATAACGACTACGAAAAGATTGTGCTTGACACCTTCAGGTTTGTGCCATTGGTAGGGGATAAGGCTTGGTAAGCCCGCCCCCAACCCCCTAAAGGAGGAGCTTCTTAGCATGATTAATCAAATATTGAAAATTAACAAGGCCCGGATTTTAAACCCGGGCCTTGTTAATTTATGCCAATCAAAAACCCCCCTTTTAGGGGGCTGGGGGGCAACTACCTTTTCATCACCCTGTCCAGTTCTATCTTGGTATCGCGTTCTTTTAATGTTTCGCGTTTGTCAAATGTCTTTTTACCCTGTGCAAGACCGATCTCGAGCTTTGCAAAGCCACGTTCGCTGATAAATAATGCAAGTGGGACTATGGTTAGCCCACGTTCTTCACCGCGGGTCTGGAGTTTTTTAAGCTCTTTTTTGTTTAACAGCAGGATCCGGTCGCGTTTGGCTTCATGGTTATAGAATGAGCCAAATGAGTATTCAGAGATGTGCAGGTTGCGTACATATAACTGGTTGTTAATGAAAGTACAAAAAGCATCGTTAATGTTAGCCTTCCCCTGCCTTATCGATTTGATCTCGGTACCCAGCAATTGTATGCCGGCTACGTACTTATCAAGTATATGATATTCAAAGTAGGCCTTTTTATTTTTTATATAGATCTTATCCTCGCTCATAATTAATCAACCGCAAACTTACAAAATTAGTTTGACTGTGGCTTTACCACCAGCACCGGCACGTTAACCTTGTGCCTTACAGAATTTACGGTGGTACCAAATATAAGGTCTTTCAGCGCCTTGTGCCCGTGCGAGCCCATTACAATAAAATCAACCTTTTCATCTTTAACAATCTCGGCAATGGCGCTGGCCGGGTTGCCATAACCAATTTGCCCCTGTGCGTTATAACCAAGATTTTTCAGGGTACATACGTATTTGTCAAGATTATCAAAGTCGATTTGGGTTTCATTGTCCAGTACCTGGCCGCCGTAATAACGCGCACCGGCGGTTTCAACAACATGTATCAAGGTGTAGTCGGCTTTTTTGCCGCCCTGCATAATGGCGTGGCGAAGGCAGTCGGTATCATTTTTTGAAAAATCGATAGTTATGGCAATATGGCTATAAGTGATCGCATCAAGTTCGGTAATAGCATTGGCTATACCATGTGGTACAATAGCAGGCCTGTCATAATGTTTAAATAGTAATGGCCGTATAAAAACGTAGATCAGCAATATGGCTACACCAATAACAATCGGAACCACTATAGTATAGATCCATATTGATGACGGGTTTCCGCTTACCCAATCGACAATTTGTTCATACACCAGTTTGGCATTTAATGCAACAATTAAAAGTGCGCTTGCCCATGCTAATGCCCTTGTTTGGAAATTGATGGCAAATTTGCCCATCCTTTTCCTATCGGATGTAAAATGGATGAGAGGAATTACTGCAAAGCCCAGTTGCAGGCTTAATACTACCTGGCTTAAAATAAGCAGCTTTCCTAAGCCCTCTTCGCCATAATAAAGTATGGTGAACACTGCAGGCACAATAGCCAGTATGCGGGTAAGCAGCCTGCGTAACCAGGGCTCTATGCGCAGGTTGATATGCCCTTCCATAATGATTTGCCCGGCAAGCGTACCTGTAATGGTTGAGCTTTGTCCTGAAGCAATCAAGGCTATGGCAAATAAGGTAGGCGCTATCGTGCCAAAAATATGCTCCAGCAGCTTAAACGCATCCTGGATCTCTGCTACTTCAAAATAACCGTTCCTGAAAAAGGCGCTTGCAGCTAATATCAAAATGGCTGCATTTACAAAAAAAGCAAGATTAAGGGCTATAACAGTATCAAAAAGATTAAACTTAATAGCGGCCCTGAAACCTTCTTCTGTACGGGTTATTTTGCGGGTTTGCACCAGCGACGAATGCAGGTATAAGTTATGCGGCATTACCGTTGCGCCAATAATACCTATAGCTATATAAAGCATTTGCTGGCTGATCTTATCGCCTTTAAATAAGTTAGTGGGAATGAAGCCCTTTGCTACCTCTATTACATCCGGCTTAACAATAAACATTTCGACCAAAAAGGAGAGCCCGACTATAAAGATCATCGAAATGATAAACCCTTCAAGTTTGCGCATGCCCTTATTCATCAGATAAAGCATGAGTATGGTATCGGTAATGGTTAACGATACCCCCCAGATTAATGGCAGGTGAAACAGTAGCTTTAAACCAATGGCCATACCAATAATCTCGGCCAGGTCACAGGCAATAATGGCTATTTGTGCAAGTATGTATAAACAAAAGTTTGCAAAACGGGGGTAGGAGTTTTTTGAGGCCTGTGCAAGATCGAGCCCGCGCACTATACCCAACCGGGCTGCAAGCGACTGTAGCAATAACGCTATCAGATTTGATACAAACAGCACCCATATCAGTTTATATCCAAAAGCGCTGCCACCGGCAATATCCGTTGCCCAGTTGCCGGGGTCCATGTAGCCTACACTTACCAGGTAAGCCGGGCCCAAAAAAGCCATCAGCTTGCGCCAGCCGGTTTTATTTTCGGTGGTTACAGATCCGTGTACATTGCCTAAAGATTCGTTGTGTGTGTTATTCATAGGGCTATAAGCAGGTTGTTGGCTACCTCACGGCTGATATGCACTTCTTTATTGCCGGTTTGTACCACTACCGAGTGGTCATATTCAATAATATCGGTGATCATTATTTTGCAGCCGATGGTAAGCTGTTGTTTATCGAGGTATTGTAAAAAAGATGAACTATGATCGCGAACGCCGGATATAATGCCGCTTTCACTTATCGCTATCGCCGAAACCGGTTTTAATTCATGGGTATTAAAGCGGCCATTACAATCAGGTATCGGATCGCCATGGGGGTCGTGTTTGGGGTAACCCATAAATTCGTCAAGACGGTCAATCAGCTCTTCGGATGAGATATGTTCCATTTCTTCGGCAAGGTCATGTACCTGATCCCATTTAAAATTAAGTTTCTCCACCAAAAAGTATTCCCATAGCCGGTGCTTGCGGATTATGCCTATCGCTATCTTTTCGCCTGATGGGGTAAGATTTACGCCCTGGTAAGGGGTATAGTTGATGAGCGCCTTATCGGCAAGCTTTTTCAGCATGTCGGTAACCGAAGATGCTTTGGTATTTAGCGAGGATGCGATTTGATTTGTACTCGCATTTCCATCATTTACAGCGAGATGATAGATGGCTTTTAAGTAGTTTTCCTCGGCTAAGGTATTCATTTAAACAAATCTAATAAAAAATTTAGACTAATCTAAAAAAATAAACGTTAGGAAATATGTTTTCGTTGAAGTACTTTAAAGAAAAATTAAATTTTGCGAAGCAAGGAAAATACTATATTTGCATACAACTATGGCCGCCGAATTAGATAAAATAGACCTACAAATACTCAAGATTTTACAGGAAAACGGAAGGATAACCAACCTCCAGTTGTCTAACGAGATAGGGCTTTCGCCAGCACCTACTCTTGAGCGAGTGCGTAAACTTGAGAACGCTGAATACATTAAAAGCTACCACGCGCTGGTAGATGAAGAAAAGTTAGGATTAGGGATCAAAACCTTTATCCAAATCTCGCTTGATTTTCATCAAAAGAACACCATTCAAACTTTTTTGGATGAGATCAAAACTATTAAAGAAGTTACCGAATGCCATCACGTAACCGGTCAGTGCGATTTTTTGCTGAAAGTATACGTACGCGACATTAAATCATATGAGCAGCTCATCATGGAAAAGATCAGCCGCATTACCGTGGTAAAAACATTCCAAACTATGATGATCATGTCCACCAGTAAAAAGGAGCCGATAGTGCCCCTGGAATATTAGAGGGCAAGAGTCAGGACAGTAAGAGTCAGGACATCAAGATACAAGAATCAGGAAGAAGAAAATCCCCGGGAAACGGGGATTTTCTTTATTATGGTTATCTTGTAAATAGTCTTCCGCTCGTATGCCGGATTCTTAAATCCTTATTCCTTCTTTGTAGTTTTTTCAGTATTCCTGTTATAAATCTTTATCGCTTTCAGATAATTTTTCCATTGAATGCTTTCAATGGCGTCGAGGTCGTCACCAATCATTGCCCTCAGATTTTCCTCGTTGTATTGAACAATCGGCCCGTTGTTAAGCTGAATGCCAACTATGGATTTGGGATTAAACATTTTCCCCTCCTGTTCACTTAAAAGCGAGTATACGTTGATGGAACCGCTTATAACTTTAAACATCCAGCAGCTGTCTTTAGCAACACCTGTATAATAATAGGGGGATGAGGTAATAACAGCGTGCTTTTCACTTGGTGAAGGCGTAAGGTTGCGTGCTATTTCAACGGTTTGTTCGGGATAGATTACCTGCTCCCTGTTCGTGTCTGTTTTTGCCAATGAATGATCAATGAACAGCAGGTAGCTTTTATGGGCATAGGCATCTACATAAATCCTGGAATTAACTTCTTTTTTAGTTCCGTTGAGCATCGTTACTAAAAATGTATATTCAGGATTGCTGGTGCTTTTATTGTTATTGCTCCAAAATGTCCACATGGCAAGGGGCGTTTGCTGCCCCATTTGCAAATCCATGTTCTGCCTGTTAACCGTGCTATTAACAGCAGGCAATCCGCTTTGGGCAAATGCACAATTTGCCAGGATAAAAAGAAGAAAAATTGGAGCGTACTTAATTACAGGTTTCATAATATAAAGTTTAGATGGGCTAAATATATGAAACCAGTTTAACCAAAATGTTAACTATTACTGATACTGGATATAAACAGGAGCAGGCTTCAAACTCAAAACTTCTTTTGGTGTAAGCATCCTGTGAGGTTCGTTTTTGATGTCGTTTTTATAAAAAAGTTTAAACCCGGTAAATTGAACAGGCTCTTCGGAAATGAAATATTTATAAGTGCCTTTTTTTAATTCAGGGCCGCCCCAGCCATCCATGTCCATCACTACCTGTACTTCAGGCCTTAGTTTAATATCCTTATAATTGGTCACCATACGTTTGGTAAAGCGGTGAACCACAAATATTTTTGGCGGCAGGTCATTCTTTTTTACCAGTTTGGCCAGGTAACCGGTTACATAATTAATATCATCAGCATCAAAAGTACCAATGCGCTTGCCGGGTACGCTGCCTTCCTTCATGGAAAATTCCGGGTCGATACCTAAATGAACGTTAGGCATTTTCATGTACTTCTCCAATAAAGGCAACTCGGTTTGTACCGTACTGAAGCCAACCTGTATATCTAAAAATACAATGGCATTAATACTTTTGGCCCAGCTTAACACTGTGTCTATCTGTTTAAAGGGCATCCGCAGATTATGAAGGCCGTTGCGCCCGGCATCGGCCTGGGCGGTTACACAGATATAATGCAACGCCGGGACTACACTGGTGGCTGTATCGGCCTTTTCCCAGTTTTTAACTTCTTCCTTTAATTTATTGAGCATGGTTTTACGGGGATATTGCCCGAGTATGCCCATGTTTTTTGAGTAAAGATTGCCGTAGAAAGCTACAATGCGGTTAAATGGTAAAATAGCACCGGGCAGGGGATACTCTTTAGTCTTCACCGGCCAGCGTCCGCTTTTGTCGCCATTGGCAATTTTCTTCATCAGTGAGTCGTACTTTAAAGTATCCAGCATTGATGTTTTTGCAGTAGTATCGCGAAAGTGTTTGCGGGTTGCAGCACAGGCCGTATTAGTTACAGCAATAAAAATAAATAGGACGAAAGCAGATATTGTCTTTTTCAAATTTTAAGATTTTTGACTTGATGAGCAATATCTGTGCCTATTCAATGCTTTTGCCCCGCATAGCTGTACTTATAGCCTGATCCATGAGGCGTTCTGCAAAAGGACGGGTAAACTCGTTAAGCTCGTCAATGCTTTTCAATATCAGGTCTTTATCACCGCTGGTTAGCGCGTCTTTTAATTTCTGTACAAGTTTTGTAGTATCTGCTATTTCAGTGATAGAAACATAGTCGGCATTTTTTTGCAGGAAGCGTTCAACAGTATAAACCATTTGTTCACCTTCGGTACGTGCCTCAATAAGCATCCGCTGGCTTACATCATCCTTGGCGTGGGTAATACTGTCCATCAACATTTGCTCTACCTGCTCGTCGGTAATGCCATAGGTTGGTTTTACTTCAACTTCCTGTTTTACGCCTGAACGAAGCTCTATTGCCTGTATGGTAAGGATACCGTCGGCATTCAGTAAAAAGTTAATATCAACCTTAGGGAAACCAGCCGGCATGGAAGGGATGCCTTTTAAATCAAATTCGGCGAGTTTACGGTTCTCTTTGATCAGGTCGCGCTCGCCCTGGTAAACGGCAATTTTCATGTTCACCTGTCCATCTATTGATGTGGTGTACTGCCTGCCGCCTTTGGTTGGTACCTTAGAGTTACGGGGAATGATCACATCCATCAGGCCGCCCATGGTTTCAATACCTAAGGATAGGGGCGTAACATCAAGCAATAAAATATCCTTACGGTTACCGGCCAAAATATCAGCCTGTATAGCAGCGCCCAAAGCAACTACTTCATCAGGGTTTACATCATCATGTACCGGGCGACCGAAAAATTCGGCAACCATACGTTTTACCAAAGCTGTACGGGTTGAGCCGCCAACCATAACCACCTCGTCAATCTGGTTGATGGTTAGTTTAGCGTCTTTAAGTGCGTTTTGACAGCTGGTGATGGTTTGCTGCACTTTGGGTAATATCAGTTCTTCAAAAGTAGTGCGGTCAAGCGTACACCAGATGTCGCCTATTTTATCGTTAACCATGCTTTGGTGAGCAAAGGCTTTTTTAGCTTCTTCGGCTTTCAGGCGCAGTTGCTGAGCTAATTCATTATTGGCCAAAACTTCTGTCCTGTTAAGCTGGTTCTTTTCAATCCAATAATCAACAATAATGCGGTCAAAGTCATCGCCGCCTAAAAATGTATCGCCATTGGTTGAAAGTACTTCAAAAATACCATTTTGGATCTGCAGTATGGATACATCAAACGTACCGCCGCCAAGGTCATAAACGGCAATGGTTTTTGTTTCTTCGGGGTTTAAGCCTATGCCGTAGGCTAAACTTGCAGCTGTAGGCTCGTTAACAATCCGTAAAACATCAAGCCCCGCAAGTTTACCGGCATCGCGGGTAGCCTGGCGCTGCGAATCATTAAAATACGCAGGCACGGTGATCACCGCACGGTTAACCGGGGTTTTAAGGGCATGCTCGGCTCGGGCCTTAAGCTCTTTCAGGATCTGGGCGGATAGTTCAATAGGGGTGTAGAATTTATCGCCTACCTTGATCTTTACCAGGCTCTCGGTATCGTCATCAATTACTTTATAGCTAAAAAAGTCTTTGTAGTTTTCAATATCATGGTAACTGCGACCCAGTAAACGCTTAACCGAAAATATGGTGTTTTGCGGATCGGTTATCAGAAACTCTTTTGCCTCATTACCAACCAAAACATCCCCGGTGGCGCCAAAATGCACTACAGAGGGCACCAGTACGCCTTTGCCGGCATCATTAATTACCTGCGGGTTTTTATTAGGGTTGATGAATGCTACCAGCGAGTTGGTGGTACCAAGATCGATACCTACAATGATCTCTTCTTTTTGTAATGAGCCTGTTGCCAGGTTGATAGAAACTTTAGCCATTATATTAATTTAACAAAGGGCAAATGTACTTAGTTTTAAGCGATGCATTGTCGTTTTTAATTCAGTTTTGTTACAAATAAGCAACAGGTTATTTCATTTAGCTGACAAACAAATGCGGCTTAATTCATCTTTTTATAAAAAATAATAACATATGGAAAAGCGTGAATTAGGCAGATCCGAACTATATACAGCGCCACTGGTTTTTGGCGGTAACGTTTTCGGTTGGACTGTTAAAGGCAATGATGCCGCCGTTTTACTGGACGCGTTTTTAGATGCCGGTTTTAACACAATTGATACCGCCGATGTGTACACCCGCTGGGTTGAAGGCAATAAAGGGGGAGAATCGGAAACGGAGATAGGCAAATGGTTAAAGCAAAGCGGTAAGCGCGATCAGGTCATTATTGCTACAAAAGTGGGTTCGGAATTGGATTCGGAAAGAAAAGGTTTAAAAAAGGATTACATTATCAGAGCTGCCGAAGATTCGTTGAAAAGGCTGCAGACAGATTATATCGACCTGTATCAGACCCATTACGATGATCCTTCAACGCCGGTTGAAGAAACGCTGCGCGCTTATGATCAATTAGTGCAGGAAGGTAAAGTCCGTGCTATAGGTACATCCAACATGTCGGTTGAGCGACTACATGAGTCTTTAAAAGTGAGCGTTGAAAAAGGACTCATCGCATACCAAACCCTGCAGCCGGAGTACAACCTTTTTGACAGGGAAAAGTATGAAACCACCTATGAACCTTTTCTTAAGGAGAAAAATATTGGTGTAATTAACTATTTTTCTTTAGCCAGCGGTTTTTTAACCGGGAAATACCGTTCGGAAAGCGACCTGCAGGGGCATAGCCGGGCCCGTTCGGTTAAAAAGTATCTTAATGACCGTGGTTTTAAAATATTGAAAGCGCTTGATGACGCTGCCGCTCAGTACAACGTAAGCCAGTCGGCAATTGCTTTGGCCTGGTTAATTGCACGGCCAAGTGTAACTGCCCCAATTGTTAGCGCCACCAATCTTGATCAGCTTAAAGAGTTTGTCACAGCGGCCAATTTGAAGCTGAGCGATGAAACCATTGAAGTATTGAATACCGCGAGCGCTTATTAAATGTTCATTATGTAGTTTTAACAGCGCATTTTTCAAATGGAGGATGCGCTGTTTGTTTTTACCCAACTGGTTAACCGGCAAAATGCCGGTTTTGCATTGCTTAATAATTACATTGGTTTTTTTAATTAATTATTAAACAACAATGCCCTGTTATTTGCTTTTTTAAACACAAATGTTTTAAACATTTCCCGAAAAATACTTTATTTACTGAACAGAACCCTTTGTTTTAGAGTATAAAGGGTTTTCCCTAATTAATTTTTTATTTTAAATGGAAAAGCTGAAGCAGATTATTGGCTACGGCAAGCCAGACTTGTCGCTGGAGAACAAGTTATTTAATGCGCTCTCGTTGTTTATTTGCGTAAGCAGCGTTTTTTCGCTGATCTGTAATTTGTTTTTAGGTTTAAGCTACAAACTGGAGCTTGTGCAGCTTTTTGTGATCCTGATGTCGGGCTGGGCTTTTTACAGGAGCCGCTTTGTTAAGTATAAGGAGAATGTTGCCGTAATTTATATTTGCTTTGGCCTGGCTGCAATGGTTCCCGGCTGGTTTTACAATGGCGGTATCGGGGGCTCTACAACGCTTTCGGGAATTTTCTTTATTGTGCTCATAACCCTGCTGGTAAAAAGGCGGTACCATTATATTTTTATCGGTGCTTTAATAGCCATATTTTTAGGATGTTACTATGTTGAAAAGCGCTTTCCTGATTTGGTACAACCTTATGATAGTGCAGCATCAAAAGAATCTGACCTGATCACATCGGCAGTAACAAACGTTTTAATTGTTGGCTTGTTGGTAGGTTTTATCAAAAAAAGTCATGAAACCGATAAGCGCGACCTGATACGTAAAAGCGAAGAGTTACAGGCCTCGCAAATTGAGCTTTCGGCCTCGCGTGACCAGGCCGAGGCAGCTACATTTGCAAAGTCGAACTTCCTGGCCAATATGAGCCATGAAATCCGTACGCCGCTTAACGGTATCATTGGCACAGCACAACTGCTTTCCCGTACCAGTTTATTGCCCGAACAGCAGGAGCTGCTTCAAACATTACAATCCAGCAGTAACTTGCTGATCAATATCATTAGTGATATCCTTGACATCTCAAAAATCGAGGCCGATAAGCTGATACTGCGCCCGGTTTCAACGCATTTGCGCAACTGCATAAAAACAGTTATTGAAATTACCGAACCAGCCATAACTACGTTGCACAAACCCTTAAAGCTAACTTGCCAGGTTGATGACAATGTAACAAACTATGTAATAGCAGATGAAGGCAGGCTTCAGCAGATCCTTGTTAACTTAATAGGTAATGCCATTAAATTTACAGATGAGGGCAAGGTAAGGTTAAGGGTTACCGCATCTGAGATCAGGAATAATATCCAGGAAATAACTTTCAGTGTGAAAGATGATGGGATTGGGATAAGTGAAGAGGCATTAGCGCAATTATTTAAACCGTTTACACAGGTAAATACCACTGCTTTGCGCAAATACGGCGGCACTGGCCTGGGCTTGTCCATTTGCAAAAAACTTGTTGAAATGATGCAGGGCAGGATTTGGGTGGAGAGTAAGGAAGCTGAAGGCTCCTTATTTAGTTTTACTTTACCCTTACATGTTACTTATAGTTCCGCCACACTGGAGATGCAATCAGGCGAAAAAGAAGCATTTCAATACCGGCCCTTACGAATTTTATTGGCCGAGGATAATAAGATGAACCAACTGATAGCCAGTAAGATATTTAAAAAGGTTGGCTACACTATAGATATTGCCGAAAACGGGCTGGCTGCTGTGAATATGGTTGAGCAATGTAATTACGATTTGATATTCATGGATATTCAAATGCCCGAAATGGATGGCTTGCAGGCTACCCGGCATATTTTAAAGAAGCATGGAAAGGGCGCCCCGCCTATTATTGCCATGACAGCCAATGTACTTAGCGAAAATGAACGCGAATGCGCCCAGGCAGGCATGAAAGATTTTGTGAGCAAGCCCTTCACTTTTGAGCGCCTGGAAGATATCATCCAAAAATGGACATGATTTGTCAGTAAAGGGTACTAATCGTTGATTAGTACCATACAAAATAAAAATAGTACCATTAGTGGCAGAGCTATTGTGTGTAGTTTTGTATCATGTTACAAAGCATTCCAACAATTGATATTTGCACACTTGCTGATGATATAAAGCAGGATGAAATCCTGATCAGCAGGTTTGCCCCTTATCTGGATGCCCACAAAAACCTTTTCTTCCCTCACCGTCATTCTTTTTATCACCTGGTAATGTTTACCGATGGCGAAGGCTCACATACCATTGATTTTGAAAGCTTCGATGTAAAACCGGGCCAAATTTATTTTATGGTTCCGGGACAGGTACATTCATGGGGTTTTGAAGGCTTTACGGATGGCTATATCATTAACTTTTCAAGCTCGTTTATCCAGTCGTTTTTACTACGGTCGGGATATTTTGACAACTTTAACTTTTTAAACGGTAACCCAAAGGATGAGGTAATTGATTTACCTGCCGAGCAGTTACCGATGATCGTATCCCTTTTTGAAAGGATAATAGCCGAGGTTGAAAGGCCTGCTACTTTAGGCAGCGATATGGTAAGGGTGCTTATGCTGCAAATTTTCATCCTCATAAACCGCTGCCAGGGCAAGGGCGATAACTTTGGAAAGCAGGGCTATAATCAAACCCTCATCCGTAATTTTCAAAAACTGATTGAACAGCATTATATTGATGTAAAGCTACCTAAGGATTATGCCGAACTGCTTTATATCACCCCTAATCATTTAAATGCAGTATGTAAGGATGTGCTCGGCCTGTCGGCAGGAGAAGTGATCCGTAACCGTACGCTCCTTGAAGCAAAGAGGCTATTAACCAACCCCAGGCTTAACATAAGCGAAATTGCTTTCAACCTTAATTTTAGCGACAACTCATATTTTACCAAATTCTTTAAAAAAATAGAGGGCATAACCCCCGAAGAGTTCAGAAAGAAAATCTTAAACAATAAATCATAGTATTATGGAAACCCCTAAATATAAATTATCTGCATGGCCTGCCTTTGCAAACGCCAAATGTCCGCGTTGCAGGCGTGGCGATCTGTTCATTACCGGTATGTATGAATTTAAAGGGCAGGAGATGCATAAAACATGTTCACATTGTGGCCTGGTGTACGAGCGGGAGCCAGGTTATTTTTATGTAGCCATGTTTGCCAGTTATGCACTTAATGTTGCCGAGATGGTTACACTGGCAGTGGCAATTAGTGTTTTAACAGGCAGCAGTAATCCATGGTTGTATGTATCCATTATTTTAGGGGTGGCTGTAGTATTAGCACCATTTAATTACAGGTATTCGAGGGTGATGCTTTTACACTGGCTTACACCAGGTTTGCACTACCATCCGGAGATGAGTGAAGACAAGGCAGAATAATTTAATTGACTGAAATACATAGAGATGCCCTTGATTGAAAAATTAAGGGCATTTTCATTTAAACCAAAATCAGCGACTGCAGTCATAATAATAACAAGCTTGATTTATATAAGTTAACTAAGTATTTGAAATTAAGCTGTTTATAATTATTAAAAATCTATTGTCATGAAAGCAAAATTTAAATCACTGAAAGCCGATCTATATAATGTATTTGTAGCTGGTAATGCCGATGACAGGCAATTGGCCAAAGCATATTTTTTATTAGCGATCCCTTTGTTCGCTATATTTTTTGGCCTGGGTTCATTTCCAAAATTCTGATCATAAAAAAACAGTCGGTACATTTCTGTAACGACTGTTTACAACTGTTCCTAACTAATTAACTAACTATTAAACTAAATTATTTTTCGATTTGGTTTAGGCTAAAATAGTTTGCAGCGGCAAGCAAATTATTGACAGGGTGAATTTTGTGCCCGGCCTGATTGCCGCCGTTGGTATATTTGCTTAAAACATTATAGTAATGAAAATCCGGAAATATCAACCGGGTATTTACCCCCGAATTAAACAATGAATCCTTATCTAAATTAATACCGCTGCGTTCTGCAGGTTTGTCAAGTTTTTTTTCGGGTGTTGAGGCAAACATATTGGCGCATGCTATTAAAATAAGGGATGCCGCAACCAGAACAAGAAAATGGTAAAATAATTTCATAAGCAAGGTATAAGTTTTTTAAAAGTGTTTCTGAGCGTTCAGAAACAAATTATACTTCAAAAGTAACCAACGCTTTATAAAAAATAATCAGGGATTTCACCGTTTTGCGTACGTAGTTTTACGCATTTTTTAATAGATGTGGGTGAATAGTTAAATGTAGAAAGAAAATTTGATATAACGTTATAAGATCGATAAAAAAAAATTAAACTTTTTTTGTTACAAATGCCGGTCTGTCTTCGTAATCTTCCTGGGCATATAGTATTAAATGAATTGAATTATAAAGCATTCAGCTATACTATTTAGCGTTTAATTAGGTTGGCTTTTCCCAATTTTAATTAAATTAGCATGCCTGCATACATCCATAAAACCAATTAAAAGATCATCGATCTAAAACTACATTATGAAAAAAAATGAATTAACCGTTTTTAAGGCTATTGTACCATGCTTATTGGCATTGCTTGTTGTTTCCGGGTGTTCAAAAAAGAATACCGATAATACCCCTCAAACGCTGAATGTTGTAGTAACAACATTTGCCGGTAATATAAACCCGGGCAAAGCTGATGGCACGGGAACTGCGGCTTCTTTTAACCGGCCAAGCGGTATGATTACAGACGCCGCGGGTAATATTTATGTAGCTGACGCCGGCAATAACCTGATCCGTAAAATAACATCGGACGGTAAGGTGACTACTTTTGCAGGGAGCGGGGAGCTGGGAGATACTGATGGCATTGGTACAGCTGCTACTTTTAACGGTCCGCAAGGTATAACACTTGATGGAAATGGAAACCTGTATGTAGCCGAAGGTACAGGCAGAATGATCAGGAAGATAACTTCTGCAGGTGCTGTTACTACATTGGCAGGCGGCGGACCAAGCGGGGCCGACGGTACCGGTACAGCTGCAGGCTTTAACGGGCCAACCGGAGTGGCGGTAGACGGAAGCGGAAACCTGTTTGTTACCGACGTTACTAAGATTCGTAAAATAACACCTGCAGGTGTTGTAACTACTTTTGCAGGTTCAGGAACAGCCGGTTCAGCAAACGGAACAGGGACTGCAGCAAGTTTTGCCCAGATTATAAGCATCCTGATTGATTTGTCGGGTAATCTTTATGTAACGGATGCAGGCAATAATATGATCAGGAAAATTACTTCTGATGGCGTTGTTTCCACATTGGCCGGTAATGGAACTAAAGGTTCTACAGATGGCGCCGGTAATTCTGCTACTTTTACAACGCCAATAAGCTTAACCGCCGATAACCAGGGCAATATTTATGTAGGAGATTCGGCACACTTTATAAGGGCTGTTGATACTTTTGGGCAGGTTACAACAATTGCAGGTACAGGTTTTTCAGGATTGGCCAACGGCACCGGCTCCACCGCAAGTTTCTCAATTCCTTATGGATTATCTGTAGGGATAGGTAAAGTTTACGTTGCCGATACATTCAATAACATGATCAGGGTAATTACGGCTCAATAGATACCAGATCCTGGTTCCTTTATAAATTAACATCAATCTGATCGCCGGCAGGAGTAAAAAATCTTACTTTTGCCGGCGATATGAATGATTCGCTTAAAAACAAATACGATAGCATAATTTTTGATCTTGACGGTACACTCTGGGATAGTACCGCTAATGTTGCCCTGGCTTGGCAGGCAGCTATAAGCAAGGTTGATTATATTCAGGAAGAAATGACGCAGGAACGTGTGCGTTCTATAACAGGCATGACCTATGATGCCATTTTTGATAAATTATTCCCCAATCTTAATGATGAACAACGTAAAGAGGTGCAAACCCTTTGCGGTATCAGTGAGCTGGAAATATTACATACCAAAGGAGGGGAGCTTTATCCGCAACTGGAAGAAACGCTTAAATCTCTCGCTGCAAATTATAAGCTTTACATAGTAAGCAATTGCCAGAACGGTTATATCGAACTGTTTTTGGATTTGAACCAATTGCACGGCCACTTCCTTGGGCACCAATGTTTTGGCACAAAAGGAAACCCTAAGGCTGATAATATCAAAGATGTGGTTATCGATCATCAATTGAAAGCCCCGGTTTATGTAGGGGATACCATGGGCGATTATAATGCCTCAAAACAAGCCGGTGTGCCTTTCATTTTTGCCAACTACGGTTTTGGTGTTGTGCCTGATGGAATGGTAGCAACTATCAGTAATTTTGCCGAACTTAAGGAACTGCTTTAAGCTACTTTTGTATAGGATTTTGTTCAGGATAGCATTTAAACCCTATCCCGAAACGTGATGCAGCTTACTGTAATGTTATAATCCTATTGTAAAACAATTTTAAGCTTTTGCCATTGTACTTTCAGCTTTACAGCTAAAAATTTAATTTAGTAAAATGAAGTTCATCAAATATCTGCCCGTAGCCGTATTGTTTGTTTTTTTTGTATCATGTAAACCTAAAACTAAATCAATGCAGGTGCCTGTAGTTGGTTTTGTTGATGCTTTTGAAGATGCCACCATATCCCAGGCGCGGAAAGGTTTTACTGATGCTTTAGCTAAGAATGGTTTCAGCGAAGAAAAAAAGACCGTGCAAATTGAATACAGTAATGCACAGGGCGACATTCCAACACTTACACAGATAGTTAATCACTTTGTTACTGATAGTGTTAACCTGCTGGCAACGTGTACAACACTATCGACGGTTACAGCGCTTCAGAAAACTAAACATATCCCGGTTTTTGCCATGGTATCTCCAACTGCCGAACGCATGAAGGTGGTTGATGCCAGTGGGAAAGCCCCGGCTAACCTTTTTGGTGTGGTAGAAGAGTTGAATTATATCGATACTTCATTCAGCATTATTCCAAAGCTGCTTAAGCCTAAAGGTGCAAAGCTGGTTATCGGTATGATCTATAATCAATCCGAACCGCAATCGGCCGATGCACTGGCCCGGATTAAATCATTAGCTGCAGGCTTAAATGTTGATATTGTAGCACTTCCGTTAAATACTTCGGCCGATGCGCAGCTGGTTACACAGTCGCTGTTAAGTAAAAACATCGATGCCTTTTTTGCAAACCCGGATAATACCGTTTTTGCATCTTTTGAAACCATCCTGAAAAACTGCAATCAAAAAAATATCCCCATTTTCACCAGTGAAGCAGGCTTGGTGCAGCGTGGGGCTGTAGCTGCTTTTGGCGCCGATATTTACCAGTGGGGATACCAGGCCGGCGAGCAGGCTGCCCAATTCCTTAAAACCCATAAAACTGATGGCCTGCGGCCCGAAATGGTGAAGGTCAGGAAGAGGGTATACAATCCGGCTGCTGCTAAAAAATATAACATTACTATTCCGCCAAATTTTGAGCCTGTAAAATAAATGGATTTTTACCTTACCGCTTTACTGCAGGGCCTGTGCTTTTCGGCCATAGCGCTGGGGATTTATATATCCATGAAAATCTTTAATATCCCTGATATCACAACCGATGGCAGTTATACACTGGGCGGTGTGGTTACGGCGGTATTGCTTACCAACCATCAGCCTGCGTATGTTATATTACCTGCAGTGATGTTGGCAGGAGCGGCTGCAGGGGCGCTTACCGGCATTATTCATACCAAATTAAAGATCAATGCACTGCTGGCCGGGATCCTGGTCATGACGGCGCTTTACTCAGTTAACCTTACTATTTTAGGTAGGTCTAATTTGCCGCTCATCAATTTGCCATCGCTGTTTACCATTGTAAATTTAGTGGGCGACCCTAATCAAAATACATTCTGGATCCTTGCCATTTTTGTTGTCGTGATCACCTCCCTGATTGGTTATCTGCTCAAAACTGATTTTGGCATTGCCATGCGTGCCACAGGTAACAGCGAATCCATGATCCGATCGTTAGGCGTAAATACCGACAGAATGAAAATCACAGGATTGGCTTTAGCTAATGCGCTTACCGCTTTGAGCGGTTATCTTGTGGCACAGTTTCAGGGTTTTGCAGATATAAGCATGGGCATTGGGATTGTTATAGTAGGGTTAGGGTCGGTAATCATAGCCGAAACATTGATCAACTGGTTCAAGCTAACTTCGGTATGGTTAAGTCTTGTATTGGTATTAACAGGGGCGGTGATATTTCAATTGGTACTGGCGTTTACTTTGTCGGTAGGTGTCGACCCTAAATTGCTGAAAATAGTTACTGCCGGTTTTGTGCTGGTAATTGTGAGTTTGCCGCGTTTATCCTTATTAAAATCATCATGATAACGATAACCGACGTACATAAAACATTCAATAAAGGTAAAGCTAACCAGGTAAACGCGGTTAATGGCATTACACTGGAGATTAAGGACGGCGAGTTTTTGGTTGTTGTGGGTTCAAATGGCTCGGGCAAAACCACCCTGCTTAATTTAATTGCAGGCAGCGTATTGCCTGATAATGGGGTTATCAATATCGATGGTACTGATGTTACCAAACTGCCTGATTATAAACGCAGCCAATGGATTGCAAGGGTGTTCCAAAATCCGCTGAGCGGTACGGCTCCCGATCTTAGTATTTTAGATAATTTTCGGCTGGCGTCGCTCCGCACAAAAACTAAGGGTTTGTCCGTTGGGGTAAATGATGCATTTAAAAAGCAGGTTCAGGAAAAAGTGGCCAGTCTTGGCATGGGTTTGCAGGATAAGATAGAGCAACCGATGGGTACTTTATCAGGCGGGCAGCGGCAGGCGCTTACATTGCTGATGAGTGTTATGGATAGTTGTAAAGTTTTACTGCTGGATGAACCCACCGCAGCGCTCGACCCACGTTCGGCCGATGTAGTGATGCGGACGGCTGATACACTGATCCGTGAATTTAACCTGACAGCGGTATTCATTACGCATAATTTAAAGGATGCTTTTAATTATGGTACACGAATAATACAAATGGGTGAGGGCTTGATTATTAATGATTTATCAGGCAGGGAGAAAGCTTCTTTGAAACAAAATGACCTGTTTGATTGGTTTGCTTAAAAACTGGCAGAGTAATTGTATATAACTCTGTACTATGAAAAACAATAATTTTGAAACCATATCCGACGCTTACCAGTTAGTGAGCGGCGCAAAAATAAAGGGCAAAAAGCACGACGAAGTATTTGAACTTGGCGCATACGATGCCCTGAAACGCGGCTATATACTTTACCCGCTTGAACATGGTGTTAAGTTTGATGATTTCAGTGTAATGATCTCTGAAAAAGAATTAAAAAATAACTTCCTGATTGAGGCAGTTAAACAAAACGCAATAGCAGCTTAATTAACAAGTTGTTGTTTTTATATATTGTCTTTTCAGGTCATGTAAAGGCAATAAACCTCATGCACAATGTATTGGCCTTGTGCATGAACTTTTCTTCTCTTGCTTTTCTCATTCAATAATTGTAGGTTTGCACTCATAAAGTACAAACGGATGCTGTTTAATAAATCATTCTGCTCAACAATAATGTGGCCCATGGTGTCGCAGCAGAAGAGTTTTGCATCGATAATTCTCTTCTCTACTCCGGTATAGCGGTTTCGAAGTACCCAAACCGATCCTACATTTACCACATTAGTATAACTTAAGTATTACTTAAACGTAAGCTTAACTGAATTTGAAATTTTATATGGACAATTATTATTCAATAGAAGAAAAGTACCTCCAGGCTGTTGATGAACTATCGTTCGGGGAAACACCTAAAGGCCTTAATATATTAAACCAGATTGTTGCGGATGAACCTTTTTTTGCGAGGGCGCATTACCAGTTAGGGATGATCTACTATTACAAGATCCAGGATTACCAAACCGCAGGCTATCATTTTAAAACCTGTATGGAGCTGGAACCATCGTTCCCAGATAATTACACACATTATCTCGATTTGGTGGTGTTCCTTGGCATGGAAAAATTGGTTGCAGCTATTTCTGCCCAGGCGTTAACTATACCGGGCGTTGATAAATCCCGCACTTTTGAGTTAATGGGCTTGTTTTACGAAAAACAAAAGGACTGGAATAAAGCATTAGGCTACTACCAGGAAGCTTTTATGGAGGTAACTGAAAAAGATGAGCGTAAAGACATTGAAGATAGCTTTAAACGTGTACGCTCAAAAATGAAGCAAAAACAGGCTTATACTTATTTCATTACCGAATAGCCTGTATAGTTTTTGCCAGGTACTTTAAACAAATAAGCCCCAAACTTTGGGGCTTATTTGTAATAAAAAATCCTAATTAATAACGTATGCATAAATGTACGTGTTTAATATAAGGTGCTGTTATACAGATGCAATACAATTTTTGTGAAAAATGTGTATTGATTGTAAATTATGTTGCATAACTAAACTTCCACCTTAATGAAACAGATCGCTATCAGCCATGCCTAAATACTTAGTAAAGCAAGCCTTATTACTTGCAGCTATAGTTATAATTGTTTTCCTCCTGAGATATTTGATGGCACTTTACGCTATTAACCGATAATTTAAACACTTGGCAAATGCACCTCTGCCATCATACATCTTGCGCTGCCGCCTCCATTAGTTTCAATGGTATTGATATCGGTGTAAATCAACTCGCCATACTTTTGCAAAGCAGAACGCTGCACTTCACTTAAAGCATTATAGGCATTTTGCGACATTACGATCAATGTATCACCTGCCTTATTTTTCACTTCAAGCATATTGCCGGCAAACTGGTTCATCTGCTCAAAAGTGATCTCAATAATTTCTTTGTGCGATGATTTTAATGATTCGGTAACCTTTATTCTTTCGTGTGGGTTGGGGATACTGTCCAAACAGATCACGGCAAACCGGCTGCCAATACACATCAGTACATTGGTATGGTAAATGGCTTTGCCTTTTTCATCAACAGCTTCAAAACTGATAGGCTGAAAACCAGATTGCTCACAAAAATAGTTAAGCACATCTTTATCTGTACGGGGCGACAGGCAGGCATATGCTATTTTATTGTCCCTGTCAAGTACCATACTGCCGGTACCTTCCAAAAACTGGCGCTCATGTTCAAAGCGGCTCAGATCAATTACATGTGCAACTTTAAATTTATCCTCCAGATCGGTTATAATATCCTCCCTGCGTTCAAGCCGGCGGTTTTCGGCCTGCATAGGGTACAGGAAAACGCCGCCATCACTATGAAACGATACCCAGTTGTTAGGAAATATCGAATCAGGTGTATAGGGCTGTGGTGTGTCGTCAACAACGGTAACGTCTACACCATTATGGCGCAAAACGTTAACCATTCCATTAAATTCGCTCAACGCTTTTTGCTGTACACCATTTTTTTCTGCATCTGGGTTCTGGAAAGCATTGCTTGCAGCAGTTTCTTCATTAAACCCGAAATTAACCGGGCGGATCATTAATATATGCGATGTTGATTGGCTCATTTTAGTTTGTCATTTTGTCGGAACCAGGATTTGGGTGGATTTTTTAGATTGCCGGATTTTTTATTTTGCATTGTAACTTTGCTTATCAAATCCCGAAATCCTGAAAATCCGTTTAATCCAGGTTCAGTACATTATCCCTTAATATCGGCATGCTCATACAATGGAAACCACCGCGGGCACGGGAAAGTTCGGCTGATGGCATTAATATTAAGGTATCGGTTAAGTTTTGCGGATCGAGTTCGTTATTCTCAAATTTCTGAAGCAGTTCGGCTACCCTGATTACGTTAAAGCCGCCTTCTTTAAAGGCTTCTACTGTTTTATCATTACGGTCATACCCAACAACTACACCTTCTTTTAGTGCGAGCAGATTGCATGAGTCTGTCCACTGTTCGCGGGCATCAAAGGGGAAGGTGTTATTGCCCGAGTAAATGAATTTTGTTTTTACGCTGCTTTTGAGATCGTTTTCGCTGATATCGGCCAGCAGGTCTTCAATGCAACCAAACAGCCTTGGTTTTTTATCTTTTTCAAACTGAACAATTTCTGTCCGCTCTTTCTGTTTTTTATCAGCAAACCATGATATCGGTTCCCGTTCCTCAATAGGGGCTTCGGCAACGGCCAATGAGCGGAGCAGTACCCAGGTATCGCGCCTTACCTGCGTAAAAACGGTATCGATATGCATGTAATCGCGCTTATTCGGGATTTTTACAATGGTTACCTTTTTTACCACGTTATTATCAAATAGCAGCCTTATAGCTTCATTGGCCCCGCTAACAGAGGTACGCTCGCTACAGCCGATCACTAAATGATCGGGACTTACCATCATCACATCGCCACCCTCTAAAGTAGTACGGCCTTCTGACTCTTCGCCGGGGCGTAAAAAATGCTGGGCAGTTTCAGGGATCTCCAGAATGTTATCACGATAGGCTTCAAACAACGGGTGGTTGAAAAATATGTACCGCATCAATAAGGTTTCGCGGAAACGGGCCTTTTTTGCGGGTTTGTTGAGCAACATGTGGTTATTTACCGCTATACCCAAATCCCTCGAAAAAATAAGATTAGGGATAGGCGCAAAGATCATTTCTTCGGTTGTTAACGAACCCGAAATAAAGATCTTGGCCAGCTCAACAGGGTTGGTATCCGTAAGCTGCTGCTGCAAACGGTAATTGCAGCTTTCAACAGCGCACACAGAGGCTACCAGTTTTTTACGAATGTCCGGCTGTTGTAAAATATCGGCCAGCAGTGTTTGGATCTCGATTACTTTTTCTGAAGAATGGAAGCCCGCATTATCAGGTTTAAAAAACGAACGGCGCGTACTTTCTTCATCAATTTGATGAAGCTTGCCTTTTATTTTATCCGGATCAAGAAAATAGAGCAACAGTTTTACATAATAATCATATTCATTCCTGCGCACGGTATCCAGGTGGATTATATCTTCAAAAAGCCAGTCCTGTGCTTTGGAGGGCACAACTTTGCCCAGACCGCTATCCGGACTGTGAATAAGCAGTGTGCGCAGTGTGCCAATTTCGGAGGTTACATCAATTTTAAAATCGGAGTTGGTTAATGTCATAAAGTACTATAATCGTACACAAATCTATCAGAAATTAAATTACAAAACGGGCTTACCAGGTAAAATTAGAACCCGGTAATATTTGCCCGTTACTTATATCTTAAATCAGAACGTAAATGTATTGATTATATGCTGTGACGTATTAATCAGCGATCTCCCGGTAGGTGTTTCTTTCCATGCTGATGTTTAATCTTTGCAGCATCGCCTTCATATCAAAACCTTGCTGCTGATATTCCTGCTGAACCGCTTCTTTAGCTTTTTTTAAAACATCTTCGTTTTGCCAAATGGCAGTCGTAATGCAAATGAGGTTGCCTTGCTCATCATGGCGTTCATACGCCCTGTCTTCAATAAAGCCTTCAAGCTTTTTAATAAAATTCCTGTTGATCTTCATCCGTTCTTTAAATTCCTGTTGAGCTGTGGGGGGAACAACAAATTGATCTATAAATATCTGTTTCATGGTTATCCTTGTTTTTTATTCAAAAATCGGGACAATTGAACCCCGATCCTTGTAAAAAATCATTGATTTACCATGCTTGCGGAATTTTAAAAAAATCGGCAGGGCTTAATCCTGTAAACAGTTTAAATTCTTTATTGAAGTGCGGCTGGTCAAAATATCCGGCTTCCAAAGCCATTTGACTGAGTGAACTATCCGGGATTTTGCTATCAACTACCGACTTGATCTTGATAATAGTTGAAAACTGTTTCGGCGAAGTGCCAACCACCCGCCTGAACCGTTTTTCAAATGCATCCTGGCTGATATAATGCGCATCGGCAAGTTCCTTGATCTTGATCTGCCCTTTTGATAAGCGGATTTTTTGCAGGGCAGATAGGATCAGTTGATCCTGTTTATAATTTGCAATATGCTTAATCAGGAATTGTTCAATGATGATTATCCGCTGCCGATTATTAACGGCCTCTGCCAGTTGTTCCTCAAGCAGGGCTAATTCATCCGGCACAATAAAATTATCAAGAGAAACGCTTGCCTCAAACAGCTCATGAAGCGGGTGTTTAAAAAACGCAGCCGCTCCGGCAGCTTTAAATAGTACCAGCATATTGCCCGTGCCCGGCCCGTAATTAATTAACCTTGGCGATTTTTTTAAACCGGTGATCAAAGCTGAGGGAAGTTGATCGGCATGTGCCTTACTAACATCGCTGATATTTCCACCGTACCTGAACGCCATCACCAATGATGTATCCGGCAAAATACGATTGACGAGATCTTCAGTAGTTTCAACAAAAACATAGTTTCGTATAAAAGGCTTTAGTATTTCGCAAGGTGTAAAGCGTTCGATGTGCATTTAACTAAGATACAGAATTTGTTAATTAAGTGATTTTCACAATCGATTGCGAAAATCGTAGGCGGTTAATGCTTTTTTAATCTTTTATTAAGTTGCAGCAATTTATTTGCATCATCAATTAACCAATTAACTCCAGCAAGAATTGGAGCTGCCTAATAATTTGTACTGATGCTTTTTAAAAAGATCTGCCTTTTAACTTATCTCTGTTCAGGTTGGTTGTTCATCCAGGCAAAACCTATACCGCCTGGTTCTGCTTTATTGGCTGATACTGCCACTAAAACCGGCTGTAACTGCAATGTGGATGAACAAATGCAAAAGGCCAAAAATCAAAGCTCAGCTGTTAGTAAACCTGCATCTGATATTAATGGTAGAAAAATAACTGCCGCTACTCCAAAATATCTCGACCCTAAGCTGCCGGTAGAGGAGCGCATAAATGACTTGTTGCCCCGCCTCACGCTCGAAGAAAAAGTGATCCAGTTAAGTGATAGCTGGGGATCAAAGGGAATACCAAGGCTTAAAGTACCCGCCATGCTTAAAACCGAAGGATTACATGGCCAGTCATATGCCACTGGTTCAACCATATTCCCGGTCCCCCTGGCTATGGCTGCCACCTTTAACGAAGCCCTGATCTACAAAGTAGGTGTTGCTACAGCAACAGAGGCTAAAGCTGCCAATTTAAGGGCAAGCTGGTCGCCGGTACTGGATGTGGCCCGTGATGCCCGCTGGGGCCGGGTTGAAGAAACCTACGGAGAAGACCCATATTGGGTAAGCCGAATGGGCGTTAACTGGATCAAAGGTTTCCAAAGTTTGAATATGATAGCCATACCCAAACATTTTGCAGGCCATGGCGAACCTTTAGGGGGTAGGGATAGCCATGATGTTGGCCTGTCGGACAGGGTGATGCGTAATATTCATCTCGTTCCGTTCCGGGCGGTAATCAAGGAAGCCCATGCAGGTGGGGTAATGGCTGCTTACAGTACCTGGAACGGCGTGCCCGATAATGCTTCGTCCGAATTGCTGCAAAAAATTTTACGGGAAGAGTGGGATTTTAAAGGCATTGTAGTATCTGATTGCAGCGGCCCCGAAAACTTTATGAGCAAGCAGTATATTACTGCCGATCTTGAAAATGCCTCCCGCCTGGCTATTTTGGCTGGTGTAGATATTGAATGCGGTTCGGCTTACAGTAAAGCGCTGGCATCGGCTGTAAAGAACGGGGTTTTGCAGGAACGTGACCTTGACGTTAATGTGCGTCGTGTGTTAAGGGCTAAATTTGAATTGGGTTTGTTTGAAAATCCCGGCTCGCCGGATATGGTATGGGATAAGCTGCCGGCTTATGATACACCTGAACACCGTATGCTGGCCCGCGAGGTAGCAGTAGAAAGTTCTGTGCTGCTTAAAAACGATAATAAACTATTACCCCTTAAAAAAGATTTAAAAGCCATAGCTGTAATTGGCCCCAATGCCGATATAGCCCAAACCGGCGATTATTCGGCCAAACCCGGGGAGGGACAGTTAATTACCGTTTTGCAGGCGGTAAAATCGCATGTCGGTGCTTCAACGAAGGTGCTTTATGCAAAAGGCTGTGATATCAACAGTAAAGATGAATCACAGATAGCGGCAGCTGTTGATGCTGCTAAACAGGCCGATGCAGTGATCATGGTAGTCGGCGATAATTCGATGGGACAGAACGCAACTACCGGCGAAAATGTTGATGGTGCTACACTGGAAATACCGGGCGTGCAAAGGCAGCTGATCCGCGCGGTACAAGCAACAGGTAAACCTGTTGTACTGGTGTTGGTAAACGGTAAGCCCTTTACACTTTCGTGGGAGAATGAACATATTCCTGTTATTCTTGAAACCTGGTACCCGGGTGAAGAGGGGGGCAATGCAACCGCCGATATCCTTTTTGGCGAAAGGAACCCATCAGGGAGGTTACCGATCACTTTCCCGAGGCATGTAGGGCAGGAGCCGTTGTTTTATAATTATGAGCCATCGGGCCGCAGGTATAATTATTACGATATGCCTTTTACCCCATTATATCGCTTTGGGCACGGCTTAAGCTATACCACGTTTAAATATTCAAATATCAAAGTTTCGCATAAAACAGAAGGCAGTGGTTTTGTAACCATTACTGCAGATGTTGAAAACACCGGCGACCGTGATGGCGACGAGGTGGCACAGCTATATGTTACCGATATGCTTACCCCGGTTATAACACCCGTTATTGAGCTAAAAGGTATAAGCCGGGTAAGTTTGCACAGCGGCGAAAAAAAGACGGTAAGCTTTGAGCTTACGCCATACCAGCTTTCGTTATTGGATGCCGGTATGAAGCGTGTGCTGGGCCCTGGAAAATTCAGAATTCACATTGGTGGCGAAAGCCCCGAGCCTCCTGCCAATGAAACCGACTGGCACAAACAAAAGATAGGCTTTACAGACCCTGCCAAAGGTATTTCGGGGGAGTTTGAAATATCAGAGGCTTATAAAGCCAACTTTAGCTACACATTCAGCATACCGGTAACGGTAAAGAGCGGTGTACCCTTTGAGGCTACAGTAACGGTAAAAAATAACGGCAACCTCACCGATGCCGGAGAGGTAAAATTATTCGGACAAACAGAGCTGGATAATTATCGCTTTGAACTTGATCCCGGTAAAAGTATCTCTCATGATTTTAATGCAATACTGTATAAAAACGGCTCCCAAAACATAAGCATTGTTGCCGGAGGGCAGCTGATTGTCAAAACCGTGAATGTATTAAAAGCCCCCGCAAAGCTTGTGCTTAAAAATGCTAAGCTTTCAGTTAACGGGCAGGGTGTACTCACCTATACAGCCCTTGCTATGAATACCGGCAGCGAACCTTATAAAGCCGGCTTTACGTTATCGGTTGATGGTGCAGCGGTTAAAAGTATCCCGCTTAACATAGAGGCAGGCGGTCAGCAACCGCTTTCATTAAGCTATGATCTGCCCCATTCGGGCACTTTCAGGATCAGGGCGGGTAATGATCCCGTACAGCAATTGATTGTACCAGGTGGCATAAAATTGGCCTTACAGGATCCGCTTATCTACCTCAACTTTGATAATGCCAATGGCCAAACCGTTAAGAATGAAGTAACCGGTGCCCAATTACGGATAAATGGCAAACCGCAATATATAGATGGTAAAAACGGTAAAGCCTTTTATACAACGGACAGCGATAACTACGTCAATGCCGGGGGACTGGATATTTATCGCAAGCCTTTCACTTTTGCTGCGTGGATAAAAGCAGATGAGCTTACAAATGGTCAGGCTGCTTTTTTTGGAGGCCAGGCGCCTATGGGGGCCGATGTGGATGTAACAGGCACCAGTCTTGCCGCCGGTATATCTAATAACAAAGCAACCCTGTCATTCAAAAGCAGGGATGTAAATAGCCGTAATATTTTCCCATTGAATGAATGGGTACATGTGGCTTACACTTATGATCCACAGGCGCAGCAGGGAAGCATTTATATTAATGGTAAGCTTGATAGATCGGCAACCCAAAAACCTTATGCCGGTCCGCTTGATATGATCGGCAATGCTGTGGGACTTGAGCATGGAAAATTTGCAATGGATGAGGTATTGGTTACCCGCAATTGCCTTAACGCCTCTGCTATTGCCGACCTGGCGGTAAAAGGAATTACTGCTTTGCAAAGCGCGCAGGTCAGCACCCAATGGCAGCCTGTGAAAGGAACTGTTAATATGCTTAAAACATGGAGCGAGATCCCTGCGGGTTCGTCAATAACCGCTGTTGTGGAAATGGCAGGAGATAACGGCACAGCCACAGATTCACTGAAAGTAAAACTGGTGCCGGGCATGCAAAGCATCGTTTTAAACGGGTTAAAGAAAGGTACACAGTTAAGGGTTAGGTTTGAGCTCTCTTCAGTTAAATGGGATGCGGTGCCATTACTCCAAACGGCTGTGATTGAAATGACAGCGGGAGAAAAAATCCGCTGGTCAACTGAAAGTGAATGGCGCAAAAACACCACATCGGGCGGTTTAATTATTGGCCGGTAATTATATAATGTTTAACTATTTTTGATCATCATCTGCATAAAAATACCATGAACCTAAAGAGAACTAAACTGGCATTTATGGCCGGGATCCTTGCTTTTACCTCTACATTCTGTCTTGCACAATCGGCCGCACAATTAGATAAATATAACGTTGAATGGGATACACCCGGCCCAACTTCGGCACAGTCAATGCCATTAGGTAATGGTGATATCGGCCTCAATGTATGGTTCGAAAAAAATGGCGACCTTGTTTTTTACATCAGTAAAACCGATGCTTGGGGTGGCGAGCTCGAAGCCGAAAAGGACGATTGGATGAAGCAGGGTGGGGTATTGATGAAATTAGGTGCGGTAAGGGTTTCTGTAGATCCTTTAACAACCGGTACCTCTTTTAAACAGATCCTGAAATTGAGTAACGGCGAAATCTGGGTACAGGCAGGTGAAGGGAAATCATCAGTTCAGTACCGCATTTGGGTTGATGCCAATCACCCGGTTATCAGGGTTGAAGCAAAAAGCGCAACGGCCACTACTGTTAATGTGAAGCTGGAGAACTGGCGTGCCGGTAAAACAGATACGGTGCTGAACGGGCAAAAGAACCGGATAGCCTGGTATCATCATAATTCGCCCACAACCGATCCGCATTTGGCTAATCTTACCTTCGGTGCGGTGATTAAGGGTGCAGGCTTGTCCAATGAGGATGATGTTACTTTAAAATCGGGCAAGGTAACATCACAGGTTATCTCTATTTATCCTTTAACCGCAGTTGCCGGGAGTGGAAGTGAATGGCTTGGTAAATTGGAACCAAAAGTTAAGGCTATTGAACAATTAAGCCTTGAACAAACCCGCTTAGCCCACCAAAAATGGTGGCAACAGTTCTGGAACAGGAGCAGCGTATTTGTAAGCGGGGATGAGGAAGCTGAAAAGGTTACGCAAGGCTATATTTTGCAGCGCTTTGTTACAGCATGTGCGGGGCGGGGTGCATATCCCATTAAATTTAACGGCTCAATTTTCGTGATTGATAACCCCGCCAAAAACGCCAATGCTGATTATCGCGCCTGGGGCGGGCAATATTGGTTTCAAAATACCCGGCCAATGTACTGGCCGCGGTTGATGGCAGGCGATTTTGATATGATGCTGCCGCTGTTCAGGATGTATGCCAATATCCTGCATGCCAATGCTAAACAGGTTAATGAATTTTATAAACATGGCGGGGCCTACTTTGCTGAAACGGCGCCTTTTTGGGGCGGTTTAAACTATATGGGGCCTGAGGTTAAAGCCAATTATACCAATCATTATTTTACCCCTATATTGGAATTAAGCATGATGATGCTTGATTACTATGAGTATACGGATGATACCGCTTTTGCTAAAAAAACAATGCTGCCTGTTGCATCGGCAGGTTTGCAGTTTTTTGACGAACACTTTAAGCGGGATAGTACCGGCAAGCTATTGCTTGATCCGGACAATTCGATAGAAATGTTTTGGAAGGTACATAATCCCGCACCCGACATTGCCGGATTGCATGCGGTACTAAGCCGGATGATCAAACTGCCATCAACAATTATTGATGAACAAACCAGGCAACGCTGGCAAAAGTTTTATAACGAGCTGCCCCCGCTGCCCACTGCAGATCATGACGGAAAAACCGTTTTGCTGCCATACACCGGTCTGCAAACAGCTAAATCATTTAACAGTGAAAACCCGGAGTTATATGCTATATATCCGTTCAGGCTTTATGGTTTAGGTAAGGCAGACCTGGATGTGGCGATAAATACTTTCAATACCCGCAAGCAACGTGCTAAAGGCTGCTGGGTGCAGGACCCCATCCAAGCCGCTATGATTGGTGATGCTGAAGTAGCAAAAGATTATACCAGCTTTGCCCTTACCCGCAAAGATCCGGGCTTGAAGTTCCCCGCATTTTGGGATAAGGGAAACGACTATATGCCCGATGAAGATAACGGAGGTAATGGCGAGAATGGCCTGCAACTCATGTTAATGCAAATCGAAGGTAAAAAGATCATGCTGCTACCTGCATGGCCCGCCGGCTGGAATGCCGATTTTAAATTGAATGCCCCTTATAAAACAACAGTTGAAGGTAAAGTAATTAACGGCAAGCTTACCAGTTTGAAGGTTACACCAGTCAGTCGCCTGGCTGATGTTATCGACATGAGCAAAAAGCAATAAACCATGAAAAACATACTGAGCATATTAATAGCTTTTTGCCTGGTAAACGCGGCAAATGCTATAACAAGAATAACTTGCATAGGTGCAAGCATCACTTACGGCGCTACCTTGCCTGATCCGGCTACACAATCGTACCCGGCGCAACTGCAAAAGCTTTTAGGTAAAAATTGGGAGGTGAGCAACTTCGGGGTAAGCAGCGCCACGCTTTTGCGCAAGGGCGATCTGTCATACTGGGGTACCAAAGCCTATCAGCAGGCGCTGCAAAGTAAGCCCGATGTAGTATTTATTGATTTGGGCGGCAACGATGCCAAGCTCATCAATCGCGTACATCTTGACGAATACGAGCATGATTATCATGACCTGGTCCAATCGTTTGCCCAATTGCCATCACATCCGCGCATTGTTTTGTTATTGCCGATACCATCATTTCAAGCTGATACTAATCAGATCTATGATAGAGTTATCGTTAACAGTATTATTCCGAAACTCAGGAATGTGGGCTATAATGAACATCTGGAAGTGATTGACATGCATTCCATGTTTGTTAATCATGAAAGCTGGATGCCCGATAAAATTCACCCCAACTTAGAGGGCACAGCCATGACAGCTAAAAGATTGTACGACGTTGTTGTACAGCCCCGGGATAATACCTTTGATGTTTTTAGCCGTATGAACCAGCAATTTAAAGAGAGCAATTTTTATGGTTACCCCTGCGCCGAATTTACTTTTGACAACCGCGATTGCAAAGTGGTAAAACCAAAATGGGCAGCCAAGGGCCATCCATGGGTATGGCGGGCACGTTTCTGGGGCCACGAACCGCAAACAGACATTGCACTTTTGGAGCACGGCTTCCATATCGTTTATTGCGATGTGGCCGAACTATTGGGCAATAATGAAGCCATTGGCTACTGGAATGATTTTTATAAAATGCTTAACAATGCCGGCCTGGGTAAAAAGGCTGTGCTTGAAGGCATGAGCAGGGGAGGTATTTACATGTACAACTGGGCGGCGGCTAACCCGAACAAAGTGGCCTGTACCTATGCTGATAATGCCTTGCTCGACCTGAAATACTGGCCCGACTCTGCCATCCTCAAAAAAGACTTCAATTTAACCTATGCCGGCCAGATTGGATCGTTAAAGGTAAGCCCTATAGATAAGGTATCCCAAATTGTAAAAGGTAACTTCCCTATGCTGCACCTTTCGGCCGACGACGATGAGGCGGTTGACCCTTCAAAAAATACCCTGTTGTTTGAGCAAAAGGTTAAGGATCTGGGTGGTTCAATAACGGTAATTCATAAGCCGGGCTTTAAACATCATCCGCATAGTTTGCCCAATCCGGCCCCGATAGTTGAGTTTATTTTGAAGGCGACAGGCTATGCAATCCCCCTGCCAAATTAATATCAAATTATATTGTACACTAAGTATAAGTTCACTAACTTATTGATGCTTAAACCGCTTTATGAGCCGTTGGATTATAATGTTATAATCCTTGAAACTAAACGGTATTTATTGTAATTTTAGCCAATCGAGCCAATTGAAAAACATTGAATTTGGGCCTAAATTATAAATTACAGAGCGGTACATAAGTTGTAATGCTTAAGGTGTACTTATCAACATGAGATTTTTTTTATCGGGGATAATTGTTGTTGTTTTATTGAATTTATTGTTCATATCGCCGGTCTGTGCACAATCGTACGGGCTGGGGTTTTACAGTCATGAGGTTGTACAGGATAAACGTACCGGGCTTGACCTTGACCTTAAAAACCTTGCCCGAAAAGATAAATTTGAGCTTTCGTTCGATCTCTCTTTCATACCCAACAGGGCCATTTATTTCGGTTACATTTTACGGTTGATAGGCGATGATAATCAAAATGTTGACTTAGTGTATGATAACCAGGCTAATACAAAACACTTTAAGATCATAATCGGCGAACGCCTTTCAAAAATATCTTTCAATATTGATGATAAACCGCTTTTTGAACGCTGGAACAATTTAAAGATCCTGATTGATTATAAAAGCGACCGGATCACGGTTATTTCGGGTAATGAATCATTCAGTGAAACCGGCATCCACCTAAAAGCAAGTTCAAATTATAAGTTGCTCTTTGGCGCAAATGCCTATAAGCAGTTTCAAACTACAGATTTGCCGCCGTTTAAACTGCGCGATGTACGCGTGCTGCAAAATACAGAGCAAATAGCTAACTGGCCGCTTAATGAATGGCAGGGAAGCGTAGTCAACGAAACCGAAAACCAGAACAACGGCTCGGTTAATAACCCGCTTTGGATCAAAGCCCGGCACCGAAACTGGCAATTGGAAAAGGAATTTACCGTTCCGGGCGATGCCAGTTTGGCTTTCGATGCTGCAAATGAAGATGTATTTATCATCACGGCCGACTCGCTTGTTACTTATTCGGTCAACAAAACTCCTCAGCTAAAAAGTAAGGCTTATGCTTCGGGCCGCCAGATGCTGGTGCCTGGCGACCAGACTTTATATGCCAATAATAAACTATATTACTTGTTTATGGATCAAACGGCCGTTGGTACGTTTGATTTTGTTACCGGTAAATGGGATAAAGGTTATCGTAACCTGGCAACCAATAACGGGCATCTTAATAAGTTTTTCTGCAAAACTGATACATCTGTTTATACCATAGGCGGCTATGGTCAGCTTGTTTATAAAGACAGTGTGCGCCGTTTTAGCCTTAACACCAAGCAATGGGAAAAAGTAAAATTTAAGGGGGATGTTTTTACCCCGCGTTACCTGGCTGGGCTTGGAGCTAATGTCAATGGCGATACCGTTTACGTAATTGGTGGTTATGGCAGCGCATCGGGCCAGCAAATCGTAAACCCGCGTAATATTTATGATATGGTGCGCTTTACGGTTAAGGACAAAGCCTTTAAAAAGCTTTTTAATATCGATGTTAAAAATGAGGATTTTGTTTTTGCCAACTCACTTGTTATCAACTCAAAGGATAAAACCTATTATGGTTTGATCTTCCCTCAGCATAAGTTTAACTCCAGTTTACAGTTGATAAAAGGCTCATTAGATAAGCCTGCCTACGAAATGGTAGGGGATACTATCCCCTTTCAGTTTCATGATGTAAGCGCTTATGCTGATCTGTATTATCTGCCGAATAGCGCCAAATTTTTATCGGTAACGCTGTTTAAGGAAAATGACCGTACCAGGGTTAAAATCTATTCGCTGCTTAGTCCGCCGGAGCCGATTGCTACTAATATCCTGTCGGAGAGCCATATCGGTTATTTATTATGGATCGGTGGCGCTTGCGTTTTATGTTTAGGAATAGGGGCATTTGTTGTTATTAACCGCCGTAAAAAGGCCGCTTTACAACCATTGCCCGAACCTCAGAAAATTGCGGCAGAAATGGTATTACCTGTTAATGAATTGCAGGATTTAGCTGTGCCGGAAGATAATGAAAGTCGTCTTCATGCTAACAAAAATGCTATATTTTTATTTGGCGACCTGCAACTGTTTACGCCCGATGGTAACGAGATTACCAAGTACTTTACGCCGCTGTTGAAGGAGCTGTTTCTCGTGATCCTGATGTATTCGGTTAAGTTTGACAGAGGGGTAAGCTCCGAAAAGCTGAACGAGATTCTTTGGTTTGATAAATCGGAAAAAAGTGCGCGGAATAACCGCTCGGTAAACATAGCCAAATTGAAATCCCTGCTGGATAAGATGGGGCATTGCCATCTGTCTAAAGATACCGGCTACTGGAAAATTGAGATTGATTATAATGAGATCCAGGTTGATTATCATAATTATCTCAACATCGTATCAAACAAAAGCAAGCTCAATAAACAAAAGATCATTCAGCTTACGCACATCACCCAAAGGGGTAATTTCCTGTCGAATATTGAATATGAATGGCTCGATGCCTTCAAGTCAGAAGTATCTAATGAAATCACTGATTCCTACATCCAGTTTGCCAATTCGATAAAAGTTACGGATGATCCAGAGTTTTTGATCAAGCTTGCCAATGATATCTTCTATTTCGACCCGGTGAATGAGGAAGCCATGATCCTTAAATGCAAAGCGCTGTCACATATCGGCAAACACTCGTTAGCCAAAAATACGTTTGAAAATTTCAACAAGGAGTACAAGGCCATTTACGGCGAAGCTTTTGAGCGCGATTTTCATTCAATTCTTGAATAAAATCTGTTACAATAGATATTTATTGGATTAATTAATCAAATTTTAATGATTAATTAAGTTGTGCGAGCAATTTTGAGGCTATTACCAGTTAATAAGCCCGGTTGCTTTTACTTTTGTGTAGTTGCTTTAAACGGTTCTTGTAGAGACGCATCACATGCGTCTCCGGGAGGACAAGCAACTTACGAAATGATATGTGGTATTTAGGAGACGCATGTGATGCGTCTCTATGAAATGAAATAAGACATTAATCAGAAATAAATTAATATTCATGTTAAGCCCACTTCCCCGGTTGTTTAAACCGCTGTTTTTATCTACGGTAATTGGTATCAGTAGTTTGTGCGGCAGTATAACCGCATCTGCCCAAACAAAAGACGAAGGCAATCTTCAATACATCGATCCTCATATTGGCAACGTAGGAGCTTTGCTTGAGCCCACCCGGCCAACAACACACCTGCCTAACCAGATGATCAGGATGCTGCCGGTTCGTCACGATTATATTGACGATCAGATTTCCAGTTTTCCGCTAAATATAGTCTCGCATCGGTTAGGAGAGGTGTTTTCAGTTAAGCCGGACAATAACACATTAACCCCGGCTTCGTGGAATGAACGGATGACCTATGACCATGACCTTGAAGTCACCCGCCCATGGTATTATTCAACCTATCTTATTGATAAAGATATTACCGTTGAGTTTGCTCCGGGTAAAAAGGTTGGGAACTATAAATTTACCTTCCCGGCTAAAAGTGCAGCTAAAAGCATTTTGTTTGGACTTTATAATGATGGTGCCGCCAATTTTACTTTCACAGGTGGCAACGAGCTAAGCGGTTTTGAAACCTATCATGACGATATTAAGGTTTATGTTTATGGTAAGTTCAATGCAAAAGGAACTACAGGTACCGTAAAAGATAATGCTTTGGTTCAGCAGGCATCTGCTGATGGAAAAGATTTGAAATCATACATCATTTTTGCAAACGGTACGCCGGATGTGATCGAATTTAAATATGCCATATCCTACGTAAGCCCACAGCAGGCCAAGCAAAACTTTAACGATGAGTTTAGCAATGCCGGTTTCGAAACGCTGAAAGAGGCGGCCAAAGCAACATGGGCCAAAGTTGTTGGACAAATTGAAACCGAAGGTGGTACCGAGGCGCAGCGCCGGTCGTTTTATACAGCCTTGTACCGCTGTAATGAGCGGATGGTGGATATTAACGAGGATGGGCATTATTACAGCGGTTACGACAAAAAAATACACGACAGTAACCGTCCGTTTTATGTAGACGATTGGGTTTGGGATACTTACCTGGCCCTCCACCCGCTTCGTACCATCCTCCACCCGAAGTTAGAGTCGGATATGCTGAACTCGTATGTTAACCAGTATGAGCAAAGCGGCTGGATGCCAACCTTCCCGGTATTGTTTGGTGATAACCCTTGTATGAATGGCTTCCACTCTACTGTAATGTTTTTGGATGATTACCGTAAAGGCATCCGCGGTTTTGATGTAGATAAGGCCTACGAAGGTATCCTGAAAAATGCCAACGAAGCTACCATGCTGCCATGGGAAAACGGCCCAAAATGTGAGCTGGATGATTTTTATCATACCAAAGGATATTTCCCGGCTTTGAAAAAAGGCGAAAAAGAAACTGTAAGCCTGGTTCACGGCTTTGAAAAACGGCAGGCAGTGGCGGTTACCCTCGGTGGGAGCTATGACGATTGGGCTGTCGGTCAGTTGGCTGGTGAGTTGAAAAAAACAAATGATGAAGCCACCTTCGCTAAACGTGCCCTCAACTATAAAAACCTGTGGAACGATGATAAACAAATGTTCATCCCTAAAGATAAAGATGGTAACTGGATTGATATCGACCCCAAATTTGACGGCGGCTTAGGCGGTCGCGAGTTTTATGATGAAAATAACGGCTGGACTTACCTTTGGCAGGTACAGCATGATATCCCCGGTTTGGCAAACCTGATGGGCGGCCAGGATAAATTCCAGGCGCGGTTAGATCAGCTGTTCCGAGAAAGCCTTGATAGGAGCAAATACCAGTTTTGGGCCAAGTTTCCTGATGCTACCGGATTGGTTGGCCAGTATTCAATGGGTAATGAGCCAAGCTTTCACATCCCATACCTGTATAACTTTGCGGGCGCACCTTGGAAAACGCAAAAACGCGTAAGGTTTCTGCTTGATGTTTGGTACAAAGACAACATCTTCGGCATCCCGGGTGATGAGGATGGCGGCGGCATGTCGGCCTTTGTGGTATTCTCGTCAATGGGTTTTTATCCCATAACACCCGGTAAGCCCGTTTATACCATAGGCAGCCCGGTTTTCAGCAAGGTTACCATCAACCTGCAAAACGGCAAGCAATTTAAACTGGTGGCCAGCAATTGTTCGGTAATTAATAAATATATCCAAAGCGCTAAGTTTAATGGGCAGGTGCTCAATAAACCGCTCTTTACCCATGAGCAACTCATGGCAGGCGGCACGCTTGAACTTGAAATGGGGCCTAAACCAAATAAAAACTGGGGTATCTGATCTAAGCAAAAAATCAACACATATTAAAATCTATCCTGATGAAAAAACACGTTTTTAGCATCCTGCTGCTACTGCTATGCGCTGTTGCCAACGCGCAGTTAAGGCACAGTAAAACATCGGCATTTAAAAGTTACAAAGGTTTGGTAATGGCCGGATACCAGGGATGGTTCAACGCGGCCGGTGATGGAGGCAACCGCTGGTGGAACCATTACCTTTCACATGGTAAATTTGAACCGGGCTATACCAATATTGACCTGTGGCCCGATGTAAGCGAATATCCTAAAATCTACAAATCCCCGTTTAAGCTGGCCGATGGCAGCGATGCTTACCTGTACAGCTCATATGATGCCTCATCAACCGAAACCCATTTTAAATGGATGCAGCAATATGGGGTAGATGGTGTTTTTGTACAGCGTTTTATTGGCGATGTGCAGCGGGGGGCAGGAAAGCACCATAACGATGTGGTGCTGGGCAACGCGCTTAAATACGCTCAGAAATACCATAGAGCTATTACAGTAATGTACGATCTTTCGGGTATGAACGCCGGCGGCGATTCGTTAGTGATCAAAGACTGGAAGCATCTTATTGATAGCATGAAAGTTACCAACCGGGGTAATAACCAAACCTGGCTGTACCACAATGGCAAACCATTGGTGGCTGTATGGGGGATAGGTTTTAACGACCACCGCCGTTACGGTTTAACCGAGGGCGAAAAGATCATCGACTTTTTAAAGAACGACCCGGTTTACGGCGGCTGTGCCATATTGCTTGGCGTACCAACCTACTGGCGTGATTTCGGTAACGACACCGAAAACGATCCGCACCTGCATGACCTGCTACGGAAAGTTGATATTGTACACCCCTGGTTTGTAGGGCGCTTTAATGAAGATGCTTATCCTGCTTTTCAAAAGCGCATTGCCGATGACATTGCCTGGTGCAAAACCAATAAGGTTGATTATGTGCCTACGGTGTTCCCCGGTTTTAGCTGGCACAACATGAACCCGAGGGCAAAGCAAAACCAGATTCCACGCAACCGCGGCCATTTTTACTGGAAGCAAATTAACGGCGCTATCAACAGCGGTGCCGAAATGCTGTATGTGGCCATGTTTGATGAGGTTGACGAAGGCACGGCCATTCTCAAAGTATCAAAAAATCCGCCGGTTGGCTTAAGCACTTTTGTTACATTTGAGGATGATATCCCTAACGATTATTACTTATATTTAACCGGTTATGCCGCTAAAATGCTGCGTAAGCAGGTTCCTTTAACAGCAGATGTGCCGCTGCCGGTAAAAAAGTAAGCTCAATATGATCAGTTTTAAAATACATAGACTTGTTATTGCTGATAGCCTCGTTGTAAAACGCTGGCTATTTGCTTTGCTAATGCTTTTAAGCTTGCAAAATGCATCTGCACAAACAAGACGAGGCATAAAAACTTTTTGCAATCCTATTAACCTGCCGTACAATTTCCAGACCGACGGGGTTATGCGGCGGGAGGCTGCCGATCCTACAATTGTCCTTTATCAAAACAGATACTGGCTGTTTGCTTCTAAACAAAAAGGGTATTGGTATTCTGCCGATATGCTGGACTGGAATTTTGTTAAGCCTGAAGGTTTGCCGCTTGATGTTTACGCGCCATCCATTGCAGTAGTTAACGGAAAACTGATCTTTTTCGGCGGGAATAATACAGGCGCTTTCACTACTGATGATCCTTTGGAAGGTAAATGGGTTAACATCAATGGCTACGCTCCCGGCTGTACCGATCCGGCGCTGTTCCAGGATACTGATGGTAAAGTTTATCTGTATAATGGCTGTTCAGATGTAAACCCGATTCAGTACGTGCAATTAGACGCCAAAACATTTTTACCCATTGGTGAACACGTTCCTCTCTTCAATTCAAATACTATAAAACATGGCTGGGAAGTGCCAGGAGATACCAACGGCGAGCAAAATGCCAAACCCTGGATAGAAGGATCATACATGAATAAAATAGGCGGCAAATATTACCTGCAATACGCCGGTCCGGGTACACAATTTAAAACTTATGCGGATGGTGTTTACGTAGCCGATAAGGCAACCGGGCCGTTTGTATATGCGTCATACAATCCTTTCTCATTTAAGCCAACGGGTTTTATAACCGGCGGCGGTCATTCGGCAACGTTTGCAGATAAGTATGGTGAATACTGGCATATTGCCACAGGTACTATATCTGTGAGGCATATGTTTGAGCGCAGACTTGTACTTTTTCCAACGTTTGTTACCGGGGACGGGCAACTGGTTACCGATACCTACCTGGGCGATTATCCCCAATATGCGCCCGGTACATTTAAACACAATCTGCTTAAAAAGTCTCCGCCATGGATGCTTTTATCCTATAATAAAAAGGCCACAGCATCATCGGTCCTTGATGCTACAGGTAAACAAAACTTTGATATCGGTAATGCCTTTGATGAGGAAATCCGTACCTGGTGGTCGGCCAAAACTGGTAATGCAGGCGAATGGCTTAGTGTTGACATGGAAAAGGTGTGTACGATTAATGCTATACAGGTGAACTTTGCCGATGAGGGCGCAAAAGCTGAAGCGTTTACAACATTTTATGGATATGGTTATCAATATTTGATTGAAGCATCTGTTGATGGAAAAGCTTGGAACATTCTTATTAACAAGAAAAAGGTTGAAGAGACCCCACATGATTATACGCAACTTTACAGATCAGTAAAAGCAC
Organism: Mucilaginibacter angelicae; assembly: GCF_042434235.1. NCBI lineage: Bacteria > Pseudomonadati > Bacteroidota > Sphingobacteriia > Sphingobacteriales > Sphingobacteriaceae > Mucilaginibacter > Mucilaginibacter angelicae. The sequence continues at coordinate 252,392 of NZ_JBHLTS010000078.1, read as the reverse complement.
GTTATATCCGGATCACTAATGTGTACAGTCCGGCTAACAGTCTATTCTCATTATCAGACCTTCGTGTTTTTGGAATAGCTCCCGGCATTAAGCCTGCATTGGTTAAACATATTTTGGTAGCCCGGAATATCACTGATCGCCGTTCGGTGCACCTTGAATGGGATGCTGCTAAAGGAGCCGAATTTTATATTGTAAGATACGGCATTGCTCCCAACAAACTTTACTCCAGCTACCAGGTTTACAAAAATACAGGTCTTGATATCAACTCATTGAATACTGATGTTGATTATTACTTTACGGTTGATGCCGTAAATGCTACAGGAATAACCTTTGGTAAAGCTCCGCTCAAAAAATATTAATTAATAGCAGGGCAAATCTTCAAAAAGCCCTGCTGTTAATGTTTTATTAATCACTTATTAGTTTCCCCGCATAGTTTTAGCCTCTGATAAACCGGGCCGGATTTGTATATCCGGATAAACAATCGATTGTATCGGTAAATGTTAACCTTACCAATTATAAATTTATGAAGCAAAAGAACGCCTATGTATTGGTTCTTTTAGTAATCACTTTTTGTTCATTTAATACCCCTAAACCTAAGTTTAAGCTTCCGTACAAGGATGCATCGCTACCGGTTGAAAAGCGTGTTGCTGATTTGCTGAGCCGCATGACCACTGCCGAAAAAATCCGCCAGCTGGATATGTATTGGGGGCATGAGGTTGCCAACATGCAGGGGCACGAAGCGGTTTCCATGTCGGATAGTGTAAGTATCAATATAGGTACTGAAGGCGTCGGCTCTGTTCATGACCTGTATCCGCTAACAGCTGATGTAAGCAACCAGATTCAGCGTTATGCTGTTGAAAAAACACGCCTTGGTATCCCGGTACTTTTTATTGAAGAAGGCCTGCATGGTTATGAAGGTTTGGGCAGCACCACTTTCCCAAGCCCGATGGCGCTGGCCGGGGCCTGGGATACTACTAATGTACATAAGGCAGGCCGTATTATAGCAACAGAGATGCGCGCGCATGGGGTTGCCATGGTATTAGGCCCGGTACTTTGCCTCCCGCGCGACCCGCGCTGGGGACGTGTTGAAGAAACTTATGGTGAAGATCCTTTTTTATCGGCAGCTAACGGTGTTGCCATGGTGAAAGGCCTGCAGGGAAATAAACTGAGCGATCATAACGCGGTTTTATCTGAGCCAAAACATTTTGCTGTGCACGGGGTCCCCGAGGCAGGCAGTAACACAGCACCTGTTAACATGGGGGAGAGGGAAGCACGTTCATCTTTTTTATATGTATTTGAAAAAGCCGTTAAAGAAGGCGGTGCTATGGGTATGATGGCAGCTTACAGCGAAATTGACGGAATTCCCTGCGTGGATAACCGTTGGCTGCTGAAAGATGTGCTGCGCGGTGAATGGGGCTTTAAGGGTTTCGTTTTGTCTGATTTAGGGGCTATCAAAATGTCGCTCATCAACCACCAGGTAGCAACTGATGCAGCCGATGCACTGGCGCAGACTTTTACTGCCGGTATGGATATGCAGTTTTATGATTTTCCGCATGTGCCATTTCAACAGGCTATGAATAAAGCTTTGGCAGGAAAAAAACTATCAATGACAGATTTAAACAGGGCTGTATCAAATGTACTGCGGGTGAAATTTATGCTGGGTTTGTTCGATCATCCTTATATAGATGTCGACCTGTTGAAAAAGGTAAATCACACGGAAGAGAGCCACGCTGTTGCCCTGAAACTGGCACAGGAAGGGATCAGTCTGCTGAAAAATGAAAATAACGTATTGCCGCTTGGGCCTAATGTGCATTCGGTGGCGGTTGTTGGGCCGTTGGCCGAAAGCACATACCTGGGCGGTTATGCCAATAAGCAAGGCAAGGGTGTTGCCATATTAGATGCTTTGAGGCAAAAGGCAGGTAATAATCTCGATATTAAATTTGAAACCGGTTATACAGCCGATACATCTGCTGCAAAACAAACCGAAGATCTTGAAAAAGCGATAAATACTGTTAATCAATCGGATGTTGCGGTGGTTGTTTTGGGTGAAGATATTAATGAAGTAGGCGAGGGTAAAGACCGCGCCAATCTCGACCTGAACAAACAGCAAAGCCGCCTGATTGAAGCTGTTTATAAAACGGGCAAACCCACGGTAGTGGTATTGTTTAATGGCAGGCCATTATGTATCAATTGGGTTGCCAAAAAGATCCCGGCTATTGTTGAGTCATGGTTTTTAGGCGAAACCGGCGGGTTGGCTATTGCCGATGTGTTATTGGGTAAAGTAAATCCTTCAGGTAAATTGCCGATGAGTTTCCCGCGTTCGGTAGGGCAGATCCCATATTACTATGATCATAAACCGACCTCGAGGCACGTATATGTCGACCAGGATACTTCGGCCTTATTTCCTTTCGGACACGGATTAAGCTATACCTCATTTGAATATTCCGGCCTGAAAATATCGCAGAAACAAATTCCGCTTAGCGGTTCCGCAAACGTTAGTGTTACTATCAAAAACACTGGCAAAGTTGAAGGCGAAGAAGTAGTGCAGCTTTATTTACGCGATGCCATTGCCAGCGTTACCACCCCGGTTAAATCATTGAAAGGTTTTAAAAGGATCAACCTTAAACCGGGTGAAAGCGGTACTGTACAATTTAAAATAGATAACAAGGAACTGATGCTCTGGAACCGCCAAATGAAACAGGTTGTTGAACCGGGTGAGTTTAAAGTGATGGTGGGCAGCTCATCTGAAGACATCAGGTTGAGAGGGAGTTTTTACGTGAAATAAATTATTAGATGTGCAGATGTGTAAATTTCAGATGTGCAGATGTTTGGAATGAGCATAATTACAATATCCCGGAGCATACCAAACATGAGTCCGGTGTTTAGTTGATGATTACCATGATATTTTGGTAACCGGTGTGCCTGGGGTGAGATACAGGCACACCTTTTTTGTATTCCATCAGGCAAACTCCCCCTTTAGGGGGCTGGGGGCAGTGACTAAAGCTCCTTCAAAAAACCCAGCAATGCAATGGCAACACCTGCCAACACCGCTATCATCTTGCGCATATTAAAACGGTGATCAGCACTTGATTCAAAAAGTATGGTAGTTGAAATATGCAGGAAGATGCCGATAACCACACCCATGATCCTGTTAAAATAATGCTGCAGATTGCCAATGTTTCCGCTGCTTAGTGCATCGCTGAAAAAGTAACCGGCAGGTGCCATTATCGCGAATACCGCCACGAAGAATATAGTTTTGTTTTTACCTTGCTTGTTGGTTAGCAGCACCGTTGCCAACGCGAATGCTGCGGGAATATGATGTAATGCAATACCATAAACCAACTGGTCCTGATTGCCTTGTGCAAGGGGCATGCCTTCTAAAAATGCATGAAGACAAAGACTTACCATGATGCCTATAGGAAAAACAGCCAGATCATGTGAGTGTTTGTGCATGTGGCCGTGTTCAATCCCATCCGAAAACTGTTCAAGCACGATCTGGAACAGGAAACCGATCAAAATAAATACGCCTACATAGTTATCATTGCCATGATAAGCATCGGGTATGAGGTGTAAAACCGTAATCCCAAACAAATAAGCCCCGCTGAACGACAGCACCAGCTTCAGTGTTTTGTGGTTGTCGCCCTTAAATAAAAATACAGAAGTACCGCCAAAAAAGGCAGCAAAGAAAAGCAGCAGAATTTTCCAATATCCCATTAAAAGGCAGGTTGTAATTTTTTAAACAATAATGAAAACAGCCATCCCACAAAGGCGCCATATAAAGCGCCGCATATCACATCTACAGGGAAATGCACGCCTACATATACCTGCGCAAAGCAAATGCTGCCTGCCCATAGTATAGCCCAAAGCCAAACCCACTTCCATTTTCTGCAAAATACAAAGCCAAGAAATATCGCCATGGCAAAATGATCAGTAGCATGGGTTGACGGAAAGCTGTACCCGCTGCCGCAGGGAACACGGCTAATATCGGTTACAGATACAACCGGGTCACGACAGGGACGTAAGCGCTGGATGTTATGTTTCATGATGACCCCGCTGGTAAAATCAGCAACACCTGCCGATGCCGCTAACAGTACGATAATTATGGCACCGGTTTTTTTATATCGCCATAAACAAAAAGCGATGATGAAAATATACAGCGGGATCCAGAATTTAGGATTGCGCAGCAAGGGCATGATCCAGTCAAAAAACGAGTTGGACAGGTCGTGGTTAATGAAATAAAATAAATGCCGGTCGAGATTTAAAAGATAGTCGGGCATTGTTTCTATTATAGATGGTTGTTTGTTGTAATTTCCAAAGTTATCAATTCGCTTAAAAAATCCTTCAAGTTTTAATACTTAGGCTTCGTATTATCCCGTTAAGCATAAAATAATGCGCAGGAATGACAAATGAAACAATACTATACAGTATTAACAAACAATAAATTAATCAGGGCCTTGTGTGCAAGCGTTTGCGCAATTCCTTAAAACAATAGGCATTTGTAGCTTATATTTTTTACTTTTACCACACCAAAAACACAGCATTTTGACATTAATAAAATCTATTTCAGGGATACGCGGCACCATAGGTGGTGCTGTTGGCGATGGTTTAACACCGCTTGATATTGTAAAATTTACTTCGGCCTACGGATCATGGGCTGTAAAAAAATCCGGAATTAAAAAGATTGTAGTAGGTCGTGACGCCCGTTTGTCGGGTACTATGGTAAATAACCTTGTAATTGGTACGCTGCAGGGTTTAGGTATTGATGTAATTGATCTTGGTTTATCAACCACGCCAACTGTTGAGGTTGCCGTTACCGGCGAGCAGGCAGCAGGTGGCATTATCCTTACCGCAAGTCATAACCCCAAGCAATGGAACGCTCTTAAGCTGCTTAATGCCAATGGCGAATTTATAAGCGATGCCGATGGCAAAGAAGTGCTTGAAATTGCCGAAAGCAGTGATTTTAAATATGCTGATGTGAACGATTTGGGTAAAGTTACCCATGATGACAGCTGGCTGCAAAAACACATTGACCTTGTACTGGCCCTGCCATTGGTTGATGTTGAAGCAATAAAGAATGCCAACTTTAAAATAGTAATTGATTGCGTAAACTCAACAGGCGGTATTTTTGTACCTGCTTTACTGAAAGCTTTAGGCGTTGAAACCGTTCACGAATTGTATTGTGAACCCGATGGTAATTTTCCGCACAATCCAGAGCCACTTCCGGAAAACCTAACTGAATTATCAAAAGAAGTGCTTGGTAAAAGAGCCGACCTTGGTATAGCGGTTGACCCGGATGTTGACCGTCTTTGCTTTGTTTGTGAAGATGGCAATATGTTTGGCGAAGAATATACACTGGTTGCCGTGGCCGATTATGTATTGAAAAATAACGTTGGCAATACGGTTTCCAATCTTTCATCAACCCGTGCACTGCGTGATGTAACCGAAAAAGCAGGCGGCGAATACCATGCAGCGGCAGTAGGAGAGGTGAACGTGGTGAACAAAATGAAAGAGGTTGACGCGGTTATAGGAGGTGAAGGTAATGGCGGGGTTATTTATCCCGAACTGCATTACGGGCGTGATGCTTTAGTTGGCATAGCGCTGTTTTTAACTCATTTGGCAAAGTATGGCAAATCTGTTTCAAGCCTGCGTTCGTCATACCCGGGTTATTTTATTTCAAAAAACAAGATCACTTTAACGCCCGAAATGGACATTGATGCCCTTTTGAGCAAGGTGGAAGAGAAATACATCAAACAGCCTCACTCAACAATTGATGGCCTTAAAATAGAATTTGATAAAGAATGGGTACATTTGCGGAGGTCAAACACCGAACCCATTATCAGGATCTACTCCGAAGGCAATTCTGAAACTGTGGCAAACGGTTTGGCCAACAAGATCATCACTGATATTAAAGAGATCTTACAACTGAAGGGTTAATTTACTGGTATAAAAATATAAGGCAGCCGGCGATAAATATCGTTGGTTGCTTGTTTATTTAATTTTACCGGGCATGTGTTTTGAAGTTACTGATCCATTAATTTATAAATTAAAAAAAGAATGCGCGTTTATTTTGATAATGCCGCCACCACACCGCTTGACCCTGACGTAATGAAGGAGATGTACAAGGTTATGGAAAACCAGTTTGGTAATCCGTCATCAATACATGCCCATGGCAGGGAAGCACGTACTTTAATTGAGCGTTCGCGTAAAACGATTGCCGGTTTACTGCATACCTCGCCGGCCGAGATCTTCTTTACATCAAGCGGTACCGAGGCCGATAATACAGCCATCAGGTGCGGTATTATTGACAATAACATTACCCACGCTATCACCAGCCCTATTGAGCATCACGCAGTGCTCCATACACTGGAAGCGATGGAGAAAGCGGGTCTAATTAAACTGAGTTTTGTAAATATTGATAACAAGGGTGCTGTAGATTACGATCACCTGGATACTTTGCTGAAAGATAACGAGCGCAGTTTTGTATCACTGATGCATGCCAACAATGAGGTGGGTACACTATCGGATATGGAGCGTGTAGGTGATCTTTGCGAAGCATATAATGCCATTTATCATTGCGATACCGTTCAAACCATGGGGCATTACCAGCACGACCTGAGCAAGCTAAAGGCTCACTTCCTGGTATGCGCCGGTCATAAATTGCATGGCCCTAAGGGCGTAGGTTTTCTGCATATCAATCATAAAATAAAAATAAAACCATTTATTTATGGTGGCGCCCAGGAACGCAACATGCGTGGTGGTACCGAAAATATTTATGGTATAGTAGGTTTGGCCAAGTCGCTTGAGCTGGCTTATGCAGAAATGGAACAGCACCAAAACCATATCCAGGGTTTAAAATCGTACATGATGGAGCAATTGATCAGCAATGTGCCGGGTGTAAGCTTCAACGGTGAAACTGATCCTGCCAAGAGTTTATATACTGTATTGAACGTAGCTTTCCCTGAAATGGAAATGAGCGATATGCTGCTGTTTAACCTTGATATTGCCGGCATCTCTGCATCGGGTGGTAGCGCCTGCAGCTCGGGCAGCGATATTGGTTCGCATGTGTTAACCGCTATAGGGGCGAGTTCATCAAGGCCTTCGGTGCGCTTTTCGTTCTCAAAATATAACACGAAAGATGAAGTTGACTTCGTAGTTGCCAAAGTTCGTGAACTTTGCGCTGTGAATGTATAAGTTTAAAGAAATGTTAAATTAAAAAGCCTTAGGAACTCAGTTCTTAAGGCTTTTTAATTTAATGAAAAAACGTCATTGCGAGGTACGAAGCAATCGCGAACTATACAGGGCGGACCTGCAAATAGGGGATTGCTTCGTACCTTGCAATGACGTTTTATTTTTTAATCTCTAAAAACCTACAACTCCTTCCTTAACCTCGCTACCGGGATGTTCATTTGCTCGCGGTATTTGGCTACGGTACGGCGGGCTATGTTGTAGCCTGCATCTTTAAGGATTTCGGTCAATTTTTCATCAGCAAGGGGATGGCGTTTATCTTCCTGGCCAATATGCTCTTCCAGGATCTTTTTAACTTCTTTGTTGGATACCTCTTCACCGCTTTCGGTTTGAATAGCTTCGGAGAAGAATGATTTTAGCAGGAAGGTACCAAATTCAGTTTGTACATATTTGGAGTTGGCTACGCGGGATACCGTTGATATATCCATGCCTATCCTGTCGGCAATGTCCTTTAGGATCATTGGCTTCAGGTTTTTGTCATCGCCGGTAAGGAAAAACTCGTACTGGTATTGCATAATGGCATTCATGGTTTTAAGCAGCGTTTGCTGGCGCTGTTTAATAGCATCAATAAACCACTTGGCCGAATCGAGCTTTTGCTTTACAAACTGAACTGCTTCCTTCAGTTTTTTATCTTTTTGGGAAGCCTTGTCATAATGCTGAAACATTTCCTGGTATGAGCGGCTTACCCTAAGTTCGGGAGCATTTTTGGAGTTAAGGGTAAGTATGAGTGTACCATCATTGTTGGTGATATGAAAATCAGGGATCACCTGCATTTGCTTGGTATTGATCTCGTTTGAATCACCAGGTTTTGGGTTAAGTTTTAAGATCTCATTAACAACACCACGCAACTCAATCGAGTTCATGTTTAATGATTTTTCAAGCTTGTCATAATGCTTCCGGGTAAACTCATCAAGATAATGCTCAACAACCTGGATTGCTTTTTTGATGATGGGATCGTTCACATCCTTTTTACGAAGCTGGATCAGCAGGCACTCCTGCAAACTGCGCGCCCCTACGCCTGCAGGGTCAAAACCCTGGATCACCTTTAGCATGTCCTCTACTTCATCATCCTCGGCCAATACGTTTTGTGAAAATGCAAGGTCGTCGGTAAGTGACATGATCGGGCGGCGCAGGTAACCGTCATCATCCAAGCTGCCTATGATCTGCTTGCCAATCATGAAATCTTTATCACTTAAAGGCAGCAGGTCCAATTGTAACTGCAGGCTTTCAAAAAATGAACTTTGTACAGCAATAGGTATTTCTTTACGCTCATCCTCATCATCGCCATTTTGGTCATAGCGCGATCCGTAATCATTTACGTTATCTTCCTGCAGGTAGTCGTCAATATTAAATTCATCCATCTCGCCCTTTTCCTCGTCGCTGTTGAAATTATCTTCATCAGGGTCGCGGTCGGGATATTGTTCTTCTGGTTCGTTTAGGTTGGTAAGGCTCAGATCTTCAAGCGCAGGGTTTTCTTCCAGTTCTTCTTTTATCCGGGTATCAAGGGAAACAGTAGGCACCTGCAGCAATTTTATAAATTGTATTTGCTGCGGTGAAAGTTTTTGTAAAAGTTTTTGTTGAAGGTTCTGTTTAAGCATAATTAAGACGTAGCCAAAAATACATCAAATTAATATTAACTAAAAATTACTTGATGTATCTGCTTTAAAGTTGTTAAATGTTTAAACCCGATTTTTGTTTTTTTAGCAAACAAAAATCTTCATAAACACTTAACTGAACTATTATTACTAACTTTAAATTAACCAAACTTAAATTTTATGGCTATAATAAAAGAATTCAAAGAATTTGCAATGCGCGGAAACGTAGTTGACCTTGCGGTAGGCGTTATCATAGGTGCTGCATTTGGTAAAATTGTTACGTCTCTGGTTACGGATATTGTAATGCCGCCAATAGGGTTGCTTACCGGTGGAATTGATTTTAAAGATTTAAAGATACATCTGAAAGCCGCGGATGCTGTTGCCAAAACCCCGGCTGTTGACATCAACATAGGTAACTTTATCAATATCGTAATCGAATTCCTGATCGTTGCTTTTAGTATATTTATAATTGTTAAAGGCATTAATGCTCTTAAGAAGAAAGAAGAAGCAGCTCCTGCAGCACCGCCCGAGCCAACCAAAGAAGAACTTTTACTTACTGAAATTCGCGATTTACTTGCTAAAAAAGCATAAAGTTCATGGTTCATAGATCATAGTTTTTAGCTTATTCTGCCTTGAACTATGATCTATGAACCATGATCAATTGGCGCTAAAACGTCTTTGGCAGCTTAGGATCGGTTACAATGATATAATCGGCCATGCCGGTAAATTTGCTCCAGTCGGGGTTGTCAAAGCTGTCATCGGCATATGTTGCTATGTTAAGCACATGCAGTTTGGGTGCATATTTTTTAAGCTGGGCTACTGTACCCAATTTCTCTTCGCTGTGAAAGCCGCCGTTTAGCTGTAATATTTTAAAACCAGGATGGCTTTTCATGAATTTCGCTATCGACCAGCCCATGGTAGCATCCCAAAGGTTTTGTGACTGATAGATCTGCATGCCCGGCATTGAAGCGTGACCTCCCATTATTTTAGCAAATTTATCGTAATAAGCTCCTGTAGCAGTATCAATAGGCAAGGGGGCAAGATAGCTTTTGGCCTGTGTGTCAAGCTGCTTTAAAATATCAAGGCCGCTACGGGTAACCATGTTGGTATAGCGGGTAGGGGCATTGGCTGCTATCACAGGCAAGTGATTAATTTTAGCCAGCTCAATTATTGCTTTGTAATCCTTGTAGTTTGGCCAGGTGCGTGCATCTGTTATCAGGTTTTTTTCGCGGATGAGTCCGGCAAGATATTCATTCAAAACCAGCTGACAATCTGTTTGAAACATCTCCATTGAAAGCGCTGTTTTTTGCGGATATTTTTCTGAGAGCTTTTTGAATAAAGTAAACTCAAGATAATGGGCTGTTGAATCATTATGCTCTTCGCCAAAAAAAAGTACATCAGCATTTGCCATGTCGTTAATGATGTCATCGGGCGAGATGAGTTTTTGTGCCGATGTATTGTATATTTTATAGTGTGTGGCAGGTAACTCCTGTGCTACGGCAATGGCCGGTAAGAATGTTATTAGTATGAAGGTGATTAATTTCATTTGCTATAATAAAGAACTGAATTTAAGCTTTGATTTTGGTTAAGAGCTATTTTGTTTAATGTTTTTTAGGTTTTATGTCATATCAATGTCAGCTATTATTCTTTAAAGATTTACGTCAATAAACTAATAATTAACCTTTGGTTTAACTGTTTGTTCACCCGGCTTAACAGTTGGCGGTTTGTTTCAGTTCATTTCGTTCATTTTTTCTGAATATTATGATATTATAAATTTAAATGCTAAGAAAGTGGCCGTTTTCCTAATGGTCTCTTTGTCTCAATCAGTAGACAGACAGTTAAAATCAGGGTAACGTTTTTTTTGTTAATTGCGATGATTTATTAACCGGCTTAGGCCACTAAACTATTGATTATTAATGAAAAAGAAACTTACCCTGTTGTGCCTGATGCTTGCATGTTCATTGCCGATCTTCGCTCAAAATATTTTTACAGCCATTCAGACCAACGATATCCCCGGGGTTAAATTTTTGCTGAACAAAAGCGCTAATGTAAATGTGAAAGACGAAAACGGCGATACGCCTTTACTTGCTGCAGTTAAAAATAACCAGGGCAGGATCATGAACCTGATACTGCAGGCTGATGTTAAAGTAGATTATAAAGATAAAGAAGGCTATACTGCTTTAATGATAGCCAGCAAAAACGGCAATGCCGAAATGGTTGATCAGTTGCTGCATTATTATCCTAATATTAATAACCGTAACAGCAATGGCGCTACTGCATTGATGTTGGCCGTAAACGAAGGCAATACAGGCGTAGTAAAAAGCCTGCTTGAGCATGGTGCAAGCACCAAAATTAAGGATAAGCAAAATAAAACCGCTGCCAATTACGCTAAGGATGCCGGCAAGGCCGAAATGCTATCATTGCTCAATAATACTTACCCGGTTACTGCCAGCCTGAAAAATAGCGGCTCATACGCTATCCCTTTTCAATAAAAATAGGAGAAGATGCTCCCGTTAAGGCGGGGCGATCTTTATAAAAGCTAACAGTCCCGGACAGGTGAATTATTGAAAAGCCTGTTCCGGGATTTTCATTTAATTGTTGACCATGATTGGTTAACCGACAGAAAATATCGCAGATCAATTAGTTATTACCAATAAAAAACTGCTAATTTGCTGTTATTGGGCAGGTGTACGCATGTTATCATAAATAAGAAAAATAGTATTTGAATTATTAAATAAAATAACTACATTTGCGCTCTTGTTTTAAAAAGACGAATAGAATAAAATATAGCCATGAAAAGAACGTTTCAGCCTTCTCAAAGAAAAAGAAGAAATAAACACGGTTTCCGTGAACGCATGTCAACTGCTAACGGTAGGAGAATATTAGCAGCCAGAAGAGCTAAAGGCAGAAAAAGGTTAACTGTTTCTGACGAAGGCAGACACAAAGCATAATTGAGGTTGCCCTGCCCTTATTTATAAGGGTTTGGAACCGCTTATCTGCTTTATCCTTCGGTTCAAAAATGGCAACTATGTATACTTTTAAAAAAGAAGAACGGTTATGTAACAAGAGGCTTATTGATAAGCTTTTTCATAACGGTTCTTCTTTTTTATGTTATCCCTTCCGGGTATCCTGGCTTGTTAATCCTGAGCCCCAGATTCATCCTGCGCAAATTCTTTTTTCCGTTCCTAAAAAGCGTTATAAGCACGCTGTCGACCGTAATTTGGTAAAGAGGTTGATGCGCGAGGCCTACAGGCTTCATAAGCAACAGCATCTTTATGATATACTGCAACAAACCGATAAAAGAATAATTGTTTCAGTAGGATATGTGGGTAAGCAAGTTGAACCATATCTTTTCATCGAAAAAAAAATGCTGAAGCTGCTTGCCCAGCTTGGTAATGAATTAACTGCAGCTGCGGTACCGGTTACGGCCAACTAATATGGAAAGCGTATGGATGTAATTGCCAGGTTTTTAAAAGCATTAGTCGGTGGGATTTTTATCATCCTGATCAAATTTTACCAATATTTTATATCTCCGCTTTCGGCTGCATCATGCCGGTATACGCCTACCTGTTCACAGTACGGTGTAGAAGCCATCAGGAAACATGGTGCTTTCAAAGGCGGCTGGTTAACTATTAAACGTATTGCCAGTTGTAATCCATGGGGCGGTCATGGCCATGATCCTGTACCATAAATCTGTAATATGAGCCTGATACTTCAAATAGAAACAGCAACAACATCTTGTTCGGTAGCACTTGCCCGCGATGGCAAAGTTTTGGATTTTAAGCAAATAAACGCCCGTAATATCCATGCCGAAGTTATTACCTTATATATAGATGAGTTGCTGAATAACGCAGGGATAAATTACAATGATCTTGATGCCATTGCCGTAAGCAGTGGCCCTGGTTCATATACCGGTTTAAGGATAGGGGTATCTACTGCCAAAGGCTTGTGTTTTGCCCTTGATAAGCCTCTTATAGCTATTGAAACACTGGAGGCTATGGCTTACGGTGTTATTAACAGTACCGGCTTTGTTGCCGATACTAATATGCTGTTATGCCCGATGATTGACGCCCGTCGAATGGAGGTTTACACGGCATTATTTGATACGGCGGGTAACAGGGTACGTGAAACAGCTGCTGATATTATTGATGAAAACAGCTTTGCCGACTATTTGAGAGATCATAAAATTCTGTTTTTTGGTGATGGCGCTGAAAAGTGCAAAAGCGTTTTAAGTGAAAATCCCAATGCTGCATTTTTGGATGATTTTATAAACTCGGCAACATATCTTACTCAAAAAGCAGCTCAAAAATTTACCGGTGGCGCTTTTGAAGATGTGGCTTATTATGAGCCTTATTACCTTAAGGATTTTATAGCCGGGAAAAAAGCGCTTTAATTATTGGTTTTAAAAATACGGCCAAACAACCGCCCGAAAAAGCCTTTTTCTCCCATTGGAATATAGCTGGCGTTCATTGGGTGCTCAATTACACGTCCAAATTTCAGTGAAAAACCCAGGAAGAGATCTGCCCCAGTATAGTTACCCACACGGTTTATTTGATTGGTATTATTCAAAGCCGCTAAAGTAAAGCGGCCTGTATTCAATAAACGCTCGGAGCCGATGAAGAATTCGGCATTAGCCGATTTTACCATGATCTGCGCGCCAAGGTTAAATAATTTATAATCATCATAGGTAGCTGATAAGGTAGCTACGAGGTTGTTTTTTTGTACCGAATTAACTAATGCGCCTGTAAAGCCGGTATCGAAAACTTCTTTTTGAGCAACAACCGTTGGGAAATACCTGAATGTTTTTTCATCATCAAGCCAGTAGCTTTTGGATACGCTTAGCTCGGCTTTGGCGTTGGTTTTGGTATTAAAGGAGGTAACCATACCGTTACCTCTGAACAAGGAATAAAATGAGTTGTAAATATTTTCCTCCCTGTGCTCGGATGTGACATCGGCTATATTTGTAGTGTTATTAAAATCAGTAATGGTTGAGCGCTTGTTCCAGTGAATGAAGCCCAGGTCTTTTATATTACCCTGTATAAGTATCCCATCCTCCGTTCGGTAAGTAGCGCCCATAGTTATTGAAGCCCCCGGATTGCGAAACGTTGGTAAAAAATCACGACCCGACAACCGCCCCGGCACATAACTCCTGTAATAACGTCCTTTCATATAAACGTCGGCATTGTCGTTGTTCGGATCTGCCAGGTCCCGGTTAATTTGCAGGCTCGACTCATCTACATCTATTTTATTATATTGAATACCCGAAAGGTAACTCAGCTTAAAGCCTATCGACAATTGTTTATCAACCTGTTCGCGGTAGGTATAACTTAGCTGATCATACATCTGCACCTTGTAATGGTTGTTGAATATATTATCGTAGTTATCCTGCGGGAAATTTGTTGGCGCGTTAAGAAAAGCTACAGATTCATCAGTGACAAGGCCCTTGCTTTCTATTCTTGTTTGGGCCGAGAAGCCCATTTCAACAGATCCTTTCAGATTGGTGAAAAACTTAAGCATTATAACATAAGCGTTACCGTTAACATTAAAATGGTTTAAAGCATTTTGGCCAATGCGCAGCGATGAGGTGTTGTAAAAAGCGGGTTTTGCAAATGCACGGCTTTTGAGCGGTCGCTGGATATCGCCTGTTATATAGAAATTAGCATCGAAATTAGGGACGAAAAAATTGAATGCTACCTGCCTGCTTGAATCGGGGATGAAAGCTCTTTGAGATGGGTTTTCAAAAGAATCATATAGCGTGCCCGTATTATATTGCGAAAACTGTTGAGCCGATACGGATAAAGAACAAAAGATTAAAAAAAGAATAGTAAAGATCTTATTCATATTATAGGTCATACCTTTACTTTGAATTTTCTTAAATATAACTCAAAGTTGATTGCCGGTAAAATTTATTACAAATTTCAATTGTAATCTTCTACGAAATCGGGCGGTTATTGTTGTGTAAACACACAATAAATTTATTTTTTTACTGTGCTTGTATCAGGAGCATTTAAACGCATACAAAAATTGGTATAGAAATTTTTATCGGATGCGGTGAGCTGGAATGCTGCACCGTAATAGTTTTTCCAGCCGGGGCTGCTGTTTTCAAAGGCATCATAAAACGGCTTTTTCAGGTCGCGCTTTAATACCTGCTGTGTGTTTTTAAAGTTGATAAAAAATGCCACGTTGCTTCTTTCGGCCAGTAAATTATCAAACTGTGTATATTGATCGGTTTTACCGATGAATTTTCGGTTGAAATAGGTATCGCTATAACTCTCCAACTCGGATACCGATGCCGCAAGTATGAGGTAATTATCAATGATCATGAAGTATGGCTTCCGGAAAACGCTGAACGCATCACCTAATAAAAAGAAAGGCAGCTTTTCGTAATTAAACTGGCCAACTTTATCATTAACCATATTACTGATGTTCATCATCAGTGGAAGCAGTTTTGAACCATCCTTAACTGAAATGATGGCAAATTTTTCAAAATAGCGTGTAGTAACTATGGCAAACTCATTGCCGAGCAGCTTTTCAAATTCGGGTTTTATGAATAAGCCTGCTTCTGATTTTACTTTGTTTAAGAGTTCATTTTTTTCTTTACCTACTCCGGCTTTATCATGCCATTGAGAAAGATCTGCCTCGAATTTTTCAGGATCTGAAACAGCAAAGCTTACACTATAAGCAGTTGTAGCGGGGAAAATATCCTTTAAATGATTTTCTACCGGTTGTTGATCTGAAAATAGATTTAAATAGCTTGTGGCGTTATTTTGCCTGGTAGTAAACCCGTTAAACATCAAAGCATCGCTTTTATAATTTAAACTTAAAGCAGCATAGGCTGGTAACAGCCTGAAGCTTTTAAAAATATCAGTGGTTTTATTCTGGAACAGCTGATCAAAAAGCGGGTTAAGCTGGTTGTAATTAATGTAAAGGTTAGCCAGTGAATTTGCGTTTTGTTGCTCGGGCAGCGGCACAAAGCCATTGTGGCCTTTATCCTGCTGGTATATGGCGCTATGATCAATAAGGTCTTTTGAAAAACTCCCCGAAAAAATATTATCTCCTTTTTGGATGATGTAAAAATGTTTGTCGATTGGTTTTATAAAGATATTGTAACCCTGGCTACCTGCTATTTGCATTGGTGATACCTGCAATACGCTTTTTGAGGCCGCGGCTAAATTGTTAAACATTGCAGCCGAAAAAGTTTTTGAAGCAGAGGTAGTTACCAATAAGTTAATATCATCATTAGTAGTAGGATGCAGCGAAATGAATATATTTTGCCCCTCAAAAAACTGGCTGAGCTGCGGTGTGGCTATAAGCAGCTTGCGTAGCGTATCAAGTTCACTTAATTTGTCGTGACCAACAAAAGCGCCCAGAAGCTGGTTGCCGGCAAAAATTTCGTAAAACCCTTTTTCGTTGTTAAACTCAAATACCGCTACAGCATTGTCAGGAATAGCATGCATAACCTGCCCGGTACGCACGCCCGGAGGACTTAAATTTTTAAAATATAATACCGTTACAAGCACGGTAGCTATAATTAAAAATATAGTGGTTACTATCAATCGTTTCATAGCAGGGAGGTGCAGCAAATATAGAATTTTACCCCACGGCGTTAAAGTAATACTTTCAATTGGTTAACTTAGCTTTTTATATCTGCATGAATAAACAAATAATTATTACCGCTTCGTTTTTAGGTATGCTGGCCGTTATAACCGGCGCTTTTGGTGCCCACGGTTTAAAGGCAGTGCTTACACCTGCACAGCTTGAGGTATGGCATACGGCAGTACAATATAACTTTTACCATGTATTTGCCTTATTGTTCCTGGCTGCTTTTGCAGGTAAAAAAGACGGCGGGTTGATATCTGCCGCGCATTACCTTTTTACTTTCGGTATCATTCTCTTTTCAGGGTCGCTGTACCTGCTTTCCTGTCGCGATCTGCTTGGCTGGAACTGGTTGATTAAGCTGGGGCCGGTTACCCCCATCGGCGGTTTACTGTTCATATTAGGCTGGCTTATGCTGGCACTGGCTGCTATCCGCAATAAATAAAAAAGCATGTTAGAGTTTGCCGAAATTGAACATACCGACCGTGAAACACTTTTTGCCGAAGTGATTTTGCCCCTGGCTATTTCAAAAAACTACACCTACCGTGTGCCATATGATCAAAACGATGCGATTGCCATTGGCAAAAGGGTGGTGGTGCAGTTTGGGAAAAGCAAACTTTATACAGCTGTTGTTAAAGGGATCAGCAAACTGGCCCCCGAAAAATACGAGGCCAAATATATCATCGAAATACTTGATGAGCACCCCGTGGTAACCCCTAAACAGCTTGAGTTTTGGCAATGGCTGGCCGATTATTATATGTGTAATATAGGTGAGGTTATGAATGCGGCGCTGCCATCGGCATTAAAACTGGCCAGCGAGACCCGCATTGTACTTAATCGCGAGTATGAGATAGATAAGGCTACGCTTCATGATAAGGAGTTTTTAATTGTTGAAGCCCTTGAAATTCAGCCGGAACTTTCTATAAGTGATATTACCAAACTGCTGGGGCAGAAAACTGTAATGCCGATATTGAAATTGATGTTTGAGAAAAACATCATCAATATATCCGAAGAGGTAAACGAACGCTATAAGCCCCGTAAACGCACTTTCATTACACTTAACCCGGTTTACAATAACCAGGATAATTTACGGGAACTATTCCCGATACTGGAAAAACGTGCTCCTAAACAGGCCGATGCTTTACTGGCCTATATCAAACTGTCCCGTCATTCAAAAAATATAACCAAAAACGAGCTTATTGAAGAAAGTGGAGCGGGAGAGTCGAGCATTAAATCGCTCATTGAAAAGGAGATCTTTTTTTCGGAGGACAGGAGCGTTAGCCGCCTGCATTTTGAGGAAGAGGGAGAAGAAGGTAATAACTTTGAACTAAGCGAGCAACAAACAGCCGTACTCCAAAGTATCCGCGAGAAGTTCAGGGAAAAAGATGTTGCGCTGCTGCATGGCGTAACCTCATCGGGCAAAACACAATTATATGTAAGGCTGATTGAGGAGATAATAAGCAGTGGAAGGCAGGTGCTGTATCTGCTGCCAGAGATAGCGCTTACAACCCATATTATCGAACGCCTCCGGATGTATTTTGGTGGCGATATCGGCGTTTATCATTCGCGTTTTAATGATAACGAAAGGGTAGAGGTTTGGCAAAAGGTTTTAAGCGGCGAATATAAGATAGTGCTCGGTGCGCGTTCATCTGTATTTTTGCCATTTGCCGATCTGGGCTTGATCATTGTTGATGAGGAGCATGAAACCTCATATAAGCAATTTGATCCTGCACCTCGCTATAATGCACGTGATGCAGCCATTTTTTTAGCTAACATGCACCAGGGTAAGGTGCTTTTAGGGTCGGCTACACCATCATTTGAAAGCTATTATAATGCCCGCACACATAAATATGCTTTTGCAGAGCTTACCGAACGCTTTGGCGGCGTTGAGCTGCCCGATGTGCAGGTGGTGAGTATTGCACACGAAACCAAACAAAAAACTATCCAGTCGCATTTTACCAGTGTGCTGATGGAAGGCATAAAACAGGCACTTGAAAATAAAGAACAGGTAATTTTATTCCAGAACCGGCGGGGCTATGCGCCTATCCTGATGTGCAAAGTATGCGCTTATACACCAAAATGTATCAATTGCGATGTTAGCCTCACTTACCATAAAAGCGGCGGCAAGCTGCATTGCCATTACTGCGGCTATAAGGAAGATACTCCATCCATTTGCCCGGCCTGCGGATCAACTCATTTGGAGTATAAAGGCTTCGGTACCGAAAAAATTGAGGATGAGCTGAGTGTTTTACTGCCCGAAGCGCGCATTGCCCGGATGGACCTGGATACCACGCGGTCAAGAAATTCCCTGCAGACTATCCTTAATGATCTTGAGGAAAAAAGAATAGATATCCTGGTTGGCACCCAGATGGTAGCCAAGGGACTTGATTTTTCGGATGTAACCCTGATAGGCATTATAAATGCAGATAGCTTGCTTAAGTTTCCTGATTACAGGGCCAACGAGCGCAGTTACCAGTTGCTGGCGCAGGTAAGCGGCAGGGCTGGGCGTAGGGGCAAGCAGGGTAAAGTAGTGGTACAAACCTATGATATTTATCACCGGGTGCTCAAGCAGGTAATTGATAACAATTACGCCGATCTCTATTTTACCGAAATGGAAGAACGGAAGAGCTTTAAATATCCGCCGTTCTACCGTATTATTAACCTTGATATCAAACATAAAAATCCCGATGTGCTGCATAACCAGGCCGAGTACCTTGGTGCCCGTCTCCGGGAACATTTTGGCGACCGGGTAATTGGCCCAGAGCCGCCACTCATCAGCAGGATCCGTAATTACTATATCAAAAGCATTATGCTCAAATTTGAGAAGGATGGCATCTCTATAGTAAAAGCAAAGTCTGTTTTAAAAGATATCATTACCCAGTTTTATACAACCAAGCTGAGTACGGGGAGTATTGTACAGCCCGATGTTGATCCGTATTAATGCGTTTAATCGGAAGTTTGTCAAAACACGTCATTGCGAGGTACGAAGCAATCGCACGTAAGCTATAGTTCGCGATTGCTTCGTACCTCGCAATGACGTTTAGGAGAGGTGTAATTACTTTTCCAACTCCAATCCCCAGTCTTTCCCTTTATCAATAGCAGGGACGCCCCTATCCATCCACACTGGTAAGGTGGCACCTTTTAAAAAGTGATCAAAAAATTGTTGCTCACGTATAGTAATATCTTTGCGGTTTTGACGCAGCACCAGGTTGTGGGCCTCGCCATTATATTGCAGCAGCCAAACGGGTTTACCCAAACGGCGTAATGCGGTAAACATTTCAATCCCCTGGTACCATGGCACGGCCCCGTCGGCATCATTACTCATGATCATTACCGGTGTTTTTACTTTAGGCAATTGAAACAGGGGTGAGTTTTCGATATACAACTCCGGTTTTTCCCATAATGTAGCGCCGATACGACTTTGGGATTTCTCATACTGAAACTGCCTGTTCAAACCGGATTCCCAGCGGATCCCGCCATAGGCAGATGTCATATTGGCTACCGGTGCTCCCGCCCAGGCTGCCGCGTACATATTAGTTTGGGTAATAAGATAAGCTACCTGGTAACCGCCCCAGCTTTGGCCCTGGATGCCAATGTGCGCAGCATCAACCCAGGCGTTCTTTTTTAAAGATTCTACCCCCGAATTTATAAACTCAACTGCCGAAGCGCCCGGATGACCGGTTTGATAACTGATATCAGGTGCGAAAACCAAGTATCCGTTACTTACAAAAAATGAGATAGGCAGGCGGGAAGGCGTAGGGGCAGGGGGCAAGTAATTATATAACCCATCCGAAAGTTTTTCGTAAAAATAAACCACCATCGGGTACTTTTTATCCGGGTCAAAATCCTCTGGTTTGTACAGGATGCCTTGCGATTGGTAGCCTTTAGGCGTTGTCCACCTCACAAGCTCGGCTGTGCCCCAGTTGTACTCACTTTGCTGTGGGTTGATGCTGCTTACTTTGATCTCTTTTTTCAAATCGGCTGACAAATACAGGTCAGGCGACTGCTTATAGTTTGCCTTGGTGTAAATATAAACATCTGCGTTTTTGGCTTTCAGCAGGTTGTCATAACTCATTGGGGCTGTTACAATTTTTTCGGGCAGGTTGTTAGCCTCAGGGAACTTCCGAAAATATCCCCATTGCTTGTTTTCTTCATTTTGAGTTAAAAGCCACATTGGCTCTTTTACCGGAATGAATTTTTGCTCCGGATCGGTTTGATCATACCTGATGATGAGTTTGTTTTTGCGGCCAATGCCTTTGGTGAAATTAAAGGTATCACCGGTTGCCGGGTCAAAGCGCCATATATCGTACCGGTCATAAATAAACACGGCTTTGTCGCCCGCCGTCCAACCTGCTATACCATAGGCCGAAGCATACCCTGGTACATCGTTCAGCTCGTCACCCATTTTGGTGCCGGTTGATTTGCTGAGGTTTATCTTTTGCCCCGTTGCAATGGTATAACAGTACCAGGCCTGATCTTTCAGATCAAACCAAAGCACATAATTGCCATGCGGAGAGATAAAGTAGCGTCCCATGGAGGCATTAATGAACCTGTGGTTACCGCTTTTTGTATCAATTAAAATAGCCTGCTGTTTGGTACCGCCTTCCCACTGCGCGGATACGCGGGCGCCGGTATCCGTAAGCCCTAAAACATAGCGGGCATCTTTATTTTCGGCAGTTAATATTTCAGGAATGGCTTTGCTGCCTAACTGAACAACTTTACTGTTTGTTTCCTCGGGTTTTATGACAGCAAGATAGCTTCGCTTTAATTCAGTTTGTAAGTTTTTGAGTTGTTGAGGCTGCAGGTAATCATCTTTATAATTCCAGATATCCAGCTTAGCTACCTCAAAATCAACCAGGGTAGTATCAGCGGGTTTGGGGATAGGGGCAGTGCCAAAGTAAAGATTATTACCACTTTTGCTAAAACTAACCTTGCCATCACCGCTTACCGCCCAGTTATTGGGTATGCCTGCAAAACCTGCGGCGGCAATAACGTCCGCACTATCTTTTGTGGTGTTATAATAATAAAGCTTAAAGGGTTTTATCAAGGCCTTTTCGGGGTTCTTTTCAGCGGTAAATGCTACCTGATGCCCGGCATCATCTATGCTGATGTTATGGTAATTACCCCTGCCGGTGCTTAGCTGTTTAACCTCGTTTTTTTCAAAATCAAATAAATACAGACCAGATGCAATTTCTTTTTGTTTTGCCGGTGCTGTTACAGCAAATGCAATCCATTTACCGTTTTTACTTACCTGGTATTCGGTAACGTATTTAAAAGTTCGTACTGTGCCGGCTTTTAGTTTTCTAACAGACAGATCCGCGCCATCATGTGTAGCCGGGGCAACAGTTGCAGCTACCGCTTTTTTTGAAGTATCACCTGATGCAGGTTTTTTTAGTGTATCGACTGTTGCCAGGTAAGCAATAACAGCTGCGTCTTCGGCTATTTTAAATGAGCGGATAGCCGGGACTTTGATTACGGACGATGATCCTAAAGTAATTATGCCCAAAGTATCTTTAGGGAAATCAGCCTGCTTTTTCTTCTTTATTTTAGCTTGCCTGGTATCCTTATAAAACGGACGGATGAGGCATACTGCAAATTTGGAATCACTACTTATTTTTACGGTATCAGCACGGGGGATTTTTACAGAGATTGCGTTTTTCGAATCTTTTATGATCAGCTCGGCATCTCCCTGCTGTGGTTTTATTACATAGCCTACCCACTTGCCATCGTTACTTATACGCTGCCCGGCTGTACTTTGCCATCCATCAAACACAGTATGATCTAAAGGTTTTTTAGTTGTTTTTTGAGCAGATACATGAAGCCCCAAAGCCAATAACAGGCAGGTTGGTAGTAAAAGTTTACGCATACAGGAAAGATGTCAAACCTAAATATGCTGAAAACTTATGGCTTATTAAAATAAGTTGCGGGAAAGTTACATGAGGATATATATAATAGTGGGAGATAGATTTAATTAAACATGCTATATTTAAGAATAAAGTTCTTTGTGAAATACTATTTTAAGTTTGCTTCTGAGTTATGGGGTTTGATCTTTAATCATGCCCTTTGGCTGTGTATTTGTTGGATTCACGTTATAAGGTCTGCAAGTAGTAATTTTAGCTATTTTTATTTTTTTGCCGGTATTGTGTGGGTGTTACTTACAGTATTTAGATTTATAAAACTGCATAATTTAATCAGCCTGGCTTTAAAAAAGCAGCCTTTATTAGAAGCTAACGAAAATTATTTATATGATCATGTAAGCGGGATTAAATTTTACTGGGATGATATTGAAGAGATCAGCAATGACGAATATGTTTTGTTGCTTAAAACATATGATCCTTCAAAATATTTAAGTCAGTTCAGAAGACCTATTGACAGGTTTTACAACTATTCAAAAAAGAAAAAGGTTTTTAAAATCTCTTTGGATTACATCAAAGCTGATCTTAAAAACCTCGGAGAAACGCTTAATAATTTTAGTATCCTGGCCTTAGCAATTCAGGAAGGAAAGAAATAACCCCTTTTTCCTTTTACCCTTCACCTAAAAACTAACACATCGCCTTGTTCAAAGCGCAGATAGCCTCGTTAAAATCTTCGCGGGCTACTAAAAACTGGATATTTACCATTCTTAAAGCAAAGCCGCAGCTTTTGATATTGATCCCGTTCTGGGCCAATGCTGTAGCTGATTTTGCCAGCAAGCCGGGCTGATCCATATTGGAGCCTATTAAACAAACCATTGCTATTTTTTCAACAGCCACTTTTTCGTAATTATCCTCTAATTCGCTGATCAGTTTTTTGTTATAGTCTTTTTCCCATATCACTATCGAGATGCTGTTAGCGCTGGTGGCCTTAAAGCTGTAACTAACGCCAAATTTGTAAAACAGCTGCATAATATGGAAATCCGTACCAACGTTACCCACCATAGATGGATCATAAATGTCGATCATGATCACCCTATCGGTACCGGTTATCACCTCAACGCGTTTTTTATCGCAAATATATTCGCGGGTGATCAGTGTTCCCGGGTGCTCCGGCTGGAAGGTGTTTTTGATCCGCAGGTCGATATCATTTATTTCCAGCGGTTTTGATGCCTTGGGGTGGATGGCCTCCATACCTACATCAGCCAGCTGATCGGCAACATCATAATTGGTATTACCTACCGGAGAGCAGTTTTCAACACCAACCAGTTGCGGGTCGGCAGTACAAAGGTGATACTCTTTGTGGATGATGGCTTCCTGTGGTTTTACAGCAACAGCAATTTTACTGAAGGTAACTTCAGAGTAGCCGCGGTCAAATTCGCGCATAATGCCTTCGGTACCTTTGGCATAGCCGGTAACAATGGTAATGGTTTTTGCAAAATCAATATGGGCAAGGTCTTTTTTGATGCGCTGATCAATAGTTAAGGCACGGTGATCATGAAAGCCGCTCAGGTCGACTAACGTAGCATTAATACCCATATTTTGCAGGATATTGGTAAAGTTAAAAGCCGAATGACTTTCACCTATTGAGGCCAGGATCTCGCGGGCAGCTTGCAAAATGCCCTCTTTGCCTACATAACCGGATGCCAGGATATTGGCCAGGTTTTCCAGATAGGTTTGCGCATCCTTAATCCTTGTTTCAATGTACTTATCAGCTTCGGCTATGTTCAACCCAAGGCTCTCATAAGTTTTATTGATCTGTTTTAGCCGGACGATAAGTTGCTTTAATGGTGTATGAAAATCCTTGTAACTGGCAAGCTTATGATATACGCCCGGTGCACCTGTCTTTTTATTTTCGAGCAGGAGGTTGGTTACCCCCGAAAATGCCGATACTACAAATATGCGGTTATAAAGTTGTTCTCCGCTGCGTTCAAACTGGATAATGTTTTTGATTACATCGCCCAAAGCGGTCATGGATGTACCGCCAATTTTTTCTACTGTTAACATTTTATATTGAAAGATCAGCAGTCAAATACCATAATTGTACCAAAGTATTATAACTATTTATAATTGGTTGAAAGTAAATAGCTTGTATCCTTACTGCTTTTTAAAAAATAACTCATTCTGATATACACTATCAAAACGATTGAAATATAATGATTTATCAGGGTTTTGCCTTGAGCATTAAGTTTTCGGCCTTTGAACGATTTCGAAATACACTATCAAAGCGATTCAAAAGCTTTCGGCTTTTTTAACTGTCCTTTTTGTACAAATCGCCCGCCTTTTCGGCCGACAAACGAATGCCCTTGATCATGGCCGAGCTGAAACCGTGGTGCTCCATTTCATTCAGGCCGGCAATAGTACAGCCGCTTGGTGAGGTAACCTTATCAATTTCCTGCTCCGGGTGTGATGATAATTGTAGCAGTAAGTCCGCAGCGCCTTTGGCTGTCTGGGCGGCCATTTTCAAGGCGTCATGGGCGTGGAAGCCAATCTCTGTTCCGCCTTGTGATGCCGCACGGATCGACCGTAAAAAGAAAGCGATACCGCAGGCGCAAAGTGCTGTGGCCGAGGTCATCAACTCCTCGTTGATCTGTATGGTTACGCCAACTGTATCAAAAAGCGATTTGGCCATGTTGATGTTTTTATTGGTGCCGTTATCCGTAGCAATACAGGTCATGGAATGGCCAATGGCAATAGCCGTATTGGGCATGGCACGCACTATTTGCACGTTAAGGTCAAGTTGCTGGCGGATATCACCACAGCTAACCCCCGAGATAACAGAGATCAGAAGTTGCTTTTCGGGCTTTAATGCCGGTCTTATTTCGTCAAGCAGTTTGTTAAGCTGCTGGGGCAATACTGCTAATACAATGATATCGGCTTTACGTACCGCGCGTATGTTATTGTCTGATACATGATACCCCAATGTCGCATATTCGGCAAGAGCCGCCACGTTACGGCGGGTTAATGATATTTGCTGGGGTTTACAAATACCCGATTTAACTAAACCTTTGGCTAATGACAGGCCTATGTTACCAGAGCCTAATATTGAAATGTGCTGTTGTGAGTTCATGCGTTTTTAGTTAAACGTGTTCCAAATGGTTTGTTATCTTTCAATTGACCAAGATCATCTGATTTGCCAATAATTACTGCTTTTACGCCGCAGGCAATTGCGGTAAAAGCGTTATCAAGTTTAGGCAGCATTCCACTGTGTATTATCCTTTCCACTTTTAGTTCCTCGTAATGCTGAGGGTTAATTTCCCTTATCAGCGATTCTTCATCATCAATATCTTTTAACACACCTTTTTTCTCAAAACAGTATATGAGTGTGGTTTCATATAACCCCGATAACGATACCGCCAGTGCCGAAGCAATGGTATCGGCATTGGTATTTAGCAACTGGCCTTCGCCGTCGTGCGTTATGGCACAAAAAACGGGGGTGAAGCCTGCTTCCATCAAACGGCTTATATTTTCCGGGTTGATAGAGTCTTTAACAATATCGCCCACAAAACCATAATCAATTGTTTTTACAGGTCGTTTAACAGCTTTAATAAAGTTGCCATCGGCGCCGGTTAAACCTATGGCATTGTTGCCAAAGCGCTGTAGCTGTGCTACTATATTTTTGTTAATGAGGCCGCCATAAACCATGGTAACCACTCTGAGCGTTTCAATATCAGTGATGCGCCTTCCATCAACCATTTTTGATTCAATGCCTAAGTCTTCGGCCATTTGTGTGGCCACTTTGCCGCCCCCGTGTACCAGGATCTTGAAGCCGTCAAGCGCTTCAAAGTCCTTTAAAAAATGATGCAGGTTTTCAGAGTTATCAATAACGTTTCCACCTATTTTGATTATATAAAGGGCCTTATCAGGCGATAAATTACTCGTTTTGATATGATCTGTATCAATTTTATTCATTACAGCTGTTAATATAACTCTTTTAGTGCCAAATTTCCACCTTTTTGAGCAGAAAACTGTTAAAATTACGAAAATATAGTATGTTTTTTAAAGAAATGATTTAAAAATGAATAAATGAATTTGCAGTTTAAGTTTACAATTTGATTATGAAAGATTTAGTAATATTGGAAAACTTTAAGGGATCATCCTTGCTTATATCTATCTATGGAGCAAAAAAAGAATACCAGGCCGCGGGTGGCAATTATTGGAGGAGGATTTGGTGGGATACAATTAGCTAAAAAATTAAAAGATGCACCTGTTGATGTGCTGATGATTGACAAGCATAATTATCACACATTTCAGCCCTTATTGTACCAAGTTGCGGGCGGCTCCATAGCTGCCGACTCAATCGGCTTTCCTTTGCGACGGATTTTTACAAAGCAAAATAATTTCCGCTTTGCGCTTGCTGAGGTGGAGAAGATTAACCCGGAAAGTAATACGCTCGATACCGATATCGGCACCATTTATTACGATTACCTGGCCATTGCTACTGGTTCAGATACAAATTTTTTTGGAAATAAAGAGATAGAGCATTTTGCCATGCCGATGAAAAATATCCCGGAGGCCTTGAATTTAAGGAGCCTGATCCTGCAAAACCTGGAGATGTCGCTCGTATCTAAAGACCCGGAAGAAAAAGCGGCGTTAATGACCTTTGTTGTTGTTGGCGGAGGCCCGACCGGCGTGGAGCTATCCGGTGCCCTTGCCGAAATGCGCGAGTTGATATTAATGAAAGATTACCATGGTCTGCGCAAACATAGCATGAAGGTTTACCTTGTTGAAGGTAAAGCCGAGTTGCTCGCTGCGTTTTCGCAGGGGGCCAGGACTAAGGCCAAGAAGTTTCTGGAGGATATGGA
Organism: Mucilaginibacter angelicae; assembly: GCF_042434235.1. NCBI lineage: Bacteria > Pseudomonadati > Bacteroidota > Sphingobacteriia > Sphingobacteriales > Sphingobacteriaceae > Mucilaginibacter > Mucilaginibacter angelicae. Next base: position 225,239 of record NZ_JBHLTS010000078.1, on the reverse strand, counting down.
CGTAACCATTTTTAACAGCGCGCATGTGCAAAGTTATAATGGATATGAACTCAAGATAGATAACGGTACGTCACTGTTAACCCGCAACGTACTTTGGGCAGCAGGGGTAAAGGGCGAATTTCCTGAAGGTATTTCTGCCGATAATATAGTGAGGGGTAACCGTATCCTCGTTGATGAATTTAATAAAGTAAAAGGTTACGAAAACATTTATGCCATAGGCGATGTAGCAGCCATGATAAGCGATGAATACCCTAACGGACATCCCGGGGTAGCGCCGGTGGCAATTCAGCAAGGGCAAAACCTTGGCGAAAACGTTTACCGCATGTTTGAACGCAAGCCGTTAAAGCCTTTCAAATACAGGGATAAAGGTTCGCTGGCTACCATAGGGCGTAATAAGGCAGTGGCCGATTTGGGGAAGATCCATTTACAGGGATTTTTTGCCTGGCTGATTTGGGGATTTGTACACATCATGTCGTTAGCAGGTTTTACCAACAAGGGCATCATATTTTTTAGCTGGGCCATAAACTATTTTACAAAAAACAGTGATAACCGCCTTATTGTGCGCCATTTTGATACCGAAACACGAATGACTGATCCTGAAACGAGATAGTTACAAACAATAGGCCTTTTAAATCCTTACTTGTAAGTATTTATGGATCTGTTTGTTGTAATTGCTTTATTGGTTATTGTCAGTGCGGTTTTCTCGTACCTCAACGCGCGCTTTATTAAACTGCCTGGTACCATTGGCATTGTGCTGCTGGCCACCATTACTTCTATAACCATACTTATCGTCGATAAAATCGACTCGTCGATAGCCGATTACCTGGGCACGCTTGCCAAAAACATCAATTTTTCAAAAGCGGTATTGAATATCCTGCTTGGTTTCCTGCTTTTTTCAAACTCCTTTAATTTGGATGGGCGGAAGCTGAAGAAAGAGATGCGCCCGGTATTTGTGCTGAGCACATTGGGCGTTATCATTTCGACCGCTGTGTTTGGCTTTTTGTTATTTTACGTTGCCCCGGTTTTTCATATCCACATGCCGCTCATCTATTGCCTGCTGTTCGGCGCTTTGATCTCACCTACAGATCCTGTGGCGGTTTCGGCTATCATCCGTAATTCCAAATTACCTGCAAATCTTGAAACCATTATTTCGGGCGAATCCCTGTTTAATGATGGCATAGGGCTGATCCTGTTTGTGATCATTTTAGAAATTGCCCGGGTAGGTGAAGAAAAAATTGAATTGGCAAAGGTGGTTGTACTTATAATAAAAGAAATAATAGGGGGGATGTTAGCCGGGGCTGTTTTGGGTTATGTTACTCACCGTTTGATGCGCTCTGTTAAAGATTTTCAAACCATTGTATTGATCTCGCTGGCTTTGGTGATGGGCTTGTCGGTATTGGCTGTGTTACTCGGTTTCTCGCTCCCGTTGTCGGTTGTTATAGCCGGATTATTTGCCGGAGGCCAATCTATTAACCAGGACAATAAAGAAAAATCGCATGAGGCATTAGAGAAATTCTGGAAGCTGGTGGATGAAATCCTGAACACCATTTTATTTGTGATGATAGGGCTTCAATTGGTTAATCTGCCATTTGTAAATAATTACTGGGTTACGGGAAGTATTTCTATAGTTACGGTTTTAATAGCCAGATGGCTGAGTATCATGCTGCCGCTCACTTTTTTGAAAAATACACTTAAGGTAAATTACAGTAATATCAACATCATGACCTGGGCGGGGTTACGCGGGGGAATCTCCATTGCTTTGGCGCTGTCGCTACCCAATACGCCATACCGTCACCTCATCCTTTCCGGTAGTTATTTTATTGTGATATTTTCGGTAATAGTGCAGGGCCTAACGCTGAATGCGATGATCAACAGGGTTTCAAAAAAGACAGAAGAATAAAAATCTAATCTGCCGCGGGTTTAGCGCAGCGTAACCCGTGGTAAACGATCTTTGAAGTTTTTAACTTCATCAGTTAAGTTGGAAACTTAACTGATATGCCCCACGGGTTACGCTGCGCTAAACCCGCGGTAGTTGATTATTTAAGGCGCGACATATATTTAGCGATTTCTGCCTCGGTAGTATCTTTGCTCTTATCCAGCGCTTCAATAATGTTTTCCCGTTCTACTTCGGTACGATTTTGACTAAGTTTCTGTTTGCCTTGCAAATCGTCAACAACAATCTCAAACGCTACAATGCCTCTCATCATGCGTTGCTTATACTCATCAGGGAGGTTATTCCATTGGGCCAGGTAACCGGCCTCGTAGTTGCTGATCATATGCACTAACAGATTGGCAGTTTGTTCGCCTTCGGATAATATCGTGGCTTTGCCATATGCATGTACGGCAATGTAGTTCCAGGTAGGTACGTTGGTTTCCTTTTCGTAATGTTTTGGTGAGATATAGGCGTGGGGTTCAGTAAAGATCACCAAGATTTCCTTTCCAATAATTTCAGCAGCCTGCGGATTAGCCCTGGCGAAATGTGATGACAGAACAATTTTATCATCGCGTTTAGTTACCAAAAAGGGGATGTGGGTTGCAAAAGGAACATTATCAGTAGCGGTAACGATAGTTGCAAAACTATAGCGCTGCATAAAGCTGATAGCTTCCTGCTCATCCGTTAACTGAAAATGTTTGGGCGTATACATTGGGAAAAGAATTAAGACGGGAAGAAGCAAGAGCCAGGACACATATAGTTTCGACTCTTGCCTTTATAAAAATAGTAATTACCTATAAACTCTCCAGCATCTGTTTCAATACAGCCTGGGCTGCCCATACACGGTTGCCTGCTTCATGCACAACAATGGAGTTTGGCCCATCCAATATTTCATCAGACAACTCCAGATTACGGCGTACCGGAAGACAGTGCATTACTTTGGCATTGTTGGTCAGCTCCAGTTTTTTATTGGTGAGCATCCATTCTTCGTGTTTGCCCAATATGTTACCATAAGGCTCATAAGCCGACCAGTTTTTTACGTAGATAAAATCCGCGCCTGCCAAAGCTTCATCCTGGTTGTAAGTGATGTTTGCGCCCTGGGTAAAATCGGTACTAAGCTCATAGCCCTTAGGCTGAACAATGGTAAAGTCAACATCGGCCTTACACATCCACTCCGAAAACGAGTTTGGTACAGCCTGCGGCAAAGGTTTTATGTGTGGAGCCCAGGTTAAAACTACTTTAGGGCGTGCCGAAATTTTTAACTCTTCAATGGTAATCAAATCGGCCAAACTTTGCAGTGGGTGGCGGGTGGCTGATTCTAAACTAACAACCGGAACTTTGCAAAATTCAACAAACTTGTTGAAAATCATTTCGCTATAATCTTCTTCACGGTTCCTCAAACCAGGAAATGAACGTACGCCAATGATGTCGGCATACTGGCCCATAACACCGGCAGCTTCGCGGATATGCTCAACTGTGGTGCCATCCATGATCACACCATCGCGCAGTTCAAGTGCCCAGCCTTCTTTATCAATATTAAGCACCATCACATTCATGCCCAGGTTAAGGGCTGCTTTTTGTGTGCTCATACGGGTACGCAAACTTGGGTTTAAAAACACCAATGCAAGTGTTTTATTTTTACCAAGCTGCTGGTGGGCAAAAGGATCCTGCTTAAGCGCCAATGCCTCTTTCACAAGTGCATTAACATCAGCAACATCATTAACAGAAGAAAATAGTTTCATTGGTTTGGGTATTATAGCGAGTTATTGATTTAATACATTTACAAAAGCTTCCAGGAACCTGTCAGCATGGGCCTTAGTTAAATTTAAAGCAGGTAACAGCCTGATCACGTTAGGTTTAGCTTCTCCTGTAAATATGTGGTGCTTGTTTAACAGCTCTTTACGGGCATGGGCTAATTCCTCAGGCAGTTCGATACCGATCATTAAACCACGACCACGAACTTCTTTAACCTGCTCCAGCTTTTTCAATTCTTTGATCAGATAACCGCCAATTTCGGTAGCGTTTTGCATCAGGTCATCCTGCTCCATAGTTTCAAGCACTGCCAAGCCTGCGGCACAAGCCAAATGGTTGCCACCAAAAGTGGTACCCAGCATGCCATAAGCAGGTTGTATTTTTGGCGAAATAATGATGCCGCCAACAGGGAAACCATTACCCATGCCTTTAGCCATGCTGTAAATATCAGCATCAATACCGGCAAAATCATGCGAGAAGAACTTCCCTGTACGGCCGTAACCGCACTGTACCGAATCGGCAATGAAAACTGCATTATACTGATCACACAATGAACGGATCTTTTGCAGGAAGCTTTCAGAAGCAACCTGGATACCACCAACGCCCTGGATGCCTTCAATAATCACTGAAGATATTTCATTGTTTTTGAATGCCTCTTCCAATGCGGCTTCATCTGCCCATGGCAAAAAGATCACATTTTCAGTTTCGTTGATAGGAGCGACGATCTTAGGGTTATCAGTAACCGCAACAGCCAATGAGGTACGACCATGGAATGATTTGCTAAAAGCAATTACTTTCTTTTTTCCATTATAAAAAGAAGCCAGTTTTAAAGCATTCTCATTAGCCTCGGCACCTGAGTTACACAGGAACAACTGGTAATCTTCCTTGCCCGAAACTTTCCCTAATTTTTGAGCCAATTCTTTTTGAATCGGGATCTCGATAGAGTTAGAGTAAAAACCAAGCTTGTGCAGCTGGTCTTCCAGTCTTTTTACATAATGCGGGTGGGTGTGACCAATAGATATTACAGCGTGACCACCATACATGTCTAAGTACTCGGTATCTTGGTTATCATATACTAAACTCCCTTGTCCCCTTACTATATTAATTGGATTTATAGGATAAACGTCGAACAGATTCATATTGTTGAAGCCTTAAAGGCAATTAAAATTAATATTAAACAATTGCTCCCCCTTTAGGGGGCAGGGGGGCTAAAAAGCTATTCCCTTAAGTCGTAAGCCTGCGCGCTCGTCCAGTCCGAACAAGAGGTTCATGTTCTGTACTGCCTGGCCGGATGCGCCTTTAAGTAAGTTATCCATTATGCTGATAATGAATATTTTGTTATCGTGTTTTTTTACCTGGATAAAGCATTTGTTGGTATTTATAATCTGTTTCAGATCGATATTACGGTTAGTTACATGCGTAAACGGATGACCATCGTAATAGCTTTGGTAAAGTGCTAAAGCCTCCTCTTCCGTTAAATCACTTTCAGTATAAATAGATGCTATAATACCGCGGGTAAAATCACCACGATAAGGGATAAAATTGATTGCCTTATCAAAGTTGGCTTGCAGTTGCCTTAACGATTGCCCGATCTCATTTAAATGCTGGTGGCTAAACGCTTTATAAACCGAAAGGTTATCATTACGCCATGTAAAGTGTGATGTTGGTGACAAGCTTTGGCCTGCACCGGTAGAACCTGTAGTTGCTGTAACATGCACTTCGTTATTCAGCAAACCTTTTGATGCCAACGGAAGTAGCCCCAATTGCAAACATGTAGCAAAACAACCTGGATTAGCAATGTTAGCAGCCGTTTTGATAGCCTCGCGGTTTAACTCAGGCAAGCCATAAACAAAGCTTTTACCATTCAGGGTTGAGTTTTGACTCAGTCTGAAATCCTGGCTCAGGTCAATGATCTTAACAGAATCGGGGATAGCATTTGCTTCCAGAAACTTTTTGGCATCGCCATGACCTACACAAAGAAAAAGTACATCAATATCTGTAGATAATTCAGCTGCAAATTTTAGGTCGGTATCACCAAACAGGTCGGTATGTACTTCGTAAACGTAGTTGCCTGCATTGCTGTTGCTATGCACAAAAGCGATATCAACATTAGGGTGATTGATCAGGATCCGGAGCATTTCGCCGCCGGTGTATCCTGCTCCGCCAACTATACCTGCACGTACCGCCCCCCGGCCCCCTGAAGGGGGAGTATTGGAGGCGACTTTTATATTTATAAATTCGGTCATAATTTTAACAATTATTCTCCCTTTAGGGGGTTAGGGGGCTACATTTATCCGATCATTATTTGTAGATGGATATGAATATAAAATAAATTCAAGATCGCTCCGGTCGTTATTGCTGATAAAGTGCTTTTGACCGGAATGGATCTCGATACCCTGTTCGGGCTTCAATACCGTAACCTCACCGTCTATCGAAAAGGTAGCCCGTCCCTTTAAAATAAAAAATACCTGTGTGGCTTTTTCGTGGTAATGTAATTGCTCAGCAGTATCCGGTGGCATCAGTTCCTGTTTAACTGAAAGGGCTTCGGTATCGATGAAAGTCCATCCATGGCAGTCATCGCCCCAGTTATAATGCTTTAAGCAATCACTTTTTGAAAAAGCAACGCCCCCTCCGCCCCCTAAAGGGGGAACCGGAACGTTGGATTTGTTGATCTGATTAGCCATTTTGTCTTTATTGAGCATTTGCTCCCCCTTGAGGGGGCTGGGGGGCGGCATTAACCTTATGATAGATCATTACCTGGTTACCAAATATTTTCGAGAACCCTTTAACGTCTTCGCCGCTCCATGCGTTGTTCATCTCACCATAGCTGCCAAATTTGTTCGACATTAAATCGTGATTAGATTCGATACCCACAACCTGGAAACGGTAAGGATGTAATTGTACAAATACTTTACCGCTTACGTTTAACTGAGTATCGTTCAGGAAAGCTTCGATGTTGCGCATGATAGGATCATGGAACTGGCCTTCATGCAGCCAGTTGCCGTAGAAAGATGATAACTGATCTTTCCATGAAAGCTGCCATTTGGTAAGCACGTGTTTCTCTAAAGTGTGGTGAGCCTTGATGATCACCATTGGAGCAGCAGCCTCAAAACCCACACGACCTTTAATCCCGATAATAGTATCACCAATATGAATATCCCTGCCAATGCCATAAGGCTGTGCAATAGCCTGCAAGGCCTGGATAGCTTGGGTTGGATGATCATATTTTTCATCGCCTATGGCCACCAATTCGCCTTTTTCAAAAGTAAGCACAAGGTCTTTAACTTCAGATGCGGTAACCTGTGTAGGCCATGCTTCTTCAGGCAGGCCAAGGTTTGAAGTTAAAGTTTCTTTACCACCAACAGATGTTCCCCAGATCCCTTTATTGATAGAGTATTTGGCTTTTTCAAAATTCATATCAACACCATGTTTTTTCAGGTATTCGATCTCTTCCTCGCGGCTCAGTTTCAAATCACGGATAGGGGTGATGATCTTTACTTCCGGAACAAGGATGTTGAAGATCATATCAAAACGTACTTGGTCATTACCGGCACCGGTACTACCGTGGGCAACAAACTCGGCACCAATTTCTTTAGCGTAGTTAGCAATAGCAGTAGCCTGGCTTACGCGCTCGGCACTTACTGATAGCGGGTAGGTGTTGTTTTTTAATACGTTGCCGTAAATTAAAAAGCGTACGCAGGTATTGTAAAAGTTTTCAGTTTCGTCAACCACGTGGTGCGAAGTAACGCCCATTTTATAGGCACGTTCCTCAACGCCTTTTAACTCTTCCTCGCTAAAACCGCCGGTATTTACAATAACCGAATGAACCTCGTAGCCAAGATCCTGCGTTAAATAAATACAGCAAAATGAGGTATCTAAACCTCCGCTATAAGCTAATACTACTTTTTTCTTCATGTTTTTGGTGAGCTTAAAGCTAAAAGCGTAATGCTTAAAGCTTTACTTATCAATTATGGTGATCTGTTTCGTTAATTTTAGTATTAAGCCTTCGGCTTAATTTTCCACGTGACCGATGCGTTTCTTTATCGCATTTTCTATGCGTTCCAATAGGGTGGCCTTGTGTGTAATGCGCTGCATCTTCTCTTCGTATTCTTTTTGTTTTTCGGCGGGGTCAAACAGCATGGCGGTGCACATACAGTTTTTGCGGCCTTTGCTGGTTAAAATATCAAAGTTTACACAGCTTTTGCAGCCTGCCCAAAAGTTTTCGTCCTGGGTAAGTTCGGAGTAGGTAACCGGTTCGTAACCAAGTTCGGAGTTGATCTTCATTACAGCCAAACCGGTTGTTAACCCGAATATTTTGGCGTAAGGATATTTGGTACGCGATAACTGGAAAATGCGGTGTTTGATAGCCTTAGCCAATCCCGCCTTGCGGAACTGTGGATTAACAATAAGGCCCGAGTTGGCAACAAAGTCGCCGTGGCTCCAGGTTTCAATGTAGCAGAAACCGGCCCATGTACCGTCTTTATGAAGGGCTATAACAGCTTTGCCTTCCAGCATTTTATTAGCAACATATTCGGGCGAGCGCGTGGCAATGCCTGTACCACGTGCCTTGGCCGATTCGGCCATTTCATCGCAAATTTGTGAGGCATAATCAACGTGCTGTGCAGTAGCAACCTGAATATCAAAATCTTGTATTGTCATTTAAATAGATAATTACCGTGAAATTAATTGGCTTTATCAGCCTTAAATAATTAGATGGTTTTTTTAAAAGAAGTTTAAAAAACTCTTTTTGTGTGGGCAGGAGGAAAATTAATTCAAACCCGTGGCATGTAGGTCCTTCGTCGGAGAGGGCAGTTTAAAAAAACAGTTGAACCCAAGGCAGCAGCAACCGGAGCAAAACTTGCTCTGATGGCGGGCTTATTTAAGCTTGGTGTATTCATTTTTTTATTGAATTACTGTGTTTTTAATTTCGCTGCAAAATAGGCTATAAAATTTTATTTATACAAGAAAAAAATGCGATTATTTGTGGGGTGGTGAATAGTTGACTGGGTTGATTAGCTAAGTAGTTGGGTTTTGCCTGTAAATGTTTGATTTACAAATCGAACTATTCACCTAATCAACCCAGTTAACCACTCAATTCCGACCCACAATATCATTGATAATCATATCAGCATGAATGCGCGAGTTTTCAATGAACCAAAGGTGGGTATCCAGGCCACCGCAAACCACCCCTGCAAGGTATAAACCAGGCATGTTTGTTTCCATGGTTTCGGGGTTATATTGTGGGATAAATTTATCATCAGAAAGAATGATGCCCAGCTTTTTCAGGAAATCGAAGTTGGGTTTGTAGCCCGTCATCGCCATTACAAAATCGTTTGGTATGGTAACCAACCCTTCGGGAGTTTGAATATCAACCTCATTTTCACGAACAGCTTCGAGGTTGGAATTAAAATAGGCTTTAATGCTTCCTTCTTTAATGCGGTTAATGATATCCGGCCTCACCCAGTATTTAACCCGGTTGCTTACCTCGCTGCCGCGGATTACCAGTGTAACCTCGGCACCTTTGCGATAGGTTTCCAAAGCAACGTCAATGGCCGAGTTGCTTGAGCCTACCACTACTACCTTTTGCAGGGTATAATAATGCGGGTCCTGGTAATAGTGTTTTACTTTGGGCAGGTTTTCGCCGGGGATCTCCAGATTAACGGCAATATCATAAAACCCGGTTGATAAAATCACTTTTTTAGCCTGATAGGTTGCCTTTTTTGTGGTTATGGTATAAAAGCCATCGCCGGGAATTACTTCGGTAACCTCTTCAAAAAGATGGATGGGCAGGTTATTTGAAAACGCTACCCGGCGATAATACTCCAAAGCATCATTACGAGTGGGTTTATTGTGTACGGTAACAAAGGGAACTCCGCCGATTTCCAGCTTCTCCGAAGTGGAGAAAAAAGTCATGGTAGCAGGGTAGTTGTATAAGGAATTTACAAGCGTGCCTTTTTCGACAATTACAAAACTTAAACCGGCTTTTTGGGCGGCAAGTCCGCAAGTTAAACCTATCGGGCCTCCACCAATAATGAATATATCGAGCATTTATGTACAATTATGAAATTAAAGAAATCATGAACCTGTGCAGGTTTGGGGCATGTTTGCCGGTGCGGCAAAAATAAGAAAATAAAAAAAGGGTAAGCTACTTTTATCGCGCCGCTCAACTCTCTACCCTTGCTGTGTTCCCACCCTGGGGGAGTTCAAGAGGAGCTGGCCGTAAAAGACTTACCCCGGCGCAAATATAGAAAAAGGTAGCGTTTATGGTTAAGAAAATGTTAAAAAAGGCTTATCTGTTGATTTATAGAGGGATAATTTTTAAATGACTGTGTTAAGCCCATGTTATCAGGCATAGTTGATGCGTTTTGAGAACCCTGAAATTCAAATTCGCGATAGATAACAGCGCGCGACTCCTCGAAAGCTGGACGATTTCGCAAAATAGTAAACCTTGAAACAATAAATTTTTCATGCATCTCCCGTTTCTGAAAATGCGGCCAAAGGCGGTTGAACTGCTCGGGTGTAATATTTCGGGCTATAGTGATATGGGGCGTATCGCTGCCTTTGCCAACTATTTTCCAAAGTAATTTGAACCAATATTTGTTTTGGTCACTTGATTTAAGTTTGGCATATATGGTTTTGTTGTAGTTGTTTTCCTCGTTGAAACAATCAAAACCATCAATTTCAAATACAATAGGAGGCAGCAGTTTTAAGCGTCTTTCGAACATTGTAAACCCTTGCTCGTTGATATATAATGGTTTGCGCGGGTAATTATTAATGGTGATATGCGCCCTGGCATTCATACTGGGGTAATCGCCAATGATGCGTTTGGCCTCATTTTTCAGCCGCATGATCATAAAATTGGCATTGTCTGGTAACGACAGGATAAAGTGAAAAAAAGATAAGCTCATATGCGTAAGTTTTAATTTAAAAAAGATCAATTTGGTCAGGGTCGCCTGCTTTAAGCAACTCCAATTCATCAATGGTATGTCCGGCACCTACCTTGTGCTTAAACTCAAAGTTTTTAAAGTGCTCCCATTTGGCGTAGGCATCAAACGTATCACGTTTCACAACTGTAAGGGTGTTCACCCAAAAGGGTTCAATTAGTTTTTTATGCCTGAAATGCGGCCACAGTGTGCTAAAATCCTTTTCGGGCACATCCCTTACCACGGTTATATGTGGTGTAAGGTTTTTCTTGATCCGCAGCTTTTTCTTAAGCTGTTTAAACCACTCGTCAGATGCCGGGGTAGTGCGGATATTTGCGTAAATGGTCATCCGGCTATGCAGGTGCGGAAAATGACCAAACCCATCTACATGCAATAAAACCGGCGGCAGCGTCGCAAAATCCTGTTCCATCAGCTCCAGGTTTTTATCGGCCATAAATGGCTTTTGACGCTCGAGGTGCTGAACGGAAATATGTGCAGGTGAATTCATGCTTTTATATTCGCCAATGAGCCGGGCCGAGGCTTTTTTGTAGCGCGCTATTTCATGTTTCACGTTTTCGGGCGGTGAAAGCAACATCAAATAATCCTCGTACATACTCATAATCAACAGTTTTAATTAATTCAAATTTGCTAATAAAATTAGCAAAATACCAAATTTATTTTCATATTTGTGTATGGATGCTAAGCGGCATATTGTACATATCGACCTCGACTCGTTTTTTGTTTCGGTTGAGCGTAAGTTCCATCCCGAGCTGATTGGTAAACCCGTGATCATTGGCGGCTCGGCCGATAGGGGTGTGGTGGCTTCGTGCAGTTATGAGGCGCGGGCGTTTGGGGTACATTCGGCTATGCCCACTCGCCAGGCTTTGAAACTCTGTCCGCATGCTATTCTTGTCCGTGGCTCGCATGGGCGCTATTCTGAAGCTTCAAGAGAGGTTACACAGATCATTCATGAAACGGTACCCCTGTATCAAAAAACATCTGTTGATGAGTTTTATATTGATTACACGGGGATGGACCGCTTTTATAATTGCTACCAGGAAGCGAGCAAGCTACGGCAAAAGATCATTAAAGAAACCGGACTGCCCATTTCATTTGGTATGGCATCGGGCAAAACCATAGCCAAAATGGCAACCAACCAGGCCAAGCCAAACGGACAAAAATTTGTAAAACATGGCGAGGAACTCGCTTTTCTGGCCCCGCTCAACATTGGTAAAATTCCCGGCCTGGGCGAAAGTACCCGTAATAAACTGTATCAATACGGCATCGAAAAGATAGGCAACCTGCAGCGTACCAATCTCCGTTTTTTGGAAACTGTTTTTGGCAAGCATGGCCGGTATCTTTGGGAGCGGGCCAATGGAATTGATGACAGCGAGATAGTTCCGCATTCCGATCGTAAATCCATTAGTACGGAGCATACTTTTGATACTAATGTTGCCGATCATCGCACACTTGAAACTATCCTTGTATCCATGACAGAGGAATTATCGTCCAAACTCAGACGGGAGAACAAGCTTTCGTCATGCCTGGCTATTAAGCTGCGTTATGGCAATTTTGAAACACATACACAGCAGCAAAAAATAGCGCTTACTGCGGCAGAGCATATCCTGATTCCCGGTGTGAAAAATTTGCTTAGAAAAGCCTGGGACCAGCACCGGCCTATCAGGCTCATAGGTGTACGGTTGAGTGACCTTTGTACGGGCAGTTACCAGATCAACCTGTTTGAGGATAATGAGGAACGTATTAAACTATACCAGGCCATGGATCAGATCAATTTTAAATTTGGGGATAAAACCGTTTGCAGGGCGGCCGGGATGGAAATTGGAACAAGGAATTTTAACCCGTTTTTGAAGGGCTGAGGGAAGCCATGTCATTGCGAGGAGGAACGACGAAGCAATCGCATGCTATACAGGGTGGCTATGCTTCCGTGCGATTGCTTCGTTCCTCGCAATGACATAACTTTTTTGAGCCTGTTGCCGGTGTTATCACCGCGCCACAAATTTTCAACCAATGGTCAAAGGTTTCTTACCGTTGGTCAAAGTAATTTTATGGGGTGGATGGCAGTAACTTCTTTTGATAAAAAAAGAAGAAATCATGGAAACCACACAACGTCAAACTTACCTCGATTGGTTGAGGATCTTATCCATATTGGGGGTATTATTTTTTCATTCGGCAATGCCCTTTGTTGCCGAAGATGGCTGGCATATCAAAAACCATGAAACCAGCAACCTGATGATGGAATCAAATCATTTTTTGCACCTTTTTCGCATGCCGCTGCTCTTTTTTATTTCAGGTACCGTGAGTTACTACATGATGCAGCGGCGTTCTACACTCAGTTTCATCGGCTTGCGTTTCCGCCGCCTTTTTATTCCGCTGTTGGTGGGCATGTTCATCATTGTGCCACCGCAGATCTACATGGAGCGTTTGGCCAATGGCTACAAAGGATCGTTCCTGGATTTTTATCCAAGTACATTTAGTTTTCAGCCTTATCCTAAAGGTAATTTTAGCTGGCATCACCTTTGGTTTATCGCCTACCTGTTTATTTACGATCTGATCTTTGCGCCGTTATTCGCCTGGATGATCTCGCCCAAAAGCAATGCATTTAAACAAAAACTGGCAGTTTTGGCTGAAGGTAAATGGGTGTACCTATTGATGCTGCCCGGAATCCTGTGGTTTACTTTCACCAGTTGGGACTTACCCGAAACCAATGATCTGATCCACGACGGCAGTTACTTTGTTTACTGGTTGCTATTCCTCCTGGCAGGCTTTATCTGTATCCTTCAACCTAAACTGATAGACAGCCTTGAGCGCAATCGCCGTTTTGCTTTAACCATCGGTTTTTTAAGCCTGATGATATGGGAAGTGATGCGCTGGAACGGCATCGAACCATTGCATCCTCACTGGCCATTTCAAAATATTGCATTTTCGTATGCCTTTACCGCTTTACGGCCGATGATTGCCTGGGGATGGGTGTTGGCGCTGGTTGGCTATGGCAAACATTATTTTAACCGCAGTCATAAAGTGCTCAATTACTTAAACCAGGCAGTATATCCCTTTTATATCTTGCATCAAACGGTTATTGTATTGGTGGTATATTATATAGTACAAACGCAAAATGAAAGCATCCTTTCAAAATACATTTATACCGTGGGCATTACCTTTTTTGTGACTGTGCTTACGTATCATTTGTTAGTACGGCCTTATGCGCTAACCCGATTCCTGTTCGGCATGAAGCCGAAAGAGAAACTAACGAAAGTATCAGGTACAGCGGTATCCGAACTTAATCATGAACCTGTCCTTTCTGCCTGAAATTTGTAATTTGCTGATATGAAATTTTTTAGGAAATATATTTTTCCGGCATTGTATGGCCTATTGGTATATTTTACCATCAGGCTATTACATGATACCGACCTTGGCCAGCATTTTTGGAAAAGGGATTTCTATGTCAATGGCATTGAAATGGCCTGTTCCATATTGGTAGGTTATTTGGCTATCTATCTTTTTGAAAGGCTTTTCAAATACTATGACAAACGCTGGGCAGCACAGCTATCCTATCGGGACGTAGCGCGGGAGTTAATCATATTGGTAGGGGTAAACCTCGTGTTGGTAAACGTCATATTTGTTCCGATGGATATGGCCCTGCACGTAACCCAGGGCATAAGGGAGCTAATGCCCTGGGCGGATGTGGCTGATATTAATATGATCCCCACTTTGTATGCTATTGTTTATTATGGCATTGCACGTAGCAGTACCTGGCTAAAGGCCTATGTAAATAATAAGATGCAACTGGAAAAATTAACCAATGACCAACTGGAAACCGAGCTGAAGTTTTTAAAAGCCCAATACCATCCGCATTTTTTGTTTAATGCACTGAATACTATTTATTTTCAGATGGATGAAGATGTTCCCGGTGCAAAAAAAAGTACCGAGTTATTGTCAAGCCTGTTACGTTATCAGCTTTATGATCAGCAACAACAGGTGCCTATTAAACAGGAGTTGGAGTATCTCGAAAATTATATCAGGCTGCAGCAGATCAGGGCGAGCAGCAAAATGAAGCTTAGTGTTAATTTTGACGGAAACTTAGCTGATCAGATGATCTATCCGCTGCTTTTGCTGCCGTTGGTCGAAAATGCTTTTAAATATATAGGCGGCGGGTATAAAATAGTTATTGAAGGAGGTATTACCGACGGTAAATTTGTTTTTAAAGTTTATAACGACGTGCCTGCGAATATGAAAGCTCCGGATGGTTACAGTGGTATTGGTTTGGAAAACCTGGGCCGGAGGCTGCAATTGCTTTATCCGGGTAAGCATCAACTAACAGCCGGGCGAGAAGAAGATCATTATACAGCAATATTGGAATTGAATATTTAAAACATGGCATTAATTAGCTGCATTATTACCGACGATGAGCCTTTTGCCCGTAAAGGCCTGGAAGGTTATGTTAAAAAAGCCGGATTTTTTGATCTGAAAGCGCAATGTGAGGATGCTATGGAGCTTAGCTCTGTATTGGCACAACAACCTGTAGATTTGCTGTTTTTGGATATCCAGATGCCGCATTTAACCGGTGTTGAATTTATCCGCTCGCTGCCCAATCCGCCAAAGGTGATATTTACGACTGCCTTTAAAGAATATGCCACAGATGGTTTTGATTTGGATGTGCTCGATTATCTTCTCAAGCCTATCCCTTTTGAACGCTTTATGAAGGCCGCTTTTAAAGCTAAGGAGTACTTTGACCTAAGAAATAACGCAGATGCACCTGATTACCTTTTTGTTAAAAGTAATGGTAAACTGGAAAAGATAGTTTTTGACGATGTGCTGTTCATTAAAGGCATGGAAAATTATGTAGAGATCTACACATCTGCCCGTAAAATTATAACACACAGCACCCTAAGGGCCTTTGCTGATAAGTTACCCGCCCGGAAATTCATGCAAACGCATAAGTCGTACATTATCGCCAGTAATAAAATAACATCGATAGAAGGAAATATGCTGAACATTGGCGAGTTTGAGGTGCCCATAAGCAGGCAGTTAAAAGACCATGTGATGCATGCGCTGATTAATCAGAGCAGATAGATAGTCTTAAGTCTGAGTTGGGAGGGGGGCTTAAAGCTCTTTCCTCATTAGTAAATCAGTTTGTTTATCGGTGCCTAAAACAAACTCATGGCTGCTGAAAACTTTAAAACCATGCTTTTCATAAAAGGCAAGTGCTTTTTGGTTGTGTTCCCAAACGCCAAGCCATACGTATTGCAGATTTTTAAAGGCAGCTTCTTTTAAGGTGAAATCAATGAACTGATGGCCTATCTTTTTGCCATGATGCTGGGCCAAAACATAAATGCGTTCTATCTCAACAGCGTTTTGGTCCTGAAATTCTGTTTGGGCGGGACCATAGTTTAGCTTGAGATAGCCGGCTATTTCACCATCAAGCATTGCAAAGAAAAAGTGGGAGTTTGGGTTGTTGAGCTCGGTTTGTATTTTCTGTAGAGTGAAAGCAATAGCTGCATAAGCCTCCATATCTTCCGGCTTATTTAAATGTGCAAAGAAATCGAAAAACGTTTTTTTGCTTAAAGCCAGTAATGTGTCAGCATCAGCAAGGGTTAGTTTTTGAATGGTTACAGTTTCGGGAGCCATGAAGCAAATCTAAAAAAATGCCGGTTTAATCAAACTGCTCCTGCAGGCGTACCAATCTATCAATCATCAGGTTTAGTTTTTCTTCCTCGTTTTTAAACATACGGGGTTTAAGGTAAAAGGTAGTGAACAGAAACCATACAGCAATTGAGGTATAAGTTACTATTTTAAATGCTAAGGATGAGTGTTCAAGCACTTCAACAAAATACATGGCCAGTCCGGCGCTTATCATGAGTATATAAATATAGTAAAACCAGCCTATCACTTTCGACCGGCTTTTTTGATACTCTTTAAGGCTATGCAAATATTCGGTTGGGTTTAATGTAGCATCCTGTTTGCTCAGGATATGGTAATGCCTCAAAATTAAAGAGAGGTACATAAGCATAGTAACTAATACTATCAAAATACCTACTGTAGTTACAGTTGATTTAAACGCCAGGAAAAATGTAACAATAAACGCGAATGCCGCGATGATCACCATGGCCACTATTGTGCGGTACAACTTAGTAGTTATGCTGCGGATCCCCTTCTTTACCTGCTTCAGCACCTCATCCACCGAAAGCTGATCTGGTTTTGGCTGTCCCTGCCAAACCGACATCAAATGATCAAAGTCTTTCATACTGGTTATATAACTCCGTTAATTTTTGTTTTATGCGATAAATTTTCACCCTCAAGTTCCCTTCTGATATACCCGAAATTTCAGCAATTTCGGGATACGGCACCTCATCAAGTACCATGGTTATAATAATCCTTTCTGATTCTTCCAGTTTTGAAATACACTTATATAGTAAAGCTACCTGCTCGTTTTTGTCAGACAGCTCCTCTCGTTTTGTTTCGGCTAATTGTGGGGTCAGTTCGTCTTTGGCCTGGCGTTTTTCCGAGCGCAAATAGGTTAAACAGGTATTTACAGCAATACGGTAAATCCAGGTTGAGATCATGGCCTGGTTACGGAATTTCTCTAAATTTTGCCAAACCTTTAAAAAGGTTTCCTGTAGCAGGTCGTTAGCGGCATCGTCATCGCCGGTATAACCATAGCACAGATGGAATATCTTTTTAGAATTAGCTTCATATATCTGCTTGAATGCTGCTTCTTTGTTGGCCACTTCAGTTAATTTTATATTTAGACGATGTTAAGCTTTATATGTTACAACAAATGATCATTCTTTTTAAACCAGCCCAGCTTGCTTTCGGCATCGCTTATTAATTTATTGTAACTGTCCTGGTAATCAAATTGTAAATCTTCATGCAGCTTGTCAATTAACCCGCGGGTTTTTTCTACCTGCCTTATCAGGATCAGCCTTAAAGGCTTGTATGATGTGCGCTTGTCGGCATATTCGAGGTAATTTTCGCAAAAATTAATCAGTAATTCAATTTCAGCCCCTTTTGATGCCATAAATTTGGTGTACTTGCTCAACAACCTCAGTATTTTACGCATGCCTTTTGCCGCGTTATAACTTAATGATGATAACTGGCTGAACATGAACCCGGCCTCGGCTTTTACCTTTTCAATAAAGGCGGCTTCATCATGGGCTTCAAAAAGCAGGTAGGCGAGGAGCTCCTTGTTTTCTTTTTTATAACGCGCCAGGCGGAGCATCAATTCGGCCAGCTGCTCATTAGGCAGGTGCTGAATTTCCTTTTTTATATGCTGTAATCCGTAGGCTGTTGTAGTCATGATGTAAATACGTTGCCAAAATACTAATTGTTTTGATGATGTGTAATAATGCTAAAACGTGGCGGGATGTTTTATTTGCCTAATGCAAGTCGTTATAAAATAGAATATTCCCATGCCTGTTTAAACAGCCCGTAAATTTTGTAGTTTTGCAGGCTTATTATATTAAATGGAAAAAAGCAGACTGACGCTCTTCATTTTTATCGCACTGGTATTGGGTGTGGTAGCCGGTTATATTTATAACACCTATGTTTTTGCCGATTTGAATAAACAGCTCAGTACTGCGAGTACTGCTATTAAAGCTATCGACAAAAATATTGAAGCATTGCCCGATACAACGGTTGCTGCCTATAAAGACTTTAAGCTGCAAAGAATTGCCCAGGTAAAAATACAAAACCAGGCTACAGATGCACGGGAGGATAAACTGGAGCTTTTCAATATCCTGAGTAAAATATTCCTTAATCTTATTAAAATGATAGTGGCCCCATTGGTGTTTACCACACTGGTAGTTGGGGTAGCCAAGGTAGGGGACATTAAAGCTGTTGGGAGGATTGGAGGTAAAACCATGCTTTGGTTTATCAGCGCAACGTTGGTATCCTTATTATTGGGGATGCTGCTGGTTAACTTGTTTGAGCCGGGTAAAACCATGCACCTGCCGCTTCCCGATAGTCATTTAAGTACAGGGATCAAAAAATCGGCGCTGTCATTAACCGAATTTATCGGTCACGTTTTCCCGAAAAGTTTTATTGAGGCGATGGCCAATAATGAGATATTGCAAATTGTAGTATTCTCCTTGTTTTTTGGTGTAGCTACAGCAGCTATAGGCGAACAGGGCAAAATAGTGATCAAAGCGATGGATGCCTTTGCGCATGTGATTATGAAGATTACCGGTTATGTGATGAAAATGGCCCCTTTAGCTGTGTTTGGTGCTATAACTGCCGTTGTGGCCAAACAGGGCCTTGGCGTACTTTCAACCTATGGTATTTTTATCAGTGAATTTTATTTTTCGCTCATTGTGCTGTGGTCGGTAATTATACTGGCAGGATATATAGTATTGAGAAAGCCGGTGTTCAGGCTGATTAACAGTATTAAAGATGCTATGCTGATAGCGTTCAGTACCTCAACAAGCGAAGCTGCCTATCCAAAAGTACTGGAAGAACTGGAAAAGTTTGGCTGCAGTAATAAAATAGTAAGCTTTGTATTGCCATTAGGCTATTCATTTAATTTGGATGGTTCCATGATGTACATGACCTTTGCGTCATTGTTCCTTGCGCAATCATATGATATTCATCTTTCGTTTGGGCACCAGTTATCTATGTTACTGGTGCTGATGCTTACCAGTAAAGGTGTGGCCGGTGTGCCGAGGGCTTCACTGGTAGTTATAGCCGGTACACTATCCATGTTCAATATCCCGGAAGCAGGTTTGTTTTTGCTGATAGGTATTGATCCATTATTGGATATGGGGCGTTCGGCCACTAATGTGTTAGGCAATGCTATGGCTACAGCAGTAGTAAGCAAATGGGAAGGCGAAGAGGTAGGTAAACAATTAATAAGAGAATAAAACAATCGTCATTGCGAGGAACGAAGCAATCGCGAACTATACAGAGCGGCTCTGCTTATCGGGGATTGCTTCGTTCCTCGCAATGACGGTAGGATAAATAATTTACAAATTCAATAACTCAATAATTATATATGTCTCCCCGTTTAAAAAAAGTATTCCTGATCATGACCGTTGTGGTGCCGTTTATACTGTACTGCGTATATTATTATGGTATGATGATCAAGAATGCACCGTACCGTTTCGTTGATTTTGAATCAATCAGTTTTCAATATGGTCATAAGGATAGTCTTGTGAATAAATATGATTCAAGTACCGGCACCTTCCAATATCTCGACAAGCGCGATTCGCTGGTGAAAGAGCATTTGCGTTTAACTAAAGACGACTTGCTGTACCTGCACCGCAAGGCTGCTGATTTAGGTTTTTGGGATTTTCCGTCTAATGAAATTGGTGATACAACCGCAGCTGCTGCAAATAAGGCTGTGAGGTACGTCATTGAGTTCAAATACAAGGAAAAAACCAAGCGTGTGATCTTCGATAGTGATTATTTCGGTAATCCTACGCTGATTGATGCTAATAAGCGGTTGATAGGTGAGATTCAGAAAAAACTTACTGATGTCGAGAATCGTGGTAAAAAATAAAATACAGGGATATTGTTTATTAAATAATCAATCCCTATATTTGCACCTCGAAATTTAAAACAATATTTAACAAACATGTACGCAATAGTAAGTATAGCAGGACAGCAATTTAAAGTTGCTAAAGACCAGCAGATCTTTGTACACAGGCTACAAGGCGATGAAGGCGCTAATATTGAATTTGACAGTGTATTGTTAGCAGAAAACGAAGGTAAATTCAAATTAGGTTCTGATTTGAAAGGCGCTAAAGTATCGGCTAAGATCGTGTCACATTTAAAAGGTGATAAAGTAATTATCTTCAAAAAGAAAAGAAGAAAAGGTTACAAAAAGAAAAACGGTCACCGTCAGCAATTTACCAAGATCGAGATCACCGGTATTACATTATAATTAAAGGTTAAACCGGAGTTGTTCTGCAATTCCATAAAAATATAAGAAATGGCACATAAAAAAGGGGCCGGTAGTTCCAGAAACGGTCGTGAGTCACATAGCAAGCGTTTAGGTATCAAGATTTTCGGTGGTCAGCCAGCAATTGCAGGTAACATCATCGTACGTCAGCGTGGTACTAAACACAACCCAGGCTTAAACGTTGGTCTTGGTAAAGATCATACTTTATTTGCACTGGCTGAAGGTATCGTAGTTTTCAAAAAGAAAGCTGATAACCGTTCATATGTATCGGTTGTTCCGTTTGAGGCTGAAGTTGAAGAAGTAGCTGCACCTGCACCAAAAGCTAAAAAAGAAGCTGTAGCTGTTGAAGCTCCTGCTGCTGAAGAAGCTCCAAAAGCAAAGAAAGCTGCTGCACCAAAAGCTAAAAAAGAAGAAGCTGCTGATGCTGCTGAAGAAACTGTAGCTGAGTAATCAGTTAACAAATATCAGGATATAAAAAATCCCGGTCAGTTTTGATCGGGATTTTTTTGTTTTGTATAATATTTTTAGTCGGATGAGGTGTAAAGTCATTGCATATGCAGTATCTGGCCTGAAGGAGATACAAGAGCGTCATTGCGAGGCACGAAGCAATCCCAAACTATACAGAGAGCGGCTCTGCTAATCGGGGATTGCTTCGTGCCTCGCAATGACGCTTTTTTTATGTTATGATATCTTTGAAAATAGAGCACCTACGAAATCTGCTTGTCCTTATTCAATGATCAGCTTCTTCAAATAATAGGTATCCGGGTCAATAACCGGCATAGTTTTGCTGGTTATTGTTATTCCCTTTTTATCAAGTGTATAACGCTGTGTAGTGCCATCAGCAATGATATCAACAGGTAATGGCATATCTATATTTAACAATTGAACCTGGTATTTATCTCCGCGCTGGGCTTTTACGTGTACTTCGAGTTTATTGATCGAATAGATATACAGATCAAACAGCGGTTTAAGATCCTTGCCAGCAGCCTTGCTGAAATACTGGATCACATCATCTGTACTTGCTAAATTGCTGTAGGTATAACGCGGATCTGTAACAAAGCCTTTAAGGGTAGGGAAGAAGGTGCTATCGCCCATAATATACCTGAGTGTATGCATAAAGAATGCGCCCTTGCCATAAATATCACCGTTATAAGCGGATTCTTCATCGATATCTTTTCCCATAACAATAGGAACCTTATTGCCGAATGACAATGCCGAATTTTGGAAGAATTTGATATAAGCTTTTTCGCCCTCAAATTCCCTTACATAAAGTGCATCACCGTAGGTGCAGATCCCCTCATGGATCCAGTAATCAGCCCAGTCTTTGGCGGTTACTTTGTTTCCCCACCATTCGTGCCCAAACTCGTGGTGCATGAGGCCATCATAATCTTCGCCGCCAACTTTGGTGTACTTGAATTTGGCTCCGTAGGCGTTCATGGTTTGATGTTCCATGCCCAGGTGAGGGGTTTCAACAATTCCGATTTTTTCCTTTACCCAGGGGTATTCGCCAAAATATTTTTCCTGTTCCTTAATTGTTTTTACAAAAATATCCAGGTGATGTTCGGCTTTGGCTGCATGTTCTTTTAATACATAAAACTGGATGGGTACCTGGTGCCCATCGACAGTAGTATACGGACGGGTTACTACAGTATAATCACCGGCATTAAATAATATGCTGTAATTGTTAATGGTGTACTTGGTTTGCCAATGGAATGTAGCTGTTTCCTTTTGTTTGGTTACACCTTTTAATAACCCCGGCCCGGCAACAACCAAATCTTTAGGAACGGTAATGAACATATCCACGCCTTCGTTCGGTTCGTCGGAAGGGTGATCTTTACAAGGGAAATACAATTTGCCGCCTGTACCTTCGGCTGTAATAGCCATCCATTGGTGCCCGGTTGAATCACGGGTCCAGATAAAGCCGTCATCCCATGGCGGTCTGCGGGCAACGTGTGGTTTACCGCCGTAAATCACTTTTACGCTTGCTTTGCCTGCAGGCAGTTCTTTTGCGGTATTAATGGTAATAAGGTTGTTTTTATAGTCAAATGGTTCCGGTTTGCCATTCACTAAAACCTTACTGATACTTAATGAATCTAACAGATCAAAAAGTAAAACTTTGGTTGGCTGCGCCATGATCACATCAATGGTGGTAAAACCGTCGATGGTTTTCTGCACGGGATCAACAGCAAGCGAAATGGTATAATGGCGCACATCCATTATGGCCTGCTCGGGTTTTAGTTTGCCGCCGGAGGTTAGAGTTTGGGCCTGTAGCAGGCAGGTAGAAATAATGTAAGATAACACGACTGCTAAAAAGTTTTTCATCTAATTAATTGCGTTTAAAACGTAAAGGTACTGTGTGTTTACCTGGTTTAGGCTCCTTATGTATAATTCGTGGTTTCCAGTCAGGATAGGAGCAGATCACTCTTAAAGCTTCGGCGTCTGTCGCTTCAGACAAGCTTTGTTTAATATGAGCTTCAATCAGTTTGCCTTGTTCATCAGTTGTATATTCAACTAATACTTCCCCCTCAATGGTTTCGCCTTCGGGGTAGTTCAAGTTGTTGGTTATATAATCGGTAAACTTTTTCATTTAGTCAAAGTCGAAATGCACCGTTAGCGCTACTTCGGTTATTTTTATTTTTTGTTCTTCCATAGTAGGTATAAGTTAAGCAAAACTATCCGTTATCCTGCTTAATCGTAATCTCTAATAAAACTAATCGGCATGCTGTACTGAACCCGTTTCGGTTTCCCGTTTTGAAAAGCCGGTTTCCACTTTGGGCTTTTCCGCATCAGGCGTATCGCTTCTTTATCTATTTCGGATGATAAGCCCCTTACAACCTTTATATTGGTTAATTCTCCGCTTGTTTCAACTGTAAATGTAACTATCACCCGGCCTTCAATATCATCATATCCTTTGCCAGGCCACCTTAGTTTTTTTTTGATAAATGAACGTAGACCATCAATGCCACCAGGAAATTCAGGGTCTGTCGTAAAAACACATACTATAACTCCCAATGTGTCAGGGTTTATTGCGCCTTTTTGTGCCTGTGCAATGCAGGTATTCGCAAGTATGCATCCTGAAAATATCAGCAAAACTGCTTTGATCATTACAATTCCGTTAATTCATATAGAATAGGTACCGAATATTTTGATTTGATAGATTTGCCATCGCGCGTAGCCGGAACCCATTTGGGGGAAAGGTTAATAACCCTTAAAGCTTCCTTATCAAATTCGGGAGCAAAGCCCTGCATAAGTTTAATATCCGACAGCACACCATTATTTTCTACATAAAAACTTATTTTGATAATGCCTCGCTTAATAAGCGAATCTTTCGGCCATTTTAAGTTTTGATCTAAAAAATCATGAAAAGCCTTATCGCCGCCACGAAAATGAGGTGGTACGAGTTTTTGGGCTTTTGCGCTTATTGAACAAACCAGGATGATAAGGATGGGTAAAAGTTTCTTCATCCTTAAATATAAATCAATTCTCCCTCACCAGCAAACCGTCGGCAAAATCGCGAAGATATTGTTTATGGTCTTCTGGCAAATTAATGGCATCGAGGGCTGCAAATGCTTTATCGGCATAGGTTTGCATCGCTTCTTCGGCATGTTGTCTGATATCAAGCCCGTTGTATATATCAGTGATAACTTTAACCTTTTCTACACTGTCAAAGTCGGTTGCGTTTAGCCAGTGATTTAAAGTCTTTGCCTGGCTATCTTTAGCCAGTTCAAGGGCGCGGATAAGTAAAAAGGTTTTTTTATTGGAGATGATATCTCCGCCAACTTGTTTGCCAAATTTTTCGGGATCGCCATAAACATCCAGGATATCATCCTGAAGCTGAAACGCAATACCAAGGTTTACCCCGAAAGCGTCGATCAGATCAGCATCAGCTAACGCAGCGCCGCCTATGATAGAACCAATTTTCAATGTACCGCCCAGCAATACCGCCGTTTTAAGGCGGATCATGTTGATGTATTCCTCAATACTTACATCGTTACGTTGTTCAAAGCTCATATCAATCTGCTGGCCTTCGCATACGCCAGTAGCCGTATCATTGAACACATCAAGTACCTTGCGTAAAATGCTGTCGTCAACCATCATCATCATTCGGTTGGCCTCTACCATCATGGCATCGCCTGAAAGAATGGCGACATTGGCGTTCCACTTTTCATGCACAGTTGCTTTACCACGGCGAAGGGGTGCTTTATCCATGATATCATCATGCATCAGCGTGAAATTATGGAATACCTCTATAGCCAGTGCAGGCTCAATAGCCTTATTAACGTCGCCGCCAAAAAGATCGCAGGCCAGGAGGAGCAGGGCAGGGCGCATACGCTTGCCGCCAATAGATAAAATATAGCTTATCGGTTCATACAGATCGGCCGGGTAAGCGGGGTAGCTTAGTTTACCAACTGCATCATTTATTAGTAATTGTAACTCTGTAAGTTGTTTCATTTATTTAGTGAGTGGTTCATTAGGTTGATTAAGTGAGTGGTTTCAGCGTTTAACTCAATCAACTACTCACCCAATCAACCATTCACCAATTATCAATCTTGTACCAGTGAAAAATCTATCTGCTTTTTGGTTAGGTCAACGTGTTTTACTTTGATCTTTACTTCATCGCCCAGTTGGTAGATCTTCTTTTTACGCTGGCCTATGATGGCATAGTTTTTTTCGTCCAAAGTATAAAAATCGTCAGATATATCGCGCAGGCGGATCATGCCTTCGCATTTGTTTTCGATGATTTCCACGTACATGCCCCATTCGGTAACACCCGAAATGATGCCCATAAAGGTATTACCAACCTGGTCGCGAAGATACTCAGCCTGTTTATATTTTACTGAAGAACGTTCTGCATCGGCCGCTTTTTTCTCCATTAAAGAGCTGTGCGAACATAGCTTTTCATAAAACTCGGCATTGGCCGATTGACCGCCGTTTAAATAATGGAACAATAGCCTGTGTACCATTACATCCGGATAGCGGCGAATTGGTGAGGTGAAATGCGTATAATGATCAAAAGCCAAACCGTAATGACTGCTGCTTTTGGTTGTATAAATTGCTTTAGCCATGGAGCGGATAGCCAGGTGGGTTAACACGTTTTGTTCCTTTTTGCCTTCAACATCCTCCATGAGGTAATTAAGGGATTTGGCTGTTTCCTTATCAGATTTGGTGTTGATCTTATATCCAAACCTTGCTGCAAACTGGGCAAAATTGGCCAGTGCATCGGGCTTAGGCGAATCATGTACACGGTAAACAAACGTATATTTGTGTTTGCCCTTGCCCATTTTACTTACACGCTCGGCTACCTTACGGTTAGCCAGCAACATGAAGTCCTCAATCAGTTTGTGGGCATCCTTACGCTCTTTCACATAAACGCCTGTTGGTTTGCCGGTTTCATCAAGCTTGAACTTAACCTCGGTGGTTTCAAAGCTGATGGCACCGTTTTTAAATTTACGGTCGCGAAGTTTATAAGCGAGTGCGTTTAGTTTAAATATCTCTTCCTTAAAATCACCTTCACCTGTTTCTATAACTTCCTGCACTTCCTCGTAAGTGAAGCGCCTGTCGGAGTAAATGATGGTTTTACCATACCATTCGGTAATGATATTGGCGTTCTCATCCATTTCAAATACTGCCGAAAAGCAGAGTTTTTCTTCTTTAGGACGAAGGGAGCAAAGGCCATTTGATAACCTTTCAGGAAGCATCGGTATTACCCTGTCAACAAGGTAAACCGAGGTTGCCCTGTCCAAAGCTTCTTTATCCAAAGCCGAATCGGGGATGATATAGTGCGATACGTCGGCAATGTGAACGCCTACTTCATAGTTGCCGTTTTCCAGCACCTGGTATGATAAGGCATCGTCAAAGTCCTTAGCATCAAACGGATCGATAGTAAAAGTGGTGATTTTACGGAAATCACGGCGTTTGGCAATTTCTTCGGGCGTTATCACGTCCGGAATTTCCTCGGCATCATGCTCAACTTCGGCTGGGAATGATAACGGAAAACCATATTCGGCCAGGATGGCGTTCATTTCCGTATCGTTCTCGCCCTGGGTACCTAAGATATGCTTGATGCGGCCGATAGGGTTTTTAGCCTCGGTTGGCCAGTCGATAATTTCGGCTATGGCTTTAATGCCGTTTTTAGCCCCGTTAAGCTCGGTAATGGGGATAAAAATATCGTGCATCATCTTGCGGTCGTCAGGAACAAAAAAGGCGTAGCGTTCAGAGAGCTTAACGATACCCGTAAATTCCATTTTAGCACGGTGAATGATCTCGATAACTTCACCTTCTTTGTGCTTGCCTTTACTTTTGGCGTATACGTAAACTTTAACGCGGTCGCCGTTCAGCGCTGTGCGAAGCTTACGGGGAGCGATGAAGATATCACTTTCAGCTTCATCGTCGGTAACAATAAAGGCAGAGCCATCATTGGTAAGATCAACTACACCTTCAATAAAAGTTTTTAATTCAAGAAGTTGGTATTTACCGTGAGTGATTTCTTTAAGAACTGATTTCTTAACTTCTTCCTGTAGTATTTCGTGTATGATCTCGCGCGATTCAGGGTCGCGTACGTTTAGTTTAGCAGAAACCTGTTTATAATTGAGTGGCGTATTGCCGTTTTGTTCAAATATATCAAGTACCATTTGGGTAAGTACCTGGTGTATAGAAGAGTTGTTTTTCTTGTGTTTAGACATAGAATAGTATTTGCATCAAAGATACTGAATTTTGGGGTGTGGGAATGAGGATGTTCAACGGCACAAATAGGTATATGTAGTAAAGTCGAAGAAGAACGAAAAATCTTTTGTTTAGATATTTAAAATATCCATGAACGATGAGACTCAAGGCTTTTTTCATCACTCGTTCCTAATGTTTTTTACATGGTTTTGGAAATCTATATATTGCTCATCAGCTAATTTTAGCTTACCTCTAAAATCAGATGGCTTCTTACTTTCTATCCTTTTTTCTTCCTGTAACTCATCTCCGACATATAAAAGCACTTCTATCGGCTTCCCTATATAGTTCTGAGGAATACGAATAGAAATATCCTGATGTTTCGGTATTAGTTTCATGCGTGTCATTTTTACTAAATAAAAAATTGAGTTTCTAAGAAGTTGTTTAAAGCGGATTAAGTCATTGCCGTTGACTTTAGTCAACGGTAAAAGAAAATAGCATTGCGGGCTTCAGCCCAATTATTCAAGCGGGATTTTGGCTAAAGCCACTCGTTTTCAACTATTATTCCGTTGACTAAAGTCAACGGCAATGATTTTTATATGAAATAGGTAATATTATCAAATTTAAACGTTTTTCCAGCTTAATCAACCCGGTATCGAAGCTATCAACCTTTTAGTATATTCCTCTTTTGGCCGGTAGTAAATATCATCAGGATAGCCTGTTTCCACTATTTCTCCTTTGTTCATCACCATCATCCTATCGGAGATGTGCTTGATCACAGCCAGGTCATGCGAAATAAAAATGTAGGTAAGCTTAAGCTCGTCCTGCAGCTCGCGGATCAGGTTCAATACCTGGGCCTGTACCGATACATCAAGCGCCGAAACAGATTCATCGCAAATAATAAATTTAGGCTGAAGTGCTAAAGCCCTCGCTATCACTATCCGCTGCCGCTGCCCGCCCGAAAATTCATGGGGATAGCGGTTAAAGTGCGCAGGCTGCAGGTTAACTCTTTCCAGCAGTTCAAGTACTTTACGTTTGCGGGTAGCATCGTTATTGTAAAACTGATGCACTTGCAAAGGCTCCATTAGTGATTGCCCAACAGTAAGCTTAGGGTTTAATGACGAATAAGGATCCTGAAAAATGATCTGGATATCTTTCCTGATCTGCCTTAATTCATCTTTCTTAAGCCCCCGGAGATCGGTACCATCGAAAGTGACCCTGCCCGATGTTGGTTCTATCAATCTTAAAATGCTTCGTCCCAAAGTAGTTTTGCCACATCCCGATTCACCTACAAGGCCCAGGGTTTCGCCGGGGTATACTTCAAAGCTTACATTGTTTACTGCTTTTACAACATGGTCTTTTCGTTTAAAAAGACCCGTACCCGTAGGGAACCAGGTGTTCAGCTTTTCTGCTTTCAATAACGGCTGTTGCTGGTATAGCCTAAGTTTTCTCTCAGCTATTTCATCATCGGGGTAATGGTATAATTCCCTGATACTTTCAATAGTTACAGGAGGCTTACTTTCATTCAGGAAATCGGCTACAACAGGTAGTTTTTTCAAATGCTGTTGCGGAGATGGGCGGCAGGCCAGTAACCCTTTAGTATAGGGATGTTGGGGATTTGCAAATAGATCTTTTACTGTAGCTTCTTCCACAATTTCGCCTTTATACATTACCAAAACCCGGTCGGCAATTTCTTTGATCACTCCCAAATCGTGAGAGATAAAGATCAGGCTCATGTGCCTTTCGGCCTTAAGCTTGTGCAATAGTTCAATAATAGTTTTTTGTACCGTAACGTCAAGCGCGGTGGTTGGCTCATCAGCAATCAGGATCTCCGGGTTACAGGATAAGGCCATGGCAATCATAACCCTTTGTTTTTGCCCTCCCGAAATTTGGTGCGGATAGCTGTCAAATATCGCTTCAGGCCGGGGTAACTGCACCTCTTTGAACAAATCAATGGTTTTCTTTTTGGCTTCGGCATTATTTAATCCCAAATGCAGCCTGATGGCCTCGGTAAGCTGAAAGCCGCAGGTAAGCACAGGATTAAGCGAGGTCATGGGTTCCTGGAAGATCATGGCTACCTGATTGCCGCGCACATGCCGCATTTCATCTTCGGATAACTTGCACAGGCATACCCCGTTTAAAAGCACCGAGCCTTGTATTACAGCCTGATCTTCATTCAGTAAACGCATCAGCGCAAGCGAGGTTACTGATTTCCCTGAACCCGATTCGCCAACAATACCAATGGTTTCGCCTTTAGCAAGTGTAAATGAAATTCCCTTTACGGCGGTAACCTGGTCTTTGCCATTCTTAAAACTAACCGACAGATCGTTTACTTTAAGCATTATTGGCCTACTAAGGTTATAAATTCGTCAGGTATCAGTTCTTCGCCGCGGTAACGCCTTAATAATTGCGCTGTGGCTACCACATCTTTTTGGCAGTAAGCGCAAATCCGCTCCAATTGGTTTTCCTGCCAGTAAACTCGACCGACGTCGCTGCCGTCGATATCATCTTTTGGAGTTGGGATATTAAAAATAGCGGTGAGTAGGCTTAAAGAAGTATAGTGTTTGTGATCGCCAAATTTCCATAACTCCATGGTATCTAAATGAATAACCTCCCATGGCTTTTTACCTGCTATTTGCAACTGCGGCGGAAAAGGCATGCCATTTACCAACAACCGCCGACAGATATAAGGAAAGTCAAATTCCTTACCATTATGGGCGCATAAAACAAGGTTGGCCGGTTGACTAAACAACAGGTTGGAGAATTTGGTAAGCAACTCCTTTTCATCATGCGACGCAAAGGATTTTACGCGCAACCCGATATTTTTCCCGGCGGTAAAGATCCCAGCCGAAATGCAAACTATTTTACCAAACTCGGCCCAGATGCCTGCACGTTCGTAATACGCTTCGGCGGTTTCGTCCTTGCGTTGGTACTGGGTTTTGATCTCCCATAAAGCCTGCAGGTTTTCGGGCAGTTGTTCGTGACTGCTGTATTGGGGTACGGTTTCAATATCAATTACCAGTAAATTATGCAGGTCGTACTGTTCAAGCATCCAGTTAAAAATTATGGAAGCAAGATAATGATAGTTTTTATTTTAAGTATGTATGCGGCTTTGTGTGG
Source organism: Mucilaginibacter angelicae (assembly GCF_042434235.1). Classification (NCBI taxonomy): domain Bacteria; kingdom Pseudomonadati; phylum Bacteroidota; class Sphingobacteriia; order Sphingobacteriales; family Sphingobacteriaceae; genus Mucilaginibacter; species Mucilaginibacter angelicae. The sequence continues at coordinate 194,938 of NZ_JBHLTS010000078.1, read as the reverse complement.
TATGCTAATTTTTAAATATGGTATTTTAATGATGTTTTGAGCTATTCAATTTAAAGCCAACGCTGATTTGAACTGTTCCAGGGCTGTTTTTATAGTTCCCAAAGCCCGAGGTTATATTATAACCGCCAAGGCTTTTTTGATACAAGGCCTCAAGGCTTAGCCGGTTAAATTGAAAGCTGATACCGCCCGATAAACCAAGGTTTATCTTTTGATCATATCGGGTTGTTTTCAATTGATTAACCGTATTGGCTAAAAAAATGGTATCTATATTGTCGGTCAATCGCCGCACATTAGTTATGCCATTGATTTGCTTAACGGGAATATTAATAACCGGGCCTCCTTTTACGCTGATGTTGTTGGTAATCTTATATACCGCATGTACCGGAATACTTACAAAATAGGCTTTCCGCGAATCTGTCACCTTAACAAGTTTTGCAGAATCAACCCCGCTGTTTTCGTTGGTATAGGAGCCACTGAAGTTAAGCGGCGTTAAAAGCCTTACCTGGGCGTTTATAGCCCATCTGTTATTTAAATGATAAGTGCCGAATAGGCCGGCGTAAATATCAACAGGGAAACTGCCATAAAAATTGCTGTTTTGAGCACTTTGTGTAAAACTTCCGGATGAATTTGCTCCAAGTAAAACGCCCCAGTCCACATTAGCTAAAACGGTAGATAATGACCTGCCCGATGAAATTTTCGCACTCTTTGTTTTACGGTTGATTGTCAACTTGTTTTTAGATGCACTGTTTTTACTCTTTGAATTTTTGCTTTGAGCGTTATTACCCTGCTTGTTGTAATAAGGATTATCTATTACAAATTTTGACAAAGGCTGATTAGCAAATATCTGAGGTTGCATGAATGTATTGTTGTTCAAGCCGGATGATTGACCAATACGGGTTGTATTAGCCGAAAGGACAAACGCGCCATTTATAGAATTGCCATTTTGTGTAAAATTACTATTGGGAGAACTATTCATGGTATTAGTACCGGCAATTAAACCATTTTGCGTGCTTTGGCTACCCATGTATGCCGACTGATTGCCACCGTGATGCTTTCCCGGAATTATATAACTGCCATTATTGTGGTTTGATTGTACTATATGATTCGGCGTATTGCTACCGCTGCCCGTTTGCTGATTGATAACTGGCAGACCATTTTTTGAAGCAGAGGCACCTGTTTTAATATTGCTGCTACCTGAAGGATTTATGTTCGCTGTGTTATTAACGCTATCCGTTTTATTTGCGGATGGTGCCAATTCTGTTCCTATTACTTTTAAAGCCTGTAAGCTATCATCAGCACCCGTGTTGAGATTTATTAACGAGTCGGATGATGTTGCAGTGGTGTTTAAACTGTCTTTTCCAATAATCCGATTATGTTTTTTAGGCTGATGATGTGATGTGTTTTTATGCTGTTCGTTCTTAATTAAATAGATCGCAGTACCTGTAACAGTAGCCACAGTTAAAGAGGCTATTAATATCGATGTGGCTTTCATCGCTTTAACAGCTTTTACAATTTTTGCCAGTTTTGAAACATGAGGGGCAGCTGTTACCGGTAAAACAGGCAAATGTTTATCAAGGATAGATTGCATTTCCTGCCATCCGCTTTGCGGTTCGGAATCAACCGGTAGTTCAGCACGTTTTTGCCGCCAAAGATCGGGGTCTTTAAATAAATCTTTCATCGTTTTATTTCACTCCTTTCTTTCGCCTCAATGTTGCCAGGTTCAAGCAGCTCCCTTAATTTTCTTTTTGCTTCGGCCAGGTGCCAGCGGGATGTGCCTTCGCTTATGTTTAATTGTTCGCCTATTTCTTTGTGTGTAAACCCGTCAAGTACCGACAGGTTGAAAACGGTTTGGGTAGCAAGGGGCAGGGTGCGGATGCTTTGCAGGATCTCCTCAAAATAGATTTTTTCCAGGGCCGAGGGTGAGATAAAGTAATCGTCATGCTCTTTGAGATCAAAACTTACTGTATTGAACTTTAATTCCTTCCTGCACAGGTCTATTGAAGTATAGATCATGATTTTCCGGATCCATCCGCCTAATTCGCCTTTTTCAATATCGAAATTGTTTATGGATTGGAAAACCTTCAGGAACCCGCTGTTGAAAGCCTCCTTAGCCAGTTCTTTATCAGGTACATAACTATAGCATACACGAAGCATTTCGGCATAAAATAATTTGTACAAGGTTTCCTGCGCCGTCCGGTCGTTATTGATACACCCTTTTACCAGCCTCTCTGTTTGCTTCTTGCTTAGGTTCATTCAAAAAAATCACGTTTAAATGATTGTAATTACATCTTCGGATACAATCCATTAAACGTTGGGTACAATGTAGATTTTTTTTCAAATTGTTTTCGGATTTAATAATGAGGAAAAACCAACCCGATCAACTTTCTGCAACAAGCTGATTGGATTGGTTTTAAATTGTTGTTAACGTGATAAGGTTTTAGGTGAAATTACGATGCCCGACGAATAATTCCAGTCGAAGGTGATGGTGCTTGCCGATATAACAATATTACCGGTGTAGGTTGTGCCGTTAAGCGTTACTGTTAAAGGGTGACTGCCATTTGTAAGATAACTTCTTTGAAAGCGTACCGCTGCCGCCATTGGGATATCGCCGGTTCCGTGGCAAACCAAAGGCTCCTGCACATTAAGGAAATCAATAAAGAAGTTGTTGTTTGCATCCAGGGTGTTATGGAATTTCAGCAACCCGTTTGAACAGTACCGGTTAGTTGTAACAGCATTGAACGAAATGCCCACACTATCGCCTGCTGCATAGTACCCGGGAGATAATGTGATCTTATCACCTGTTAAGGCAACAAGTTGTGCCGTATCTGGAGGCGTTTGTATAACAGTATCGCCGGATGCTTTTAAAGGGTTTTTGCTGGCCGCGATTTTCGTGTCGCTGATGGCGTCATTTTTTTTAGTACATCCGGTAACGATAAAAAAAGCCAGTAAGAAGGTTACAATGGAATAGGTTAGTTTTTTCATTTTGATTGATTTATGATTTTATTACATCATCGCATCAATCAGGGTAAACGTTGGGTAGGGGCAACATTTTTATTAATTATTTTTTCAATACCTCAAATCCTATACTGATGGTATTGCCGTTGCCATCAACCAAATTAAGGATATGTTTGCCTGGAGGTGGATTTAAGGCCATCTGGTGAAAATCTTTGGTTTCGCCAACGTACTGGTCATCCAAATGCCAAAAGATCTTCATGCCGGGCTGGCGATGGGCAGCGTTGCAGATCATCCGGCCGCGGGTACCGTCCGCTTCAAGAGGCACATATATTTTAGCGCCGTTTTTGGGGTAGATCACTTCCATCGCATTCCCATTTTCAGTCTGGGCACAATCAGAGCGGAAGGGAGGGAGTACATGGTATTGATAGTTCCTTGCCTTATAATAATATTCCATCGAAGGGGGCAGTACAAACCAGCTTTTATTAAGGATATTATCCGGCGGCTCGCAATTGCCGTTTACCTGCCACTTGGCATCGGCCGATAAATGAACCAATTGATGATATGGACAAACGGGTGCTTTCAAGCCACTTTTAGGTACGTATTGCTCGTCAACGTCCTCGCAGTATTGCCCGGCACGGTAGCCGCTTTGTTTACACACATTTACTTTTACCATTTCTCCCATGGGCATCTCAAACCAATCGTGCGATACGGGCAGCAATCTGAAGATCTCAAACAGGGCAGGGGCGGCTGTATTGATCCCAGTTAATCCCGGCCGACCCTCGCCATCGGTATTGCCAACCCAAACACCAACTACATATTTGGGCGTAACGCCAATAGCCCAGCCATCGCGGAAGCCAAAGCTTGTGCCTGTTTTCCAGGCTACGCGCTGGCTTGAGCTAAATTGCTGCCACAGCATTTCTTCGCCCGGTCGCATTACCTCCTCCATAGCCTGGAAGGTGTAATAAATAGAAGCCGCATCCAGCAATCCCGATTTTTCAAGTTCAGGCTTGGCAATCGGCTTCTTTTCGTAAACAGGGTTATGAAAATCCGCCGGGGCATATTTACCGTTATTTTTATTGTAATGATTAAGTACACGCGCCATATCGGCATAAGCGCCGCTTAATTCCCATAGCGTATTTTCGCCTCCGCCTAAAATGAGCGATAACCCATAATGATCAGCAGGTTTGGTTAATGTTGTAATACCTGTTTTATGTAAGAAATCATAAAAGCGCTCATATTTATACTGTTGAAGCATTTTAACTGCAGGCACATTCAGCGAACGGGATAAGGCCCGCGATGCCGGTACTGCCCCGTCATAGCCCAGATCAAAGTTTTCGGGATGATAACCCGCTATCATGGTAGGCACATCAGGCATCAAGCTGTTGGGCAATATCAGGCCATCGTGCAGTATCGCTGCATAAAGCAGTGGTTTCAGGGTACTTCCGGGGCTTCGCGGGGCATCAACCACATCAACATCGCTTTCCATTTGCGGGTCTTCGCGGTGGGATATGTTACCGGCGTAGGCAAGGGTAGCACCAGTTTCAACATCGAGTACAATGGCAGCTATGTTGTTAATATCATTTGCCTTTAATAAACTGTGATGCTGCTCCAAAATATCATTTACCTGCTGCTGAAGCGATGATTTAATGCTGCTCGTGATGCGGGTATCCCCATCAGGATTTGCCTGGTGATCGGCTTTAAACCGCTGTAACAGGTGTGGGGCAAGCTGCGGGAGGGGCATAGGTCTGTCGGGCACAGGTTCGAGCCGGGCAAGGGCAGATGTTGTGCTGTCGATAATCCCGGCTTTATGCAGTTTATCCAATAGTGAATTGCGTTTGCGAAGCAGGATAGCCCTGTTCCTTCCTGGATGTACCAGTGAGGGAGAATTGGGTAAAACAGCCATAGCCGCCATTTCGCCCCAGGAAAGCTTATCCGGACTGCGGCCAAAATATCGCCAGGAAGCCGCATCCAACCCAATAACATTGGTACCGAAGGGTGCATTACTGGCATATAAAGCTAAGATCTCACTTTTGCTGTAAGTTACTTCAAGGCGCATGGCCATGAAGATCTCTTTCAGTTTATTCCAGATGTTGCGCTTGTGTTTAGTAGCCAGCCGGATCACCTGCATGGTGATGGTACTGCCGCCGCTGCTTACTTTTTTTGAGCCCAGATTTTGTTTGATAGCACGGCCAAAGGCAACAATGTCAAAGCCAGGGTGATGCTCAAAGCGTTTATCCTCAAAGGTGATGATACATTGTTTAAATTTTTCGGGCACATCGGCATTATAAGGAAAGCGCCATTGCCCGTCGTTTGCTATGGATGCGCCGAGAAGCTGGCCCTGGTCGTCATCAATTACGTAAGATGTTGGACTATTAAATAAGGGTTTAGGCAAACAAAACCAGAATATGAGGGTTAAAACAAACAAAAAGAAAAGTGATATTATTACTTTTGGCTTTTTTAAATAACTTTTTGCTCGTTTTAGCACAAATTGCATTATTAAATATAAAAATATTAAGCCAGTTCAGGTTTATACAACTATAATTGTGGCAAAAATCTACCAGGCAATAATACAATAAATGACAATACAAAAATTATCAATTATTATCCCGGCTTATAACGAAGGTAATACCATACATTTAATTTTGGATAAAATTAAAGCGGTAAGCCTTGTTAATGATATCGAAAAAGAAGTGATCATTGTAAATGATTGTTCAAAGGATGATACAGAAGCTGCCATTTATAAATACAAGCTTGGTAACCCGGATGTTAATATCCAGTACTTTAAGCATGAAGTAAATAAGGGTAAGGGGGCAGCCTTGCATACAGGCATCGCCAAAGCTACCGGAGATTACCTCATTATTCAGGATGCCGATCTTGAATATGACCCTGCCGAGTACAACGATCTGTTAAAACCTGTAGTAGCAGGTTTTGCCGATGTAGTTTATGGTTCACGGTTTATGGGGAGCAATCCGCACCGCATCCTGTTTTTTTGGCATACCATTGGTAACAGGTGGCTTACATTTGCTTCAAATTGGTTTTCCAATCTTAACCTTACCGATATGGAAACGTGTTATAAGTTATTTAACACCAAAGTCATCCAATCCATACAGCTTACCGAAAAACGTTTTGGCTTTGAGCCGGAGGTTACCCAGAAAATCGCACGTGTACCCCGCATCAGGATCTATGAGGTGGGTATTTCATACTATGGACGTACCTATGAAGAGGGTAAAAAGATAGGATGGAAAGATGGTGTTAGGGCTATTTATTGTATCCTTAAATACGGCTTATTTAAATCGAAGTAAGATCGATATCGCGAAACTGAATTGCGATGGCATCTTTGCTTTCATAAGCCAGTGTAGCTAAATTACTGCTATCAAGCCTGAAACTTACAAGCTTTATTGCTTTAGGTGAATTAATGATATTGCTGTTTGTGAGGTGATTACCATCTAAACAAGGAATGTTCTTAATCCGTTCATCTAATCCCTGGCTTGTAAGTTTTGTTATGGCTTCTTTGCGTGTCCAAAGCAATATGAATTTTTCTTCCGGATTGCTCTGGTTGATGAAACGGATCTCATCTCCACTGAAATTATCAGCAAGAATTTCTTTATAGGCGAATGAGCGGTCAATTTTTTCCGTATCGATACCGACACCAGTTTTTGATACGGCGATAGTTACCCACTCGTCCGAATGGGATACATTATAATTAATAGCTGCCCCGGTGGTTTTTACAAAAGGCTTTTTATTGGGGCCGATTTCAAAGCGGAGATCTTCGGGTTGCTGACCCAGATATCTGCCTAAGATGGTCCTCAAAGCAGCACGGCTCACGATAAAACGTTGCCTGTCTTTTTCCTGGTAATACCGCTCAGCCCGTTTTATTTCATCAGGCATCAGCAATTTTATAAGCTGGGCGATAAGCGAGAGATGATCGGCTGTTTTAATCCGCCATACATCTATTTCATCGCCTATAGTAAAGTTGTGGGCGGTATCCTGCTGCCATTCAACAGTATCAAGATAGCGGATTTCAACTTTTACTGCCTCCATAAACTATTTCTTTGCAGCTTCATCAAGGCAGTTTTGTAAAATGCTTGCGAAGATCTTATCATTCGGGGCTTTGAATATGGAATTATGTTCACCGGGAATAGGATGCACGTTAATGCCTTTTAACGCGTAAGGCCTCCAACCAAGGTACTCAAAATCATCCATATAAAAAGTGTGGGTGTTAGCCTTAAACAATTCAATTGAAATATTATAAGGCTTCAACTGGTAATTCCGTTCGGCTTGCTGGTTCATTTCATCTATCTTGTTTGAATAACCAAAAAAGCCTTCCTGTTGCTCGTCTTTCTTTAAACGCCATAAAAACCTGGTAGCGTGGCGCTTAATGTTTTTAGTTTTACCTGCAATGTTTTGCGAAAGCCCTTCGCCGGTAAGGAGGTTGTATTTCAGTTTACGTAAAAAGAATTTGGCACGCTTGGTTTGCATAGTAAGCCAGGGATCAAAAAACGGGGAGCGGTATGCGTAGGTATCAAACATAGCCAGCATTTTTACCTTTTTACCTTGTGCTTCCAGTTGTTTGGCCATTTCAAAAGCTATAATACCGCCAAATGAATAGCCAGCTAAAGCATATGGGCCGTTAGGGTTTTGAGCCTGGATGGCCGAAATATAATGCGCGGCTATATCCTTGATCTCGGTTAGCGGCTCATCTATACCATTAAGCCCTTTGGCCTGTAAGCCATAAACCGGCTGGTCGGGGTGCATGTTGATAGCCAGCGCGTTGAATAATAGTACATTAAGGCCTGCACCATGCACAATATAGAGCGGCATTTTATTGCCAGTGGGTTTTATAGGTACAAGCGAGTCCCAAACGATTGATCTGCCATCCATCTCCAGCATAAGGGACAGCTTTTCTACTGTAGAGTTTTCAAAAAGTGCAGCTAATGGCAGGCGTTTTCCCGTAAGTTTTTCAATACGAGTCATTACCTGAACCGCAATAAGCGAGTGGCCTCCCAGCTCAAAGAAATTATCATAAACGCCTATATTTTCGATCTCCAAAAACTCACTCCAAACTTCTGCAACCAATTGCTCCACATCAGTTCTTGGTGCTACATACAGGTGGATACTTTCGGCAAGTGGGGTAACGCTGCTTTGTATCAGTACTTTTTTATCAACCTTGCCATTTGGTGTAAGCGGGATAGAAGGTATTACGATAAAATCATCCGGCACCATATAGTCGGGCAGAGAGCTTTTTAGGGATGCCCGCCAGTTTTTTACCTGTGTAACCTCATCTTCGGCAATATAATTGTCGTTTATGACGATGTAAGCTACCAGTTTATTGATACCGTTTTTATCGGGCTGGGCAACAACTACCGCCTGCTTTACATTGGGTTTGTTAATGAGATGGTACTCTATCTCACCGGTTTCGATACGGTAACCACGAATCTTGATCTGAGCATCTGCACGGCCAAGGCATTCAATTTCGCCGTTATCCAGGAACCTGCCTAAATCGCCTGTCCGGTACATTTTGGCACCTGTCTGATCTGAAAAAGGATCAGCAATGAATTTCTCGGCTGTAAGCTCCGGCTGGTTTAAATAACCTGCAGCAAGGCCGTCGCCGCCAATAAAAATTTCACCTACAGTGCCGGTATCCAGTGGATTAAGGTTTTTATCTAAAATATAAATCGAAGTATTATCGATTGGGCGACCAATGGTAATTGCTGTGTCCTCAGCCCTGATCTCTTTAATGGTCGACCAGATGGTGGTTTCCGTTGGTCCGTAAACATTCCATAATGATGATGCTTTTCCAAGAATCCTTTCAGCAAGCTCTTTTGGTAGTGCCTCGCCGCCGCAGATTACTTTTATAGGCAGGGTTGCATCCCAGCCGGCCTCCAACATAATACGCCAGGTGTATGGGGTGGCCTGCATGATGGTCACCTTTTCTTCACGGATAATATCGAGCAGGGCACGGCCATCTTTTGCAGTGGCTGTATCTGCAATAATTACCTGTGCGCCGCTTAGCAACGGTAAAAACAGCTCGAGCCCGGCAATATCAAAACTGATAGTGGTTACAGCAAGCAATTTATCATCCGCGGTCATCCCAGGAATTTTTTGCATGCTGTGCAGGAAATTAACCAGGCTATGCTGACTGATTTGAACACCTTTAGGCATGCCTGTTGATCCCGAGGTGTACAGGATATAAGCAAGGTCATTGCCCGTAACGCTGACATTCGGCGTATCGGCAATATACTTTGAAAGATTAGGCCATTCAGTTTCTAAGGTAAGCTCAGTAGCGTTTGACTGGTAATGGCCTTTGTATTTTTCTGAGGTTAACAATACAACCGCTTTCGAGTCGCTGAGCATATAATTGATCCGCTCAAGCGGAAACTGCGGATCGAGCGGCACATAGATCCCGCCGGCTTTCATGATAGCTAATATAACCACCAGCATTTCGGCCGAACGATCAACTGCAAAGGCAACTTTGTCACCTTTTTTCACGCCTTTATCAATCAGTAAAGCAGTTAGCATGTTACTGATTTTGTTTAATTGTTGATATGTAAGTGTCTGATCTTTAAATTTTAATGCGATTGAATTACTTTGCCAATTGATGAACTGGTGTAAGGATTTATCTTTGGGATAGGCTACCTCTGTATTATTCCACAACTTCAGTTTTTCAATCAATTCGGCTCTGTTGGAAGCCGGTATTTCGCCTATTAAAGTATCAGGAGCATTTACCAGTTCGTTAAGCAAAAAGTTAAATTCATCCATCATATGGCGGATAGCTTTTTCGCTGAATAACTGCGTGTTATATGACCATTCCAATACTAAAGCTTCATCCCGCCCCGAGATATTAACAAAGATCTCAAAGCTTTCATATTCGCGTGGGGTGCTGGTTAAATGATGTTTTAATCCATAAAAATCAACGTCGTCATCCATCCCCATATCAATGTTAAACATTACGGGAACTAATGGGACCCGTGAAGCATCGCGCGGGATGCTCAGTTTTTTGAGCAGCTCACCGAATGTATACTGCTGATGATCATACGCATCCAAAATGGCAGAATTGCGTTGTTTAAGATAGCTGCGGAACGATTGGTCATTTTTAGGATAGCTCCTGAGTGCAAGCAGGTTAACACAATGCCCAACCAAACGGTAATTGCCTGTAACTGATTGGCCGGCGGCAGGTAAACCCAATATGATCTCATCCTGGCCGGTGATCCTTTGTAAAAATACTTCAAAAGCGGCTAACAGCGTAGTTACAAAGCTGCTTCCATTTGTTTTGCCTAATTGCTTCAATGCCGAAGTAAGGTTTTTGTCAAGATCAAAGTCAAGACGGTTGCTTTTATAGGTGCGTACCGCAGGGCGTAGCAGATCGGCGGGCAGATCAAGCAGGTAATTGCTGCCTTTAAACTCGTTTAACCAATACTGCTCGGTCTCTTTATATTCCTGGCTACCAGTAAACAATTCCTGTTCGTTTGAATAGTCGCTGAATGATGGGGCTTCAGGTAATTGGATATATTCACCTTTGGTATAAGCAGAGTACAGCTTGCTTAAATCCTGCATCATGATCCCGATAGACCAGCCATCGCAAATAATGTGGTGCGCTATAAAAGTTAGCCTGTGTTCGGTTTCAGCCAGTTTAATCAGCTGTACCTTAAACAAGGGACCTGTAACCAGGTTAAAAGCCGTAAACGAGTTTTGATTGTTTTGTTCGGTGATGAATGATTGCTGTTCGGCAAGACTTCTTTCCGACATGTCGGCGAACCTGAAATCCAAGGGCAGATATTTGTAAATGCAGATAGATTTTCCATCAGCACTAAAAGCCGAGCGCAAGGCCTGGTGCATGTTCGTGATTTCCTGTAAGGCCTCAAACATAGCCTCCTGGTCAAGCTGGCCGGAAAGCTGCAGTGAAAAGGACTCGTTATACGCGCAATTGGCTTCATCACTGCCAATAATACACGAAGCCCAGATCTCTAACTGAGGTTCGGTTGAAGGGGCAATAGCAACAAGTTCGGGCCCTGCAAAAGGATCAAATTCAACCGGGATAGTATCGTATGGGGTAGTGGTAGTCAAGTTAGTTATTGCTGATCTTTACCTGTAAATATTTTCCTGGATTATTTGCATCGGTTACAAACCAACCGGGGTTGCCATCTTTATCACGGCCCAGTTTTGCACCCGGTACAGGGGGCTCGGTCGGCAAACCATTTTTGGCGGGCTCAACTTTCACCGGCTCCGACTTGTTGGTTGGCATAAACCCGGCCTCAATAAGTTCATGAATGCTTTCGCTGAATTTACTGATGATCTGGTCAATGTCTTCGTCAGTATGTGCAGCTGTAATAAAACAAGGGAAAAGATCCCAGATATGGATGCCTTTAAGGCGCATCAGCGTAAATAGCAATTCGCCATAAGCCAGCTCATAATCAAATTTGATCTTCCATAACGAGCCGAATGAAGGGATGTGCAATGGTAAACCTTCTTTTTCACAAATGGCATTCAATGCATCGGCCAAACGTTTGGTCATTGTGTTAAGACCTTCCTGCAGGGCAGGGCCTTTTTCCTTCATATAGTTTAACGATGCCTTTGCGGTAGCTAAAGCCAATGGATGGCGTACAAAAGTGCCCGCAAAGTAGGTTACACCAGCTTCGGGTGATGAATCATCACCAAACTGCCAGTTACCGCCATCAAGGGCGTCCATATATTTGCTGATACCGGCAATGGCGCCAATAGGCATACCACCACCAATTACTTTACCGTAAGTACCCAAATCGGCTTTAATACCAAACATGGCCTGGGCGCCGCCCGGGTGCATCCTGAAGCCGGTGATCACCTCATCAAAAATCAAAACAGTTTCCGACTGGCGGGTAATTTCCCTAACCCTTTTCAGAAACTCAACAGGGCGAAAATCCGGTCGGCGGCTTTGGACCGGCTCAACTAAAACGGCTGCCAGCTCATGGGCACGTTCGGCTATTATTTTCAATGATTCTTCGGTGCCGTAATCCAGGATAAGCATATTTTGCACTACCTCGGGCATAATCCCGGGAGCCGCAGGCACAGTTTTTAATTTTTTGGTACCACGAACGATAACCTCATCATTTATACCATGATATGAACCGTTAAATGCCACAATGAGTGAACGGCCTGTTACTGTACGCGCTATGCGCATGGCACCCAAAACCGCTTCGGAGCCGGTATTGCACAAAGCAGAACGATCAAAATTGGTAAACTCACAAATTAGTTTACAAACCTCACCGGCAAGTTCATGCTGCGGACCAATTTCGTAACCTTTTTCAATCTGGTCTAAAACAGCTTGTTTCAGGATCTCGGTTTGATAGCCAAGGAAATTTGAGCCAAAGCCATTCAGCGCATCTATGTATTCATTACCATCAATATCCCAAACCCGACTGCCTTTTGAGCGGTTAACTACCAGCGGATAAACAATTTCTTTAGTCAACGGGCGGAAGCCGCTAACAACACGTGGATCGGCCATGTAAGGCCTGTCTTTTTGTGTTTGTGCTTTGCTGCCTTTTGTTTTTGCGTTATATTTTTCTGTAAGATCTTTTAAAAATGCCTGTTGCTTATCGCTCAATCCCTGTACCTGTTTTTCGATGCGGGCAGTTGCGCCGAAGGGTTTTTTTAGTTCAACCTGCTCTTCCGGCGTAAAATCAGCCGCAAGTGATAACAGTGATTTTGCAGGGGTTGCAGCAAGAGCGGAGGCGTTATATGTTTGTGTAGCAGGGGCTTGTACAATAGGTATATTACCCTGGATAAGTGTTAACTGGCTGGCCAGTAATTGCAATTGTTGAGATATTAAACTGATTGCTATATCGTTGTTTCCCTGACCTGTGAATCCTGAAGGAATAACCTGTGCATGCTGTGCAGTTCCGTTAGTAGCACCATGTTGAAATGCAGGGTTAACTGCCGGCGCAACCTGCGGCTGAAATGCATCGGCAGGTAAATTGTTATCCAGGTAAACTGCAAGCAGTTCAAGACTGTTATATTCTTCAAACAGTTTTCGGAAAGTAATGGGTACGTTGAAGACCTTTTTTAGATTGGTAGCTATTTGTGTAAGCGAAAGAGAATCAAAGCCAATTTCAATAAAGCTCATGCCGGTGGCAGCCGTATCTATCTCAATACCGGCAGCATCTTCAAAGATCTCTTTAAGTTTATCAATTAAAATATCCTTCCTCATCAGTGCAGGTTGCGTGGTTTTTGTATTTGTTTGTTGTTGTGTTAAGGTTTCAGAAACAATATTTATTGTTATGGCAGGCTCAAGCCAATACCGTTTATGATCAAAAGCATAGGTTGGGATATCTATCTTTTTACGGTTTTGACCCAAATAAGTTGCCTCCCAGTTTGGTTCAATACCATTTAGCCATAGCTGGCCTAATGCTTTCAACAGGCTGTGATATTCTGTTAAAGTATCGGTTTGTTCAAAACCCGATATTATGGAGATGTTTTTACCGGCAGTATGCTGGCGTGCAAGGGTAGCCAGGATATTTCCCGGGCCGCTTTCAAGTAATAAGCGGTTATCATCTTCTGTCACAGTATCCAACGCGGCCGAAAAGCGAACAGTGCTGCGTAAGTGCTGTGCCCAGTATTCAGGATCGGTAGCCTGTGCTTCGCTGAGCCAGGTACCTGTTACTGTTGATACAACTGGTTTAACATGTTTATTTAGCTTTACAGATTTAACTACCGCTTTAAAAGGCTCCACAATATCATCCATCATTAATGAATGGAAGGCGTGACTGGTTAAAAGCAGCCTTGCAGGGATCCCTTTTTGAGAGAGTTCGTCGGTAAATTTCGTTATAGTATCTTCAGGCCCAGCCACTACACATAGCTTTTTGCTGTTTACAGCTGCAATGGAAAGCCCTGCAGGTAATGTGGCTTTCAATTGCTCTTCTTCTATACGTACTGAAAGCATTTGTCCGTGGGGGGCGCTGCTGACCAAACGTGCCCGTTCTGATATCAGGGTCAAAGCATCTTTTAAGCTGAATACACCTGCCAGATGTGCCGCCACAAATTCGCCTATGCTGTGTCCCATCAGTATCGCCGGTTGAATGCCTTTACTCATCCATAACTGGGCCATGGCATATTCTAAAATGAATAGCGCGGGCTGGGTATACAGGGTATTCTTTATTTTTTTTGCCGATTCAGGATCTGCCGGATCGGCGAAAATTATTTCTTTAAGGCCGGCATGAATAGTGCCCTGCAACAGGCTTAAACATTCATCCACCGCATCTTTAAAAACAGGTTCATTTTGATACAGGTCATGACCCATATTTACATATTGCGAACCCTGGCCGGGGAACATGAAAACTACCTCAGCAGGAATTGTGCTGAGCTTTTTCATGGATGATGGATCTGGGTTTGTGGTGTTTAGTTTTATTACCAGATCATCAACATCTGTCGCTATTACAAAACGGCGATGGTTAAAATCGGCACGGGTAGTTTGCAGGGTGTAGGCTACATCATTAAGATCAACACTCTTATTAGTGCCGATAAAAGCTGCAAGCTTACCTGCATATTTAGCTAAGCTATGCTCGTTTTTGGCCGACCAACTGATCAATTTTAAAGGCTTGTCAGCGCCCGGTTCAACAGGCTCCGGCTTTTTATATTCCTCCAAAACAACATGCACGTTGGTCCCGCCTACACCAAAGGAACTGATACCGGCGCGTTTCAGCTCCGTATCCCATGGCTTAAGTTCTGCATTGACAAAAAACGGGGTATTCTCTATATCAATATTCGGGTTGATCTTGTTGAAAAACAGCGATGGCGGGATTTGGGCATGTTGCATAGCCAGCACTGTTTTGATCAGCCCGGCAACGCCCGAAGCAGCGGTGAGGTGACCAAAGTTGCTTTTTACCGATCCTATGGCACAAAACTGATTTTGATCCTGCTGGCCGAAAGCAAGGTTAAGCCCTTCAATTTCTATCGGGTCGCCTAATGGAGTGGCGGTGCCGTGGGCTTCAATATAGCTTATGGTTGATGCATCTATTCCTGCATCGGCAATGGCCATGGCTATTGCACCGGCCTGGCCATAAGCGTTTGGTCCGCCGAAGCTTCCTTTTTCGGAGCCATCATTATTTACGCCAACACCTTTAATAACGGCATAAATGGTATCGCCGTCGCGTTGTGCATCTTCGAGGCTTTTTAACAGTACCACACCGGCGCCGTCACTGAATACAGTGCCCGAAGCTTCGGCATCAAAAGGCCTGCAATGACCATCGATGCTCATGATGGAACCTTCTTCGTAAATATGACCGCTTTTTATAGGCGATGTGATGGATGCAGCACCGGCAATGGCAACCTGGCACTGGCCATTACGGATGCTGCTCACTGCCTGTGTTATGGCTAATAATGAAGTTGAGCATGCCGAATATACCGCAACAGCCGGGCCCTTCAGGTTTAACTGGTAGGCTGTGCGGGTGGCTATATAATCTTTTTCGTTTAGTGTACGTACCTGGAAATGGCCAACAGTCTCAACTACTTCCGGATTGGTTAATACATTATTGTTGTAATAGGTATTATAACCACAGCCCGCAAATACACCGGTAAGCCCATCATATTTTTGAGGCAGATGACCTGTTTTTTCCAGCACTTCCCAGGCAAGTTCTAAAAAGATGCGTTGCTGTGGATCCATTAATTCGGCTGCACGAGGGTTAAAACCAAAAAATCCTGCATCAAACTCGTCGGCTCCGTTAAGGATACCGCGGGCTTTTACATAGGCGGGGTTGCTTTTTTCGTAAAGCGGAATGTATTTGTCTAATTCTTCGTCTGTAAAAAAGCTTGTGCCTTCACTGCCTTCGGCCAGCATTTGCCAAAATTCATCGATAGTATCGGCACCAGGGAAACGACCTGCCATGCCAATTATGGCAACGTCGGTATTGCCACCGGTTGTTTTTGTTTGGTGTTTTGAAAGGGGAGTGGTTTGTTTGTTTATCCCGTTAATCAGCTTTACTATACCTGCAATAGTTGGATATTGGTATAATTTAGTGATGGGAACTTCGTAATTGAAACGTTGTTTTAACAGCGCTACCGTTTTTAAAGCCAGTAACGAGTTGCCGCCCAACTGAAAAAAGTTATCATCAATGCCTACTTTATCAAATTGCAGCAACTCCGTTAAAATGGCTGCGATGTTTTTTTCGGTTGGGTTTGATGGCGCTTTGTAAAGTACATCAAGCTCAGGGCGTTTAATGTCGGGTTTGGGGAGGGCTTTTCTGTCAACTTTGCCACTGGTAGTTTTGGGTAATTCTTTTAACCAAACATAGGCTGAGGGCAGCATAAAGTCGGGCAGCTGCTCTTCCAAAGATTTACGAACAGCTTCGGTATCTTCCTTAGCGCCCGATGAAACGAGGTAAGCCACGAGGCGCTTTTGTCCGGCGACATCAGCAGGAGCAGTTACCACCGCCTGTTTTATATTGTCAAGCTGACTGATCAGTACTTCTATTTCACCTGTCTCCACACGGTTGCCGCGTATTTTAACCTGCGTATCCCTACGACCAAGGTATTCGATGTTGCCATCGCCCATAAAACGGGCCAGGTCGCCGGTACGATAGATGCGGATGGTTTTATTGCCCTCTGTCCAGTCTATAAATTTTTCGGCTGTTAGTTCGGGTTTGTTGAGATAGCCGTTGGCAAGGCTTATACCTGAAACGCATAATTCACCTGTTTCCTCATCGGCAACGCGGTTAAGGCTTTCATCAAGTAAAATGATCTCTGTATTGCTGATAGCCGAACCGATAGATGGGAGTGTGGGCCACCGGGAGGCATCACCATCCAGCTTTAGCTGGGTAACAACGTGTGTTTCTGTTGGGCCGTACTGGTTATAAAGCACACAACCAGGTAAAATGTTAAAAAAGCTTACTATCTGTGGTGTGATCTTTAACTGCTCACCGGCTGTCATCACTTCTTTTAATGAAGCTGGGATATAATTATTAGCTATAGCAGCCTCGGTAAGGTATTGCAGTACTACAAAAGGTAAAAAGATGCGGTTAATAGCATGCTTATCAATAAACTGCAATAGCTTAACCGGATCGATCCGTAATTCTTCGTCAACCAAAAACAAGGTGCCACCGGTACCCAGCGTAGCAAAAATCTCCTGGAAAGAAACATCAAACGTTAAAGGTGCAAACTGCAGGGTATTAGTGCCTGTGGTAGCGATGGAATTTTCCTGTTGCCAAAGTAACAGGTTAACCAATGCTGCATTACCCATAGACACGCCTTTGGGGGTACCGGTTGATCCCGAAGTATACAATACATAGGCTGTATCAGCCAAATGAGTTTGCTGGAATGATTTAGTACTTTGATCATAAGTATCATCCGCAACCAGGATATTGACAGGCAAGCCGTCAAACAAATGCTTTTTATCCGAAGCAACAACGCATGCAGGTATCCCCGAATCTTTAATGATTGTTTCGAGCCGGTCTTTAGGATAATCAGGATCAAGGGGCAGGTAACCTTTGCCTGCTTTTAGTATGGCCAGTACTCCAATTATGGTTTGGATACTCCGGTTTGCACTTACGCCAATAATTTCCGAATCCGGATATAAATTTAAGATAGCCGAAGCCAGATCATCAGCCTTTTGATAAAGCTGATGATACGTAAGCGTATCATTATTATGCACAACAGCAATTGCATCGGGTAATTTTATCCGCTGTTGTTCAAATAAATCGTATACATTGAGGGCAATAGATTCCCCGTTTTTTAAAATAATCCCCAGCTCAATATTCATCAGGATCAATAAGGTTTCACCGTGGTTAGCGGTCGAAATATACTTTTTAATTAGTTGACAGGTAATCCAAAAAGCAGCTGAAGATAATTTTTTTAGTCTTATCTTCTTTTATCACCGATTATTTTATGGTATATTTTTATTCATTCAATATATTAAACTATAAAATAATTTTCTTTTTAACTTATAATCAATGTTTTACTGCTTTCGTTGTACCTTTTCCCAAACCGCGCTTTGCTTAGTGCTAAAATACCGGATAATACCAGCCAGCACTGCATAGTTCATAACACAAAAATAATAGGGTATAAAAAGAACTTTTATGCGCAGTTGCCGCTTTTCCATTATTAAGCCAAGCAAGGCAAGTATATAAAACAATACCTGTGCCAATAATAAGCCCCGCATAGCTGTTTCGCCCGGTTTAAGGGCTAATATTACGTTTAAGATAAATGACAGGATGAGCAGAAATGGGGTAATTGTCCATCTCAATACCCGGTGACTGATATACTGAAATGATAAAACCGGGTAGGGGAACGGGTTAAATAATTTTTTAAGCCTTAAGATAGATTGGATCCCGCCGGCAGCTATCCTCACTTTTCGTTTTAACTCTTCCGAAACATTTTCGGACGCTGTTTCGGTAGCGAAGGCTTCTGGTTCATAAATAATGCGGTAGCCTTTAGCAGCTATCAGCATCGAAATCATAAAATCATCAAGCACCGTATCCGGCTCAACAGGCTGGTACAGGGAACGGCGTACACTAAACAGTTCACCTGCTGCCCCCACAACAGAGTACAATTCTGAGTCCCATTTTTTTAGTGCCGATTCATATTTCCAATAAAAGCCTTCGCCCGCTGCGCTGGCATCTGCATTTTCATCAATATGTACGCGTTTCTCGCCGGCTACAGCGCCAACTGTTGCGTCGCTGTAATGCCTGCATATTTTTATTAATGCATCCTTATTTAAAAAAGTATTGGCATCGGTAAACACAACGGCATCGGTATCAACATATTCCATGGCACGGTGTACAGCGGCTATTTTACCTGCCCGCTCCGGCTTGTGCAGCAATTGAATTTGTGGGTACCGGGCAATAATATCAGGTGTTTTGTCTGATGATCCGTCGGTAACAAAAAGCAGCTTCAGCTTTCCTTCCGGATAATTGAGCTGAAGGCTGTTGCTGATCTTTTGTTCAATAAAATATTCTTCGTTGTAAGCAGCTATGATCAAGGTACAGGAAGGGAGTACATCCAGATTTTCCAAAGGGAGAGGTCTTCGGCCTTTAAAAGCCCTTTTGATCCTGATGATCAGGTACAGGAAAATCCCGTATCCGGCAAAAGTGTAAAAAACAATAAAGAGGCTTATGGCTAAAATTATTTTCATGCTATGGTGTTAATGGGGTATCCTAAATTGCTGCTGTTTTTTGAGTGGGTAAAATTCCACCATACCGCTTTAAGAAGCATAGGTATAAATCCATACTGTTTTTCTTTGATATAGCTAACCAAATTGCGGGGTACCACAAGCAGCAGGAAATAAAAATAAAAGAAGATTTTTTTAAACAGCGGGGCATTCCGGCGGATAAACAGGATCCTGTTACGGTTCATAAAATATTCCTTTAGCTTGCTTTTTTTACCTACCGAAACTGATTCTTTGTGGTAAATGAGTGCATCGGTACAAACCCAAGCCTTGAAACCAGCTCTTATGATCTGTTCACACCAATCAACCTCTTCATAGTATAAAAAGAAGTTTTCGCACATTATGCCAGCCTTGTCAATAGCTTCTTTCCTGATCATCATGGCTGCGCCGTGGCAGTAAGCAGTAGGGGCGGTTATATGGTCAAACTGGCCTTCATCCTTTTGTTTTAAGCCAATGACACTATTACGGCAGGTGTAGTAGTTCATGGGGGTGTACCCGGCATATTGTATCAGGTTTTTATCACTAAAGTAATTGATCTTGGGTGATAGCATGCCTACAGCTTTATTGCTATCCATTACCTCAACCAGTTTTTCAACCAAGCCTGGGGTAAATTCGGTATCATTGTTCACCATGAAAATATAATCGCCGGTTGCAGCTGTAAGCCCAAGGTTATTACCGCCTGCAAAACCAAGATTAATATCCGAACGAATAAATGTAATATTGGGGTATTTTATCCTCCAGCCGGGTACCGGATCTATCTTACTTGCATTATCAACAACAATTATTTCCATATTACTGTAAGTACTTGTATTTTTAATCGATAATAACATCTCTTCGGTGATAGATGGCTGATTAAAACTTACAGTAACAACAGAAACTTTTTTCATCTAAGAGGGGTTATTATCAATATTGCTTTTTACGGCTAATATCAGTAAAAGTTAACCAAATTATATCACTACATTCCTTTGAAGAATAAACTAACCAATAATGATGAGTCGCTGCTTGATACAAAAGTTGATGAGCTTATACTACTGCTGAAAAAGGGGGATATTGATAAAGAATATATTAAAGTTATACAGCAAAGAATAAATAATGCCATTGATCATAACCCCATTCCGCAAAAATTTGATGCCTTTAGCGGGTTAGACCAGGAACAAAATCGCCTGGATATGGTAACAAACCTGGAGCTTTTACTTACGCAACACCCCGTTGATAGCCGGGAATCAAAGAGGTACCTGTTTCATGAAAAATTAAAACGAATTGTTTTAATAGCGATTGCGGTTACCATGATTATACTTGGTTTGGCCATGATCATAATGCCGGCACCTCCGTACTTTGAAATGTTTACCATCTTTTATTTTACAAAGGATGATGGCATAACTTTAATGGATGTTATATCGGTATTAATAGTGTTAACAGGCGTATATTTGTTTATAAACGCCATACTGCGGAAAATTAATTCCTGAATACCTAACTTATGCCAAAGCGTCCCAAAATACTATTGGTTGATGATAGCCTGCTTGTTTTGAAGGTTATTGGTCAGGCTTTGGAAAAAGACGGCTTTGTGTGTAGTAAGGCTGATAATGCTGAAGAAGCTTTGGCGCTGCTTAAAAATGAGGTGCCCGACCTGATCTTGTCTGATTACCAGATGCCCGGTACCGATGGCTTTGCGTTCAGGCAAAGTTTAATGGCTGTGCCCGAGTATAAAAATATCCCCTTTATGTTTCTGACATCGGTTACAGATCATGATCATATGATAGCGGGAATGAGCCTTGATGCTATAGATTACATTGATAAGGATACACCCATTGCCTTCATTATTTCAAAGATCAATAATTTTCTGAATAGCATCCGCGAAAGGCATGAGCACACAATAAGAGAACTGAGCAGTGCCGCAATGGCGTTAAACTTATATTCTGTTCCGCAGGAAAGGCCCCGTATCGATGGTTTTGAAATCGACTTTTGGCATAAATCATTTGAAAATTACCCGGGCGGAGATTTTATTGATGTGATAACTATCAATAACAGATATACTTTTATTATCCTGGGCGATGTTATGGGCAAAAAGTGGGGCGCCTGGTTTTTTTCATTCGGCTATCTGAGCTATATAAGGGCCGCTGTTAGGTTATGTGTTTCGGAAGGGGACGTATCGACCAAAAGCATCATGCAAAAAATCAATTCGGTTATTTATCATGATCCGGTTGTGAGTGAGGTATTATCGACACTTTCACTTATCATGATTGATTCCATGGATGAAATGCTAAGCTATACAGGAGCAGGTGATTTGCCGCTACTATATTTTAGCTGTGCCGAAAATAGGCTTGACAGGATCAGCTCATCGGGATTATTGCTCGGGGTTAGTAAGCAAGGCGGTTATGACGAACATTTGTTTACTATGCAGCCCGGCGACCAATTGATTATGATTACCGACGGATTGATAGATAAAGAGACGTCGGCAGGTAAGAAAACCGACCTGAATGGCTTTACTAACGAAATTGAGGCGTATCTTGGTAAAGCTGATTCATTCGCGATATTAAAATATGATGGCTTCTTAAATGAAAAGGCCAATGAACAAATTGACGATTGCAGTTTAATATTTATTCAAAAAATACCTAAATGATATTACAAACACGTTTGCTTGATAATGTACCGATTGCGGACATACAGCTTAAAGAGGCAAATTTGGCGAGTGCTGAACAGTTTAAGTCGGAATTGCTTAGCCTGATCAGCAACGGAAACAAGTATGTTATTGTAAACTTTGAGCAGGTAATATATGTGGATAGTTCTTTTTTAGGCGCATTGGTATCAGCACTTAAACTGGCCATAAACAACGGGGGAGATATTGCTGTAGTAGGTTTAAATAGCGATATCAGATCTTTATTTCAATTGGTGCGGCTTGATAAAGTGTTCAGGATCTATACAAATACACAGGAGGCTTTAACCGGGGCATAAACGAATTACTACCTTGAAAAAGTTTGTTTTTAATAATGAAACTGAAGGTATTTATCCTTTAACCGTCCAGATCATCGGCTATATAAAAAACCTGGCAAAGGATATAGTTGATGATCATACAGATTTCAGGATAAAAACTATCCTGATTGAGCTGCTTACTAATTCGCTCAAGCATATGGGGAGTGATGTAACCAGCATCGGGATTGATCTGAAAAATAACAAGCTATATATTAGTAAACAGGACAAGGGAAAGCCGCTGCAGATTAATACCCGGCAAGCTTTGCTGACCTGGCCGCTGCCAAGCAGCAAGTTTGCCCGAAATGAAATCGCTATTTATGGCGATGGCTTTGGTACGTTAAAAGGTCGGGTGAAAAACAGCAATCACCTGGAGTTTTTTACCGAAGATTTTGATGTGCAATATGTTGATAAGGAAACCATTATGGGGTTGAATGAACATTATGGCCTGATGATCATTGCACGCGCCAGCGATACATTTGATTACAAACACAAACCTGGTACCGGGGTAAATACCTTTACATCGGTAATTGAGCTTAAACAGCAGTAAATATTACTGTGTTATTTTCTGAAAGCGTTTCTTAATGGTCAGAAAAGGTTTTTCGTATCCAAAGTAGGATAATGCGGCCAGCCCGATGGCACATGATATAGTAGCCACGTATATAATCATATTCTGCATTACCATATTCATTGTTGAGATATAATGATGCACAAGGTACAGGATTAAAAATAAGGGGTATTTATGCAGCAGATAGATACCATAGGAAATTTGCCCGATAAAATTAAGCGCTTTGCTTTTTATAGTGTAAATGCTGGTTTCGGCCTGGCAAAGGTTAACGATAAGCAGCGAAGAGATAATAGCCAGCGGTACATCGCCATGGCCAATATTGCGGGTAAGGTACAGATACACATAGCCCACAAATGTTATAGAAAGTATAACCTGCATGTAAGGTTTAAACATTAGGTTGAACAGTGGCTGCAGCTTAAAGTTAAATGTTGGATATTTTGTATTATGAAATAAAACAGCTGTAACTGCACCAATCATCATATTATCAAACCGGGCGTAGTAAAAAAACTGGCTAAAGAGTTTCCAGATAAGATTGGTGTGTTTGAGATGGTTAATGGTTAGCTGTAATGTCCACATAAAAAGGATAAAAATTACAAATGCATAAAGCATGTTTTTATAATTCTTTATTCTGAAAAAATGCGGGTGGAAGATGTAAAACTGCTCCTCGGTGCCAATTGACCAGATAGGGTTAAAAATATCGGGCAGCATTTGAAGGCAAAATGCGAGGTTAGGCATGAAAAACACTGATAACCACAGGGCTGTTGATGAGCCTTGCCCGGGATAAATAAAGAAGCCAATGATTACCAGCAGGAAATACAAAGGCCAGATCCTGAGCATGCGCCGGACATAAAATGCCTTAAAGTTAACAGCCGAAAAATTGCGTTTTTCTTCCAATAGCAGATAAGTGATCAGGAACCCGCTTAAGGCAAAGAAAATAGTGACACCCGTTTTGCCAAAATAAAGTATGGTTATATATGGGATCCGGGCTACATGGAAATCAGCTTTATGCAGTTCGATATGGGATATGACCACCATGAGGGCAGCAAGGGCCCTTACTCCATTTAGGTTTGAGAAATAAACCCTTGCTTTGTCTGTTGATTTTATATCCTTTTCGATAGCTTTCTCCATATTTAACACAGCCGGTTAATTTTAATATAGCTAAAAGTTTTAACACGGTGGCCTTGTGTGCAGGTAAAAGCCTGGAAAATTAAATTTCAGCTGCCCTGTCAAGGCATTTTTGTAACACTTCGGCAAATTCCTTATCATTTGGCGGAGCAAATATGGTGTTATGCTCGCCCGGGATCTCGTGCACATTTACACCTTTCAGCGCAAAGGGTTTCCAACCCAAAAACTCAAAATCTTCCATATAAAATGTCCGTTTTTTAGCTCTGAACAGGTCCAGGGTTATATTTAACGGTTTTAATATGTAGTTACGTAATGCTTTTTCACTTGCCTCGTCAATCTCATTATCGTAAGCAAAAAAACCTTCCCGTTTTTCGTTAGGTTTAAATATTTTCCAGTAAAATTTTATCAGCTGGCGTTTAAGCATCAGGCCTTTGTACTCAATGGTACGTTTAGGGTCTTCGGCCAGTAAAACAAAGCTGTGTGCAAATTGCTTTGCGCGCAGTGTGGTTTTATCAACTATCTTTTTAGCCTTGCTGTCGTTTACATTTGAACGTTCGGCATAGGTATCAAACATAGCTACCATTTTCACCTCTTTACCGGCTGCTATAAGTTGGTTTGCCATTTCATAGGCAATAATGCCGCCTAAAGAGTAGCCTGCCAAAGCATACGGGCCTTCAGGGTTTTTAGCAACTATCTCGGCAATGTAGTTTGCCGCAATCTCTTCCATTACATCAAGAGGTTCATCTATGCCATTCAAGCCCCGTGCCTGCAAGCCGTAAACCGGTTGTTCTGCATTCATGTTCATGGCAAGGGCGTTGAATAATAACACATTCAAACCTGCGCCGTGTACAATGTATAAAGGCATTTTACTGCCCTCCGGCTTAATAGGTACTAATGATTCCCAGCCGATAGCTTCATTTCCCTCAAGTCTTGCTGCCAGTTTCTCAATGGTAGCATGCTCAAACAAGGTGGCCAGCGGCAAGCGTTTGCCGGTTTCCTGTTCAATAGCCGCCATAATTTTTACGGCGACTAACGAGCGGCCGCCCAGCTCAAAAAAGTTATCGAAAATACTGATCTGCTCAATACCCATATTCTGCTGCCATATTTTAGCAACCAGTTTTTCATTATCGGTACGTGGCGCTACAAATTCACCTTCACGGTATATAATACTGTAATCAGGTTTAGGGAGGGCTTTGCGGTCTATCTTGCCATTTGGCGTAATAGGGATCATATCCATTACCACAAAATCATCCGGCACCATGTATTCGGGCAAGGTAGCCAGCAGGCCTTTTTGCCATGCATCAAATTGTGTTTTCAGATCCGCACCTTCTTTTTGCTCGTTTACAATAACGTAAGCCACGAGGCGTGGCATTCCGGGTGTATCTTCACGGGCTATTACTACAGCCTGTTTAATATTATCTTCTTTTAAAAGGTTTTGTTCAATTTCTTCCAGCTCAATACGGTAACCACGTACCTTAACCTGGTGGTCAATACGGCCCAGACAAACAATTTCACCATCCTGCCTGATCTTGCCCAAATCGCCGGTACGGTACATTCTGGCACCTTCAACAGGGGAGAAGTTGTCTTTTACAAAACGTTCGGCCGATAATTCGGCACGGTTCAGGTAGCCAACCGCTACGCCATCACCGCCTATATAAATTTCGCCTATTGAACCATCGGTAAGGTTATTAAGCGCCTCATCAAGAATATAGATCTGGGTATTGGCCACCGGTTTACCAATGGTAATATCCTCATCGCTGATGATCTGTTTTATAGTTGAATAAATAGTGGTTTCGGTAGGCCCGTACAGGTTCCAGATCTCCTCGCATTTAGGTAAAAGCTGTGTAACCAAATCCTTTGGAAAAGCCTCGCCGCCGCAATAAACTTTTAAAGGCAGTTTGCTGTCCCAACCCGATACCAGCATCATGCGCCAGGTAAAAGGAGTAGCCTGCATAATAGTCACATCTTCTGCTTTAACCAAATCAACCAATGCGCGGCCGTCTTTTGCGGTTGCTGAATCGGCCAGTAAAAGTTCGGCGCCGGTTATCAAGGGTAAATACAGGTCCAGGCCAGCAATGTCAAATGATATGGTAGTAACAGCCAGTACTTTATCAGCAGGTGTCATGCCCGGCATCTTTTGACAGCTCAGTAAAAAGTTAACCAGGTTAAAGTGACGGATCTGCACGCCTTTAGGTTTGCCTGTTGAACCTGATGTATAAAGAATATAAGCAAGGTCTTCGCCATTAACGCCGGTTTCCGGTTCGGTTACAGGGTATGACGGGAATTTCTCCAAAGCGTCTTCAATCAAAACTTCGGTTGAGTTTGCAGCAAAATGATTATGGTATTTTTCGGCAGTGATCAGGATCTTAGCCGAAGAATCTTCCAGCATAAATTCGATACGGTCTTTCGGATATTCAGGATCAAGTGGTACATAGGCTGCACCGGTTTTCATGATGGCCAATAATGATATCACCATTTCGGGCGAGCGGTCAAGCGCAACACCGGCAACATCACCTCTCTGGAGCCCCTGGTCAATCAGGTAGCCGGCCAGTTTGTTGGCCGCTTCGTTAAGTGCTTTATAGGTTAATACCCGCTCATGAAATTTTAGCGCCGTTTTATCCGGGTATTGCCGGGCTGTAGCCGCAGTTAAATGGATAAGTGCTTTTTCTTTAGGATAATCTGCAGCTGTATTGTTTAACATGCTTATAACATCAGTATTCAAAGGGGTATCCATAAGTGTTTTTATATGCTATTATTCCTGATTCAATTAATTACCAATCTTGTTTCCGTTACTTAACTGCAGTTGCCTGGTCGTTTACGGGTTCAACGGGAACATTATCATGCGGCGTATGAATAAACTTTTTGTTTGCCCCCTTTAACTTAAACAGGAGCGAAAACATGGTGAAAAATATCAACGGCAGTTTAAGCATTGCTTCCAAAAGTTTCGCGTTATAGAACGATGTTGGGATGGCAACTATGATACCAAGGTAACAAGCCGCGGTTGCTCCGAGCCATAAATGCCAGTGCGGACCAATGCCGGGAGTGAAAAAAGAGATCAGCAGCATAAAAGGCATCAGGCCAAGCATCAGCACGCGGGGCAGGATAGCCATCTGGTAAATCTCGTTCACATAATCAAAATTGCCGCGGAAAAATTGGGCAGGTGCAGTAGCCCCATATTTTTTAAGCAGGTTAAACTGGGCCGAAAGCCAGCGTTTACGCTGTTTTTCAAATACTGCGGGATTACTTACTTTTTCGTCATATATGTACGCTTTTTCGGCGTAGGCAACATGGATTTTATCACGGGTGAGCAGTAAGCCCATCTCTTTATCAAAGCCGCCAACAGCATCAATACGCGACATTACATTTACAAATAAATCATATTTAAGCGCCATTCCCGAACCTATAATGGCTGCAGAAAACTTAAATAACTGCTGTGATTTCCTGAAAATGTGGTTGTTAACCTCTTCACTAACAGCGTCAAGTATCGCTACCTGTGTGTTGGAGTTTTTTGCAACCCGGTGGCCCTGCACTACCTGGTGACCTGCCTGGATATAATTATTGATCTGATGCAGGTAATCAGGAGCGGCAACATTATCAATATCAAAAACAACAGCGGCATCAAAACCGGCAGCTGTATTTTCAATGGCTTTATTTAATGCTTTTGATTTGGTGCTTGTTTCAAAAACTACCTCAACCACCTGCAAAGGCATCTGCTTTAGTTTAGCAATAGTTTCGGGTTTCATGGAGTCGGCTATCACACAAACCAGGAACTTATCCTGCGGATAATTGATAGTTAAAGCTGCTGCTGCCGAGTTTAAAATAATTTCATCTTCTTTATAAGCGCAGATGTAAATTATGAACTTACTAAGTGCATTTGCTGCAGGCGGCGGTTTAATGGGGATTAATTTCCCCAGTACAGAGAACACAAACAAATACAGGCTATATACACCAAGGTATATAAACAGCAAAATGGCTACTACAGATGCAATGAATTTGATGATTTCCATGTGTTTTTGATGATAACCCTGTTTTATATTAATTATAAGTAACAGGTGCGTTTCTCTAAAAATTAACCTTTCTGCTTATTATTCAAATTTGTTGCCAGCAGGCCCTTGATCTCTGTTATACGGTGCTCCCATGTATTTTGTGCTGCTACTTTTAATCTTTTTTGCTGCAGAAAAGGAGTATCATTTAACGCAAGGTTAATGGCAGCAGTAAATTCACCGGCATTTTTGCAGATGTACACGGTGTCACCGGTAAATTCTTCCAGGTCTTCGTTAAAATCGGTGATAACTACCGGGCGGCCTGAGCCCAGGTATTCAAATAATTTAAGGGGGAAAATAGAACTGCTTACATCATCTTTTTTAAACGGGATGATGGCAACATCAAAGCCTTTGAGCACTGCAGGTAATAGCTCATATGGCACAGCGCCCTTTTTGAATATATTGGGGGCATTAAAGGCCGGATTGTTTTCGTAATCTATATCAACCGGCCCCACAAATACAAAGCTTTTATCGGGGTTTTGCTCAGTTAATTTAGTCATCAACTCATAGTCAATGCGGCGTTCAATGTTACCGAAATAGCCGATAATAGGTTTTTTGAGATCAGATAATATTTCTGCTACAGGTAAAGCCTGGTCAAGCGCCTTTTGGCTGTGGGCAATGTTGGCGGCGTTAGGTACAAAATAGGAGTTAGGGTTAAGCTTGCCTTTTACATTGCTCAACTCTTTACTGGTGCTGATCACCAGATCCATGTCTTTAACCAGGATATCTTCTGATATGAGACCATGGCGCGTTTGGTATTCCTCAATCAGCGGGTCAACGCAATGGTAAACCTTGAGTAAGGGTTTCAGTTTCAACAACCGGTGCATGGTTGGATAGTAAAACGCGTATGAGTTAATGAAGATATAATCCTTTATACCAAGATTTTTAATAACCTTATTGAGCCTGCCCGCTACTATCCTTTCGTTTACTTTAAGGGCCAGCCGGTACATAGCACCTTCGGGCAGCGAATTGATTGACGGTACAGGGGGCGTAATGATGATCTTTAAATTCGGGATCTCCGTTTGGATAAAACTATCCTTTGGCGAAAAGAAGTGCGGCTTGCGGGCATTATATCCGGGCGTGTTTTTAAACTGGAGATAATCTTTCCAGGTATAAGGCCTGTCAACATAGTATACATAATTATCTTTAGCCAAATGTTTGGCCATAGTATAGTTAGTTGACTCGAGGCGGCTATCAAACTGCATTTGCGAGAATATAACGATATGCCGGTTTTTAAGCTCCATATAGCTTGCTTATTCAGTTAATTGTTTTCCTTTGATTTTGCTGATCACAACACCTATAAGTTCCTTTAGTTCGATGTAACCCAAAACAAAAATGTCGGATATTTTAAATTGAAGATGCTTTTTTAATGCCCAATAACCAAATATGGCCCCGGTAAAGAACGTGAAAATAGAGGCGACTGCTACGGCATAAAGACTGTGAAATATAAAAATGCCCGTAAAATCGCCGATTACGTTAACTGTTAACATCAGGAACACCTTGATCATGTTAAGGTGGGGTTTATTGATAATATCAAGTGTGATCCCGAAAAACCTGTCGATAGGCAACAGCATTACATAACACATAAAAATCCTGAAGATATTGCCGGCATCCGAGTGCTGGTATTTAGCGCCGAATATAAGCCCGATGATAAGATCGGCAGCAGCGAAACAAATTATGGCAATAGGGGTAAGCGCCATAGTAAGCATGCCCGCGTATTTTTTCATGATATAGGTAACATGCTTTTTATCACCCCGCTGTACCGCTGCCGACATGGCAGGCAAAGCGGTAGAAATAAAAGCCCTTAGCGGGATCTCAAAGATCTCCATTAGCCGCTGCGGGATATAGTAAACAGCCAGCAGATCAGGACTGAACATAGGTTTTACTATGAGTGTATCAGAGCTCCTGAGCAGGTATGAGCTTATGGATGTACCTACGCTGTATTTGCCAAAATGCGCCATTTCCTTTATGGTGCTCCAGCTTTTATAGGCTATTGTTTTTACCTTGGCCCAACCTATAAAAATGCAAATGGTACTGCTAAGCAGGTTTGCCGCAAAGTAAGAGTAAATGGTTGTTTCAAAGTCTGATTTGCCTGCAATAGCCAGCCCGACTACCAGCACAAGGAAACCTCCCTGGTTCATTAACTGCAAAATGAACATTTTATCAAAGCGCTCTTCGGCCTGAAGGATCCAGAGACTTACTGCCGATGGAAGCGTGCAGAAATAAATGAGACTGAACCATTTAAGCGTAATAGCAATATCAGCATCCGGATTTTTATAAATAAGATAGATCAGCAGGTTTACCACAGCGAATGCTGAAGTGATCAGGAAGCCCAGGTACCAGGTTGACCCTGAGATATTTTTCTTCCTTTCGGGTGTTGATCCTGAATAAAATTTAATCAGTGAGGTTTGGAGGAAGCCTGTGCGGAAGGTATCTGCCAGTGTAAATACAATCAGGAAGAATACATAGTTACCAAAGTCGGGTTTGCTTAAGCGGCGGGCAAGTAATGATAATATCACCATCCCCAAAACCGGTAATACTGCATTTGTTGCCAGCGAAAGCGTGTGTTTGTTTATTAACTTTTTAAATAAACTCATGTATTTTGTTTTACGCTTTCTCCCACGTTTGTGTTGTGAAATTGTATTGTTTTATTACTTTGGCTGGGTTGCCAACCGCTACCGAATAGGGCGGGATATCCCTTGTAACCACGCTTCCCGCTCCAATAACCGAATGTTTACCAATGGTTACGCCGGCAGTTACTACACAGTTGGCGCCGATCCATACATTATCGTCAATAGTAATTTGTTTGGTTGTAACCTTTTGATGGCGTGGCGGCATACTTATATCCTGGTAGCCATGGTTAAGGCCGGATATAACAACGTGCTGCGCCGTCATGCTGAAATTGCCTATTTTAACGGGCCCAATGATTACGGTGCTAATGCCTACACCCGAACCTTCGCCTATAAAAACATCACCAACACCGTTATTGATCACTGCAAAATCCTCCACAATGCTTTTTGTACCGAGCGAAAATTTATTGAAAGGGAAAAGGTCCATCCTTGCGTTACGCCGTACCACGCTGTTTTTACCACGGTGATGAAAAAAACGGTTAAGGATCAGCCTCACCCAAAGCCTCGGCCTCGACTGTCCGGGCGGAATAAGCATCCAGTGGACTAACTTTTTTAATTTAGGGTTTGATTTTATGGATGATACAAATGACATCTGCTTAATTAAATTAGTATTGCCCCGGTGTTGCTATTCTTTTTTAATTGTTCCTGTTCCTGTTCGTCAATGCGCTTGCATACCACAAGGATGGATATTGCCAGGTAAAACAGGATGTTTGACGGGTATTGAACGAGAGCCTGTTGCGGAAAGTTACCTATATTAAATGCAAACAGGATCAGTAACATGGCCAGGCAGTAATTTTTGAGCTCAGGGTTTTTAATGCTGAAATAAAAGTTGATGCCCGTTTTGAGCACCACAAAAAATAGCGTGCAAAAAAGGATGAGGCCAACCCAGCCCATTTCAACAGAAACACGTACATAGCCGCTATCCGGAGGGAACTTAGCCAGCATGGAGTTTGGAGAAAATTTCCGCCCCCAAACACCTACAGAGCCCAAACCACCGCCAATAGGGTGCGAAAGGATAAAGGGTTTGATCTTTTTCTGATTTTCGGCACGAACATTATAAGATGGGTCGTCGGAAGGGTTGAATGCCGTTTGGAACCGCTTAATTAACGGGTTTGACGTTGGCATCACTATCAACATACCTAACAATGCACCAGCTACAATCGTGAAAGTTAAAACGCGCCTGTTAAAATTTAAAACAGCCAGCATGGAAAGCGCTCCCGGTACCAATACATAAGCGGCCCTTGTGCCCGAGTATAGCATTACAAACAGGAAAAAGCCGGCAATACAGCCCAGCAGCACTTTACGCTTAACTGGGATATCGCCCATGAGAAGTACAACGCAAAGCAATGCCCCAATAACCATGTTATATGAAAACGTAACCGGATCCGAAAAGATCCCAAATTTGCGCATATGCCCGTTAATGAATAACAAGCTTACCCGCAGCGGGTCGGCGTACAGGTACCGGTGCTCAAATGGAAAAAAGCCAATGTTTTCCTGCTGAAAGGCCGATAAGCCCGCAAGGATATCCAATGTTATCCAAAGCTTTAACAGTGTTTTAATAAACTTCACCGTACGGATCTGGTAAACAAAAACAAAATACATGAGCATGATGAAGCCCACTGTTCGAACGGTATAAATCCAGGCCAGTCTTGATTCGGCCGAAGGATTTACAAACTCCAGCATATTGTATGCCAGCCACACTAATATCATGTAGCTGATGGGGTTTTTAAAATACGTCCAGTTTTGTTCGGTGCGCTGTTTAATGAAAAAACCAAGAATGAGCAGGTAGGTGGTTACATCCATCAATGTACCAATGGGCACTGAATCGGGCAAAAATTCAGAAACGTAACTGATGAAAAAGGCAGCTATGATCAGTGCACAGATCCCAAATTCGGGGTAAACAGTAATGGCAAATACAATGGGTAAGCCTATAGTTAACGCCAAAACAACTCCTACACCTATAAACTCAAGCTTATAAGTTAAAAAGCTTATAGCAAGTGAAGTGATTAACAGGAAAAACAGCGCAAAGGGGTGCGAAAACTTTTGAACCAGGAGGTTTTTCCAAAAGCCCTGCTTAATTTCAGTATTGCCTGTTTGTTCATCACGCATGAGGTTAAATGCTTTTTATAAATTTACAGGAACAAGATCTT
Organism: Mucilaginibacter angelicae; assembly: GCF_042434235.1. Taxonomy (NCBI): domain Bacteria; kingdom Pseudomonadati; phylum Bacteroidota; class Sphingobacteriia; order Sphingobacteriales; family Sphingobacteriaceae; genus Mucilaginibacter; species Mucilaginibacter angelicae. The sequence goes on along the minus strand of NZ_JBHLTS010000078.1, from coordinate 162,374 downwards.
CACAGCCCACACAAACACACCTATAAATGCAAATACTATAGCCGCTTTACGTGTTTTTTTTTGAAGCGGACTTAAATCTTCAAACGGATCCTTTTCTGGTTTTGGAGGGTCAATTCTCATTTTAAGTAGTATTAATAGGTATAAGACGGTGCTTTGTGCGCCATTCAATTAAGCGTTTTTCTCTTTTTTCTGATTATAATCAGTTTTATTGAGTACCCAACCGGCAAATCTGTTTTCGAGTCCTTTTAAATAGCTAATATGCTGTTTTTGAACGTTGGTTATCTTTTTGTTAGCTTCAAATACCGCTATGGTTTTATTGGCAAACAATAACCACTCTTTTGATTTATTAAGCGCGGTAAGCGGGGCGGTATCTATGATCACCACATCATATTTAGATCGTAGCTCATCAAATTTGCTCTTCACAAAGGTTTCGCTGCCAATTTCAAGCAGGGTTACATCGCCGCCTCGGTTACCTAAAACAGTAGTGTTTGAGCTACTGAGCTCCTGTTGGCCAAACTGGCTATTTTTAAAATAATCTTCCAAATAAACTTGCGGTTGGGCTGTATTACTAATCGTAGCGTTATTGAAGTTACCATCAATTAACAGCACCCTTTTATTGATCATGGAGTAGGAGTAGGCAAGGCTTATGGCCAGCAGTGTTTTACCTTCGGTGGGTTCAATGCTTGTTATGGCTAACACTTTTTCGCCTCTTAATTCCTGGTCAATTTCAAACCTTATGGAGCGCAGCAACTCTTTAAAGTTTTTCATCTTTTCACGGTGTTCAACATCCCAAAGTTTGCGCAGGTCGAGATTTTCACCGCTGATCTTGTTTAAGTAGCCCAATAACGGTAACTGGGTTTTATTTACCAGCTCGGTAGGGCTTTTAATTGTATCATCAATGTAGAATAAAACAAACAGCCAAAAAACACAGGCAAATAAACTGCCTATACCACTCAATATAATAAGCAGCATTTTTTTCGACGGCTGGGCTACATCGGGCTGGCCCATTTCAACCTGGATAAGTTTTATGGAGAAGTTTGATCGTAAGTTAGTCTCATTGTATTTGTTCAGTACATCAAGATATTCTTTACCTGCAATATCTATATCAAAGTCGTAGGTTTTTACTTTGGCATCAAAGGGAACCAGGCGCGAAAACTTTGAATTAAGATTTGCCAGCTCACCGTTGATTGATTTAACGCTGTACTTAGCCAGATCGCGCGAAACTTCAAGAGTAAGCTTTTGTTTAATCTGATCGTCTTTGGCTACAAGCGGATTAGTAATATATTTATCTGACGTTAAATTGATCTGGTTTGCCAGCTGGCTTTGTAATGAATCAAGCGACTCTTTATACTTATTATTAAACCCGCTGCGTACATACTGATCTTCAAGTATGTGCAGCTGCTCCTGGGTGGAGATAATGGCCTGGTTATATTTGTTGGTTACCGCTTCAACATATTTCCTTTCATCGGGCGAAAACTTTTGATTGATGGCGTCAATAGCGCCCTGGTAGGAGATTACATCCTTATCAGCCTGTAGTTTTTTATCGTTGTAAACCATGATCTGGCCAAAAATAGCTTTCGACTGTTCATCAAGGTTCAATACGCCATTTTCAATTTTATACTGTTGTAGCTCACCTGTTTTTTCGCTCAGTGCTTTACGTTTGGCATCCAATAAATTGGATAAAAAAGTTACCGCGTTTGATTCGTTCTGCTTTACACTCTGGGTATAATAATCAATGAATTGCTTGGATAAGGTGTTTACTACGAAAGCAGAAAGTTGAGGGTTTTCGGAATCAAAACTTACAGCAATAAAATCACTGCCCTCATCCCTGGTAATTACCAGCTCTTTCATGATACTGCGCTCATCGTATTTCATCGACCTGAGCAGTCCGATCAGTGTATTTTCAGTTTTATCGTAAACAGATAATGGCTGGAGAGTAGTAAATTTCTTTTTTAGTATTGCTAAAGCGTTGTCCTTTTCGTAAGGGTGCATTTCAAGTAATTCCTTGCTTGGTTTACGAAATGGGGCAGGATCACTCAGGTCATGGATCATCAGCGAATAAGAAACCTGGTCAACAAGCTTCTTTAGCTTCATAATGGCAATGAGGTTACTGAATTCACGGTCAACCTGCTGTTCCTGTACATTAGCTGTAGCATCCTTATCAAGCAGGTGCCTGGAGGCGTCAATAATACCGGTAGCTATTTCCGCGTGCGACTGGTAATCGTCGGGTAAGTTTTTTACCAGGAAAAACGAGGCTATAACCGCTACAAGCGGGATTATGATCAGCGTATTTCTGTGTTTCTTTAGTAGATTAAAAAAATTGCCTATCTCCATCTTTTACTTAACATCTTCTAATTTAGTACCCAATAATTCTTCAAGATTGGTCCTGGCTGTAAATGTCGATAATTCGGCTTGTACTTTAAAGGAGTTTTGGTTGTATAAACTGTTAAGTTGTTCGTTATAAATCTGAAAAGTTGTCTCACCTTTTTGGAATGCGTATTTTAATTGCTTAACGGCGCTTTCGGCATCAATCACGGCATTTGCCCGCAGTCTCAATTCGGCCTGTGCTTCCAGATAAGCAAAGTAAAAACGTTTAACCTGAGCTTCAAGGCTTAACATATACTCGGCCTGCTGATATTCCGCAACTTTATAGGTTTCTTTTGCCTGCCGGATAGCACCCGGCCTTGAAAACAATTGTCCGATGTTTAATGAAAGGGCTAATTGGTAACCTTTAAATATAGTAGGCTGCGAAATATTGATAGATGTTTGCGGGCTGTAAATATAGGAAGCCGTTAAACCATCGAGCCATGAAAATACGGTTGAATTATAAAGTCCTTTAGCCGCATTAACCTGACTTTGGCGTGCTTTAACTTCCGGGTAGTTCTTTTTGGCAGTAGCTATCAGCTTTTCAAGATAAGGATAGTTAATGTCATTTATAAATGAGCTTTGCTGCGCGTGTACGCGGCTGGTAAATAAAAGAGCAATTAAAAAAAGATAAGTGAGCTTTAGTTTCACAGGCATGGTTTTATACTTTTTCTTTTTGGAATAGGGCGGGCACTGTACCCACAATAATTTTTAAATCTAACCAAATTGAATATTTCTGGGCATAAAAGTTATCTAATTTTTTCCTTTCACGTTCAGACATGTCTTCTTTTCCACGCTTGCTGATCTGCCATAAGCCTGTTAAACCGGCAGGGCCAAGGAAGCGCATCGACCATTCGTTAGAGGTAAGCATCTCTGCCTCATACAATGGCAGCGGCCTGTTACCTACTACCGACATATCGCCCCTTAATATATTGAACAACTGCGGTAACTCGTCAAGACTTGAGTTGCGTAAGAAATTACCCAGCTTGGTAATGCGCGGGTCGTTCTTGATCTTCACAAAGGCAACCTTATTGTCACCGGTTTCTGATGCATATTGGTTGTTTTCGGCCGATAATTTAGCAAGCAGCTGGTCGGCATCGGTACGCATCGATCTGAATTTATAAAAATCAAATACTTTATAACCTGTGCCTACTCGTTTGCTTTTGTAAAATACCGGGCCTTTTGAATCCAGCTTAATTAAAATAGCAACTACCAGCATAACAGGCGATAATACCAGCATCATACCGCCCGAAATCACCAAATCGATAAGGCGTTTACCAGCTGGCATTTTATAAGCTGTATCAACCACTTTTGATAGCTCAAGCAATTTGGGTTTTATCAGTTTAAAACGTACCAAAAAGTTAAGCCTTTCGCGCAGATCGCTGATAGAAAAAGGTTCGCCATAAAAATCATGCACCTTTAGCTTAATGGCTTTTTGCTTTAAAGCTTTATCATTGTTTGATGAAAGCAGCACAATGATTAAACCATTAAGCAGGAAACTTTTCTTAACCTCGTCAACAAGTTTTATCCATTTGCCCTCTGCATCAACCTCAACTAAAATAATATCAGGAACAGATAAAATAGATTGCTCGCCTAAGTAATCATTGAGCTGATCAATAGAATTACTATAAGCAATTTTAAACCCTTCATTCAGGCCATTAGAGATCTTTTCCTTAAACTCTGTACCAGCATACGCTATCCTGATGTTAGAACCTGAACTTTCGTTCCAATCAGATGTTGGGTGATTCATAAACTTGTAAAACTTGGTTAATGGCTGTTTTTAATGCGGTTGGATTAAAAGGCTTGTGTATGTAAGCATCAACTTTAAAAGGCATGTTGCTTACTTGTCCGTCAAGATCATGGGCTGCTGAAAGCAGTATAACCGGGATATCGCGGTAAAAGCCGCTGATCTTTACGTTTTTAACAAATGACTGCCCGTCAAAATAAGGCATCTGAAGATCAGATATGATCAGTTCGGGCATATTGCCGTCTTCAAGCCAGCTGAAAGCTTCAATGCCGTTATTTTTAACTACGATATCATATTCTTTTGAAAGAATGAAGTTGAGCAGTTTTAATATACTCAGGTCATCATCCACTATAAGTAGCGTTCTTTTCATGCTTAATTAATTGGGGTTAATTTATGAGAGGTAAGCAGTTAGTTTATTATTAATGTAATGGGTTTTATTTATCGTAAAGGTTAGATAATATTGAAAAATATAAATTAATAAGTATTTTTTTAATGAAAAAAAATGAAACTATGAACTGTTTTAACTGATAACTAAGTATAAAATAAATGGCTCAATAATTTTTACCTTTTGCTTTACATTATAATTGTAGGCAAAAAACATTCCTGAAATAAAAAATAAACGTAATAAGGGGCCTGATGACCTTTTATACGTGATATAGGTGAAATAGTTGTGAAAAAACCGGGAAATTAACAGAAAGTTAATACCCTACCGAGGAATTTATTCCCACGGCCGGTAGCTGTTATTCCCCAAAATGGGACTAATTTATGCCTGTTTACGGGTGTATGAGGCGCTACTTTTCTATTACAGATAAAAAGTTCCCGGCAGGGTCCTTGAACCAGGCTATTTTGGGGCCGCCGCCAAGAAATACTCCTTTTTCGTTTGTCTTAAAATTTTCCTGATTGTAAACCTCAAATTTAACTCCGCGGGCGCTGAGCTCATCAACGGTTTTTTCAACATTGTTAACCGGGAAATTCAGAATGGTAAAAGTGGCAGGGGTATGGTTGGGTTTGGTGTATATCAATATGGGGATGCTGCCGGTAATATTAAGATTAAGCAGGCCCTCCATTTCGGGTACATCAGTTACATCTAAACCAAGTACATCAGCATAAAACGTCTTTGCTTTTGCTGTATCATCTACCGAAAATCCGCTGAATGCTTTGCTTTCTTTTAACATAACAATAGGTTTTATATTAATGATACTACCCCCGCTTTGAATAATTTGTTTTGCGAAAATGAGCTTAGTCGTTTAAAACTTCGGCCCGGCAGCCTAATTCGTGTAAAAAATTGATCAGTGATTTTGCGCATAAGGTGCCGTTATCACACTGTACCCGCAATATCCTGTCGCAATCATCCAGGTCAAAATTGGCTGTATGGTTTCCAAACGTTTTGTGGATGGCATCCAAAAGCATACTGGCCTGGCGGCGCCTGTTTACATTGGTTTTAAAAACTTCTACCATCATAAGCTTTTGGTTAATCTGTACTTTTAATAGAGGTTTAAAAGTATCCTGAGGTAAATTGAAGGGGGATATATGATCATTATTTAGGGATGGCGTGATTTAGCCATCCCTAAATAAGTATTATGGACGGTTAGGATTGTAAGAGATCATCCAGCTGATGCCAAATTTATCCTTGATCCAACCAAAATAGTCGCCCCAGAATTCTTCACGCATAGGGCCGCCACTCTGTTGACCTGCTGATAAACCAGCATGAAACCTATCGGCCTCTTCTTTTGATTCGCAGCTGATGGTAAGCGAAAAGTTAGTGCCCATGGTTACCAAACCCATACCTCCTTCTTCAACACCCAAGGCATCGGTACCCATAAGCATATTGCCGGGGCCAAGCGGCAAAGCAATGTGCATAAGCTTGTCAAGATCTTTCTCAGCAAGTTTTGATGCCTCCGGGCCGTCTTTGAAACGCATAACTACGGCAAATTCGCCGCCAAAAACCGATTTGTAAAAGTTAAATGCTTCTTCGGTATTACCGTTAAAGTTTAAATAAGGATTTACGACTAACATGTTGCTTGATTGTTTTTGATTTATAATTGAGTGATTTTATGAAAGTAAAGTTAAGTTTTGAAACATAATGTAGGAGGGTGTTATTAAGACATGTTAAGGGGTTAATTGCGACATAGTTATTTTGCTGCAATGGGGCAAAAGATGAATAAGGGAGGCTGATATTGGTTAAATAGTATCCGCCATTGCCTTGTTTGAAATAAACCTGTACAGGTATGGCGCTTTATGAGCTCCGCCCGTCCACTTTTTGGCTATCCGTTCTAAAATGCCGAGCCCCAGTATTTTGCGCTGGAAAGCAGCCCTGAGCAGTTTTTTATCAAGGATGGTTTCATAAAGCGATTGCAGATCGCCCATGGTAAATTCATCCGTTAGCAGGTTAAAGCCTATCAATTTTTGATCGAGGTTGTTTTGCAGGGTTTGCAGGGCTTTGTCGATGATTTGCCGGTGGTCCTGCATCAAAACAGGGAGCTCATCAAGGCTGTACCAATCGCAGTTATCGGATATTTCATCAGGAGCGGGTACGGCTTTAGTAAAATCAACTAATGCATAAAAGCCGATAGAAACAAAACGTTTCAGGAGCCAATGGTTGTTGGGTGGAGTATAGCCCCTGGCCTTCATAATTGTTTTAAGCGGGGTTGGGTCATAGCGGCTGTAATCGCCAAAAACATAAAACTGTTCCAGGTAAATATCGGTTAAAGCCGTGCGGCTTTCCAGTACCCGGCGGGCTGCCTGGTTTACATCTTCATGGTCATGAATAAAGCCACCTGGCAGGGCGTATAGTGATGAATTTTTGTAGGCCAGCAATAATACCTTTAACTGGTTGTCATGAAACCCGAATATAACGGTATCAATAGCCAATCCGGGTAAAAAACCTTCGCCGCTGATATTACTTTCCTGTTGCTCAAACTCTTTATTCATGTATCCGGAAAAAAATGATGGCACAAGTAACAAAAAAATTTGATATGTGAGATTAAATAATTTATTATTGTATCATTATGTTACAATAGGATTTGCTATCCTTATTCCAAATGCTATAAACCAAACAACCAATAATGAAGAAACCAATTTTAGTAATGCTGTTGCTTGCGCAAGTTGCCTCGGTAAGGGTAATGGCGCAGCTATCGGCTAACAAAACCACCGTTGAAAATGGCGCGCTTGAAGGTACGCGCGAAACATCAAACGTGTTAAGCTTTAAAGGCATTCCTTTTGCCCAGCCACCCGTTGGCGACCTGCGCTGGAAGGAGCCTCAGCCTGCCAAAAACTGGGAAGGCACTTTAAAGGCCGATCATTTTGGCCATAACCCTATGCAAAAGCCCATTTTTGGGGATATGGGTTTCCGGTCGTCAGGCATGAACGAAGATTGTTTATACCTTAACGTGTGGACACCGGCAAAATCATCTAAAGAAAAACTACCTGTACTGGTTTATTTTTACGGTGGTGGTTTAATGGCCGGCGATGGTTCGGAGTCGCGTTATGACGGCGAGAGCATGGCTAAAAAAGGTATTGTTGCTTTAACCGTTAATTACAGGCTTGGCGTATTCGGCTTTTTTTCGCATCCCGAATTAACTAAAGAATCGCCTAACCATTCGTCGGGCAATTATGGTTATCTTGATCAGCACCTTGCTTTACTTTGGGTGCAAAAAAATATAGCTGCCTTTGGCGGCGACCCCAAACGGGTTACCATTGCAGGTGAATCGGCAGGATCTATTTCTGTATCGGTACAAATGGCTTCACCTTTATCAAAAGACCTGATAGCAGGTGCTATCGGCGAAAGCGGTGCGGGCATCAAGCCAACGCTTTTCCCTATTCCACTGGCTGATGCCGAGCAAAATGGTGTTAAGTTTGCCGCAAACGAGAAAGCCGGTAGTCTGGCCGATTTGAGGGCCATACCTGCCGAACAATTATTGAATGACGCCTATAAGCCCGGCACGCCGCCAATGTCGGCTACTATTGACAATTACCTGCTGTCAAAATCGCTGCCCGAAATATTTATGGCGGGCGAACAGGCCAAAGTACCTTTGCTTGTGGGATGGAACTCGGCCGAAGTACCTTTTCAGTTCATGATGCGTGGTGATGCGCCAACACTTGAAAATTACAGCAAAACGCTGAAGCAATTATATGGCGATAGGGCAGAGGAAGCAATGAAACTATACCCGGCAGCCAATGATGAGGAAGTGATCAAATCGGCAACCGCCCTGTCAAGCGACCGTTTTATTGTGTACAGTACCTGGAAATGGGCCGACCTGCAGGTGCAAACAGGAGGGAAGCCGGTTTACCGTTACTTGTTTTCGCGCGTACGCCCGGCCATGGTAGCTTCAATGGGTAATGCCACACCTGGTTTGGCTGGCGGCGTGGTAAAAGGTGATGCAGCTAAAGCTGCGCCGAAAATGCCTGCTCCGGTAGGTGCGGCGCATGCCTCTGAAATTGAGTATGCCATGGGTAACCTTGCCGGCAATAAAACCTACGCCTGGACCCCCGATGACTTTAAAGTATCCGAAACCATGGAAAACTACTTTGCCAATTTTATAAAAACGGCTAACCCTAATGGCGCCGGTTTGCCAAAATGGTCGGCCATTAGTAATAACAACACTGTTAAATTCATGAATATTGATGTTAAAAGCGAAGAGATGCCTGAGCTTAACCGTGCCCGTTACTTGTTTTTAGATAAAGATTACATGAAATAAGATTTTTTTTCAGATGTATGGGCTGGCTCCTGTGATTTTTCGCAGGGGCCTTTTTTGTGGATTGATATTGCTATATTTATTCAATGAAATTTAACCCGGTAAAAAGTGTAGTATCCAAATGGTTGTTAACAGCCGTTTTAGTACTCGGCTTTTTTACTTTTTCGGGGCTTACAATCCAAATACCAAACCGGTTGGATAAGCCGGGTATAACTTTGACTGGCGGTTTTGCAGACAAAGTTTCCAGGTCAATTTCCTACAATGCTGCTTTAAAGGCAGCTAACCAATGGGGCCTTTCAAATTTAACTTCTCAGTTATTAAGCCTGCAGGCTTTAAGCTTTTTGCATAGCCGGGAGGCTGATATCGGGGTTAAACAAACATCAAGGTTGTTTATATCAAACAATCAAGTCAAATACCCTTTTTTCGTCAGAACTTATAGCCCCGGCGATGATAGCCTTTCTTTTATAGGATAATCCTTCCTTATTGATTACCAAACGGTAATTATTCCACATTTTAATTATTCAGGGCAACAACTTTTATAAGGATTGTGCCTGTTGTTTTTATTTGATAAGATCAAAATGAAAAAAATCAAGAAGCTGATAAGGCTTTGCGGGCTTATATTGTTTATGATATTGGCCGTTGCCGGTATAGGCATATTGGGAGTGGCGCCCACTTTAACAAAAGACAGGAAACTATTTGCCGATGCGCATTCCAAAACAGCAATAACAGAAAAAGCGGAAACCGACGATCAAAAGCCCGACGAGTAGCTCATTACTTACGTTAACATGAAGTTCATAGCGGCATGGATAACCTGCTAATAGTTATCTTTGCCCTATGAACTATTTTGAATTTTACGGCATCCCTGAGTCTTTTAAGGTTGACGGGGCAGTGCTCAAGAAAAAGTTTTATGAGTTGAGCAAGCTTTACCATCCCGATTTTTATGCCAATGAGGATGATGCAAAACAGCAGGAAATCCTGGAGCTATCTACCCTGAATAATAAGGCTTACCTGGCGCTTGGCGACCCGGCTAAGCGGTTGGAATACATTTTAAAATTACATGACCTGGTATCTGAAGGGGCAAAACCACAATTGCCTGCAGATTTTTTAATGGAAATGATGGACATTAACGAACGCCTCATGGAAGTGGAAGATGCAGACGAATTAGCGGCCATAACTTCAGAAACACTTGCTATTGAAGGTGATATGAATGAGGAACTGGCGAACCTTACTAACGACTATGAAGAGCTGGACCATACAGCTAAAGAAAGCCGCCGGATAGAAATTGCAAATATTTACTATAAACAGAAATATCTGTTGCGAATTAAGGAGAGTTTGTCTACATTTGCAGCCCGCTTGTAAGGAAAGACACTTACAACATGCCCAGCTGGCGGAATTGGTAGACGCGCTGGTCTCAAACACCTGTGGGAAACCGTGCCGGTTCGACTCCGGCGCTGGGTACAAAGCCCCGATAGAAATATCGGGGCTTTGGTGTTTTTGATGATGCTGTGCTAATGCCGACCATAGGCTAAATAACCGACAGCAGGTAATTCGCTATCTTAGGGGGCATAATCCTATTTCTGTTTATTTTTATCTGAAAATTTGATTTAAATGGATCTGCTTATCGAACAAATCAAAACACATGTGCCACTGTCACCGGCGGATGAAAAAATTATCAGGAACCTGTTTCATAAAAAGAAGATCCGTAAAGATGAACATTTGTTGGAAGCAGGCCAGATTTGCCGCCATTTAACCTTTATTGAAGAGGGACTGGTGAGGTATTATCTGTTCACTAACGGCGAAGAACAAACCAATTATTTTAATAAGGAAGGGGAATGGGTTTGTGATTATCCGAGTTTCATACCTAAAACGCCAGCAACGGCGTACATACAAGCGTTAGAGCCTACCACAGCATGGATGATCAGCTATGACGACCTGCAAACCTTTTACAAGGAGGTTAAATATGGGGAAAGATTTGGCCGTTTAGGCATAGAACAGGTTTTTAACAACATTATCCGGCAGGTTATATCACTCTACACCGATAAACCCGAAGTACGTTATGAAAAATTCATAAAAGCCTATTTTGATATTGCCCAGAGGATACCCCAATACTATATTGCTTCTTATGTCGGCGTCAAACCTCAGTCTTTAAGCCGGATCCGTAAAAGAATTTCAAGCCAATTTTGATTTGTTAACTTGGGTGCATCAATATTGATCGCAGTCACGATAGTTTTGTTTCAACATTTAGAAACAAATTATCATGACAACAAAAATTTCTTATACAATAGCTTTTATAACGGGGCTGGGATTGATTTTTATAGGAACCCGTTTTCTTTTGTCTCCTGAAATAGCCGAAGCTGGATACGGCATACATTTTAATGAACGGGGAGACTATTCATTTCATTATATAAAAGGGATCAGGGATATACTTTCAGGACTATTATTATGCGCTTTTATTTTGATGAATGAAAGGCGGGCCCTGGGCGTAACATTATTAGCAGGGACAATAGTTCCCATTACCGACATGCTTATTGTTTTAAGTAAAAGCTACAACGGCGTTTTTCAGGCTATGCCACACATAATTGCTATTATTATTTGCGCTGTATTCGGGACGATTTTACTGGCAGCTAAACCTCAAACAAAAGCGGTATGAAAACACAGGGATCCATTAAACTAATTAGCTCAGCAGACACAGGTAAAAACAGCGTATTGGAGTTGAATATTCTCCCTGGCGAAAGAACACCCTGGCATTATCATACCTTGTTTTCGGAAACATTTGAGGTATTAAAAGGTACACTGGAAGTAGGGAAAGGTAAAAATATTCACTATTTAAAGCAGGGTGATATGGCAACGATAATGCCGAACGAAAAACATTATTACCACAATATTGCTAAAGAGGAATGTATTATAAAAGTAACCCTTAGCCCTGGTAATAAGAACTTTGAAAATTCTCTTTTTATTTTAAAAGGGCTTGCAAAAGATGGTTTGGCAAGCGAGGCAGGAACCCCAAGGAAGTTTTCAGACTTAGTAATATTTATCTACTTAAGCAACTCCAAAATGATAGGGCTTCAAAAAATAGCTGAGCCGATATTTAACTTTTTTGCTAAAGTGGCTATCAAAAAAGGGCATCTGAATAAATTGATACAGAAATATTGCGAAACGATTTAAGAAGCTTCAAAATAATAATCAAATATAATAACAGCTAACAAAGTTACCGGTTCAATCAAAAATGGGTTAGAGATTTAAAATCAACTTCAATCAATAAAGCAGAGTGGATTACCAAGCCGGAGTTACAACTAACTCCGGCTTTTTATGCCCATAACGCTTTGTCAATGTGAAGTGTAAAACCAAAATCGTGATTTATTTCAGCGGTTCGACTATGAAGTTAATTAATAAATTGAATAACAAAGCCTCCCTTAGGGGCCAGTGTGTACAACCAATTGGAACTGATCGAATACGTTTGCACATTGAATGTCATTAACTGATCCTTTCCTTCTGATATTAATCTGAACTTAGAAAATCCCTTGCCCCATTTTTTGAGATCCAGTGTAATAGGTAGTTTGTCGTTGGTGCCATTTATACCCACTATATAATTAAGTACACCTTTTTGCCGGTTGAGCACTATTGATTTACCTGGTTCGGCTATAATATATTCCGTTTTATCCCATGTAGCGGGCATACCTTTAAACAAATTCCTAACCTCAACAGGGAGTGAATCAAATACCTCTTTTGAATCTGCAAAATGAATGATCCCCGATGTATAGGTCATGGCTGTGGCAAGTTCATGAACTGCTGTGTTTAAACGAGGGAACTTTCTTATGGTTAATGCAAAGGGGGTATAGTCAACGGGGCCTGCCACATTTCTTGTAAAAGGTAAAACCGTGTTTTGTTCTGCAGCTTTTTCAGGAAATCTCGGCTCATAAAAATAGCTCTCTGTTCCCAATATGGCTTCGGCTGTCATATAATTTGGCCAGGTTCTTTGCCAACCCCTCGGAACTGTAGTGCCGTGAAGGTTTACCAATAAGTGCTCTTTAGCCGCATCTTCAAAAACTGATTGTATAGCTGCCATTACTTCCTGCCTGTCTGAGCACCAAAAATCTATCTTAACTCCTTTAACCCCCATTCCGGCCAGCTGCTTAAATCTTGTCTTCCTTTTTTCAGGATCAAAATACTCTGATGAATAACCCCAAACCAATGGTTTAATCCCTTTAGATATAGCATGGTCAATAATCTTTCCATCTCTGTTAGCTTTTTCCCAGCCGGCATCAAAGAGTGTATACTTAAAGCCTAAGGAGGCTGAAAGATCTGTAAATTCATTATAAATCTCTGGCGAATGATCATCCGGGTGTGACCACCATGCCCATGCGGCTTTACCCGGTTCTATCCAGGAAGTGTCTTCAATTTTTGAAGCAGGGGCAAGATCAGTGATCAAAGTTGACAGCAATATATCTCCGGCCTGATCTCCTATAATAATAGCTCTCCAAGGCATAACCCATGGAAGATTTGACTCGGGATAAGCATGTTCTTTATTGGCTAAAGGAAGGGTGTACTTCTCGTCTTTTTCCGCAAACGCAATGTGATAGATTCCGCCTTTAGAATCGGGCTGTAAATGACAGCCAGGGTAGGAGCCATCTGTTCCGGATTCCGCAATCAACACCCAGCTTTTTTTGTCATTTACGTTGAAAAGGGCTGGCATACACCAACCTACAGCAGGGTTGCGTGAATTAACGATAGGGTCGCCCGAATTTACATTCAGGTAAAAATCTTCATACCCTGGCGTATAATCGCCCGCCTTGTCATACGGCTCCATCCAGCCGTTTGAATTTTGTACAATATGAAAACCTGTAATTTCATCTTTTATTATCCGCGCTTTTTTATCCCCATCCTGAAACCGGTAGCGAAAAGCCACGCCTTCTTTTCCGGCAACAAGGTCAATTATCATCAATGCCCCTTGTCCATTTTTAAAAGTTATGCTCCTGTTTTCAAGAACATGATCTACACTTTTGTTATTTCCTACCTTTAACTCATATTGTTCTCTTGTTTTTTGAACGGTTGAAACTTCAACAACTGATAACCCTGACGTAAAATCCTGATCATCGCAACTCAGGCCAAGAGGAGAGTCGGCAATTATTGTTTTGTTTCTCCGGGTTACATTGTAAGATAGCTTTCCATCGCCGGTTAGCGACAATGTGATTTTGTTCAGGTGATCTTCAGACTGTACGTAGAGTGCTTTTGTTTGAGCCAGGCAATTTGCTGTTAAAAAAAATATTTCAAGCACTATTAAGCTTAAAGAGCAATAAATAAATCTGTTTTTCATCTGTCGGTTGTAAATGGAGTTATTATTCAGATATGGCCTAATTATAACGTATTTGGGATTTTTTACCCCGTAGGTCATCATGCTTTGGTATTGGTTAAGTTGTAATAAATGGTCAATTAAAAGCCGAAATATAGAATAGCTGCTGCGAGATTTTTCATAAGCAGCTTGCATAGTACAGCAATCAAATTTAAATCAACTGCTATCATTAAAAAATGGATAATACAGCAATATCGATGGACTTTACTATCGCTGTGGATTTTAACCGGAAGTATTTACAAATAACAATATATGGATGCTGGTCTCAAATATCAATCGGGCAGCTTGTTTTAACCAAGCAAATGTGTTACAGAAACTTACTTTTGCTTTAAAGTGATCACTGCCACCTCCGGCCACATGCCGATACGGCCTTTTAACCCCAGGAAGCCAAATCCCCGGTTAACGTATAGAAAACGCCCTTCGCGCCGGTAAAGCCCGGCCCATTGCTTGTATACGTATTTGATGGGGCTCCACTTAAAGCCAAACAACTCAATGCCGAACTGCATGCCATGTGTATGCCCCGATAGGGTAAGGTGGATATGCTGATGATGATCAAGCGTTACACCCTCCCAATGTGATGGATCATGCGACATCAGGATTTTGAAGGCCTCATCGGGGACATGGGCGGCTGCTTTCTTAAGGTCTCCGTATTGATGAAAACCGCCTTTACCCCAGTTTTCCACACCCAACAGGGTAATGGACTGACCGTTTTTTTGAAGCGTGATTGCCTCGTCCAGCAACAGGCGAAAGCCGATCTCTGAGTGCACTTCTTTCAATCGGGCAAGGTTAGTGCTTTTGGCCTTCGGGCTTTCCCATTGGATATAATCGCCATAGTCATGGTTTCCAAGTACTGAAAATTTTCCCATGGGTGCTTTCAGTCCGGCAAATGCAGGGATCCACCTGTCCATTTCAGAAGCCTGGTTATTGACCAGATCACCGGTGAACAGAATAACGTCGCTTTGCTGCGCATTGACCAGTTCCAGACCTTTTTGCACGCCTGCTGCATTGGTAAAGCTACCGGAGTGAACATCTGTGATCTGTGTAATGGTAAATCCGTCAAAAGCTTCTGGCAGGTCCGGAAACAAAATCGTTTCACGTCTTACCCGGTAAAAATGCCGCCCGCGTGTAATGCCAAACAACACGATCAGAAAAATTATGGCAGCTATAGCCAAAGTGAGTTCACTTACCCAAAATGCCCTCGGCGGAAACCCTCGAAACAGGCGGGTAATATCTTCAACCAATAAAACCGGCAACGAAAATAATCGCGGAACAAAAGCCAGCAGCATTAACCCCATTAGCCAGGCTATCAGCGTTTGTTGCATGCGTGAACCGCGCTGTACAAAAATTGCCGCAACTATGCCTGCCATTAACAATAGATCGATGAGCCAATAGCACCATAATAATGTGCCGGAACTAACAAGGGTTTGTACAACCTGATAAAAGTAGAAATCGGTACCCAGCCAAAGCAGGATAATCAGAGGAAGTCTTTTTGCCATTTATATATAGTAGATACAACAAACCTGTATCTCTATAAGCAGACGATTGAGCCCGGAAAAGATTTTAAAAAAATAAAAAAAGTGTAATTTGCAGTTACAGATCACCAGGATTTCCCGGTAATTACTTGATTTACTAATTACTCCGAATTTTAATCTTCTAAATTTTTTTCAAATAAATTTGCGAAACTGATTGGTTGCGTATATATTGCAACCAATCAGTTTCCTATTTTAAATTTAAAAATTATGAAAAGTAAAATCTTATTTGTTTTATGCCTGTTAACCGGGCTGATGTTTATTAACGCGGGCCTTAATAAGTTCTTAAACTATATGCCAATGCCCAAGGATATGCCCCAAAATATGGTGAAAGTAATGCAAGCCTATATGGAAATAGGGTGGCTTATGCCGTTGGTGGGAGCAGCGGAAGTTTTAGGCGGGTTATTATTGATCATTCCGCGTACAAGGGCGCTTGGTGCAGTTGTGCTTGTACCTATTTTAACAGGTATTTTATTATCCAATATCTATATGGCCCCATCAGGGTTACCTATTGTATTGGTAATGATTGCAATTATTATTTGGGTAATTATCGAAAATTGGGAAAAATACCTGCCCATGATCAGGAAATAATTTCTTGTTATAAAAGCTGGTTAGCCTTACGTAACCAGTACGTAAACGACACTTCAATGAGAAGAGACATTTTTCAGGCTGTTGCTGATCCCACACGGAGGGCTATCATCGCCTTAATTGCATTACAGGCAATGACACCTAACGCTATTGCCGAGCATTTTGACACTACGCGGCAGGCAATTTCAAAACACCTGAGGATTTTAACCGAATGCGAACTGGTGAAACAGCAGCACCAGGGGCGGGAGATTTATTATCTACTTGAAATTGACAAAATGAAAGAAATAGACAAATGGCTGGAACAATTCCGAAAAATTTGGGAAACCCGGTTCCTGCAACTCGACAACCTTTTATCAATCCTAAAAAAACAACAAAAATGAAAAACAACTTGCATTTTGATTTTATTGCAGACAAAGAAAAAAATACGCTGACTATCAGGCGTGAATTTTTAGCCGACAGGCAATTGGTTTGGGACTGTTATACCAAAAGCGAATTGCTTGACCAATGGTTTGCACCCGCTCCGCTAACCACCAAAACAAAATCGATGGATTTTAGCGAAGGCGGTCACTGGCATTATGCAATGGTTGAACCAAACGGAACAGAATATTGGGGCTTGACAGCATATCTGACCATTAAACCGATTGACTACTATACAGCATTAGATGCTTTCAGCAATGCAGAAGGCGAAATAAATGAGGACCTGCCCCGCGCGGAGTGGCTTGTAAATTTTACCGACATGGAAGAAAACGCTTTGGTGGAAACCATTGTTACCTATAAATCACTGTCAGATTTGGAAACAGTTATCCAAATGGGCATGGAACAGGGAATGATGGCAACGCTCGAAAAACTTGATCAATTATTACTAACCTTAAAAAAATAAAAATGAGCAACAAGATCACCGTTACCGCCACTGTAAATGCAGATGTTAAAAAAGTTTGGGACTATTATACCAATCCCGAATATATTACAAAATGGAACTTTGCCGACCCTTCATGGCAATGCCCTTCTGCATCGAACGATATGCGGATAGGCGGAAAGTACTCGGCACGCATGGAAGCTAAAGACGGAAGTTTCGGTTTTGACTTTGAAGCTACTTATGATGAAATTGTTGATGGTGAAAAGTTTACCTATACTATGCCAAACGGAAGGCAGGCTTCTGTTGCCTTCAATGCGCATGGTAACCAAACCGAAGTTGAAGTAACATTCGACCCGGAAGAGCAAAACTCTCTCGAAATGCAAAAAAACGGATGGCAGGCAATTCTTAACAATTTTAAGAAATATACTGAAGAAAACTAAAGTTGGTTACAACAGTTTCAAACAGCGACTGTCTTAAAACACAGCCGCTGTTTGAATTTAATAGGGGTTTTGTTTTACTGCCCGGTTAAAATTTCAAATCTGAAATTGCCATGCGGTAGGATAGTTGTGCTGCTTATCTATTGAGCAATAACAAGGGAAATATGCTGGTATTTTGCTTCGCCCAATTTGCTTTTTAAACCATAGAAGATGGATGCAATACCTAAATCATCTGCAAAAAATACATGATGTACGCCAAAACCCTGAATTGAAATATATGCTTGCATGATCCAATAATTTTATAACGCAAAGTACGGGAAGGAACAGGAGAGGGTTTTTAATCTATCTTGAAAAATGAAAAGAGCAGGAAATTATTTTTTGCCCCGGATAACGCTCAGTGTTTGCTGAGTGATACCCAGGTAAGAGGCTACGTCCCCGAGCGGGGCTCTTAATAAGATATTGTGATAATTATCTGTAAAGTATTTGTAACGTTGTTCCGCCGTTTGGAACTGCAGTGAAAAAAGCCTGTCCGAAAACCGTTTCAGCATTCCCATGGCTACCAGGAAACAGAAAGTTCTAAATGGTGTGATCTTTTCAAACAAGTCTGCAAACTCTTTAAAGTGGATTATCCGCAAAGTAGAGTCTTCTAAAACCTCCCTGCCATAAGGGTCCGGGTTGTTGAAATAAACACTTTCTACAGACATAGTAAAATTGTTTTCATCAAAAAAGAAATGTGTAATATCCTTTCCTTCCTGGTTGATGTAGAACAACCTTACCAGGCCTTCTTCAATAAAATAAACTTTGGGCGATCGGTTATCCGGTTGTACGAGGCAGGTGCCTTTAGGATGAAATTCCTTTTTGAAAGCAGCGTTTATAGCAGCGCATTCTTCAGCATTAAATTTAATTTTGGAATTGATATACTGAATCAGGTCCATAGCTCATTAGTTCAGGAATGTAACTATTGCAAACAATACAAAAAGTGATGTATAAAGATAGGAAAATACAATTTCAATCTTAAGGCAGCTTATTTTTGTTGCTTTGTGTTTGTAGCAGTTAAAAATAAAATTTAACAAAAATTTGCTAAATCGATTTTATTATATAATTTGGTCGTGCAATAACCAATTAATAAATACCGGTCAATTTTTAAATTCTGAAGGTTTATCTGTCATAAAAAACTTACGGTAAATGAAGCTTTTTGTCGATAATAAATCACAGTTTCGGCTTGCCAGATCTTAAACCATAAAACCGGTACAACTATTATGAGCATAACTACGTTATCAGCCTTAAAAAAATGTTTAATAACCGTATTTGCCACGGGCTTGTCGCTTGGTTCGGCAACTGTGCTGAAAGCGCAAAACGCGGCTTCTTACGTTAACCCATTTATAGGTGCCAGTACAAGTGCCGATGGGGCCGGGGTTTATCATGGCTTGGGTAAAACTTTTCCGGGTGCTGCCACACCTTACGGATTGGTACAGTTAAGCCCTAATACCATAACCGGAGGCGACAATGGCTCAGGCTACAGCTACGAACATAAAAGTATTGAAGGCTTTGCCTTTACCCAAATGAGCGGCATTGGCTGGTACGGCGACCTGGGGAACTTTTTGGTGATGCCTACAGCCGGACCAATAAAGACCAGTGCCGGCAAAATGGGTACTACGGGTATTGGCTACCGCTCAGCTTACGACAAAAGCAGCGAAAAAGCATCGGCCGGGTATTACAGTGTTCAGTTAACCGATAATAATATTAAAGCCGAAGCTACCGCAGCGCCTCACAGCGGTATATTACGTTTCACTTTTCCTCAAAACAAGCAGTCGCGCATTCAGATAGATCTGGCCCGGAGGGTAGGGGGAACATCAACATTGCAATATGTAAAAGTTGTTGATGACCATACCATTGAAGGCTTTATGAAATGCACACCTGATGGCGGCGGCTGGGGCAATGGTGACGGTCATGCTGATTATACGGTATATTTTTACGCGCAATTCAGTAAGCCGCTTAAAAACTATGGCATTTGGAGTGCTGAGATCCCTGACGAGTGGAGCCGCAAGCTGGATGATGTTACCGGCGATAAATACCAGGAACGCGTAGCTCATGCCGAAATAATTAAAGGCCTGAAAGAAAAGCAGGGAAAACATCTTGGTTTTTATACTGAATTTGCCACTAAGGCCAATGAGCAGGTATTGCTCAAAGCAGGCATTTCATTTGTGAGTATAGCCGGTGCCAAAGCTAATTTACAAACCGAAATAAAAGACTGGAATTTCGACGCAGTACACCAGCAAACCGTTAACCTATGGAACAATGCTTTATCAAAAGTAAGTATCCAGGGCGGAACGGCCGAGCAAAAAACGGTGTTTTATACTGCGCTATATCATACTATGATCGATCCGCGGATTGTGAGCGACGTTACAGGGCAATATATGGGCGGCGATGGCAAGGTGCATCATACTACTACTTTTAAAAAACGCACCATTTTTAGCGGATGGGATGTTTTCAGAAGCCAGATGCCTTTACAAACCATCATCAATCCATCGTTGGTTAATGATTTGGTTAACTCGTTGGTTACGCTTGCTAACGAAAAAAATAAAGACTATCTGGAGCGTTGGGAGTTGTTGAATGCCTATAGCGGCTGTATGCTTGGCAACCCGGCCGTAGTTGTCATGGCCGATGCTTACGCAAAAGGCATCCGTAATTATAATGTTCCAGATGCTTATAAATTGGCTGTAGGCACGGTTGAGAAATTTGGTAATGGCGATAAAGGTTTTACTCCCGGCAATACCAGCATCAGTTATACACTTGAATATGCCTATAATGACTGGTGTGTAGCGCAATTGGCAAAAGGGCTTAATAAACCTCAGGATGCCGATAAATACGCGATACGTGGTGAAGCCTTCAAAAATATTTTTGATACTGATAAAGGCTGGTTCAGGCCGAAAGATAGTACCGGTAACTGGCTGCCATGGCCTGCAGAAGGGCGTATCAAACAGTGGTATGGCTGTATTGAGAGTAATCCTTATCAGCAAGGCTGGTTTGTACCGCAGGATGTAGATGGCATGGCTAAACTGATGGGCGGTCGTGAAAAGGTAATTGCCGATCTGAATAACTTGTTTGAAAAAACACCTGATAACATGATGTGGAACGATTACTATAATCACTCCAACGAACCTGTACATCATGTACCCTTCCTTTACAATCGCCTTGGTGCACCATGGCTCACCCAAAAATGGACGCGGGAGATCTGTCGTCGCGCTTATAAAAACTCTGTTGAGGGCCTGGTTGGTAATGAGGATGTAGGGCAGATGTCGGCCTGGTATGTGCTGGCTGCAAGCGGTTTACATCCGGTTTGCCCCGGCGATACGAGGCATGAAATCACAAGCCCGGTATTTAACAAGGTAACGCTAAAGCTTGATCCTAAATATGCTAAGGGTAAAACGTTTACCATTATTGCCAATAATAATTCGGCAAAAAATATTTACATACAAGAGGCAAAGCTTAATGGCAAGGTCTACAATAAATGTTATATAGACTATAAAGATATCACCGCAGGCGGTACACTTGAATTGAGCATGGGAGCAACACCAAATAAAAACTGGGGGATCTGATAATTTAGGGTATGAGAAAAGATGAGGCTGATTTTTTAAACAGAATTGCTAAATCGATTTTATAAATATTGCCTGTATTTTGAATTTATTTTTTGCTGAACACATTATAATTAACAGTTAATGAAAAAGTTGATTTTATTATTAGTACTGATAGCAACGCGGGGAGCAGTAATTGCCCAAAGCATAGCTCCATTTCACGCCGGCGACAGGGTGGTTTTTGTTGGCAACAGCATTACCGATGGGGGCCATTACCACTCGTACATCTGGCTGTATTACATGACACGGTTCCCCA
This sequence comes from Mucilaginibacter angelicae, assembly GCF_042434235.1. Taxonomy (NCBI): domain Bacteria; kingdom Pseudomonadati; phylum Bacteroidota; class Sphingobacteriia; order Sphingobacteriales; family Sphingobacteriaceae; genus Mucilaginibacter; species Mucilaginibacter angelicae. Next base: position 140,918 of record NZ_JBHLTS010000078.1, on the reverse strand, counting down.
ATATGCGGATAACCTGTGTTAACGCGGGCATAGGCGGCGATGTAGTAGGGCAGATCAACGATCGTTTTGAGGATGACGTATTCAGCAAAAAACCGACTGTGTTAACCCTCACCTGGGGTATGAACGATACCGGCTATTTTGAATGGTACCGCGCCGATGCCCAGGATGTTATGGATAAAAGGATCCAGGGCTCATATGACAATTATGCGCTGCTGGAAAACAAACTGAAGCAACGTCCCGACATTGGTAAGATCTTTATCCTCGGTTCTCCTTATGACGAAACCAGTAAGTTCTCCAACAAAAACATTTATCCTAAAAAAAGCGCTGCTTTTTCAAAAGTGATAGATTTTCAGCGCGATGCTGCTAAAAGGAATAATTGGGGCTATGTTGATTTTTATCACCCTATGACAGAGATCAACCTGCGTGAGCAAGCCAAAGATTCAACTTTCAGCTTAACGCCTAATGACAGGGTACACCCTGATAATGACGGACACCTGGTAATGGCCTATCTTTTCTTAAAGGCGCAGGGTTTCAGCAACAAAGTGGTGGCTGATGTAGCTGTGGATGCTAAAAGTAAAAAGGCTGTTAAGACAATTAATTGTAAAGTGAGTAATGTAACCTCTTCGGCAGATTCGGTATCGTTCAACTACCTCGCAAATTCACTGCCTTATCCTATTGATACTATTCCGCGTGGTTGGGGGAACCGAAAAAAACAAGCGGATGCACTTAAGGTTGTGTCCTTTACCAAAGAAATGAACCGGGAATTGCTTGCGGTTAAAGGATTAAAAACTGCCAATTACGATGTACTTATCGATGGCGAAAAAATGGGTAGCTGGTCCGCCGAGCAATTGAGCACGGGCATTAACATGGCCGAGATCACTATCACACCTCAATATCAGCAGGCTATCCAAATCAGGGAACTGAACGAGGAGCGCTGGGACATTGAAAGGCGTTTACGGATGTACGTATGGATGCAATTTGACTTTTTGAAGGGCAAAGGCTTGTTATTTCACGATACCAATGCGGCTATGGATACCATAAGCAAATACGCCAAAAAGGACATTTTTGTTAACGGCAATAAAGACAATTATACCCGTGCCCGTTACAAAAGCCTGCGTGATGCATGGCAAAAAGAAATGGACGTACTTACCGATCAGATCTATGCGATAAATAAGCCGCAAAGCCATCGCATTACCATAATCGCCTCAAAATAAAATCACTATATACAAATGGATATTAAAAAGTTATTCTTTATTCCGTTATTTATTGGCCTTGCTGCCTGCTGTTTCAAAGCTGCAGCAGCAACGGTTGATACGGTGCTGACCCACAGTACCGCAATGAACAAGGATATTAAGGCGGTGGTAATTAAGCCTGCCGACTATTCAAATACCAAAAAGTTCCCGGTACTTTACCTGTTGCACGGCTTCAGCGGTAATTACAGCGACTGGATAAAAAAAGTCCCCGCTGTTGCCGGCCTGGCAGATACCTATCATTTTATTGTAGTTTGTGCCGATGGTGATTTTGCAGGCTGGTATTTTGACAGCTCAATAGTTAAGGATTCGCAATATGAAACCTATGTAGGTACGGAGCTGGTGAATTGGGTTGATAAACATTATTCAACCATAACCGATCGAAAGGGGAGGGCTATAACCGGTTTAAGCATGGGCGGCCACGGTGCTTTGTTTTTAGCTTTTAAGCATTTAGATAAATTTGGTGCAGCCGGCAGCATGAGTGGTGCGGTTGATATCAGACCCTTTCCGGATAGTTTTGGCATAGAACGCGTTTTGGGTAAATACAGCGAACACCCGGACAGGTGGGAGCAAAACAGTGTGGTGAACCTCATTTACCTGTTAAAGCCAAACTCGCTTGCCATTACATTTGATGTTGGATATGATGATTTTCTTTACCAGGCAAACCAGGAACTGCACGAAAAACTGCTTGAGCGCAAAGTACCGCATGATTATACCGTGCGGCCGGGAGCGCATACCTGGGAGTTTTGGGGCAATTCCATCAACTACCAGGCATTGTTTTTTAGTCGTTTTTTTAACGGGATAAAATAGGTAGGACTTCTATAATAACAATTACAACATTTTCAACCGATTGTAAATGTTGTAATTGTTAAAATTCAGGCTTATAAATTGCAATTTTGGAAAATATAAAAAAATAGCGCGAAAAATTTGCTAAATCGTTTTTATAAACTATATTAGTGTCAGATTTCAACATCTGAATTATAAACCAATTAATAAATAGTTTTTAAACTTTAGCTCCCGCAGTTTAAAATATAGAATTGCTAAAACGATTTTATGTCTTCTCTCTGTCGAAGCGTGATGTTAACTAACCCTATAGTATGAAAAAACTTTACTTCAAAGTTCTTGCTTATTCGGTTTTGGGGGGCTTCCTGTTTTTTACTTCGTGTAAAAAGGATGGTTTCCTGGGGCAAACACAAACATCAAATCTCACCGAAGGAACGGTGTTTACCGATAGCGCCAATACCGTATCATTTTTAGCCGGTATTTATAGTAACGTTGGTTTCAGCGCGGCGGCAGGCAGGTTTACTTACGGGCCAATACTTTCTCCCACGCCTAACGGTGGTATCGATGCCGCATCCGATGAAGCCGAGGTATCTGCTTCGGCAGGTTCAACTGCGCTGGCCTTCGAAACCGGTACCATCAATGCGGCCGTAGTTACTGACGATGCTTATAAAACCTGCTATACTAATATCCGGTCGGTAAATCAATTACTTAAAAACTTGCCCAAGGCGCCCATCAATAACTTTGTTAAAACACAAATGAAAGCTGAGGCACGATTTTTACGTGCATGGTATTATTCCATATTAGTAAAACACTATGGAGGCGTTCATTTGCTTGGCGATAGCATTTATACCTATACCGATAAGATCCCTGCAGCCCGCAACACTTATGCCGATTGCGTAAACTATATCCTTGCGGAATGTGACGCAGCCGGACAAGATCTGCCTACTGTACAATCTGGTGTAAATTATGGCCGTGCATCCAAGGGGGCTTGTCTCGCTTTAAAATCAAGGGTGTTGTTGTATGCCGCAAGTCCGCTGTTTAATGGAATGTCGATAGGCGAAGGGAAGACTGTTGGATTGGCTGGCTATCCGGACAATGATCCTAAACGCTGGCAATTGGCTGAGCAGGCTGCTGCTGCGGTTATCTCAACGGGAATGTACAGTTTAAATGTAGACAATGCCACAGCCCCCGGTTTCGGTTTTCAAAAGCTGTTTACCAAGCGTGTAAATACTGAATATATTTTTCAGCTCATGCGCCCAACGGACAATGTGGATCTGGAGAACTTATGGCAACCACCAACCCGTACCGGTAAAAATGGCGCGTTTCCTTTACAAGGACTGGTAGATGCTTTCCCGATGAGCAATGGTAAAGCTATAACCGACCCAACATCAAATTACAACCCTAACGATCCGTATGCTAACCGGGATCCACGCTTGAATTACAGCATTATTCATGACCAAACTCCTTTACAAATCAGGCTCTCGTCGGGCACATCGCCTATCAATATTTTTGTTGGCAAATACAACGGAAATACAACCGGGCCCGATGCCGTGCATGTTGGCACTTCTACCGGATACTACACCAATAAAATGCTTGATCCGGCTGCAGTGGCGAATGATTTTGAGCACCGCACAGCCCGTTGCCTTCCGCTGATCCGTTATGCCGAGATCCTGTTGAACTATGCTGAGGCCGCTAATGAGTATGAGGGCCCTACAGCCCAGGTGTATTCAGCAGTTGAGGCCATCCGCCAAAGAGCCGGTTTAAATCCATATCAGTTACCAACAGGTTTAAACCAGGCCGAAATGCGCGCGGCTATTCAAAATGAACGCCGTATTGAGCTTGCTTTTGAAGAACACCGTTTCTGGGATGTGCGCCGCTGGAAAATTGCCGACCAAACTGATAACATTACTACTAAGGGTATGGAAGTTGATCGTGACGGTGCTACCGTAGCATACAAACAGTTTGATGTGCGCAAACGCAATTTCCGTAAAGCGATGTACCTGTGGCCTTTCCCGCAAAGCGAAGTAGCCAAATCGCCTGAACTGATCCAGAACCCGGGCTATTAATCATTGACATAAATAATATTGATATGAAATATAATTACAAAGCAAAACGGTTTTACCTGCTGCTGATGATTGCCTTGATAACGGCATTATCATCATGTAAAACCGAAAAAATAGTACCCGGAAGCGAGGCCCCTAAAGATATCAAAGGTAACTGGCGGGTAATTAAAGCTACCCGTAACGGTACCGACTTAACCTCTATTATTGATTTCAGCCAGTTCCGGATCAACTTTACCGATAAAGGCTATACACTGGTGAACAAGCTGCCTTTCCTGGTAAGCAAGGATGGCGCTTTTGCACTTGATGACCCTCAATATCCTTTTAAGATCACTTTTACTGCTACGGGCGATAAACCGGTTTCAACCGCTTTTACCTATCCCATAGTAAATGGCAAAAGGCAGCTTAGCATAACATTCAGTCCCGGCTGCACAAATAACAGCTATGTATATGTGCTTGAAAAAGCCAATTAATAAACCAAAAGCAACAGATAAATTATGAGATCATATTTACTACATATAAAAGGTAAAAATTTATGGAAGCTGTGTGCTTTGGTGGTGCTGGGTATTGCTTTGGCCTGCTGCGGCGAGCAGATAACCAGTGTTGATCAGCCTGCTACTGCTACCGTAGGCTCGGTTGTGCCGATAACTGTTCACTGCGATATCCCTACCGCAGGCGATGGTGGTCCCGATTACCTCATTTTTGGCTTTTTAGTACCTAAAGGCTGGAAGGCCGCACAAAATACTACTATAAATTACACCAGTAAACAGGGTAACGGAACTATGTCCCTGGTACCCGACGGTACTTTACCCAAAAATGGCGGTGGCCTTACCTGGCCGGCCTATATGAAAAAAACATTAGGCAACGGCGGTAACCTTATCGACGATATGGAATGGGTTGCTTATCAAACGGATAAGGCGTACAGCCATACCGGCGGGGTGGAGTTCATTGTTGACCTTAACATCAAAATAAAAGTTGGTGCCGATAACAACAACATGCTGGTAAAACTGGGCTACACCATCACTGACAGTGGCAACGGTTTTACGAGCGACGGTAACGGTACCTATTATAGTGCGTTGCTTGGTAGTAACTGTTTTGAGGTAACCGGCGGCAGCGGCGACCTGGTTGACTTCTGCAACCCACAGCTTACTACTATTGACCCGCCGAAATCATTGGATAATGATTTTGTGACTTTAACTTTTGACGGTACAGTTGCCGAAACCGATTTAAAAGGCGAGAGTGAAGTTTACCTGTGCGCAACGGCCTATACAAGCGATGGTAAAACGATAAACGTTTGTGAGCAAACCACTAAAACGCTGCTGAAACAAACTACGGCCACCAGTAAAAAATATCAGCTCACGTTTTGGCCAAGATCATTCTTTAATGCGGGTGATGCACAAACCATTACAAGAATGGAGTACTTCCTGACCGACAAAACGGGTAAGAAGAAAGTAGGCTATGGTAATACAGACGCCCCCTTCACCTACACATTTAAATGCGGTTAACCAGTAAATAAACTAAACGGCAGATGCAATTAATCAATCTGTATTTGCTAAAACGATATTTAAATTTTTTGCCAACAATTTTAAACCTAAAAAATATGGCTTATTGCTACATAAAGAAATGCTTAACAGGTATCACGCTGTTGCTGCTGCTGCTGGCCAAAACCAGTTATGCAGCTGTACAGCAGGATACTACCAGGGAGGCGCCTGCACGCCCCGGCCAGGTAAGCGGTATTGTGCTCGATGAGTACGGTAACCCGCTGCAGGGCGTTAAGGTAATCAATAAAGGGAAAAATACTGCGTTAACTACGGGTAAAGATGGCGTGTTTGCCATTAATGCCGCTAAGGGGGATGCACTGGTTTTTACCGCCGCAAATTATAATGCCCGTGAGGTTACTGTACGGAATGCGACCAAACTAACGGTAAGGCTTCTTGATACTTATATAAAAGCGCCTAAAACCATAAATGCGCTTTATGATACCATCAGCACATCAAAAAATGTGGGCGCCATATCAACCATTTATACCAACCAGCTTACTACTACACCTTCAACTTTATATACCTACGCTTTACCCGGACAACTCCCCGGCTTATACACCCAGCAATACAGTGGCTTTGCCGCACCGCAAACCGGCGTGCAAACTGTAAATGATTTTATTGGGGCGGTTGTACAGCACAATAACTATTCGGCTAATGATAATAGCGAGTTTGGCCTTTTTTTAAGGGGACAAGCGCCGATAACTATTATTGATGGTGTTCAGCGTGAGATAGCATCGCTTGATCCGGAAAGTATCGAATCTGTTTCAGTTTTAAAAGATGCACTTTCAAATATTATGTTGGGAATCAATAGCTCACGCGGTACTTTATTGATCACCACTAAACGCGGGCAGCCAGGTACGCCGCATATTTCATTCACGGCACAAAGCGGGATTCAGCAGTCTTTGGGTTTACCCAACCCGCTGCCTGCTTATCAGTATGCATACTTATATAACGAAGCATTACAGAACGACGGCAAACCTGCTCTTTACAGCGCCGCCGACTTTAATGCCTACCGTAACCATACCGACCCTATAAGGCATCCGGATGTTAACTGGTTTAAAACTATCCTTCGCGATAACTCACCCATGACCAGTTATAAGCTTAACGTTAACGGTGGTACCCAGGTAGCGCGATACAGCATTTCGTTAAACTATCTTGATCAGGCGGGGATGTTCAAAACGGCGGCGTCTGTGCCATACAATACCAATAATGATCTTAACCGTTACATCATCAACTCCGATCTGGCGGTTAACGTGACCAAAAAATTCACTGTCGACCTGCAATTGTTTGGTCGTATTCAGCAAAGCACACAACCGGGAGCAGGATATGGAAACATATTGAGTACGCTTTATAGCTTGCCAAACAATGCTTATCCACTTTACAATCCAAACAATTCATTTGGTGGTACAACCACTTATACCAATAACCTGCTGTCGCAAACTGAATTTTCGGGCTATCAGCGTACCAGCAGCAATGATGTACTGGCCAACCTCGACCTGAATTATAACCTCAGCGGCATAACTCCGGGCTTATCGGCAAAGGCAAAAGGCAATCTTGCTTTTTCATCGCAAAGCTTTTTAAACCGCTCCCTGCAAAACAATGCTTATTCCTTTAATGCCGATAGTTCTTATTCGGCAGTAGGCTCATCTGTTGCGCAAAGCAATTCGTTCAGCACGGTTTCAAGCGCCCGCTATTCGTTTGCCCAGGCATCATTCAATTACGACAGGACTTTCGGCAAAAGCAACATAACCGGTATTGCGCTGTATGATGTACGTTCGGTTGTGTTAAACTATGACCTTTCGCAGGTAACAACAAACCGCGCTTTAAAAGCAGGTTATAATTATGATGGCAAATACTTTATTGAAGCAGCCGCCAACAGCAGCGGTTACAACCGATACCCGCCGGGCAACCAATATGGTTTGTTTTATGCAGGTGGCATAGGATGGCAAATGGGTAAGGAAGATTTTATTAAAGATAACTTCAGTTGGATAAATGCCTGGAAATGGCGCGCTACCTATGGTAAAACCGGTAATAACAACGTAGATAATTACGGCTATTACAACTTTTTGCAAACCTACGGTGCCACAAATGGCTATTCGTACAGCACGGGCACCTCAAAAAGCCCTGTACAGGGAGTTTACGAAAATACACTTGCTAACCCTTATATCCGCTGGGAAAAAGCCCGCAAACTGGATATCGGTACAGATATCTCCCTGTTTAATAACCATTTCAATATCACCGGCGATTATTACCACGACAGGTATTATAACCTGCTGCAGGTGCGCGGTAACAGCATTGCTTTGCTTGGTACCGCTTATCCTTACGAAAATTTAGGCATCAACCTTTACAAGGGCGGCGAGCTTACTTTAACCTACCAAAACCATATCCAAAACTTTAACTACTTTATTTCGGGCAATGCATCAATCCAGGCGTCTAAAATTATTTTTAGCGATGAAGAGGCTTATCCTTACCCATGGCTCAGGCATACCGGCCGCTCACCCAATGCCATTTATGGTTACACAGCCATTGGCTATTTTAAAGATGCGCAGGACGCAGCTACCAGCGCCACAACTACCGGCTACACGGCCCAGGCAGGTGATGTAAAATACAAAGACCTTAACGGCGATCACATCATCAACCAGTTTGATGTTTCGGCTATTGGCGGTAACCGGCCACTGGTTTATTACGGCTTTTCGGGAGGGTTCAATTATAAAGGTTTTAGTTTGAGCTTCTTGCTGCAGGGTGTTGCCAACCGCGAGCTGATGTTCAATAACTCGCAGGTGAATGGCTTTGCCGGTGTTGGTTTCCTCGGGCTTACCTACAGCGGACAAGCTTACGAAACCATTTTAGGCCGCTGGACACCTGAAACCGCTGCTACAGCTACTGCGCCGCGCTTATCATTGGGTAACGCCAATAACACTGCTAACTCAACACTGTACCTGCGTAAAGGTAATTATGTAAGGCTTAAAAATGCCGAGTTAGGCTATAACCTGCCTTATGAGTGGGCACATAAGCTCAGGTTATCGGGTTTAAGGGTGTTTGTAAATGGCGAAAACCTGTATACACTATATGGTTACAAAGATTTTGATCCGGAGGTTTATGGCACTGCTTACCCAATTCAACGGGTATTAAATGCCGGTGTTAACATTAAGCTTTGATTTTGGCCATCATAAAAATATTACGATCATGAAGAATTTCAACAAAATAATTTTAGCGGCCGCCGGCATCCTAACCATAATGGCTGGCTGTAAAAAATATGAGCAGTTCCCGGTTGATAAAGTGACCATCAATTACGTGTTTGATAAAAAGGATTCGTTGGGTACCAATGCCCAGATGTTTCTTTATGGGATTTATGCAGCACTGCAAAACGGCCATAACAGGGTAGGCGGTGATTATCTTGATGCAGCGAGTGATGATGCTATGTCGTCGGCATCGGGTGCATCAAATGTGGTTACCATTCTTTCAACGGCATCTTACAACTCCTACACTATTCCCTCTGATGAAAACCTTTGGGCATATTATTATGCGGGGATCCGTAAGGCAAACGAGTTTGTAACCAATATCGATGTGGTGCCGGTAATGGCTAAATACAACGGCTACTCCATGAAATATGTATGGAAAGGCGAGGCACGTTTTTTAAGAGCGTTGTACTACTTTGAATTGGTTAAACGTTACGGCGGCGTTCCATTATTGGGCAACAAAGTATTTACCATAACCGATAATGTATCCCTGCCCCGCAATTCCTTTGCCGATTGTATTAAATACATCGTGAGCGAATGCGACGCTATTAAGGATACCCTGATGACCGCCCCGCTGAGCAACCCCAATGCCGATTATCACCGCCCAACTAAAGGTGCGGCCATGGCTTTAAAGGCGAAGGTGTTGCTGTATGCAGCAAGTCCGTTGTTTAACGGGCAAAATATTGATGCCTCCAATCCGCTTACAGGTTATACTGATTTCAATGCCGAAAGGTGGGCTCAAGCCGCTGCTGCGGAAAAGGCGGTGATGGATTTGAATGCTTATTCGTTGCTGCCCAGCTTTAAAGATGTATTTCTGACCCAAAACAGCACTGAAAATATATTTATCCGCCAAACTGATAATTCATCATCAATTGAAACCACTAACGGGCCAGTGGGATTTACCGGCGCAGTAGGCAAGGGGCAAACGAGCCCAACGCAGCAGTTGGTTGATGCCTATCCTATGAAAAGTGGTTTGGCTATTACCGACCCTGCATCGGGCTATAACCCGGATAACCCTTACATAAACCGTGATCCGCGCTTAACTTATACAGTGCTTTATAACGGCACAAGATGGCTAAACTCCGATTTGCAATTGTTTGAAGGCGGCATCAGTAAACCTAACGGTTCATTACAGCAAACCAAAACAGGTTATTACATGCGCAAATTCATGGGCAATTTTGAAAATACCAACGCCTATTCAGCCCATGTTATAGACTGGCAGATCTTACGCTATGCCGATGTGGTTTTAGGTTATGCCGAAGCACTCAATGAATCGGCCGGGGCTACTGCCGATGTTTATAATGCAATAATCAGTATCAGGAAGAGGGCAGGGATTGATGCCGGTACCGGTAATTATGGACTGAAGGCTGGCATGACCAAGGATGAAATGCGCGCTATCATTCAAAACGAAAGACGTCTGGAAATGGCCTTTGAAGAGAACCGCTATTTTGATATCCGCAGATGGAAAATTGCCGGTGCGGTTATGAACCAGCCACAAAAGGGGATAAGCATTGTAAAGATTGGTTCCAGCCTTACTTACAACGTGGTGAACGCACTTACCACCAAATTTGAATTGCCCAAGATGTACCTGTACCCGATACCTTATGACGAGGTTTTGAAGAACCCGAATATGAAACAAAATCCAGGATGGTAGTCTCAAACCTCTGTCAGTTAAACCAAAAAAATTAAGCTTTATGAGAAAAATACTACTTTTCTTCCAGATATTAACGATCCTGCTCCCGGCAGTATCATTTGCGCAAAGCAGGACCGTAACCGGTACCGTGCGCGATATTACCGGGGTATTGCCGGGTGTATCGGTTATAGAGAAAGGCATGCCTAACAATGGTGCAGTGACCGATGCAAGCGGTAAGTTTACCCTAAATCTGAGGGGGCAGTCGAACACTGTTGTAATACGTTTTATAGGTTACATCCCACGCGAATTGCGGGTGCCCGAATCACGTAAAATGGATGTGATACTGCAAACCAATACCAATGGTTTGGATGAAGTAGCTGTCGTTGCGTATGGAACAAGAAAACGTATCACCAATACCGGTGCGGTAAGCTCCATATCAGCAAGTGAGATCCGTACCGTACCAACCGCCAACGTACAAAATGCTTTGACCGGTAAACTGCCGGGTTTCTTTTCGCAGCAGTCTTCGGGGCAGCCGGGTAAGGATGCATCCGATTTTTATATCCGTGGTGTAAGCTCATTGAACCCATCAGGGAACCAGCCGCTTATTATTGTGGATGATATTGAGTACAGCTATGACCAGTTACAGCAAATCAATGTAAATGAGATAGAAAGCATTTCCATACTGAAGGACGCTTCAACCACGGCTATTTATGGTATAAAAGGAGCTAACGGTGTATTGGTGGTAACCACCCGCCGCGGTAAGGCCGGTACACCTAAAGTAAACCTGCGTGTTGAAAGCGGCATCCAGCAGCCAACCAAAACTCCGCAATTTTTAGATTCATATAATACTGCAGTGCTTATCAACGAGGCTCAGCGTAACGATGGCATTCCGCAGAGTTTTACCCAGCAGGATTTGGATTTGTTTAAAAACGGATCCGACCCATATGGTCACCCCAATGTGGATTGGTACAATAAAATTTTTAAGAAATACACTTATCAAACCAATGCCAACCTTGATATTTCCGGAGGTACAACCGGGGTGAAATATTTCATCTCAGGCGGTGCGCTGAACCAGAATGGTTTGGTGCGGGACTTTGCCGATCCGCAAAGTTTGGTGAATACCAATTATTACTTTAAGCGCTATAACTTTCGCTCAAACCTCGATCTGAAAGCCAATAAAACGCTCGACCTAAGATTGGATATTACCACCCGCTTTTCCGACCTAAATCAGCCCTACAACGAGAACGCTGTAAGCGAAGTGTATAACTTTACCAAGGAAACGCCTTTTACTGCGCCATATCTTAACCCTAATGGAAGTTATTCATATGCTTACTCATCATTTAACCCCGACCACCTGCCAACTCTTAATGCCAGGCTGGCTACAGGCGGTTATCAGCACTCGCGCCGTACAGATTTTAACGTACTTTTTGGCGCAACCCAACGGCTGGATGATTTAACCAATGGCCTTTCGGTAACCGGTCGTGTTGCTTATTCAAGCATCGAGCAGTTCACCAAGCAGATCTTTAATGGCGGCATCCCGGCATATCATTACGACCCAACAACCAATCAATATGCTTTAAGGCCGGGTGCTACCTATGTGTATCAAACTTATGCGTTAACTGGAAGCACCGATATTAGTACCAACAACTACAACGTGCAGCTTTATGCTAATTACGACAGAACGTTCCGTGGTTCGCATCATTTTTCGGGCCTGCTGTTGTTTAATCAAACATCGCAAACCTATTTCACCTATCCGCTGCTTGATGGGGCGCAGGTTGGTGTACCACAAAAATTCCGCGGTGTATCAGGCAAGGTTGGTTATGATTTTAAACAAAAATTCCTGTTTGATTTTAACGTAGCCTATAACGGTACCGACCGTTTTGCAGCCAATCACCGCTTTGGTATTTTTCCGGCAGTGAGTTTTGGGTATAACATAGCTAAAGAATCGTTTTTTGAAAAAGCTTTACCGGTTTTCAGTCTCTTAAAAATAAGAGGCAGTTACGGTTTGGTTGGTTCGGATGCAGCACCCGGTAACCGTTACGTATACAACCAGGTTTATAACCAGGGCGGCGGCTACAATTTTGGTGAAACTGCACAGGGCTATAATAGCATATACGAAGGTTCGTTAGGTAACCCGACTGTAGTTTGGGAACGCGCTAAAAAGATAGACATTGGTTTGGATGCCAACTTATTTAATGATAAAATATCCATCACAGCCGATTATTTTCATGATATCCGCTACAACCAACTGATCACCCCGGGTAGTGTACCCGAAATATTGGGCGTTGGCTTACCTGCAGTAAATATCGGTAAAACCCGCAACCAGGGCCTCGACGGGCAGATCAGCTATCACAGCACCATTGGTAAAGTGCAGTATAACGTTGGTTTTGTATTTTCATATGCCAAAAACAAGATCCTGTATGAAGATGAAGCTACTCCGGCTTACCCATGGCTGGCCCAAACCGGTCATTCAATCGGGCAGCAATATGGTTATCACTTTTTGGGATACTACACTGCTGCTGATATTGCCGCCATTAATTCGGGTAGCAAATCGGTTCCGATACCTGATAACGGCATCCCGCTGCAGCCCGGTGATCTGAAATACCAGGACCTGAACGGTGATGGTGTTATTAATGTGTTCGACAAAAGACCAATCGGAAACCCTAACCTGCCAAATACCATCCTTGGCTTATCACTGCAGGCTGTTTACAAAGGCTTTAGCGTAAGTGTACTTTTGCAGGGATCATTCAACTACAGTTTCGCAGTTATAGGCACAGGTATCGAACCGTTCCAAAGCCAATTTCAGCCTATACACCAGGAACGCTGGACGCCCGAAAATTCGGTTAATGCCGCATTCCCAAGGTTAGGTACCAATCCAACTTCAGTAAATAGCCCTACGGCTTATTTTTCAGATTACTGGTTAGTAAACGCGCATTACGTTCGTTTAAAAACGGTTGATATCGGTTATCAATTACCAACTAAACTATTGCCGTTCAAGATCAATAATGCCCGTATTTATATGAGCGCTTATAACTTGTTAACTTTTGATAACTATAAAAAGTATCAGCAGGATCCCGAAATTGCTACCAATACTGCGGGAGATGCGTACATTAACCAGCGGGTGATTAACCTGGGGGTTCAGGCAGGTTTTTAATAACCAATAATTAAACCATAAGAGAGCTGGTGTCGTGGTGCCGGCTTCCTTTGTTTTGGCAGATAAACTTTAAATTAGAATATGTTTCCAACCATTGGCGATCTGATATTTTATCTCTTCCATATCCGGATTGGGTTTCCTATCCAAACGCTTGGTTTCTTCATGGCCATGGCTTTTTTATTGTCTTATATGGTTTTTACTTCAGAATTTAAACGATATGAAGCCCTTGGAAAGATCAGCTCATTTAAACGAAAAGTGGTAATTGGAAAGCCCGCCTCATCTGCTGAAATGATCATTAATTTTTTGCCCGGCTTTTTATTCGGCTTTAAACTTTTCGGGGCTGTTTTTAATTACCAGGTTTTTGCTGCAAATCCGCGGGCGTATATCATTTCATTACAGGGAAACTTAACAGCCGGCGTACTTATCGGTGGAGCATTTGTCTTTTGGATTTATAGCGACAGGAAGAAATTTGCATTGCCCAAACCGGAAACAACCGAGTATACTGTACACCCTTACCAATTAATGGGCCTGATTGTTTTCAGTGTAGCTTTTTTCGGTTTCATTGGTGCTAAACTGTTTGATGTTGTTGAGCATTTCGGCAGGCTGATGTATGATCCTTTAGGTACATTGTTTTCGGCCAACGGTTTTGCTTACTATGGCGGCCTCATCTTTGGTGCGCTAACCTATCTGTATATTGGGCATAGGCATAAGATGAAGCTGATACATCTTGCCGATATTGGTTCGCCTGGTATGATGCTGGCTTATGGCATTGGTCGTATTGGTTGCCAGCTGGCAGGTGACGGCGATTGGGGTAAGGTTAATGTGCATCTAAAACCCGGCTTTTTAAGCTGGCTGCCCGATTGGATGTGGGCATTCAATTATCCGCATAACGCTATAAATTCGGGTACGTTCATACCCGGTTGTTTGGGTAATTACTGCAACCAGCTGGCTAATTCTGTTTATCCCACACCTTTTTATGAGGTTGTATTGTGTATTGGCATGTTCCTGCTGATGTGGGTTTTTCGTAAACGGATAGTTACGCCCGGTTGTATGTTTTTCCTGTATCTTGTACTCAATGGCGCCGAACGTTTTTTGATAGAGCAGATCCGCATAAACCCGGTTTATCATGTTTTAGGTTTGCCATTTACCCAGGCCGGTTTCATTGGTTTTTTAATGCTGATGGGGGGATTAACCGGTTTCGCAACAGTGCTTATTAAGCATAAAAGTCATCATCATAAACATTTACCTGTATTATAATAACATCATTAATGAAAAGAATTACCCTTGTTTATTTAGCCTGTTTAAGTCTGGTCTCTGCAAATAAAGCCTTTGCCCAAAAAGCCGATACCGTTAACCTTACTGATATTAAATTTAAGGTTGAAGCTGCGCCGGAATGGTCGGCTTTATTGAAGCGAGATTCGGGCTGGTTTGGTGGCGACGGTATTTATACCATCCCTTTAAATGGCAAGGAAATCGGCCAGGCGAAAGCCAAAGATAAGGTGCTTTTCATTTTTAGCGATAGCATGATAGGTGCTGTGCGCGATAATACCATGGCCCCTGGCGCGGTCATGATCCATAATGCTGTAGCTGTACTTAATGGTAATGAACCCTTAAATAAACAGATTAAATTTTACTGGGATAAAAATGTTAAAGGAAATGCTGAACCGATTTTCGTTCCGCATACACCAAAAACAGAGGCTAAAGATTATTACTGGCTGGGTGACGGCTTTGTAAATCAGGCCTTGAATAACGATATCTACATTTTTGGATATAGAGTACATAACGTAAGCAATGAAGCATTTGGCTTTAGGGAAGTTGGCAATACACTGATAAAAATCCCGGCTAAAAGTAAGCCCCCCTATAAGGATCTGAAGCAAATGGATACGCCGTTTTACCTGATGGATCAGAAAGGCGAAAGCGGTTCGTTTGGCGCAGGGATCTATGTAAATACCAAAGAGGCCGGCGCACCAAAGCCCGATGGTTACATTTACGTTTATGGCGTACGTGGTATGGCCAAACATTTGATGGTAGCCCGAGTACTGCCAAAAGATTTTGAAAATTACATCAAATGGACTTTTTACAATGGTACAACCTGGGTTAGCGATATGGAGCAGGTTGCCAATGTAACTAACAACGTATCAAATGAGTTAAGTTTTAGTCCGCTGCCTGATGGTCGCTATGCTTTGATATTCCAGGTAGGGGGGATGACTACATCAGTGGGGATGAGGATAGGTGCAAGCCCGGTTGGTCCTTTTGGTCCCATCATTAAACTTTGGGATTGCAAGCCCGATCTTACCGCCAAAACATTTGTGGTGTATAACGCCAAGGCTCATCCAAGCTTATCAAAACCCGGCGAATTGCTGATCAGCTATAACATTAATTCTGTTGATTTTTTAAACGATCTGAAGAAGTATCCCAATTTGTACAGACCAAGGTTTATCAGGGTGAAGTTTGAATAAGAGCACTTGAATTAAAGCGAATTACGCCAAGTGCCTGCAATAATATTACTATAATGTTTAATTTGCTAAATCGATTTATTTTTTATTTTTGTTTATGATTGATTCGATCTTATTCGTCAGTCCATACCTCATTATAAACCATGAAAATACGCTCGCTTGTTTGCGCCGCAGCGCTTATTTATACCGGAAATCTGTTTGCCCAGGAAAGCAATCTTGTTAAATACGTGAACACCCGGCAGGGCACCAATACCAAATATGAGTTTTCGTACGGGAATACCTATCCGGCTACTTCGCTGCCTTTTGGTATGAACACCTGGACTCCGCAAACCGGCAAAAACGGCGATGGATGGAAATATCAGTATTTTGAGCATACCATTCGTGGTTTTCAGCAGTCGCACCAATGCAGTTCATGGGTAAATGATTATGCGGTGTTTTCACTGATGCCGGTTACGGGTAAACTGGTTGTAAAGGAGGATGAGCGGGCGGCAACATTCAGCCATGATAATGAAATAGCCCAACCCAGCTATTACAAAGTAAAGTTTGATAATAATATCACTACCGAAATTTCACCGACCGAACGGGGCGCACACTTGCGGTTTTCATTCCCGAAAGGTCAAGCCTCATATCTTGTTTTAGATGGTTATACCAAAATGAGTGGTGTAAAGATCATCCCGGCCGAGCGGAAGATAACGGGTTATGTGAATAACTGTCGCTGGGCGCCTAAAGATTTCAGGAATTACTTTGTTATTGTTTTTGATAAGCCTTTTACTGATTACGGCACCTGGGAAAATAAAAAGAATGCGCTTAACGCAAAAAATGAAGCCGCGGAGGGTGAAGGGATTGGAGCATACATCAAATTTAAGGATGGTGAAACGGTACAGGCCAAAGTAGCCTCGTCATACATTAGCCCGGAGCAAGCCCAGCTCACTTTGACAACCGAACTGGGTAATTATAAATCATTTGATGATACCCACAAAGCAGCCGATAAAGTGTGGAACCAATTGCTTGGCCGCATGGCCATTGAAGGCGCTACGGAAGATCAGAAAGCTACTTTTTACTCCTGTATCTATCATGCAAACTTATTTTCGCACCAGTTTTTTGAGTACGGAAAAGACGGCAAGCCTTACTATTACAGTCCCTACGATGGTAAGGTGCATGATGGTTATATGTATACCGATAATGGTTTCTGGGATACCTTCCGTGCGCAATTTCCGTTGAATACGGTATTGCACCCCAAAATGGAAGGCCAATTGGTGCAGGCCCTGCTTGATGCACAACAGCAATGTGGCTGGTTGCCGGCCTGGTCGTTCCCGGCCGAAACAGGGGGGATGCTGGGCAACCATTCCATATCATTGCTAACAGATGCCTGGGTAAAGGGCATCCGCACTTTCGATCCCAAAAAGGCACTGGAAGCTTATTACCATGAGGCCACCAATAAAGGCCCATGGGGAAGTGCTAACGGTCGACCAGGTTGGAAGGAGTATTATGCCAACGGCTATGTACCCTTTACGCCCCAAACCCTTGGTTCAACCGCCTGGACGCTGGAGTTTGCTTATGATGATTTTTGTGGTTATCAGTTGGCAAAGCTCACCGGTAATAAATTTTATGAAGATGTTTTTGCACGGCAGATGTACAATTATAAAAACCTGTTTGATCCCAAAACGCGTTTCATGCGCTCCAAAGATGCGCAGGGCAACTGGATAGAGCCTTTTGATCCGATGGATTGGGGCGGGCCCTACACCGAGGGCAATGCCTGGCACTGGACCTGGTCTGTTTTTCAGGACACACAGGGTTTGATAAACCTTATGGGAGGAGAGAAAAATTTTACTGCCAAAATTGATTCGGTATTTACCGAGCCGGGCACCATCAAGGTAGGAGGGTACGGGCAGGTGATCCATGAAATGACAGAAATGGCCGCCTTTAAAATGGGGCAGTATGCGCAGGGCAATGAACCTATTCACCACTTGCTTTACATGTACAACTATGCAGGCCAGCCCTGGAAAGCACAGCAGCATTTGCGCGATGTAATGGACAAAATGTACAATGCCGGCGAAAACGGCTATCCCGGCGATGAGGATGAAGGCCAGATGTCGTCATGGTTTGTGTTGAGTGCGGCAGGATTTTACAGCGTTTGCCCCGGTACTGATCAATATGTGATTGGCAGTCCGTTGTTTAAAAAAATGACCATATCGCTGGAGAATGGTAAAAAGTTCGTGATTGAAGCTAATAATAACAGCCAGCAAAATGTATACATCCAGTCGGCAACGCTTAATGGCAAGCCTTATACGCACAACTGGATCACTCAGGCTGATATTATGAACGGGGGCATCCTCCATTTTGAAATGGGTGATAAGCCAGCCCTGAACCGTGGCCTTGCAGCAGAAGACCGGCCGTTTTCACTCTCAAAACTGCAATGAAAAATTAAAAAGCTGTTTAGAAGTGAATATGAAAACCGTCATTGCGAGGTACGAAGCAATCGCGAACTGCACAGAGCGGCTCTGTAAATCGGGGATTGCTTCGTACCTCGCAATGACGGTTTTTTTTAAGTTGTAGGAATTATTTGTATATCCACTAAAACGATTTTATGTTCGAAATTTATAAATTAAAAAAGTTATCATTTCTAATTGTGCCAATGCTGTCGATGTTTAGCATGACATCGGCACAGGAAATCTTTTATCTCAACAACACCAACAAACAAGTAACCTGGAAAGTGAAAGCCCAGGCCGATCTGGGTGCCGATAGCCTTGACATTTACAAAAATGGTTACGCTGCTGCCGATTGGGTAAAGGCCATTGTTCCGGGAACTGTATTTTCATCATACGTGGCTGCCGGTTTGGAAAAAGATCCCAACTTTGGCGATAATATTTACAAGGTTGATAAAAAGAAATACGACCGGAATTTCTGGTATCGTACGGAGTTTAACATACCTGCAGGTTTTAACAAACAAAAGATCTGGCTTAATTTCAAGGGCATTAACCGCAAGGCAGAGATTTACCTGAACGGGAAAAAGATCGGCGCTTTGGATGGTTTTATGCAACGCGGCATTTATGATGTAACCAGATCGGTTAATAAAGCAGGGGCAAATACGTTAGCTGTGTTGGTTTATTGTCCGCTAAATCCGCTGGTAAATTATGCCAGCCCAACCTATATTCCCAGCGCCAGCTGGGATTGGATGCCTTATGTGCCGGGCCTTAACAGTGGTATTACCGATGATGTTTATCTTACTAACACTGGCAGTCTTACTATTAATGATCCCTGGATCCGCACCGAGGTACCTACCACGGCCCGCGCTGAGGTTTCGGTTTCGCTGGGGGTGAAGAATAGTACGGATGTTTTTCAAACAGGTACTTTAACCGGCGTTATTAATCCCGGAAACATTCAGTTTACCCAAAAAGTATTTGTCGGAGCCAATAGCAATGCAGAGATAAAAATCGATCCAAAACATTTTTCGCAGTTGGTGATCAACAGCCCAAAGCTTTGGTGGCCTAATGGTTACGGTGAAGCTAACCTATACACCTGTAAACTAAGCCTTAAATTAGGCGACGAGGTGTCTGATAGTAAACAAATCAAATTCGGCGTAAAAAAATACAGCTATGATACCGTTGGGCATGTATTGCATGTGTATGTGAACGGCACCAAAGTGTTTTTAAAAGGCGGTAACTGGGGCATGGCCGAGTACATGCTGCGCTGCCGCGGAGATGAATATGATACCAAAGTGCGCCTGCATAAGGAAATGAACTTTAACATTATCCGCAACTGGATAGGCTCGACCACGGACGAGGAATTTTATGACGCCTGTGATAAGTATGGCATCATGATCTGGGACGATTTCTGGCTTAACTCTATCCCAAACCTGCCTAATGATGTAAATACCTTTAACGCCAATGCCATCGAAAAAATAAAACGGTTCAGGAACCATCCTTCAATTGCCATATGGTGTGGTGATAATGAAGGTGAGCCTTTACCGCCGCTCAATAACTGGCTCCGCGAAGATATCAGCGCTTATGATGGTAACGACAGATATTATCAGCCCAATTCGCATGCCGGCAACTTGACAGGTAGCGGGCCATGGACAAATTTTGACCCGCGCTGGTATTTCAGTCGTTTTCCTAATGGCTTTGGCGGCAACCAGGGCTGGGGACTACGCAGCGAGATAGGTACAGCCGTATTCACCAATTTCGACAGCTTTAAAAAATTTATACCGAAGGATAAATGGTGGCCGCGCAATGAAATGTGGAACCTGCACTTTTTTGGCCCCTCTGCCGGTAATGCCGGGCCCGACAGGTATGATGATGGCATTAAAAACCGCTATGGTGCAGCTTCGGGTATTGAGGACTATTGCCGTAAAGCGCAGTTGTTAAATATAGAAACCAATAAGGCAATGTACGAGGGCTGGGAAGATAACATCTGGGAAGATGCATCGGGTATCATGACCTGGATGAGCCAGTCGGCCTATCCATCACTGGTATGGCAAACTTATGATTATTATTATGACCTCACGGGTGCTTACTGGGGCGCAAAAAAAGCTTGCGAGCCGCTTCACATTCAATGGAACCCGGTAAATAATACCATTAAAGTGATCAATACCACCCGTACGGACGAAAATGACCTTGCCGCTTATGCCGATGTTTATAACAGCGACGGGCAAATGGTGAAACAATACAGCCTGTCAAAAACCATTGATGCGCCATCAAATACAGCATTAAACTGTTTCACCATGGCGTTTGCCGATAACCGTGAAAACCTCGCTTTAAATAAACCTGCTTTTGCTTCATCAACCACCTTGGGCGAGGCCGCTTCTGTAACCGATGGCAATCCGGGAAGTCGTTGGGCCAGTAACTCCAGCGATGCCGAATGGATTTATATTGACCTGGGTAAGGAGCAGGAGGTTAACGGTGTAAAACTAAACTGGGAGGAAGCCTACGGTAAAGCTTTCAGGATCCAGGTATCTGACGATGCTAAAAACTGGAAGGATGTTTATGAAAGCGGCGACGGCCATGCAGGTATACAGCAAATCACTTTTGATGAGGTTAAAGGTCGCTGCGTGCGTATGTACGGGCAGCAGCGAGGTTCGGGCTGGGGCTATTCGCTTTGGGATTTTGAAGTGTACGGCGGTGCGCCAAAAAGCAACGGACTTACCGACGTTCATTTTATCAAATTAAAACTGGTGGATAAAACCGGAAAGCTGGTATCAGATAATTTTTACTGGAGAGGTAATAAACGCACAGATTTTACAGCGCTTAACCAACTGCCAAAGGTTAACCTGAAAGTATCATCGGCTATAAAACAAATTGACGGCCGGTATTATGTAGATGCTAAGATCACCAATCCGGCATCATCAAACACAGCTGCTTTTGCCATTCGTGTTCAAGCCACAAAAGCCAGCACGGGTGAGCAGATTTTACCGGCTATAATGAATGATAACTATTTTTCGCTGATGAAAGGCGAATCAAAAGATATCAGGATTGAATTTAATGCAGCATTGCTGGGTAAGGATCAGATCAGGCTATTGGTTGAGCCATATAATAACCCTGTAAAAACGGAGTAAGCGTTATTGGGCTGGACTGTTAACTATTTTGAGTTTGACTTTTATGGTAACATTATTTAATTATCTTTATGGCCTACCTATATTTTATGCCATTAGATATTGATTATCAAATAATTGATAAACCCGGGATTGGTTCGCAGCAAATAGTTATTGATGTTAATCATTCAAAGAAACCACCAGGAAAAGCTTTTCATTATATTCCGGCTTTAGACAATATAAGGGGACTTGCTGTACTGTTTGTTTTACTAACCCACATGACCTATGGCGTTATTAAAGGCGGATTGGTAGGTGTTGAGCTTTTTTTTGTATTAAGCGGCTTTATAATAACTTCGTTGTTGCAAGCCGAGTCAGCCGCCTATGGTAAAATATCAATCTGGCGTTTTTATCTTCGCCGGGCTTTGAGGCTTTTTCCTCCTTTACTGATTTGTATCATATTAGCTAATGTTTTTTGGTCGTATAATGAAGTTAGTAATTCAGGATCTAATCAATCATTTGCTACAATAGCAGCTTTATTTTATTTTATTAATCTGCTTCCTGAAAAAGTTTCAGGGCATTTAGTACATCTCTGGTCTTTATCTGTTGAAGAGCATTTTTACCTTTTCTGGCCGTTAATTACCTCCTTCTTTTTATTCAAATTTTCGCGACGAAATCAGATAAAGGTTCTTTTAACATTGATTTTGATTGTATCTGTATACCGGTTTTGGCAGGGCCATTTTGAAACTTCATTTTATGGCGGCTTGCTGATTATTGACCCTCTGCGTTTTACCCTTTGCAGTGTTGATAGCATTTTAACAGGGGCACTTTTGGCGGTCGCGATGTCAACAACAGCTTTTAAAAACTTTTCGCTGAACAATAAACTCCGTAACTGGCTGATTGCCGGATGCGTTGTTGTTTTTAGCTGTTTTCTTGTATTGTTGACCGGTGGTTTTATTTTTCGTAACGGCGGCTTTTTATTGTTAGATGTTTTTTGTGCGGGAGCAATATTTATAGCCATAAAAAGCCCGGGGCATTTTTTGTTCTCTAACAAGGTCCTTAAATGGCTGGGAACAAGATCATACGGAATCTATGTTTACCACTATGTTATTTTTGCAGTATTTGAACATTTCAGGGTACACAACAGCGGTGGTAATTTTATCATTATATCGCTGCTCCGTATTGTGGTTTCTTTACTGTTTGCTGAATTATCTTTCAGGTTAGTTGAAATGCCTTTGCTGAAATTCAAAAAGAAGTGGGACCTGCAAAGGTGATTGAATCTTGTTGGACGATTATAAATAACCTGTGTAAAAAATAAATAATAAGCCTTTGGTACATTGAAGTTTTAAACTAATTTACTCGTCCAATTAACACACAGACCTGCACAATGGATACCAAACCTAAATTTACCGAACGCAAGTTTCTTGTAGTTCTCATTTTTGTAACCTCGTTATTTATGCTCTGGGGTATAGCCATGACCCTTGGCGATACGCTGAACAAGCATTTTCAAAATGTTTTGCATGTTTCAAAATCGCGTTCGGCTTATGTACAGTTATCATTATTTGGCGCTTATGCAGTAATGGGCATTCCAGCGGGTATGTTCATGAAAAAGTTCGGTTATAAAAACGGCGTGCTCTTAGGGCTTGGGCTTTATGCTGCAGGGGCATTCCTTTTTGTTCCGGCTGCTGATGCTAAATCGTTTGACTTCTTCAGGATAGCACTTTTTATCCTGGCTTGCGGTTTAGCTACCCTTGAAACCGTTGCCCATCCCTTTGTTGCATCACTTGGTGATCAGCGTACCAGCGATCAGCGCATTAACTTTTCGCAGGCCTTTAATGGTGTGGGAGGTGTTATCGGTCCGCTGTTGGGGGGCTATTTTGTTTTAAAAGGAGGGCAGGAGCATTCCAATGACCTGATCTCGGTAAAGCACCTGTATATAGTAATAGGAGTGGTGATCGCATTAGTAGGTGTAGCATTTTCATTTTTAAAAGTACCTTCATTGCAGGATCCGCACGTTGTGGCTACTGATTCATATGCAGTTGCATCAGAGGGAAAAGTAAGCATCCAGGAAAGCCTGTTCAGTAAAAAACATTTTGTTTTTGCTGCCGTAGCTCAGCTATTTAACGTGGCAGCACAAGGCGGCACCTGGGCCTTTTTCATTAACTATGGGCACGAGATCATGCATTTAACCGATGAACATGCAGGCTACTATTTTTCGCTAAGTATGGTAATGATGATGGCCGGACGCTTTATCGGCACTTTCCTGATGCGTTACATTGCCCCCAATAAATTGCTGGCGATATTTGCCTTAGGCAATATCCTGATGTGTATTATCGTGGCGCAGGGCTTTGGGGTAGTATCATTTGTGGCATTGCTGTTCATTAACTTCTTCTTCAGTATTATGTTCCCGACCATATTTAGCTTGGGCCTGAAAAATTTAGGCTCGCAAACACAAAATGCGTCATCATTTATTGTAATGGGCGTTGTTGGCGGTGGATTGTTTCCGCCAATTATGGGCCTGATCGCTAATCATAACGTTGCCACAGCTTATTACCTGCCTATCATTTGTTATGCGGTGATATTTTTATTCGGCATCAGTTATCCAAAGCTTAATAAACAAGTGGTTTGATCAAAATAGCTTAATCGATTTATTTTTATATTTCGGCCAATAATCGCTCAATAAACTATAGTTATTGAGCGATTATATTTTATATTTGATTTTAGCCAATTATAAGCCACGTGAAAAAACTATCGATTGTTGATATCGCCAATGAATTAAAAGTTTCTAAAACTACCGTTTCATTTATACTGAACGGACGTGCCAAAGAAAAACGGATTGGTGATGACCTGGTTGAACGTGTTACCAAATACGTTGAAGAAGTAGGCTATAAACCCAACTCGCTGGCTAAAAGCCTGCGTACCGGTAAATCAAACACCATTGGTTTAATGGTTGAGGATATTTCAAACCCATTTTTTGCCAGCATAGCCCGGCTTATTGAAGATAGAGCTTACAAAAACGGATATAAAATAATTTACTGCAGTACCGATAACGATACTCAAAAAACCAAGGAACTGATCAATATGTTCCGCGACAGGCATGTGGATGGTTACATTATTGCCCCGCCCGAAGGTATTGAAGATGATGTAGAACAACTGCTTAAGGACGGTTTGCCGGTGGTGATGTTTGACAGGCATTTACCAAAAGTAAATACCGATTATGTGGAGGTTGATAATCTTTTCAGTACTTACAACGCAACAAGGCATTTAATACAGCAGGGGTATAAAAATATTGCCTTTGTTACTTTTGCTTCCTCACAAACACAAATGCTGGCCCGCGTGCAAGGGTATAAAGATGCGTTGAAGGAGAGCCGGTTTACCCCCCTGGTTAAGGAAATTGTTTTTAACCAGGACGAAGAAATGATCATTAAACCAATGAATGCCTTTTTTAAAAAGTATAAAGATCTTGATGCGGTAGTATTTGGCACTAACCACGTGGGGACCTGCGGCTTAAAGGTATTTAATGCCCTCGGTATTAAAGTACCGGGTGATATGGCTGTTATCTCATTTGACGATTATGATGTTTTTAAGCTGTACTCGCCGCCGGTAACTGCTATAGCTCAGCCTGTTGAAGAGATTGCCGACAACGTGATCACTGTGTTGCTCAAAAAATTGAACTCCAAAGCAGTTAGCACTGCTTCACATTCTATTATTCTTAAAACTAACCTCCAGATCAGGGGTTCTTCATCAGGGTTAAAAGTTGATTAACATTGACTGGTAATCAGGCTTTGTTTACATTTGAAGCTATAGCTAAAAGAAATGTTTCGTAAACAAACATCCCTATCTTATTAAACAAACAATTTATTGTTATGACAAGGGCTTATATTATAAAAAATAAGGCGAGAATGGTATTGGCTTTAGCCGTACTGACCGCTATGCTTTTACTGGCCAACTGGAATGGCCGCGATAATGTAAAGGAACTGGATAAAACACTGACATCCATTATGAACGACCGTTTACTGCCCGCTACCTTCGTACACGAAATAAGCAGCCGGCTTTATGAAAATAAACTGGCAGCATCAGGCTCAGATGTTAAAATAAAAGCCAATTATGCAGCTATAGAAGTATTGGCTAAAAAATATGAAGCTACCGAATTAACGCGGGAAGAGTCTGCGAAATGGAAAACCTTTCGCGCCCAGCTGCGCAGCCTGCAAACACAGGAAACAGATAATACGGAGCATATTTTTACACAGGCTCTTACATCCCTTGATCAATTGATGGCGATACAGGTAGGCGAGAGTAACCGCCTGTTGCAAAGCGGGCAAAGGAGCGTTAGTTCAAGTATCCTGACCGCTAATTTTGGTGCTGTTATTTGCATTATATTAGGATTATTTATCATGATATTGCTAAGCGCAAGGGAACAATTGATTTTAAGGCCCGGGGAACGCCATATGCTTAATTAAGAGCTTTCTGAAAAAGGGAATAACAAAGCAATTGAAGACTTACGAAGTTTTAAAACTTCGTAAGTCTGGATTTTTTGGTTAAATAACCATCACATTTTCACCACCTTTAAGCACGTATGTTTTTGCTTTCCAAACCAATATGCCGGATGTGTGCTGCGGTAAATTGATCTTTATTTTCCACTTATTGTTTTCCATTGTATAATCCACTGCAACCTTGCCATTAGGATGGGGGATCTCGCCGCTAACGTTGGTCAGTGCTCCCAAATGCGGTTCGATCTTTATCTTGCTAAATCCCGGCGAATAGCTATCGATGCCTAAAACAGTCCTGAAAAATTCAATATTGGGACTGCTTCCCCAGGCATGACAATCCGAGCGGCTATATTTAAGGTCGGAATATTCGGCCCAGGTTGTTAGCCCCATTTTGATATTTTCACGCCAGATACCCAGCCAGTTCATGTAATCGTTACCTAAACCTCCCTTTACCAATGCCTGATGCAGGTAATATTTAAAATAAATGGTGCATTGGGTTAAGGAAGTATCAGTCAATAACCGTTTAGATAACGCAGGCAGATCTACATTTTTTACCATACCTGTAAGTATGGCCAGTGAATTTGCATGTTGCGAAAACTGTTGCTTATCCCGGGTATCGGCATACAACATCTTCGCCGGGTCCCAATATTTGCGCTGAATGGTTTGTTTGAGTTTAGCAGCTTCTTTGTTATATAAAGCAGCATAACCGGGCATGCCCATTTTGGCTTCCATGGCGGCAGCCCACTGGTAAGCCCACAATAACTGCAGATCAATAATGGCCGAACTGCCATCTGTGCCTTTTGGTGGTGCACCTACTTCCCAGTTTTTGCCGCTGGCCCAATCCACAAATGTCCAGTATGGGGTGTTTTTTAATGAGCCATCGGCCTGCTGGTATTGGCTGAAGAATTTTAAGACTGCCCGCTCTCCATCCAGCTTATCTTTAATGAAAGTACTATCACCGCGGTACATCCAGTAATCATGCAACATGCCTATATACCATAGCGAAAAAGTTGAAATGATCTGGGTGTCATGTGTAGGGTAGCGGCTTTGGGTAACGCCTTCTGTCAAACGGGAGTGGTCCATCAGGTTAATGGCATTGCGGGCAAGCCGGTCGTCGCCGCTGTAGTAATAGGAGATCATGGCTTGTATGCGGGTGTCGCCTATATATTGAAGTTGCTCATAATAAGGGCAATCGGTATAAGTTTCAAATGCATTAAGGCGGGCCGTGCGCCAACCAATATCAAGGATCTGTTTTATTTCCTTGTTATCGGTATTGAAAACGGCACGTTGTTTAAAGGGGTACCCCGTGAAAGTGCCATACAGATCGTCAATAACCAGAGGCTCATTTTGTGTGTGTACAATTAAGCGGATGTAACGAAAAGTACGGAAATTGAGTGTGGTGTATGATTGACCTTTGCTTCCATTGGAGATCAAACTATCCTTTCTTCCCGAAAAATCCTTGCCCTCAACATCATTACGGTTACCTTTACGCATGCCGTATTTACTTAAATTATCAAAAAGCGATTCGGCATAACTCAAAGAGATCCCTGCATCTTTTCCGCCGCTAAAATTAATGGTAGGATAGGCATTGGTTAAGTGTGTTTGGTCAAGCAGCATCGTAACCGTAGTATTTGCGGGAATAGTTAATGGCGCTTTAGTGCAGGGAAAAGCAGGGGGAATATTCATCCCGGTGGATTTACGCACTACAGGGATGCGTTCATAGATCAACTCCTGGTGCGGAATTGAGGAGGGTACCAGTTGCCATCCGAAGCCATCCCATCGTCCCTTCAATTGTCCGCCGAAGAGGTTGGCTGCCTTGGGCCAGTTGTTATCATCAAAGTCGGGCGCATACCAGTTCATAATGCTTTTATTCATGTCCACCATTTCTCCGGTGCTGGCTGCAAAATAACCCCAGATAGGTTGATAACCCTTATCCTGTGTACTTTTCCAGGTATTGTTGGTGTTCAGGATTTCTTCGGCTGTAGTACTGCCCTGGATAATAAAGGCTGTACGTACGCTGATCTGTGCTTCAGGGCGGTATTGTGCCTCGTTCCATACTATAGCAGCTACAGTGTTTTTACCAGCGGTAAGGTACGGTGCAAGATCAACCGTTTCGTAGTTCCAGTAAAAGGTATCACCCCTTGCCGGGCCGAGTGATACTAATGTTCCGTTTACGTATAGCTTATAGCGGTTGTCGGCCGATACATTAATAATGAAGCTGGCCGGCTTAGCGATAAGCTGAATGTTTTTTCGGAAATAGTAAATGCCGTATTCATTTCCGGTAATGGCTGGTACGGAGATCCACTGTGCATTCCAATTCCTTTCCTCTGTAGTTTTGTGAACAGACCAGGCATTACTGTTTTGCGCTAAAAAAAGGATAGTTACTGATAAAATTAAAAGTAGAAAACGTTTCATGCAGATTTCATTGGTTAATTGGTGATGGCTCAGGCTGGTTTTTCCTGCTTGTATTTAATTATAAAATTGGTTCGACTAATATAATTAAATCGATTTAGCATTTTATGATATTTTTTGATTTTTATTTATAAATGTGTTGATGAAAGTTGTTATCAATGTGCAGGAGCGGGACTTGTCGGAACGTTCGGAACAATCAAAAAG
The DNA here is from genome assembly GCF_042434235.1 of Mucilaginibacter angelicae. NCBI lineage: Bacteria > Pseudomonadati > Bacteroidota > Sphingobacteriia > Sphingobacteriales > Sphingobacteriaceae > Mucilaginibacter > Mucilaginibacter angelicae. The sequence goes on along the minus strand of NZ_JBHLTS010000078.1, from coordinate 112,172 downwards.
ATTACGTCTGTCTGTAATCAATATTACAGATACTACCACTTTTAAGAAACTGTTTAAAATGCAAAATATTCATTGCCGTTGGTTTTAACCAACGGTTTAAAAAGTTAAAAAGTCTTGGCTTTAGCCCAATTATGCAAGCGGGTTTGGGCTGAAGCCCTCTTGTCTTTACTCATTATTCCGTTGGTTAAAACCAACGGCAATGAAGATTTATCCACCTGTAAACGACTTCATCAATTTTAAACAGACTCTAAGAAAACGCCAGGTGGTAGTAAACAGAGAAAAGAATATTGGTTTTCGGAGGATTATGCTTTTGCCAGGGCGTATGATGCAAGCTCGGCCTTTAAGCTTTTGATCATGATCTGCATGGGTTTGGTGCTATTGAGTACACGGCAAATAGCGTTTCCACCTTCTATCGAAAGCATCATCTTTGTTGCAAACTCATCGGGATTTATAGCGTTTGAGATCTCGCCACTTTTAATCCCGTCTTTGATGACATTGGTAATAGTAGCTATGGCAGTAGTAACCATCTCTTTTATTTTCTTTTTAATAGCAGGGTTGGTATCATCCGTTTCTGTCGAAAAATTGACTATAGGACAGCCGCCTTCAATATAACTTTTGAGTGGGTTTTTGCTGTTATCTAAAACAGCGCTGATTTTAGCAATAGCAGTTTTGTGTTTGCTTATCGTGTTGTTTCTTCTGTCGTTTAGTTTCCCTAAAAGGTAATCGACAGCAGCTTGTGCCAGTTCGTCTTTGCTTTCAAAATGACCGTAAAAACAACCCTTGCTGGTATTGGCTACTTCAAGCACCTCATCAACCGAGGTGCCGGCAATTCCCTTCTCGTTAAATAGAATGGCTGCCTGCTCAATAATGAATTGCCTTTTTTGCTCCCCTTTGTTCATTTTCAATTATTTAATGTGCAAATATAGACTAAATGGTTTAAAAAAGTAAACCGATATGATTGTGTGTGAAAATTGATGAGTGGTTTTTTTTGTTGTAAGTGTCTGTAAATTAGGTTGTTGTTTGCTGGGTTTCTTTGATGGTGTATGGCTGTTGACAGATTTTTTTACACTGATCTTATTAATCTGTGTATCTAAAAGCGCTATAAACAAACGATTGCCACAGTAATGTAATTATGGTTAAAAGTAGACTAAATGGTTTTATTTAATAAACCAATTAGTCTACTTTTGTTTGAAAATAAGAAACACACAAGTAATACTATCTTTGAAATCTGTTAAATTTTAATATTAATTATGAAACTTATAAAAGAGCACCACAGGGGCATCAGTACGGTTTTAGCGTTCGCGCTGATCCCGCTTTCGGGTTTTGCAACTGATATTTATATACCTTCGCTGCCATCAATGGCCCGGGAATTGGCTGTTAATAATTCGGCAGTTCAGCTTTCGCTCATTGCTTTTATGATCAGTTCGGGCGTTAGTCAGCTGTTTGTAGGCAGTTTGCTTGATAGCTTTGGCCGTTACCGGATTGGTACAATTTCCTTACTGGTATTTGCGTTCGCAAGTTTTACCATAGCCATTTGCCATAATATTGAGCTTATTTATGCTATGCGTGTTTTGCAGGGCATAACCGTGGCACTTATCGTGGTAGGGAAGAGGGCATACTTTGTAGATATGTACTCGGGCGAACAGCTTAAGCATTATACAAGTCTTTTTTCCATTATCTGGGCTACTGCACCCATTGTTGCGCCCTTTATCGGAGGTTACCTTGAAGCCGCTTTTGGCTGGGAATCAAACTTCATTTTCCTGGGGATAGCCACACTTTCACTCCTGGTTTTGGAACTGGTGTACGGAGGCGAATCGCTAAAAAATTATCATCCGTTTAAAGCAAAAAGTATTCTGCAGGTTTACCTGTCTACCATTAAAACCCGCGATTTTTCCTTAGGCCTGATCCTGATCTCCCTGAGCTATGCCATGCTGGTAGTATATGGTATGAGCAGCCCTTTTATTATCGAACACGTGTTTCATTTTTCGCCGGTGGTAACAGGTTATTGCTCGCTGCTTTCGGGGGTATCACTCATGGCGGGAGGTATTATTTCCAAAACGCTCATTAAAAAGCCACTCATCAAAAAAGTGTCGATAGCACTTGCCTTACAGTTAGGCTTTGCCGCTTTAATGGTGTTTACAGCCGGAATTAAGACAAATTTATTTACGCTAATGGCATTTACTGCTTTAGTTCACCTGTTATCGGGCTTTATATTCAATAATATATTTGCTTACTGTTTGGGCAGGTTCTCAAAAAATGCAGGTATTGCAAGTGGTGTAACAGGCGGATCACTTTATATCATCACTTCAATTTTTAGCTATGGAATTGTGAATCTCATTGCGATCAAAAATCAGCAGATATTAGGAACCGCTTATTTATCATTCGCAATTTTGGCAGCTGTTACCTTAGTGCTTTTTATCAAGGCAAGGGCTTCGCACCAAAAACAGCATGAAGCGGCTACTATTTTAACTGCTGAGGTTGCTGTTTAAGTTTAGCATATTAAGCTAATGAATATGTGAAGCCGGTAAATAATTACCGGCTTCATTTGTTTTATGAGGAGATTACTGTTTTTGTCTCCCTAAACCTCTTGTCACTAAAAGCATAGCTAAAGCTGTTAAACCGATAGAAATTGCAGCGCTTTTGGATACCGCTCCTAAAATGGCTAATGAGCCTCCCGCAGCCATGGCGCCAAAAACGGCTACACCTATGGCCCCTGCTGTTTGCCTTGCTGTATTCAATATAGCCGAGGCGGTTCCTGATAAAGTTTTATCAACACTTGATAAAATACCATTAATCATGGCCGGTACGGCAAGCCCCATGCCCATTGGGATGATCAGGAAAGGCAGGAAAAGTTCAAGATAAGGGGTATGCTCATGAGCTATAAATAAGCCGGCAAAACCTGCGGCAAACAGGATTAGGCCTGCAACGATAGGTTTATGGATCCCATAACGATTAATAATACGGCTGCTGATTACATTTGAAATGACAAAACCTATGGTAAGTGGAAGGAACGCGAAACCGGCAATGAGCGAAGTATAATTCAATACTTTTTGCAAATAAAGGCTCAGGATGAAAACGCTGCCGTAGTAAGAGCCATTTAAAACCGCGCCCAACACCAAAAGCGAATTGAATTTTGGAGATTTAAACAAATGAAAAGGTAGCATTGGATGCGCCACTTTGCTTTCGATCAATAAAAAGATACCAAATAGCAATAAACTCAAGATCAAGCCGCCCCAGATTAAAATATGGCCGAACCCGAGCCTTGGTACTTCAATAATAACGCTGATTAGTATGGTGACAGACAGCATCCAGGTGAACTGCCCTGCCAAATCAAAACTCTTTTTAACTGTTTTTGCAGTTTGCTGCATTTTAAAACTCAGGATATAACCCAGTATGCAGATAGGGATGTTAACGATAAAAATAAAACGCCAGCTGCTAAATGCTATCAGTAAACCGCCGATTGTGGGGCCTGCTGCCAGCGCGGCACTTCCGGCTGCTGTCCATAAGCCTACAGCACGTGTACGCAGTTGAGGGGTATGCGAAAATTGATGATTGAGCAATGCCAGTGAACTGGGTATCATCATGGCGGCCCCGATTCCCTGTGCTATCCTGAAAATAATAAGCATAAAAGCGTCAGAGGCCAAACCGCAGCCTGCGGATGCAAAGCAAAAAATAATTATACCTATCTGGAAGATCCTTTTTGACCCTAAAAGATCACTAAGACTGCCAGCTGATAGCATAAGCACCGCAAAGGCAAGGGTATAGGCGTCAATTACCCATTGCAGAGTGCTGATACCTGCGTGATATGCTTTGGCAATTTCGGGCAAAGCAATATTTACGATAGAAACATCAAGCTGTGCGACTACAAAAGCGAGACTTGTGGTTAATACTACCCAACCAAAGCCGGGAGGGCTCGTGTGTATTTTTTGACTCATAGAAGGAGCCAAAGTTAAGGATCAGTTTGCACAGGGAATGGTACAATTCAACGGTTTATTGGGCTTACCTGTTTATTGACCATTGTGTGACTTATGGTGAAAGAGTGATGTTTTATGTCACATACAATCCCAGAGAACCGCTTGAGGTAATATTGCATTTGTTAACCTTCATATTAAATGTAATCTTAGCCTTAACGTGAAAATATAATCTACACTAAAGCCATGCAAAATATAATCAGCTCTGAATTTTTAACCATGATTACCGTAGGTGCAAAAATAACTTTGGTGCAAGAAGGCGAAATTGCACGGCAAATGTTTTTTATTAAAAAAGGATGTGTGAGGGTATGGTTCAATAATAATGGTGTTGATGTTACCACCCAGCTCTTTTTTGAAGATGAGGCCGCTGCTTCGTTAGAGAGCTTTCTTTACGGCGAACCAAGCCAGTTCACTATTGAAACATTGGAGCCTTGCGAAATAGCTGTCTTCAATAAAGCAGATTTTGACAAATTACTGGCCGAAGATGCGGTTTTTAAAGACTGGTTTTATCAAACAGCCCTGCAAAAATTGCTGTCGCACTCCAAACGGCTGCTTACGTTTATTAAAAATAAACCACAGGATCGTTACCGCGAATTATTGGCGAACCAGCCCCAACTTTTGCAGCGGATCCCGCAACGGTATCTTGCATCTTATTTAGGTATTACTACGGTTTCATTAAGCCGTATCCGTAACCGCAGGTAATTCATTAATTAACAATTGTTATCGCCCGGAAGCTTTGGTAAAGCTGATTTTTGCAGCAGTTTAAAACAACAATATGAGGCTTTCAATATTCTTTATCATCTCGGCTATATTATCATTTGTATTTGGGGCGATGATGTTCGTAATACCATCAATTGCCGCTCAATCGTTGGGTATTGGTTTTACACCTGGTACAGGTTCGTTGCTTCAGGGCATGGGCGGACTTATCATTGGTTTTGGTACTATTAGTTTTTTATCCCGTAATTTTACTGATCCGGCAATTGTAAGGGCGGTCTTAATAACCAGCGTAATAACCAATGCTTTGGGTTTACTGGTTGATATTTTAGGAGTAATAAACGGAACGTTGTTACTAACTAAAATGGCCCCGGTTGAAATAACGCATATTTTTATCGGCGGAGGGTCCTTAATTTACTTGTGGAGAAGCAGGGTTTCTGCCGATGCTGAAATGAATAAATAAAAGAACCAGACTAAATGTACTATAACACATCCCGGCTATTTACGCCGGGATGTGCCGTGTACTTGTTTACTTTATTTCTTCCGCTTCAAAAAGTTCATCCAAACGCTGGTGCGAATCGTTAATGCCGCACTCCATGCCCGATTGCAGCATACCATCGCGGTCTGCGCCGGATTGAAAAACGGATTGAATGATTACCCTTGTCCTGTTGCCGGGCAGGGCTTCAAATCGGGAGGTTTCTAAAGTGACATGGCCACTTTCGGGTAAGCCCTCAAATTCAAATGTTTGTATGATGCGTTCAGGAGCGGTTACATCATGGATTACGCCATGAAAACCGTAATCGTTACCGGCCGGATCGCTGTGAATATAGCGATAAGAGCCTCCGCTGCGGCAATCGTATTTATCTATGCGCATTTTAAGTTCGCGCGGCCCAAGCCATCTTATAATAAGTTCAGGATCAGTAAAAGCTTTAAAAACAAGTTCGCGCGGTGCTTCAAATTCGCGGGTTATAAAAAGCTCCTGTTTACCGGGTTCGGCTTTAATGCCGGTTTGATTTTTTGTGGTGATCATGGTGTTTTTATTTTAGGTGATTGATTAATCATTATCGTAAGCTTCCTGCAAAAGCTTAATATCCATTTTGGTCATCTGCATCATGGCGCCCATAACCCTTTTGGCTTTTTCAGGATTCTCGGTGTTATAAAGCAATTCGCTCATAACTTCCGGAACAATTTGCCAGGTAACGCCGAATTTATCGTCCAACCAACCGCATTGATTGGTTTTGCCGCCATCGGCAGGCAGGTTCTCCCACAGATAATCAATTTCTTCCTGTGTTTTGCAGTTGATATAAAAGGAAATGGCAGGTGAAAAATTGAACATCGGTCCGCCATCTAAAGCCAAAAACTGCTGGTCTTCAATGCGAAATGTTCCAACGGTCATTTTATGGCCGCTGCGGGCATCGGTAAGTGAGCTTAACTCGCTTTCCGAATTTTTAAATACCGAGGTATAAAATTTCAATGCCTCTTCAAGGTTGCCGTTAAACCATAAAAAAGGGGTTACTTTCTGTGTTGCTTTAAATGTTGCCATGGTTTATGTTGTTATTGGTTAAAATTTGTTGCTTTTGATATCTCAAAGTTAGGGGCTATACCAGGGAGCGATAGCGTGCGAAAACGACGAGATAAGGGGGCGTTAGCGACAAATTGATTTTTTATCCTTTTGGCATTTTGCTCATATCCATATAAAGTACATTCCAGCTATGACCATCAGGGTCGGTGAACAGGCAGCCATACATCCAGCCCTGCATTTCGCCTGGCTTATGATTGCTTTTACCGCCTGCTTCAATGGCTTTCTGCGCCAGTTCATCAACTTCTTCCTTGCTTTCGGCATCAATGGATAGCAGTACTTCAATGCCCTGGGCAGTATCTGCAAGGCCGCAGTTTTCTACAAAACCTTTAAAGGTAGCTTCATCAAAAAGCATAACGGTGACATCCTTTTCGCCAACCTGCATGGCTGCAGAATTTGGGCCGTTACCAAACTGCGGGTTAAACCGGAAACCCAGTTTGCCGAAAAACTCTTTTGATACATTTACATTTTTTACAGGCAGATTGATCCAGAATTGCTTTGTCATAATTGTTGATTTTTATTGGTTATCGTTGTTTTTTAACTCTTCGAGCAGGTTGTCAAGTGCATCAAATTTTTCTTCCCAAACCTTGCGGTAACGCTCTACCCATTGCGCCACCTCATTGAGCTGTTTCAGCCGGGGCTCGCAATACCTTTCGCGTCCTTGTTTTTTAATAGCGATAAGACCGCACTCGGTCAAAATTTTTATATGCTGGGATATAGCCGGTCGACTTACATCAAAATTATCCGCTATGGCGTTCAGGTTCATAGGTTTAAACGCTATCAGGTTAATGATATCCCTGCGGGTCGGGTCGGCAATTGCCTGGAAAACATCTCGTCTCATCTAAATCAATATAAATATGTAAGTGATTGCTTACAAATTTATATGTAAGCAATCACTTACGCAAATTTTTCTGTAAATTTTATTTACAATAAAGTGCAGGAGGGGAGTAAGTAAGGCATCTTAACTACTTCTCAAAAAAATCATCATCTTTGCAGTTGATAATATATCCTAACAATATGCTGTTTGAACAAATAAGCCAAAAGCCGTTCTTTATTCTTGGTCCCTGTGTAATGGAAAACCAGGAGTTACTATATACCGTTGCCGAAAAAGTGGCCGAAGCCGGGCAGAAATACAATGTACCTGTAATCTTTAAATCGTCATTTGATAAAGCCAACCGTACATCTATCCACTCGTACCGCGGCCCGGGTTTGGAAAAAGGCATGGAAATGCTGATGAATGTTAAGCAACGTTTTGGCCTGCCTGTTACTACAGATATTCATGAGCCATATCAAGCAGCAATAGTAGCCGAGGTTGCCGATATATTGCAGATCCCCGCTTTTTTATGCCGGCAGACAGATTTGCTGGTTGCAGCTGCGCAAACCGGTAAAATTGTTAATGTAAAAAAGGCACAGTTCCTTTCGGGGCATGATATGTTTTATCCTGCACAAAAGGTTATTGAAGCCGGTAATAACCAGGTAATATTAACCGAGCGCGGTAATATGTACGGCTATAATAATTTAGCTGTCGATTTCAGGAATATATACGATATGAAAGCTTTCGGTTATCCGGTTTGTATGGATTGTACGCATTCTGTTCAACGCCCGGGCGGAGCTGGTGGTAAAACCGGCGGCGACCGTACTTTTGTGCCCATGATGGCCCTTGCCGCCAAAGCTTTTGGTGCAGACGGATACTTTTTAGAGACGCATCCTGATCCTGATAATGCGCTGAGCGATGGCCCTAACATGGTTAAGCTTCACGAACTGGATAAAGTTTTGGCGCCGTTGGTTGGGTAGTTTTTGTACAAGTGTCCGGATCGATGAAAGATATTGCAAAAAGGGTTTTTGATATTGAAATAGAATCGCTGCAGCATGTGGCCGGTTTAATTGATGACGAATTTCCAAGGGTGGTTGATGCCATCCTTAAATCAACAGGCAAGCTGGTTGTTATCGGCATTGGCAAATCCGGGCTTATTGGTAAAAAGGTAGCTGCTACGCTATCCAGCACAGGCACGCCGAGTTTCTTTTTACACCCGGGAGAGGCCTTCCACGGCGATTTGGGCATGGTGGGCCACAATGATATAGTTTTGCTGATTTCCTATTCGGGCGAAACCGACGAGGTACTGAAGCTTATACCATATTTAAAGTGGAATAAAAATGTAATGATTGGCATCACGGGTAATCCTTTATCAACCGTTGCCAAAAACTGCAACTATCATCTTAATATAAAGATTGAACGGGAGGCCTGTCCACTTGAACTGGCGCCTACCTCATCAACAACGGCTGCATTGGTTATGGGCGATGCCCTGGCCATAGCCCTGATGGAGTCCCGAAACTTTCAGCAGCATGATTTTGCCCGTTTCCATCCGGGGGGCAGCCTTGGGCGTAAACTGCTGGTAAAGGTTAAAGATCTGATGCGTACCGATAAACTGCCTTTTATTAATGAAGATGCTTCATTTATGGATCTGCTATTGCGGATGTCTGAAGGAAGGTTAGGTATGGTGATGGTAGGCGATGCATCGCAGATTATCGGGGTAGTAACCGATGGCGACCTTCGCCGTGCATTACTTAAACATCCGGATACCACAACTTTATCAATACCCGAAATCATGACCGTTAATCCTGTCATTATTGATGAAAATGAATTTGTAGGCTATGCCGAACAATTAATGCTTGAAAAAAAGATCACCACGCTGCTGGTAGGTTCGGTGCAGGACAAATCAATAGCAGGTGTTTACCAGATTTATACGGCTTAAAATTAAATTGATTGGTTCGTGCTGCCTGCTCTTTGGATTAGAGTATAGCTGATTTTAGCAATATTTAATTAACTTTACAGGTATCTATCATATTCTACCGTACTAATTAAATGTCTGATCATTCAAATCCGATCACCAATAAATTTCAAGCTCCTGCAAATATCCATATTGCAATAATAGGTCTTGGCTATGTGGGGCTGCCCCTTGCCGTTGAATTTGCAAAAAAATACCCTGTAAAAGGTTTTGATATAAAACAAAGCCGGGTTGATGAATTAAGCAATTCATTTGACCGTACCCTTGAAACCAGCAGTGATGAACTATTAGCTGTTTTAAGTTTAAAGGATGAAGGTAAAGGACTTGCTTTTACCTCGCAGATAACGGACATTGCTTCCTGCAATGTTTATATTGTTTCGGTACCTACACCAACGGATCAGCATAACCGGCCCGATCTGAGCCTGCTTATCAGGGCAAGTAAATCAATAGCAAGTGTATTGAAGAGGGGGGATGTAGTTATTTATGAATCTACTGTTTATCCAGGGGTAACAGAGGAAGTTTGCGTGCCTGTTTTACAAGCGGAATCCGGGTTACAATACAACAGTGATTTTTTTGCAGGATATTCGCCTGAGCGTATAAATCCGGGTGATAAAGTTCACACGCTGACTAATATTTTGAAAGTTACCTCCGGCTCAACACCCGAAGCTGCTGATTTTATCGATGGCCTGTATCAATCCATCGTAAAAGCGGGAACACATAAAGCACCTGCCATTAAAGTTGCGGAAGCCTGTAAAGTAATTGAAAATTCGCAGCGCGATATCAATATTGCTTTTGTAAATGAGCTGGCCAAAATATTCAATATCATGGATATTGATACCCACGCAGTATTGGCTGCGGCAGGCACTAAGTGGAATTTTTTGAATTTTAAACCGGGCCTTGTGGGCGGGCATTGTACAGGGGTTGATCCGTATTACCTCGCAGCAAAAGCCCAGCAAATGGGTTATCACCCCGAAATTATACTGGCTGGCCGAAGGCTTAATGATGGCATGGGTTCCTATGTAGCACTTGAGGTTATTAAATTGATGGTTAAGAATGACATTTCAGTTAAAAACTCAAAGATCCTGGTGCTTGGCTTTACCTTTAAAGAAAATTGCCCCGATGTGCGTAACACCAGGGTAATTGATATCATTAAAGGATTTGATGGCTTTGATGCAACTTGTGAAATATATGATCCATGGGCCGATCCGGATGAAGTAAAAAAGGAATACGGGATCTCCACATTGAAAAATTACAAGGAGTTAAGCGGTGCATATGATGCTATTGTTATGGCGGTGGCACATCGCGAGTTTTATGATATCGACTACGCCAGCTTAAAACATACTCCATCATCTGTAATTTATGATATAAAAGGCATTTTAAACAAGGATGTTGTAAACGGACGGTTGTAAATGTTTTTTATACAATTATTTTTTATATGAAAATTCATTTTTTATCACTGTTAACAGAGAATTCATTTTGAATAAATTTCTTAATTTCTAATTTTGTGGGTGTCGGAATAATACATTTGTAACCGTGTCACCATTTAATTATGACATTGTTATTTATGAATAATTATAGTAATTTTAGAGGGTTGCATACTACATAAGCACATATACATGATTCACAGATACGCTACTTTTATTAAAGCAGTGAACCTTACCATTGATTATATTATACTTAATATGAGCATGGTAATTTCTTACTTCATCGAAGACCGGTCCTACATCTTTTGGATTAACAACAGGAAGTACCTGCCTATAGTGTTGGTTTTTAACCTCATTTGGCTGCTATCTGCAAATATTACCGGGCTATATGAACATGTACTTAATAAAGATTCAATTAAAACTTATCGCGGCGTAATTAAAACTTATTTGCTGTTTGTAAGCTTTATTTGCTTCACTATCATTATATTAATAGGAACTAACGCGTATTTCATAACGCGCGAATACCTTTTTTATTCACTGGCATTATTTGGTTTCCTGCTCGGATTATGGAAGCTGATATTCCTGAGTATCCGTAAAAGCGACCGCGCATCCCTCATTGATACGCGAACCGTTATTATTATAGGTGGTGGCCGAATAGGGTCAGACTTGTACAGTTTTTTTAAGCAAAACCCTGAACGTGGCTATAACCTTGTTGGCTTTTTTGACGATGGGCTGAGTAGCGTATTGGACAAAAGCCTTTATTTAGGCGGCACTAATGACTGTATAAGCTATGTGCTTAACAACAAGGTTGACGAAATATTTTGTACGCTCCCCAATTCGGAAGCCGAAAAAATAGAGCAGCTGATGCTTGATGCCGATAAAAACCTGATCAGGTTTAAATTTGTGCCCGAGTATTACGATTATGCTAAAAAGCCAACGTTTATACAAAGTTTTGGCCATATCCCGGTGATATCTGTAAGGCCCGAGCCTTTGGAAAACATGCTGAACCGCTCTATCAAACGCCTGTTCGATATCTGTTTTTCAATATTTGTTATCCTGTTTATTTTTAGCTGGCTATTTCCGATACTGGCTATTATTATAAAGCTTGAGTCGAGAGGGCCTATATTCTTTGTGCAGGAACGTTCGGGCAGGGATAATAAACCGTTTAAATGCTATAAATTTCGCAGTATGCGGGTTAATCATGATTCGGATAAAAAGCAAGCTACCCGTGGTGATTCGCGTATAACCAAATCGGGGGCTTTCATCCGCAAAACAAGCTTAGATGAATTACCCCAGTTTTTTAATGTGATACTGGGTAACATGTCTGTAGTTGGCCCAAGGCCGCACATGATCAGCCATACACAGCAATACTCACAGCTTATTGATACCTTTATGGTAAGGCACTTTCTTAAACCGGGTATTACCGGTTGGGCCCAGGTATCAGGCTTAAGGGGCGAAACCCAAACCACCCAGGCCATGCTTGAACGTGTGGAGGCCGATGTATGGTACCTTGAAAACTGGTCGTTCCTGCTGGATATGAAAATCATATTCCTAACCGTGTGGAACGTATTTAAAGGCGAAAAGAACGCGTTTTAATATGCTGATGTTGCGCGTGTTTTACAAAATCGGTGTAAAAGCCCCCTGAAATCCTAAAAGGATTGTAACTATTGCTTCGTCATATTAAAAAACGCCGTATCAACCAAGCTGAATAGCTGTAAAGTTGATGCGGCGTTTTAATTTAGCTTTTATCCTGCAGATAAGTTTTGAGACTACAGGGGGTGTTATCTGCAACAAGTTGCAGATAACGAATTATTACTGCTAACCTTGACCTTATTTTGTCTTTTGTATAGGGTAAGCGCACTTTGAACAGTTGATAAAAGAGTGGTGAAAAAATTAATTCCTACTAAATGAGCATGATAGCAAAAAAATGAAAATTATGTTTTTATAATTAGGATTAAACGCTATCTTTGCAGCCTGTTAAATCAGAAACGCGGAAGTGGCGTAATTGGTAGCCGCACCAGACTTAGGATCTGGCGCTTCACGGCGTGGGGGTTCGAGTCCCTTCTTCCGCACACAATGTTAAAACCCTCTTTAAAGCAATTTAAAGAGGGTTTTGTGTTTTAATTGAGTTTTGTGGGAGCTTACGGATCAAGCAGGATTATTATTGCCGGTTTTTTATTTAACTCAGGTAATACAAACCAATTTGATGAATTATGTTATAGTTTCTTACAGTTGAAATTTCTCTTACCTGATATTATTGCGTAGTTCACCACCAGCTTTTAGTCCTAAAGCCTTAATAATATCCGGTGTGGATGGTATGGTTTCCGCTTTGATACTCAGAAAAAGATTTACATTTTCTTTGATATTATTAAATATACTGATCAATAAAGAGTCCTAATTAAAATTAACGGAATTAATAGAATCAATGGCGATGGCATCATAAATATTTGCCTGCAGGTTCATGAGGCAAAATCTTTATTAATATTATCATCCAAATTTTGGGAAAAATCAAATATTAACATTGTTTTAACTATGGTCGGCTTTCGCGGGGTGTAACCAATACTGATAAAAGCCGTATAATATTACAATGAGTTTCTCTTTTTCTGTAAAACGCGGTGCTTTTCGTATTTCGGTCCTTTACCTGTTATCCAGTGTACTTTGGATCACTTTCAGCGATCAGTTGCTGTTCTCTTTAACTGGCGGGCTCTCAAGTGCACACCTGTTATGGCTCGGCACCGCGAAGGGGTATGCTTTTGTTATCCTCACTGCGTGGTTCCTGTTTTATCTGATCAGTTCGCAGCATAAAGCCCTTGAACAGGGCGAATTGCAATACCGTAATATGTACGAGGCGAACCCTGTCCCGATGTGGATCTATGATGATGCGTTTAAAATAATATCCGTTAATGAAGCTGCCATTGCTCATTACGGCTATAGCCGCGAAGAATTCCTTTCAAAAACAATCCTGGATATAAGGCCGCCCGAGGATATTGAACGGGTAAGGACATCTGCCAGGAACCTTTCATCCGGCCTCCACGTAAGCGGTAACTGGCGGCATATCACTAAAGATGGCAAAACACTGCATGTTAATATTGTTTCGCACAAGATTAAATTTAACGGCAGGCCCGGGGTGCTTGTCATGGCAAGGGACATGACCGACCTGGTGAGTATGACCCGGCAGCTTGAACAGCTCAACGACGAATTGACGGAAGAAAAACGCAAACTGAAGGCCACACAGCTGATGACCAAAGTTGCCGGCTGGGAATTTTATCCTGCTACACAAAACCTCGTCTGGTCGGATGAACTATATGAGATCACAGGGCTCTCCAATGAAGACCGACGCCCTGCTTTTGACATTTATAAAGAACATATTTTTCCTGAAGACAGAGAAGATATGCTGCTGGTGCTGGATAAACTGATACGCCAGGGGATCCCTATGGATATCACCCACAGGATCCGTGCGTTGAACGGCGAAACACGATTCATACGCCAGCTGGCCAATATCGTTCCCGGAAGCGCGCCGCTTAAGCTGATTGGCTCCATGCAGGATATTTCGGAGCTAAAAAGGATCGAAGATGAGCGCAATCAATATCAAACCAGGCTTGAATCCACACTCAATAGCATGAGTGATGCTTACTTTGTGCTGGATCACCACATGACTATCCGCCGTTATAACCAGGCTTTTGCTGAAATTGTAGGCCATCGCTTTCCGCGGATCACTGGTGAGCATATTTTTACGTTATTCCCGAAGAACGGGGATGTGTTCTATAAAAACTACCAGAAGGCACTCGAAGAAAGGGTAGTGGTGAAAGCCGAAGAATATTCGCTCATTCTGGAGAAATGGATCCGGCTCGCCGCCTATCCGACCGAGGAAGGCGTGGCTGTTTATTTCTCTGATATAACAGAAGACAGGCTGAAGGATGCCAGGCTGCAGGAGGCTGTTGAGCGCTATGACCTCGTTGCCCAGGCGAGCCAGGACGTTATCTATGACCTGGACATCCTGAAGAACCGGATCGTTTATAATAATAGTTTATCCAAGCTGGTTGAAACACCATATGAAGATATTCAATATGACCTGGGCTGGTGGCGAAGCCTCATTGCTCCGGAAGATCTGGATGAGGTAGTGAACAGCCAGTATAAAGTGAGTAATGAAGGCAAGACAAACTGGACCTCCGAATACCGGATCAATTGCGGTCCGAGGGGGTATAAATACGTAATGGACCAGGGATATTTCATTTATAACGAAAATAAGCAACCAGTCAGGCTTATCGGCGTCATTAAAGATATTGATGAGCTGAAACGGTCGATATTCGATAATAAACGACAGAATGAGCTGCTCAGAAAGATCGCCTGGATGGCCTCGCACCAGATCCGCAAACCGGTAGCTACGCTGCTGGGTTTAATCCACCTTGCGGATATCTCAGTAAATGAAAAAGAGAAAAACGAATTGTTTCCTATGGCCGAAATTTGTGTCAGGGAAATGGATGCTATCGTATACGAGATCAATGAACGGATTGGCAATATTGCCCGGGAGTGAAAAATGCACCTGCAAATAGATACTAAGCGTATCATTTGCAGGTGTATTTTAAGGCCATCAGGGTTGTTCCATGGTGTATAATGAGTTTACTTCCGCGTCGCTCAATACCTTGTTGTACAGTCTCACTTCGTCTATCGAGCCAATGAAGAAACTTGCGCCGTAAAACGCATTAGGACTGCTGCTGTCGGTGAAGTTATAGGCCAATTTAGGAAGCTCATTGCCGATAGCTAAATTAGGCGGAGAAACCAGGGGAAGCGGATTGCCGGTAACGTTAGCAGTTTTTACCAATACGCCGTTGATATAAAATTTCTCGGTACCGTTGGTAAAGCTTACAATAACCTGCGACCATTTATCCAACTGAACCGAGGCGCCGCCATCATCCTGGTCGTGGTCGCCGGTATCGGTATTCACAGTAAGGAAAGGTAAATTGGAGCCCTGCAACTGAAATTTATACCCCAGCCAGCGGTCGAGCGAAAAGATGTAGTTACCATTGCTGGCCATATGCGGTTTAATCCAGGCACTGATAGTAAAGCTGTTTGGTCTGAAGGCGCTGTTATAGGGTACTTCAATATAAGCGCCGTTATTAAAAGCATAGGCTTTACCTGCAGCTCCGTAACGGTCTGTCGTTAATACCGGAAGCGTTCCGCCATCAGCGGCCGTTGCTGCAGATGAACCAACCCAGCCTGTTTTCAGCTGTCCGTTATGCCCGTTGCCGCTTGCATCGTTAGAGTCACCGTCAAATTTCCAATAAGCCACCAGGTTATCTGCCGATATTTCCTGTATCAGTTTGGTATTGAATTGCACTACGGCCCTTACGAGGTTGGCCGTTGCATTGTTTACCTGTTCTTGCGTAAAGCTGCCGGTTTTAACCTGGTTAGCCAGGTCAAGTGAGGCTTTAAGCGTGGCCTTTGCGCCTACCGTATAATCACCAGCCTGTTTTCCCTCAACGGCGGCAGTGTAAAGCGCATTGGCCGAATCTATCTGCAGGCTTAGCTTTGTTTTATCTGAATTGTAATTGGCCTTGTTGCTGTCTTTTTTACAGGATTGTGCCAAAATCACTACGGCGGATAATATGATGAACGCCGTAATTAAGTTTTTAATCTTGCTCATTTGTGTCCTAATTAAAGAGGTGCATATTATTTACCTAATTTAAGATTGGTTTGCCTTTCGCTTTCCGGGATGGGGAAAAACTGGTTAGCCGTGAAATTAAAGTTCGGTTTGTATTTTAGTGTACTTGTTGCGTAAGCCGACCCATAACGGATGATATCGAAAAAACGATGGAATTCAAGCGCCAGTTCCGAGCGTCTTTCCCTGCGTATAGCGTCACGCAGTGTGCTTTGGTCTGTTGTTGTAATATCTGGCAGTAAACCATCCGGAACTTTTCCACCTGTAGTGGCAGAAAGTGCAGGGTCATAAATATAGCTTTCTCGTGCCCGTTTACGAACCTTGTTCAGCGGCACCAAAGCACCGGCTCCATTGCCCGACTCATTGAGCGCTTCGGCTTCAGTAAGCAATACTTCGGCAAAGCGGATAGCCTGGTAATTTAAGTTACCATCACCTTTTACGCTCACCGGGATCTCAGACAGTGGCTGCGTGTGTTTTTTACTTACATAGCCGGTGCTGGTCCAGTTAGGATCAAAAGCACTGTCATAATAGGGGTGACCTGCGCGGCCTACTGAATAATCCAAACGAGGATCGTCAACACCGGCGGTGCTTTTTTCAAAATTGCTGACCAGGTTTTGGGTTGGCAAATAAAAGCCATAACCATTCAAGGTACGCGGTGCAAACCATTGATTTAAAGTATTGCCCTGGAAAGGGGATAAGCCAGTGGTATGTAAGATAGAAAATACCGCCTCTGCATTGTTTTTGGTGGATGCTTTGAAGTTGTCGGAAAATACCGGTAGCAGGCTGTAAAAACCTAAAGCTTCAACCTGTGCTGCTGTGGATGCCGCAAGCGCCCATTTCTTTTCAAATAAATAGGTTTTTGCAAGCAACGCAAGCGCTGCACCTTTGGTTACCCGGCCTGCATCGGCACCACTCCAACTGGCAGGCAACACACCTGCAGCGGCTTGGCAGTCTTTTTCTATCTGTGCATAGATCTGTGCCTGGGGCAGGGCAGGGCTTTGCAGTTCTTCAGGGGTTTCTACTTTCAGATGCAAGGGGATATCACCGTAAGCAGCTGTAAGGTTAAAGTAGTAATAGGCCCTTAAAAACTCGGCCTGTCCAAGTGCCGCAGTTCTTGTTGCTTCGGATACCCCGGCTTTAGCTGTAGCCAGGCCGTCTGTTACTACGTTGCATTTGAAAATACCGTCATAGTATCTTTTCCACACAGCTTCAACTGCCGAGTTGGATGGATTGATATTAAAATTCTGAACGCTCAGGAAATCGCTTTGATCGCCGTCGCTGCTGCCCTTTATCGCATCATCCGATGCCAGGTCGCCAAGCACCCATATGGCGTTAGATGAGGCATCGGTAAAAGTGAGCTGCGAGTAAGCCGCGTTTACCGCCAGCACCGCATTTGCATCCGAGGTGAAAAAATTATCGGACTGGTACTGGCCAAGCACAGGTTGCTCAAGGAATTTTTTGCAACCGCTTGTCACCATAAACAGCGATGCGGTAAGTAGTATATAGATATTCTTTGATTTCATCTCCGTGTTTTTTAAAGGTTAGAAATTAGCGTTAATACCAAATGTTATTGTCCGCGCGGTTGGATAAGTTCCCCAATCGATACCGACTGCAGTTACGGCATTGCCATTATTGCTGTTGTTATACTGCTCCGGATCGAGCCCGGTATATTTAGTCAATGTCAACAGGTTTTGCCCGCTTACAAATACCCGTACCGATGATAAGCCTATACTTTTAAGTGCATTGTGCCCCAGCTTATAGCCTAACTGCACATTCTTCAACCTTAGGTAGGATCCACTTTCCAGGAACCGGGTTGATGGCTGTTTGTTGTTAGTGCCATCAGACCAGGACAACAGCGGGAAGGTGTTGCTTGTTCCGGGGCCTGTCCAACTTTGGGTAGCGATACGCTCCGTGATGTTGAACGGGCGATAAAAGCCTTCAATATCCGTTAATACCTGGTTGTATAATTTGTTACCGTAAACACCCTGGAAAAATACGCTCAGATCAAAGTTTTTGTATTGAACGCCCGCGGTAAGCCCGTATGTAAACTTAGGTATAGGGCTGCCAACAAAAGTGCGGTCCTTGTCATCGATGATACCATCGCCGTTAACGTCCTTATACATTACATCACCGGGGCGTATACCTGGTCCCTGGTAAGCATGTGTAAACACCTGCTGGGCATTCTGGAAAACACCTTCCTGCTGTAATAAGTAGAAAGAACCTATCGGGTGGCCCTGTTGTGTTAACGTAGCGAAATAGTTGTTATCGATACGTGCGTTGGCAATAGGGGCGCCGCCCGCTAATGATACTACTTTGTTGTTTACAGTGGCAAAATTTGCGCTCACTGTGTAAGTCCAGCCGGTGCTGGTGGTTTTTTTATAACCTAATTCCAGTTCGATGCCGCTGTTGCGTACCTTACCGGCATTAACAGCCGGGTTGCCGCCATTGCCGGCACTGCTGGGCAGTGGCAGGTTTAATAATACATCGGATGTGTTTTTGATGTAATAATCGGCAGTTAAGGTTAAAGCATTTTCAAAAAAGCCTAAATCAAGCCCGACATCTTTTTGTGTGCTTTTTTCCCATCGGATATTAGGATTGCCTTTTGAGGTAATGCTGTATCCCTGTGTAGTAGTGCCGTTAAAAGGATAATAGAAATTACCGCTCAGCAGGGAAGTATAGGGATAGGTGCCTATTTGTGAGTTACCTAACTGACCTATACTTGCGCGAAGTTTTAAGGTAGATATCGGTTTGATATCTTTCATGAAATCCTCACGGTCAATTCTCCAGCCTAATGATCCCGAATAAAAACTTTCGTAACGGGATGAAGGATCTAATTGTGATGAACCGTCACGACGGAAGTTAGCGCTTGCCAGGTACTTGTCATTATATTGGTAACCTATACGGCCAAAGATGGAGAACAATGCAGAATGGTATTCGTTACCACCATTTTGCTGTGAGGATGCTGTGCCGTTATCAAGGTACTGGAAGTTTGGCGTTTGGTCTGTGAAACCCTTGCGCGATGCTGACAGTGCCTGGACATCCTGCTTAATAGCCTCTGAGCCTGCTAAAAAGTTGATGGTGTGTTTGCCAAGGATAAGATCATAAGTGGCTGTATTAGTCCAGTTATAATTCAGATTATTAGTGTGTGATTGTGCAAGGGAATTGGGCGAGTTGAAAAAGCGATCGATACCGTAAGTTTCAAAAAACTGTTTGTAATCGGTCTGGATCAGGTTTACGCCGATATCTGATTTAATTTTAAGGCCCTTTATGGGATCAACTTCCACATATCCGTCACCCAATATGGTATAGCCATAAGTATTATTGTTGGTTGCATCGGCCTCGGCTATCGGGTTGATACCATCACCGAGGAAGTTACCGAGTAAGGGGTCCTGCTTAGGCAAATCCACGAATTGCCCGCTGGCATTGTAAACCGGTGTGCCTGGTGTACGGAACAAAGCAAAACGAACAACGCTGGCTGCCGCACCGGTATAACCATCGCCCGAGCTGCCCACGCTCCTGGTTTTGGAATAGGCCAGGTTAACATTGGTACCTACTTTTAGGAATTTGGCCACAGTACCGCTTACCGCTGTGCGCAGGTTAAACCTGTCGAACGATGAGTTTTTGATCAAGCCATCCTGTTTAAAATAGTTTGCAGAAACAATGTATTGCGAATTATCGTTCCCGCCGCTGATGGATAATTGGGCATTGGTGATAGGTGCCGGTTTCAGCACCTGTTTAAGCCAGTTAACGTCTGATAAGGTTCTTGCCAGGCTATCCGAGATAAGCGGACGGCCATCGTTCTTGGCGGCGGTATTATAGGCACTCACATATTGTGCATTATCGGCCATTTTAATCAGGTGCTGGGCCGTTTGAACACCTGTATAAGCACTGAAGCTTAGTTGCGTTTTACCCGCTTTTCCGCGTTTGGTGGTTACAATAACAACACCGTTTGATGCCCTGGCCCCGTAAATAGCTGCCGAGGAAGCGTCCTTTAAAATATTGATGGTTTCAATATCATTCGGTGAGATTTCGTTGATGCCGTTTTGTGTAGGTACACCATCCACAATATACAAAGGATCGTTATTGTTGATCGTTCCCACCCCGCGTACACGAACTGAGATCCCTTCGCCCGGTGCACCGGTGTTTTCGGTAACAGAAACGCCAGCGGCCTTGCCCTGCAATACCTGGTCAACCCCACCAACAGGCATACTGCTGATATCTTTGCTGCTGATAAGTGAAACCGCACCGGTAAGGTCTTTCTTCTTTTGCGTGGTATAACCTACCACCACTACTTCATTCAGATTGCCTGCCGAGGCCTGCAAAACTATATTGAACGTTGTGCGACCGGAAACCGGAATGTCCTGCGTTTCATAGCCGATGTATTTTATGGTTAATACTGCATCTTCAGCTACGGTGATGCTGAAGCGCCCGTTAACATCCGTAACGGCCAGGGCTTTTCCATTTTTTAAACTGATGGAAGCGCCGGGAAGGGTAGCACCTGTAGCATCAGTAACCGTACCGTTTATTTTGATATCGGCAGCAGATGGTTTGGCGATGCCTTGTGTAGTATTCGTTTTTCCCGGCAGGTTCATTGGCCTGCTCAATGGGTTTGCTTTAACTGAAAATTGCACCAATGTTGCCAGGAACAAAGTAGCTGCAACTTTTAGGTTTAAAGCGATCCTCTTTTCATATCGGTGGATAATGAAATAACTGTAAGTTTTTTTCATATGCTTTGATTATTTGGTTAATGGTTATTGATCATCATATGATCGTGACCGGGATAATTCGGTTAGTTTTTGCCCGGTAGGGGAATGCTTTTCGCAAGGCTACCGACAATTAATTTTTAGTAGATTACTTCATAAGATTTTGCCCTTTCTTCTCCTTGGTTTATAGTATTTTCTATCTTTTTGTAATCGGTGTATCCTGTTGCAAGCCCCTGATGTCCTCTTTTTTTGGACAAAAACGATCCACTATCACCAAAATTTCGGGTGATCAGCAGGTTGTTAAAAAAATTGTGCTTCAGGTTTATAACACAGGCACCGGATCAGGCGGTGCGGGCTTATGAGGGTCAAAAACGGCTACCCCAACCTTGGAGTCGGCACAGCCGTAGTATAAAAACCACTTGTCTTTAAAGTACGTTAGCCCTTCAATAAAAACAGTCCCGTTTACATATTGACCGCTTTTTTCAAATGGTTCCATTGGCCGTAAAAAAGGCACGCTGAGTCTGCCGATGGCTTTAGTTGGGTCTTTTAGCGAAAATAATACCTGGCCGGCGCAGTAGGAGTTACCGTTAAAGCGTTTGTCACCACCATCGCCGGGATGGTTTTTACCGTTATAGAATAAAATGATCCCGTTTTTAGTGATCAGCGCAGGAGGACCACATTCGGTAAGATCGCTGTCAAAATAATTTTTACGCGGAGAGATCAGCCATTTCAGTTCGCCTTTGCCATCTGTTAAAGGTTTCCAGTCAACGAGATTGGTTGAGGTAGCAGCAAATACATGCAATTCGCCCCAATACATCCAGTATTTGCCATTAACCTTGGCTATAACAATACGGTTGCCTTTAAGCCGGGTTACAATAGACGCGGATTTATTAGGGATATTGGCAAATTTGCCGTTATAAAATTTCCTGAAAATGGGGCCGTGTTTAACCCAGGTTACCAGGTCTTTAGAAGTAGCAACGCCGAGGCGCGGCACTTTCCGGTTCCATTGGGTGTAAAACATTACATACGTTCCGTTTTCGGTTACAGCAACCCTGGGGTCTTCACATCCGCCCGGCCATTCAAATTCTTTTTGACTGTCGTTACCGGGGTAAACTACAGGTTTTCCGCTTCTTTTAAAATTAAGCCCGTCGGTACTTTCGGCATAACCGATTCGTGACGTACGGGTACCTATCGAGTCGCCGGTCATATCTTCAGAGCGGTATAAAACCACTACCTTGCCATTTTTTACAGTTGCAGCGGGATTAAAGGTGTAAAAGGCTTCCCAGCCAACCTGTTTGTTTGACATAGGGTCTAAAAACCGTGAGCCGGCCAGGGGAGAAATAATGGGATTAATGTGAGCAGGCCTTTGAAAGCCACCAAATGCCCATTTGGGTAATGTGTTTTGCGCGTTTGTTTGCGCAAACGAAAAATTAAAGAAAAACAGACAGGTTAAAACTGCCGCTAATGTGGTTATACCTTTATTCATCAGGCTGTATTATAGGTTTGATAATTGGATAATTGCCGGTTGGTTCAATTTGCAAAACCGGTTTTATTGGTTTGACAATATTAAACAATAAAACCGGTTTTGCAAATTAATTATCAAGAACTTATCAGCATACAGCAAGAATTTTACAATGAGGGCAGCGGTGGTACGATTGGGATGGGTTTAATGCTTAACTTTAAAAAACCTGTACCCGAACAAAAAGATCACCACATAGCAGATAATAGGCAGATAATAGGCTTTGGCAACATCATGATTAGCTATCTGCCCCATGAGTAAGGGGAAAAATGCCCCACCAACAACGCCCATTGATATAAAGGAAGAGCCTTGTTGTGTATTGCCGCCAAGATTTTTTAAACCGAGACTGAATATGGTAGGGAACATAATACTGAAGAAAAAGTTAATCATCATCAGGGCGATGTATGAAGTCCAGCCCCAGCCTTGTGCAACTATAAGACACATGATGATGCTGCCCATGGCAAAAGCGGCCAGCAATTTATTAGGTGCGATAAATTTCATCAAAAAAGTGCCCACAACGCGTCCAAGAGCCATCATTAGCATGAAAACGCTCATGTAATTACTGGCAGTTTGGTTACTGAAACCCATTACTTCGTGGCCATAATTGATGAAAAATGCCCAGGTGCCTCCCTGCGCTGCCACATTGAAAAATTGTGCAGCCACCGCCCATACAAAATGCTTATGCTGGTATAGTTTTTTTGAAGGCGCTAAATCTATATTTACAGCCTCCGGGTCGTCAGCTTTTGTAACGGAGTGAGGGTCATCCAGCGGTAGTACCCTGAGGAAAAGAAACGCGATGAACAGAAGGATAATCACAACTCCGATACCTATGTAAAGGGATTTGACTGAGGAAAGATCAGTAGAGTTTGTACCTTCGGTGCCAAACAGAAAAAAAGATGCGATAAGCGGACCGCTTATAGCACCAATAGCATTAAACATTTGAGAAAAATTCACCCGCAGATCGCTGGTGCGTTGGTCGCCTAAAGCAGCCGAGAAGGGGTGGGCTACGGTTTCGAGTGTGGCCATGCCGCAACCCATTACAAATAAAGCGATCCTGAAAAAGCTGAAGGAGGCGGCATTTGCTGCCGGTACAAACATAAAGATTCCGGTAGCAAACAAGGCCAGGCCCAATAAAACTCCGGGTTTATATCCGAATTTTTTCAAAAAGTATCCGGCCGGAATGCTCATAATGAAGTAAGCGCCAAATACCGAGAGCTGAATGAGGCCCGATTGTGATTTGGAAACATTGAGTGCGCCTTGAAAATATTTATTCAGTACATCGCTCATGGCATGTAGTACGCCCCACATTAAAAATAAAGAGGTAACGAAAATGAAATTCACGATGTATTTCTTCTCGATAAAAGCAGCTTTTTGCATGTTATTTTGGTTGTATTTGGTTACTGGATCAGGTGAGGCTATTATGATCTGTAAAAGCAGCCGCTGCGCCTATCAATGCGCTTTGCTCTCCCAATTGGGCAAGTTCGATTTTGAGCGGAGCTAAGTTCTTTTGCAGTCGTGGTAAAAAGAAATCTGAAGCTTTGGCAATATTTCCGCAAATGAGCAACGCGTCAGGCTGCAATTTCCCGATGGCTGCTGAAAGAAATCCGGTAAGCTGATCAGCAAATTCGCTGAATACTTGTTGGGCATGATTATTTTGGGGGGCCAGTGCAGCTAATTCTTTTACACCTCCTGTTAGTGCCTGTCCCGTTAATTCCGCATATCGCTTTACAAACCAGCGGGTTGAAAAATAATCGTCAGCAATACTATCGTTATACGGGTCGCTGCCCAGGTTAAGGTCTGTAGTGATCTTGTTAATTGAAAAAGCTGATCCAAAGCCTGTTCCAAGCGTGATGCCTATTACTTTATCATATGGTTTGCCCGCGCCCGCTAATACCTCGCCAGCTATGGCGCATTCGGCATCATTCCTGAACCTAACCCTTTGCAGATCCATACCAAGTGCGTCAGCAAACTGTTTTTTGATATCCATGCCGAAGATGGCTTCATACTTATCCAGTCCTTTGATGTACGATATGCCTTTATCATAATCAAAGGGACCGGGCATGGCTATAGCTAAGCTATCTATGGGGTGATTGCTGTTTTTTATAACGGCCTGTAGCGCATTCGTCCATGCGGTCAATATTTCGTTCGCGGTGCCTTTACTCATGACCTCAACACTTATTATACTATCGGAGATTATCGAGGTTGTTTCGGTGTTGCATAGGCCGGCGGTAAGGTGCGAGCCGCCAATGTCGGCAGTTAAAATATATGGGGATGCTTGTTCGGTCTGCATGGTTAAAACTTATATCTTTATTTGGTTATGATGTTGTAAATTAGCAAACCGGTTTTGCAGAAAATAATGGCCCGATAATCGATTGATAGGATCAAGGCATGATATATCTGCTGTATGGTGATCAAAATGCTTAGTTTTTCTGTAGCTGATACCTGGTTTATAATTGAAAATCTTTAGGCTGATGGACAAAAAATACCGCTCGTTATCTTCAGTTGCAATAATAAACAATAAAACCGGTTTTGCAAATCAAAAGCATTACATTTGAAAAACGCTTTGATTAGTTTTAAATTCAACCTAATTATTACAACCTAAATGAGTAAAAAACTATCTATTAATGATATTGCCAATGAGCTCCATGTTGCCAAGTCGACAGTTTCCTTTATATTGAACGGAAAGGCAAAAGAAAAACGGATCAGTGAAGAACTGACGGAACGTGTGTTAAAGTTTGTGGAAGAGAAGGGCTACAGGCCTAACCAGCTTGCCAAGAGCCTGAGTACAGGCAAAACCAAAATGATTTGCCTGCTGGTTGAAAAAATATCAGATTACTTTTTTTCGCATATCGCCTTTCATCTTGAAGCTTTAGCCTATAAAAATGGTTATAAGATTATTTACTGCAGCACCGAGAACGACCCGGAGAAAGCCCGCGAACTGATCAGTTTGTTGCGTGCGCGGCATGTAGATGGTTATATTATAACCCCGCCGGCGGGTATAGAGCCGGAAATCCAGGCACTGCTTAACGATGGCTTACCTGTAGTGCTTTTTGACCGTTACCTGCCCGGCATACCGACTGATTATGTTGGACTTGATAATTACAACGGCACCTACGAGGCGGTTGAATTTTTGGTAGGCAGCTCATCAAAAAGAATTGCTTTGGTAACCCTGAATTCAGATCAGACACAAATGCTGGAGCGGCGCGACGGTTATTTAGCCGCGCTCAAGAAACACAAACTAAAACCGCTGATCCTGAAAGTCCCTTTTGAAAATAATATGGAAACCATGGTAAAGCAATCCGTTCAGTTTATAAAAGACAATCCTGATCTTGATGCTGTTATCTTTGCCACCAATTATCTTGCACTCAGCGGTATAAAGGCTATCAATGAAGCAGGGCTGAATATCCCTTCGGATATTGCTGTTATCGCTTTTGACGACCATGATGTTTTCAATATTTATAATCCGTCCATCAGCGCAGTTGCGCAACCCCTGGATGAAATGGCCAAGCAGTTATTCAAGATCCTGCTGGACAAACTGGAGAACAAAGTAAGGTTAAAGGACCTGAGCAAGGTAATCATTCATCCAGAATTGATATTGAGGGGGTCAACGCATAAAGTATAATGGCAGCTTATCTTAAATGAATATTTTATTAACTGGCAAAGCTTTCTTTCCGGCTATGCAAGCTATATCAGCTCATCGTGTTGATTTATTTGCAATGAGTTTGGATATTTCCGAAATGGCCTGCTCAAACCTGTTTTGCCAGCTTCCTGATATTTCCACAAAATTAATTTGATGATCAGCCAAAACACCCCGGTGAGACTGGTCAAGTAAATCTCTGTCGGTTTTATTTAGCCGGGTGCCATCCTGGTAATAAGGGGCGTCATTATTTAGATAAAGGTATAAATCGGCCTTGTTTGTGCTGTAAATATGGTCATTAACCTCCAACTCGCGGTTAAAAACAAATTTGGCGTATGATTGGGTAATATGAATATTGGTGTCAATAATTACCAGGGCGCTATCGCCCAAAATGGCCCTGTCTATTCTTTCAGCATGTTCATTAGCAACCAGTATAAGATCGTTAAAAGTAAAATCGGTTGAATCAGGGATTAGATCCCTGCCTGCCTCTAATACAAAACTGCTGTTATAGTATGCGGCAAGTTGTTTGGTCAGTGTTGTTTTCCCGGTAGATTCAGTTCCGAGAATCACTACCTTAACTGCGAAATAGGGTTTAACCGCGGCAGGCAGGTAATGCCAGTTTGAAAAAAGATTATTCCTGATGACTGAAGCTGAAACAGGAAAGCGGCTTTTATCCGGATCAAAAGCGATATGCCTGATCTTCATGAACCCTGCAACAAGTTCACCATAAGGCTCGGAGGTAATAAGCAGGTTGTAATCCGGGTAAAGCTTCTTAAACTCGGCAGACCAGATCTGCGAAACATTTAAAGACGTTTGGGAAGTGTTTGGTAATATCCTGTTGTCATAATAGAATGTTTTTACTTCTATGTTTTCCTGGCAGGCAAAAGTAGCTTCGATCCAGTTTTTCCTTAATGCGCCGGGTATGTTTTCTTCGTTGTCGCAACAAACCAATACAGATAAAAAATCGCAGTTGGTTAATGCGAAGCTGATCATCGCTTCGTGACCTTTATGAAAAGGCAAAAACTTCCCAAAAACAAATGCCTTAACCATTGGTCAGTTGTTTTTTCCAGTTATATAATCCGTATGATGCCAGGCCAAGAAACAGTAAATATTCAAACGACAGAAAATAAACCTGTTTTTTAAAATACAATATCACACAAACCGCATCTACCAATATCCACAAATACCAGTTTTCGATCTTCTTTTTGGCCAATAAAACCGTGGCAATAATACTTAAAACCATCACAAACGAATCGGTAAAAGGATAAGCCGCCGCCGTTCTGAAATAGGTTGGCAGATATAAGTGAATGTTTTTTATTAAAAAGCCGCTTAGCAGCGAACCCAATATAATAATGGCAGCTGTTAGCCATCGCGCTTTCAAGTTGATAACCATAATATTATTCTCAACTGTTGTAGTATTCCAGTTATACCAGCCATAAATGGTGACCACAAGAAAGTAGACCTGCAGAAACATGTCGGCATAAAGATGTACCTGGAAGAATAAAATAAAAAGAAATATCTCGTTCACAATACCGGTGCTCCAGGTTAAAATGTTAGCCCTTGATGCAAAATAAACAGATATTAAACCGAATAAGGTACCTATTAATTCAACATAACTGATGGGGTAGCCAATAACGGTAAAAGCGGTGTTTTCTATTTCAAAAAAGTGCATCAAAAAGTATGTTTTTCGGATGTGCCGAGGATTTATGATATTGACAGGCCATGGTTTCAAACATCAGGGATATTCATTAACACAGTTCTAAAAATAGCGTATTTTACCATCAATCCAGTATCTTTATCGTCTAAGCCATTATTATGAAAGATTATGCTTTACTGATCGGCAACGGGATCAACAATATTAACCCCGGCAAGAGCTGGGAGGCGATCCTGGATGAGATCATTAGCTTCTGCGGGCTGGAGGTACCGGTATTTTTTTAATAATGGTTGATTATGCGGAATCAGAAATAGATTGATATCTTTATGTTTTATTGGTATTGTATTGAATATCAATAAATTCTAAATTAATATTCTGAAACCTAAGCTGTGAAATAAGATGCCCGGAAAAATCACGCTAATCCATGATAATCTTTTCAGTACGTATGCTGATGCGATCGTCGTGCCCAGGTCCACCGTTGGTTCATTCGGCGCCGACTTCGCCGACGGGTTGTTGAAATACTTCGACATTGACCGGAGCAGTAATTCACCTGCTTCAAAGCTGGGAGTACTTACACTCAACGAATATCCTAACAAAGGCCGTAGCAACAATCAATCACCGACATTTTATTTGCTGGAGGCTACCACTGTCGATACCAGTTCTCTTGGAGACTATGAAGCTATACGCTCTCTCGGGCGGCAAATCGCAGAATTTACGCAAAAATATCCTCGTGTAGCTGATGTGGCCACCCCACTGCTTGGTACAGGGGCCGGAGGATTGGATCATCTCAAAGTATATCAATTGTTAGCCCAGGAATTTACTGCTAATGCAGCGCCCAATTGTAATTTACTGGTCTATATTCAGGACGAGAAGGTTTATCATACCCTGATTGATAGTGAAGGGGGCACCATGTCCCCGGTTAAAAAGGCAGGTATATCCCCAAACGAAACGCAATATTCTGTCACCGGTAGCGCAGTGTCAAGCCAGGCTGTTTTAACAAATATTGATCGGCCCGAAGATGATGAGAGCGATTTTTTCCGGAACAATAGCTTTTATTTAGCACAGTCCGTTTGGAACGGCGCTGATTATACCGAAAGTTTTTTTCAGGCCGGTATTTGGGAGGCAAACATTGGGGAGCTTGTTGAAGAATTACAATCTGTGGCAAGCGCATCTGTTGTTTTTTTAACCTCACCTGTGCGTAATGAAAAATCGAGACGGTTGCAGATCAGGGGAGTTGGCGTAGTGAAAAATAACAACCTGGATGGAAGATTGGTGGGGGTGGAGTGGTTGATCAAAGATGTTAACAAAAGTGTCCGGCTTACGATTAGTGATACGGGGGATTTTATAGTAACAGGTCAGGACACAGCCAGAACCATCCTCGCAACTATACCCGGCTGGGAAGTCATTTTAATTCCCTTTCTTAGAGATTTTAAATCGAAAACTCCGGAAACAGGAGGCTCCCCCGTTTCCCTTATTGCGAAACTTACCAGCGACACAGTCAGCAGTGATGATTACCTGGGTATCAATAAGGATGTCACTGCATTTGCAAAAATCATCGCGTCCAACAATTTTAGCCCTCCTTTGGCTATTGGCTTGTTTGGCAAATGGGGGAGCGGCAAAAGTTTTTTCATGAGCCGCCTGCGTGATCAGGTTCATTATTTGGGCCGTTCCGGGCAGGACTTTTACTGTAAAGGTATTGTGCAGATCTATTTTAATTCCTGGTCTTACCTTGACGCAAATCTTTGGGCAAGTATTGTCAGCACTATTTTTGATCAACTGCGGCAGTTTATAGGAGGAAGCACATTAAGTGACCAGGATGAAGAAGATGCTCTGAATATCCTCAATGAAGAAATGGGAATCGTTAACGAGGAGATGGGAGCCATTTCAGAAAAGAAGCAACAGGTTCAACAACAGAAAGATAAATTACAGCAGCAAAGGGATGATCTGGAAGCTGATCTTGAAAAGCAATTGAGAGAAGTTGGAAAAAAAAGCCTGGATAATGTTTTAGCATCTGCAGATAAGCAATTTGAGATCAGCAAGCAAATAAAAGAAGCTATTGACGATAACAAATCTATCCAGACAACCCGAAAAGATATTGAGACAGTTATACCTCCAGTTTACCTTGATCACCCGGGTAAAGCTTATGAACAAGCACGTTCGATATGGACATTTATAAAAGTATTCTTCGATCGGAAGCGGATTGGCTGGAATTTGCTTTTTCTGGCACTCCTGTTATCAGCGATATTGCTGATCCCATATTTAACAAAAAACTTAGCAGGCTGGCTTAAAAACTACGACCTATCGCTTCCCTCACTGCAGATCATTGCTGCATCTTTAGCCATCCTGCTCCCCGGGTGGAAACGTTTTTTGACGGTCTACCGCGAATGGCAACCGGTTGTAGCCGCATTCTGGAAAATTAAAACGGACTACGACAAAACAGTCGAAAATGCCTTGTTTGTCCATCAGCAAAAAGAAAAGGAACTTGAATTAAGTATCCATACGGTACAAGCAGACATCAATACACTTGACCGGCAATTGGAGCAGAAGGAAAAAATCCTTGCTGAGCTGGCTTTGCGAAAAAAAAATGTCCTCGAACCCGAAGCGCTATATAGTTTTATAGAGCGTCGATGCAAAAGCGACGATTACCGTAAACATCTTGGGATCATTTCGGTCATCAGGAAAGATTTTCTTACCCTTAGCCGTTTGTTTTTGGATAATAAGTATGAAAAAAGGGAGGAGTTTCTATCCAAGTTCGAATACCCGCTCGACCGGATCATTCTCTATATTGACGATCTGGACCGTTGTCCGGAAGAACGTGTGGTTGAAGTGCTGGAAGCCGTCAACCTGTTAATGACTTTCCCATTGTTCGTCGTTGTCGTGGGTGTAGACCCACGGTGGGTCAAGAATGCGCTGCTCAAACGTTATGCGTTCCAGTTTTCTGCCGCAGTCATGACCAATAACGGTGTTATGATAGAAAAGATAGAAGCTTCAGATTATCTTGAAAAGATATTTCAGGTGCCTTTTCATTTAAAAACAGCTGAAGATAACGAGATTAAAGCAATGATACAAGGATTGGTAGGAGGAGCACGTGTTTCTGAACCGATCCCGGTTGATCCTGATGATATTCCAGCCCCCGTAGGGAACGTATCGATACCGGTTTCCTTGTCCGCGAAACCAACAGAAGACACCCCCTTACCCGAAACAGATCCCCATCTTGTACTAACCGCCCGCGAAATATACCTGATGCAGCAAATGTCACCGATACTCGGAAATAACCCGCGGGTTATTAAACGATTCGTCAATATTTACCAGGTTATGCGTGCACACGAAGGTTTCTATATTAAAAACAACCAGGGGGATGACAGTTATTTGCCCCCGCTTTTCAATTTAGCATTATACACCGGACGGTTCAAAGGACTTGCACACAACTTTGCAAATTATATCCAGTATGAAGCATTAAGTGAACTGACTTTGTCACAATACCTCGAAATTTCCGTCGATGCGGACATAGATAAGATTAAAATAAGTTTAAAAACGGAACTAAAGGGTATCAAAGAGGTCAATTTGCTTAACCTGCAATTGAGCGGTTTCAGTCAACATGAGCGATTTATCAGTCGTTTTACTTTTGCTGAGTTATGATAATATCTTAGCATTATCCTGGATTTCCATGGTTGTAGGACCGACTTTGATAGGCACATTCTCATTTGTTTTTTATGTAATGATAAAACTTAGGCACATTAAGGAAAGCCGTTGGCCAAAAAAGAAAGCCACCGGAATTGTTCACCGGCGGCATTTCTATTAATCAAGGGGTAGTTATCTTTGGGTAACCCGCACCCAGTCAACCAGCATTTTTACCTGGCCGCTCTTTACCAATTCTACAGATGATTGCGGTAAGCCGTAAGGTTGTTTAACGCCGTTTATCTTTACCGGGTAACCGCCGCCCAACGCAAAATTGAGGATGAGATATTGCTGGTTATCAAAAGCCCATTTGCCATAATGCTGAGCCATTGTTTTGGTTACACGGAACATGAGCTTACCATCATATTTAAAGTCGAGCTCATCGGGCGTCCAATCCACTGCATAGGTATGCCAGTGAGTTACATCTTTATCGGCATCAAAGTATTGCCGGTTCACAAAAGGGGTTTCACCGCTGTAACCGGGGCCATGCACAGCAGCGCTCACCCAGTCTTTTTCGCCAATGTATTCCATAATATCGGTTTCGCCGGTTTTCGGCCATTCGCCGGTACCTAACAGCCACCAGGCAGGCCATAAACCAGCTCCATCGGTAAGCTTGATCCTGGCTTCGGCAGTGCCGTATGTGAACTGAAATTTGTTTTGAGTGGTTAGTCTGCTCGAAATGAAATCAAAGTGCTGCCCGTCCTTTGTAACAAAACCCGGTGCCGACTTCGGTCTTATTTCCAGTGCGCCTCCGTTGGCTCCTTCGGCATTTGCGCCATGCACAATAAAGGCTGTAGACGGTGTATCAACGTAGGCTTGCAGCTCATCGTTAAAATGCATACCGGTGATCTCGAAATTCCATTTGGAACGGTCGATTTGATCCCTGTTAAAGTCGTCAAAAAAAACAACCTTGCCTTTTATATTGCTTGCTGCCGTTTTTTTTGTTGACGAGCAGGCCGATAATAATACGATGCCGCATGCCAGCCAAATTACCCCGTTGTACCTGTGTTTCTTAAAATTCATAAATAAAATTGATTTTAACCGGGGCGGTTATTTGATGAAAACCACCCCGGTAATTAATTTATTGATACAACCTGATATAGTCAATTTCCATAGTGCCACCGGTAACAGCCGGATCAACTGCACCGCCAAAATTGCCGCCCATGGCCACATTCAGGATAATGAAAAAGTTTTGGTTAAATGGCAAGCTGGCGTCATTAGCAACCGTTTGAAATACCGTACCATCAACAGAGATCTTAATAGATGTGGCCGACCAATCAACAGCGTACACGTGAAAATCAGTAGTAGCGGTTGGAATGGTTGTGTTAGCACCATTTCCGTTAGCACCCGAATGGCCCGGGTAATGCAGCGTGCCGAAGATCTTGTTGAGCTGGTTACCCACATGCTCCATGATATCGATCTCGCCGCAAGCCGGCCATGGCGAAGTAGCGTAATTGCTGCCCAGCATCCATATAGCAGGCCAGGTACCGCCACCGGCAGGTAGCTTAGCCTTAATTTCAAGCCTGCCATACTTAAAGGCAAACTTTTGATCAGACTTTAGCCTTGCCGAGGTGTAGGCGCTGCCCATATAATCTTCTTTTTTCAGGTTAATCTTCAATGTTCCGCCTGATACGATAACGTTTGTTGGCCTGTCGGTATAATACTCCAGCTCGTTATTGCCCCAGCCGCCGGCGCCGAGGTCATAACCCCATACCGATGGGTTTGGTGCGCCATCGGTATTAAACTCTTCCGACCAGGTAGGTGTCGTGCCCCCGGTTGCAAATGATATGGTTACCGGTAGCGATTTTGAAGCTGTATGTCCGCTGCTACTTTTAGCGGTAACCTTGGCGGTAAAAGTTCCTTCGGCAGGGTATTTATAAGTGACCGTGCCGTTTGTTGAGTTTTGGAAATTGCCGTTGCCAAAATCAAACTCATAGCTCACTGCGTTGGTAGCTGTTGCAGTAAAAGCTACGCTGCCGCTGCCATTGGTACTTACAACAGCTTTAAGATCGAGCCCGGTAGGCGGGGTGCCCACCGAACCAAGGCCTTCGTTCTTTTTGCCGCAGGCGGCAAAAAGAAACGATACCAGCATTATGAATAGGGATATGCGTAAATTTTTCATATGGTTATTGTTTAACTTTTAGTTTTTGATACCAGGCAAGCCCGTCGATACCTATGTTGCGTAAAAAGATCTGGGTTGATGTAAGTGACAAAATCTCGTAAGTATTGCCGCCCGTGCCAAAATTGATCAGACCGTTACCGGGCACCACAAACTGGATCCTGGTTGAATTGGCCGGTGTTGAAGCCGAAGTGGCATCCATAAAGGTTAAGTTGCGCGTGCCTGATACATCAATATCATAACAATTATCGCCGCCTGCTTTGCCATAAAACGCGGTTGATGCTGCAATAAAGAATGATTGGCCTTTATTATTGATGCTCATGCTTATGGTATTGTTGGCATTTTTAGTAAAGGTGATTTCATCATCATATAAACACTCAGCACGTTCATTAGGAGCGGCGGCATAATACGATGGGGTGAAACCATCGGCAGGGCCAACACCTACATGCCCTGGAGTAAGCCTGTCGGTAACCCATGTTTGTGATGCACCATTGGTTAAATTCTGAATGATATCGGCAGGGATATCAAAAGCTACAAACACAGTTATTTTTTTGCTGATAGTTGATGTGGTGCCACCTGTACCTATAGCATTTACGGTGATGGTATAATCAAACGTACCGGGGTTACTGTACTTGTAAGTAATAGTTCCCGATGGTACAACCTGTGTATTGCCATCGCCAAAATCTATCTTGTAACTAATGGCCTTATTGGCTGTGGTTGTTATGGTCACTTTACCGGTACCACCACCGGCAGGGTTGGCATCGTTTTTACCGTCGATGGCCGCATTGAGCGTCAGGTCGGTAGGGGTATTCAGCGGGCCAAACGTGTATTGGGGCTTTTTACAGCTGGTATAACCAATAACAGCCACTATGATAATTATCGCTATTGCTTTTATGTTGATTTTCATGATCTGTTATTAATTAAGTGTGATATCATCAAACAGGAAAGTATAATTGGCAGATCCATCGCCCTGCGTACCATTATCAAATATCAGTACCACTTTTTGGTATGATTTTGCAGTATTGATGGCGCTGTAATCAAAGGTGAGCTCTTCCCACGCATTAGCTGTTGTGGTGGCTACTTCCTGCTGATAGTTGGTATTGCCATCGGTCAGGTTTTCCACTTTTAATAATACCTTGGCACCCACACGTGGTGAATACACCTTCATTTTAAAGGTTTTCTTTGTCGAAAAATCTATCGGGTTATCCAGCGTTATAAAGCTGCCGCCGTAAGTTTCGCCTGCGTATTTGATCATCTGTCCAACCTTGCTGCTGGTATTAATACCTGTAACATGAGGGTTGTTGATTATCGATACCGCGCCACCTGCAAAGTCGGTAAATGCATAAGTTACAGTTGATGACTCGAACGTAAGCGGCAAGCCTAAAACGCTTGATGAAGGATCGGGCGCTATGAACATCACATCGTCCCAGTAAAACTTCTTACCATTTCCTGCAACGTTAAAATCGAAGAAGAGCGAAGCTTTATCGTAATTGGTTGACAGGTCGAGCGCCGGGGTTCCTGATGAATTTTTGGTGAAATCAAAAGTCAGCGTTTCCCATGCATTGGCCTTGGTGGTCAGCACATCAGTTTCAACAGATTTAGCTCCGTTGTTATGATCTTCAAGTTTCAGCTTGATATCGATCCCCACGGCTGGTGAATATATCCTTACACTCATTTTGGTTGAAGTGGCAGTAAGCGGTACTTTGGCCGAAAAGCCGATTGGCGTACCAATAGTTGTACCTGCCCATGTTTCGGCACCGTTTGGTTTGGTGGTTATTTTTACCTTATTGGCAGCATTGGTTGGGTCAACACCATCAGCTGTTTGGTTGTTACCAAAATCAGTTACAGTGTAGTTAACATCAGTTGCATCAAAAGTTACCGGTAGGTTGATCTGCTTTAACACAGGAGGTACTGCAACCAGTTTAAAGTCATCCGCATAAAATACCTTGCCGCTGCCAGGGTTGCCAAAATCAAAGAAGATAGAGGCCTTGTCATAAGTAAACGTTGGGTCAAGCGCCGGTGTGCCTGCAGCCTGTTGGGTAAAGTCAAATACCAAGGTTTCCCATTTATTAGCTACGGTGGTTTTTACATCGGTTTCAACCGCGTGATTACCATTGGCATGATCTTCCACTTTCAGTTTGATATCCAGGCCGGCAGCAGGTGAGTAAACCCTTACGCTCATTTTAGCATAGGCAGCCGTAAGCGGAATTTTGGTTGCAAAGCCTGATGCAGTACCAAGCGTCGTACCAGCCCAAACTTCGGCACCATTTGGTTTAAGGGTTTTCATTACTTTGTTAGCAGCATTGGCCGGATCAGCAGCTAACGACGATTGGTTATTGCCAAAATCGCTCAAAGTATAATCATAGTTAGGGTCATCAAACGTAACCGGCAGGTCTATCTGTTTACCTACTTTAACCGCCTGCGTAAATACCGTTGTTTCGGCGCCGCCGCTCAAAGCTGTTACCGTTAAGGTATAACTGCCTGCACCTGCATAAGCATGTGTTACGGTTTGGCCTTCCAGAAATGATTGGGATGGCACCGGATTGGTGGCAGTTGAATCGCCGTAAGCTACTTTAAACAAGGTTTCATAATCGGCAGTTGCAGATACGTTGACGTTAAGGCCGTTAGTAGTTAGTGTAACTTTTAAATTTTCCGGTGCCCTGAAAGCTACTGTTAATGCCTGGGTGGCAGTTGTGGTTTTACCTGTAAGGTTATGACCTACAATTTTCACCGTGTAGTTACCCTCGGCATACTTATGCTGAACATTTTTACCAGCTGCTACCTTTACAAAAGTATCACCGCCATCGCCATAATAAATATCATACGATGTTACGCCCTCGCCGTTAGGAGTGATAGTTACCAGGCCGGTATTATCATGCGTTATGTCAAATAATACAGATAACTTTCCGGGTTCGGCAGTGTTTTTAACAAATGAAGTATCGGTAAATTCTTCCTTTTTACAACCGGCCGCCAGGGCAAGCAAAAGGGAAATACCTAAAATATATTTCGTTGATTTCATGATCTTTTTCGTTAATGGTTAATGATTAGTATCCCGGATTTTGCGTTAACCCTGAAATATCCACTTCCTGCTGCGGCACCGGGAATACTTCATTTTTACCAGTTTTAAACCCTGTGATCTTAGTAGCAGCCTGTCCGGTACGTACCAGGTCGAAAAAGCGGTCGCCTTCCATAGCCAGCTCCAGCCTTCTTTCATCCCAGATAGCCTGTTTAAGCGCTGCTCCTGTTGCTGTGATGTTATGATTAGCATCGCCAAAAGCACGGGCACGCACCTGGTTCAGGTATCCTTGTGCTTTGGTATCATTTGGAGAGCCGGCCCTGTTCTCGGCTTCGGCAGCCATCAATAAAACCTCTGCGTAGCGTAAAGTCCTGAAATTGTTGAGGTAGTTCAACTCCACCTGGCCGGATGTTTCGCCTTTGCGGGGCAGGTATTTGCCATTATACAAACCGGTGTTTTTGTAGGGCGCAACCTGGTAAGTAATATTAAATGACGGGTTGGCCGTTTTATAAGCTTCAATATCAAAAGTGGTGATCGCTTTGCGCTTATCGCCTGTTGAATAAGCCGCTGCCAGGTTTTGCGTTGGCAGGTTAGTGCTCCATCCGGCCGCGTAGGGCATATCGGCCGAGCCATTCAACCCGCGGATACCGCATTGTTGTACCGAATAATTACCCTGGCCGCGTGTTACGCCACCCCAGTTATAATACGGTGAGTTGTTACTGTACTGAATTTCAAAAACCGACTCGGGCCCATTCTCACCTGCTGCAAGAAACATCGAAGCAAAATCTGGCACCAGGGTATATGCACCTGAGCTTATCACGCTTTCAAGTACAGTTTTGGCCTCATCAAACTTGTTTTCGTACAGGTATACTTTACCTAACATAGCCTGTGCGGCATATTTGGTGATCCTGCCTTTTTGATCCTGCGAGGCTGGCAGCACCGCGATAGCGCTGTTAAGGTCCGCCTCTATTTGTTTATAAACATCGGCCTTAGGGTTGCGTTTGAGTGTTTTGGAATCGCTTACTTCTAATCTTTTATCGGTAAATAAGGGCACATCGCCAAACATCCTTACCAGCGAAAAATAGTAGTAGGCGCGTAAAAAGCTAACCTCGCCGTAAAGGGCATCCTTGCCTGCAAAGGTAACTTGTGTACCGGCCGGGTTCTTGTCTTTATATTGTGTAAGGTAATTAGTCCGGTTTATACCCTCGTAGGATACCTGCCACAGATCGGTAAGTGTTGAGTTAACCGGGGTTAATGTATAATCATCAATTTGCTGTAAGGAAAGCACGTCAGATGCTGCCTCTCCGCCGGCTACCGAGTTGTCCGAGGCAATATCCCCAACGGGCACCATCTGGTTTAGCCATTGCAAGGGAGTGTACGCGCTGATCACCATGGTGCGGTAATCGGTTTCGGTTTTAAGGTAATCCTGGTCGGTAACCTTAAAATCTTCATGCGGGTTATAGTCTACAAATTTTTTACATGAGGTGTTCATGGTCATCAACAGTACCATGCTCACTATCGGTATGTATATCTTCTTCATTTTAGTATCTGTTAATGGTTATAACTTAATATCAAGGCCAAAGCTGTACATTCTTGCCTGCGGATAAGCGCCGCGGTCAATACCGGTATCAAGTACATCGCCTGCTATTTCAGGATCAAAGCCGGTGTATTTGGTAATAGTGAAAGCGTTTTTAACCTGCCCGTAAACCCTGATGCTCTTAAATACACCACGTGCAAATGATGTTGGGAGCGTATAACCCAGCTGCAGGTTTTTTACTTTTACAAAGCTGCCATTTTCAACATACCTGTCGGATACGCGGATGTTGCTGTTTGGATCATTAAATGAATACCTTGGGTCCCTGGCATCATTGGTTGATCCCGGACCTGTCCAACGTGCCAGTACATTGCGGAACTTGTTGGTGTAGTTTTGGTTACGTTCATAAGCCCGGTAAACATCATTGCCTATTGAAGCATAGGTAAAGGCGCTAAAGTCAAAGCTTTTGTAGGATACACTCAGGTTCCAGCCTAAAGTAAATTTAGGGAATGGGTTCCCTATCTGTGTTTGATCGGCAGCGGTGATCTTGCCATCGTGGTTAATGTCCACATAGCGGATATCGCCTGGCTGTGCGCCGTCCTGGGTTGGTGCAGCAGCTATTTCGGCAGCGTTCTGGAACAGGCCATCAGTTTTATAGCCGTAGAAATAGCCCGGGGTATGACCTTTTTCAAACACGGTAACTGTTTGCGACTGACCGTTGAAGTAGCTGCCGCCGGTTACCTTTGCCGTACCATCGGTGTTGGTGGCGGTAACAATGTTTTTGCTTGTAGTAAATGTAAAGTTGTTGCTTAATTTAAGGTCCTTGTTTATGGTTTCATTATAGCCAAGCGTGATATCGACACCATTGGTTTTGGTTGAACCGATATTAGCCGTTGGCGGAGGTATAGTACCTAAATACAGGGAAATTGAAGGTGTGAACAGTAAGCCGCTTACCCGTTTCTCAAAATAATCGGCAGAGAGGGAAAGTTTACCTTTAAAGAAGGTAGCATCAAAACCTGCGTTGCTTTGCAGTTGCTTTTCCCAGGCCAGGCTGTTGTTTGCCGCTGAACCTACTGTTGAGCCCGGATAAAAGATATTGCCAAAGTTATAACCGTTACTGTTGGCAGTTGGTCCATAATCAGGCCCGCCGGTTACTATGGAAACATATACCGGGTTCACGTTTTCGTTACCGGTTGAGCCATAACTACCCCTGATTTTTAAATAATCAATAAAAGGAACTTTAAAAAAGTCTTCACTGCTTACTACCCAGCCCAATGAACCGGCGTAGAAATTGGCAAATTTATTATCCTTACCAAAAGCCGATGAACCATCACGACGGGCTGAGAACGAAGCCAGGTATTTACCTTTATAATCGTAATTGGCGCGACCGAAATAGGAGAGGTTCCGTTTAAAATACTGATAGTATGAACCTGTTAAGGCGTTCAGATTATCGGCAGTGTTATTGCCTGTAGCGGCCGAAAAATCGGCAAACTCCCAGGAGTTGAAAGGTACATCCTGCCGGGTGGCGTTCATGCCGTTACCGGTGGTTTTGGCCATTGAAAAACCAACCACAGTTTCAAAATGGTGGTCTTTTTGAATGTTGAAGCTATAGTTGGCAAATGACTCCCAGGTGTAGTTGAAATTGCTGTTTTTAGTTTGCGATACGCTGCTGTGCGAACCGGTGACCGTGCTGCCATCGGCATTCATGGTGTTATTAACGTTAAGCGGGCCATAAAAAACCAGCGGGGTAAAGTTTTTTGAATTGTCATCGTACTTGGTATAGCCAAACCTGGTGTTCAGTTTAAGGCCTTTGATCACATCGTACTGCAATTCAAACTTGCCATAAAGCTTATTACCAGTGTTTTTATTATAAGTATTATCAAGTTTGGTAAGCGGGTTGAACACCTCTGATAAAATGAGGTTACTATAACCATATTTGCCAACGCTGTTGGGATCGTTGTTTAAAACCGGTACGGTTGGGTCAAAGTTTAATGCGCTGCCCAAAATACTGTTAAAGGAGTTTTCCTGTACCGATTTGCCTGTAAGGATCACATCGGTAGCGTTTACAAGGAATTTAATTTTTGAGGTAAGATCAAATGACAGGTTCGCTGTAAAATTCCCCCTGTTAAACCTCGACTTATCATAACCGCCTACTATACCACCTTGGCTTTGATAGCCTCCCGACACGAAATACTGCATTTTATCACTGCCGCCGCTGGCCGATATGTTATGCGTTTGCATAGGCGCGGTATGGAAGATCTGATCCTGCCAGTCGGTGCCCACGCCAAGTATGGAAAGATCGGGGAAGATGACCGGGCCACCCGAAGTTACACTGCCTTCGTTAATAATAGCACCATATTCGGTAGCATTTAATACACCTATTTTGCGCTGCACGCTTTGGATGCCATAGTTGCTGTTGATGGAGATCTCTGTTTTCTGATTTCTTCTGCCCGATTTGGTGGTCACCACAATAACACCATTACCGCCCTTTAAACCGTATATAGCCGTAGTAGCAGCATCTTTCAGTACGTTTATCGATTCGATATCCGAGGGATTGATAGCATTAAAATCGGTCAATGTTTGCACGGAGCCATCCACGATCACCGTTGGATCATTGCCTGAAAATGACGGAATGCCGCGCACCTGCACAGTAGGTTTTGAACCCGGCGAGCCGCTTTGGATCACCGTTACGCCTGATGCCTGGCCTTGCAAAGCTTCTTCGGCACGTAAAGGGGTAAGCTTTTTAATATCCGAAGCCTTAACGACAGATATAGCGCCTGATATATTGGTTACTTTTTGGGTGCCGTAGCCCACTACAACCACCTCGTTAAGGGTATTGGCGGCATTATCTTCCAGTGCAAAGTTTACTTCACCGGCTTGGCTTACCTGCTGCTCAATTTTATTCATACCAATAAAGGATACTACTAAAGTTGCACCGCCCTGTGATATTTGCAGCACGTATTTTCCGTTTATATCGGTAACCGTGCCATTGGTTGTGCCCTTAATGGCTACGGTGGCTCCGGGCAAAGGTTCGCCGGTTTTCTTTTCGGTAACCCTGCCGGTTACGCGAAGTGTTTGTGAATAAGCCCTGTTAACAAAGCAAAAGAGCAGTGCGAGGGCTATACAAAACGTAAGTTTTTTTTGCATAAAGTTTAATTTTAGGTTGATACTATTTTGGTTTTTTTGATGGATGAGAAGCCGTGCATGCGCTCATCACACACTGCATCGGGGCAGTGTATTGAAAATTGGTTCACCATTCAGGGTGGAAATCGCGGAAGCACCTCATTTGCAATTGCCGCAAAGCAATTACAGGCCTGCACAATGACAAAGCGAGGTGTACATAAGTTTAAATAACTCATTTACAGGTTTATACTTTTGGTTAAATAATAATGCCGGGGCATTAGGTTTATGGCATCAAATGTATATCCGGATTAACCCATAGTGAAATTTCGGACTACATCACTACTACACAGGTTGAAATTTTTATTGCAATGCTTGATATTCGCCGCATCTTTAATACATTTAATAAAATGTTGGGCTTTCGCCCGCAAAACCTATATGCGCTCATTTATTGTTTTTTTAATACTCCTGCTTGCAGGTAACCTATCCTCGTATTCACAGACCTATATCGGCCAGCGGGAAACGGTTAATTATGAAAAAAAACAATACAATGCAGGCACGCAAAACTGGAAGATCATTCAGGATGCGCAGGGCCGTATGTACTTTGCCAATAACGAGGGCGTATTGGTTTTTGATGGTGCTTACTGGCAGCTTTATCCCTTGCCCAATAAAACCATTGTATGGTCGATAGAATTTGGAAAGGATAAAAAACTGTATGCCGGCGGGCAGGATGAGATGGGGTATTTTTCGCCAGGTAAAAATGGCTTGCTTCAATTTACTTCGTTAAAAACGCTGCTGCCAAAAGCCGACAGGCAGTTTTCAGATATCTGGGATATTGCCTGTTATGAGGATGCTGTTTTCTTCCGGTCAAGAAACAAGATCTTCCGGTATTATAACGGCAAAATAAATTCATATTCGCCATACTCATCATGGCTTTCGTTGGGCATATATCAAAAGCGATTGATAGCCCACGACGAGCAAAGGGGGGTAGTTACCTTTAAAAACGGCGGCTGGCAAAAGTTTATTGATAAAAAAGACCTGCCCACAGGATTTTTTATTACCGGGATAGCAGCTATTAATAAAGACTCGAGCCTGGTTACCACCGCTAAAAATGGTGTTTACATCCTGAGTGGCAACCGGCTTAAAAGCTGGAATATTAATGGTTTTGGGATTGATAACCACGAACACTTTTCGGGAGTGGTAGTACTTGGCGATGGCAGCTTTTTAATAGGCACCTATGCCAACGGTGTTTACCAGGTAAACCGGCAGGGCAATGTGATTGAAAATATCTCCAAAAAAGAAGGTTTGCAAAACAGCAATGTACGGAGCATGTTTATGGATAATAACCGTAATGTGTGGCTGGGACTTGATAACGGGATTGATTTCATTGCTTATAACAACGCGGTAAAGCATATCAACCCATTGGCTTTTAAAGATGGCGGTGGCTTTTCCATGGCCCTGTTTAACAATAACCTGTACTTTGCCTTATCAAACGGGGTATACGAACTGCCTGCAAAAAACATGGGCGACCTAAGCTATACGCCTAATAACTTCAGGGTGCTGTCGCAAACCCTGTCATGGAATTTATCGGTAGTGAATAATAAATTGCTTTCGGGCAATGATGACGGCTTTTACCGGATTCAGGATGGGAAAATGCTGCCCGTTGATAAAAGCTCGGGCTTTTGGATCTTTAAACCGGTAAAACCGGGCGACTCGGCATTGATAGCGGCCGGAAACTATAATGGCGTAAAGCTTTTTGAGGATAATGGAAGCGTGTTAACCGCCAAAGGCAGCATCGGCCATAGTTATAATGAATC
Source organism: Mucilaginibacter angelicae (assembly GCF_042434235.1). Lineage (NCBI taxonomy): Bacteria > Pseudomonadati > Bacteroidota > Sphingobacteriia > Sphingobacteriales > Sphingobacteriaceae > Mucilaginibacter > Mucilaginibacter angelicae. The sequence goes on along the minus strand of NZ_JBHLTS010000078.1, from coordinate 69,242 downwards.
AGCGCGTTTTGTTGAGATAGATGTGGATAACAACGTGTGGACATCCCATCCTTACCGGGGTGTTTACAAACTCAGCATGAAATCACCTAAATTAAAAGTGTACACCCAGGCCGATGGATTGCCCTCAACGCTCGATAATTTCGTGTTTAAGATAAAAGGCAAGGTGGTCATCGCCACACAAAAAGGTATTTATGAGTATAATAAAAAAACAGACAGGTTTAATATTTCAGCACAGTTTAAAAGTGTTTTCGGTACGCTGGGCTTAAGGTACTTGAAAGAAGATCCGCAGGGCAATATCTGGTTTGTGCAGGAGAAAAATATAGGTGTTGCTGATTACTCAACTCATTCTCCATCGCTCATCTACATACCCGAGTTAAGCCGAAGGATCCTGAGCGGGTTTGAAAACGTATTCCCTGTAAATGAAAGCAATATTTTTGTAGGTGGTGAAAATGGTTTTTATCATATTAATTACGCCCGGTACAAACAAAATATCCATCCGCTAAAAACCTATATCCGCAAGGTAAAAGCTAATGCCGGTGCGGATAGCTTATTGTTTGGCGGCTATTTCAGTAATGTAAACGACGATGACAAGCAACCGGCTGCGGGCATGCCTTCATTAAGCTATTTATGGAATTCATTGCATTTTGAATATTCGACACCGGTATTTGAAGAACAATCAAACGTAGAGTACAGCTACTATTTGGTTGGCTTTGATAAAGAATGGTCGGAATGGTCAAAGAAAACCGAGAAGGATTACACCAACCTGTCGGCTGGCAGCTACACTTTTAAAGTAAAGGCCCGCAACCATCATGATAATATTTCGCCGGAAGCCAGTTACTCATTTGTTATTAATCCGCCATGGTACCAAACTATATGGGCTTACCTGATTTACCTGTTGATATTTGTTTACCTGATCTATTATTTTTATCAACTGCAGGAAAAACGCCATATCCGCAACCATGAAAAGCGACTGCTTGCCCAGCAGCAAAAAAATGAGGAGGAGCAACGCCAAATGGCGTACCTGCACCAGCTTGAGCTTGAACGATCGGAAAAAGAGGTGGTAAAGCTTAAAAACGAAAAGCTGGAAAGCGAAATAGAATTCAAAAACTCAGAACTGGCATCGTCGGCAATGAACCTGGTACAAAAAAAAGAGTTTCTTTTAAAGGTGAAAGAGGAGTTGCAGCGCCTGCATAAATCAGGCAGGGATGTTGTTGAAACCGCTGAAATCAAGAAGCTGCTCCGCCTGCTTACTGAAGAAAAAAAGATCAACGAAGAATGGGAACAATTCAGCATGCATTTCAATAAAGTACATGCCGACTTCCTTACCGTGATCAAAGACAGGTACCCGGCCATTAATCAACAGGAGCTAAAACTGTGCGCTTACCTGATCATGAACCTGTCGAGCAAGGAAATTGCGCAGTTAATGGCCATATCGGTAAGAGGAGTGGAGATCAGCAGGTACCGCCTGCGTAAGAAACTTCAAATCCCGACCGAGGTTAACCTTTTTGAATTTCTGTTTGAGATACAACGGGAATGCATGAAATAGACAGCGGCGGGTTGATCTGTTCCGGTATGCTCATCTCCTGTTAGTCGCCGGAACCCTATACTCCACAGGTCGGGATAGTGCCACTTTATACCATTTTTTATTTATAAAACCGTTTAGCACAATTGTTAAAGATAGGGCTGCGGTGATATTATTTCCCTTTGATCTCATCCAGCATGCTGATCAGGTGCTCTTTAGTAATAGGTTTGACGTAAAAATTGGAGACCTGCTTATAAGCCCCGGCTTTGATGTGATCGGCCTGGTCGATCGAGGAACTGACAATATATACGGTAATCTTTTTCCGGATATTGAATTTGGTGAACTCATCTAAAAACTGCCAACCGTCCAGTACGGGCATGTTGATGTCCAGCAGGATCACCGAGGGCAGGGTTTCCGGGCTCTCAATTATAGGCCGGAGGTATTTCAGTGCTTCTTCACCATTATTGAAAATGAGCACTGTTTCACAAAAATCGATCAGTTTCATCTGCCGGGAGAGAAGGTAGGTGAACATCTGGTCGTCGTCAATCATGCATGCTATGTCCAGTTTCATCATGCGTAATTAATTAAATTCAATAATAAATGTAGTTCCCTGTCCGGGCTGACTTTCTGCCCGGATCTTTCCGCCCATGGCCTCCACCTCGTTTTTGACCAGGAACAGCCCCATACCCCTGGCATCGGGATGTTTGTGAAAAGTTTTATACATGCCGAACAATTTGTGTCCGTGGAGGCTGAGGTCGATACCCAGGCCGTTGTCTTTGATCTGCAGGATGACATGGCCGTCGGTTTGCGCAGCCTGCAGCAGTATTTCCGGCAACCTGTCGGGATGTTTATACTTGAGGCTGTTGCCGATCAGGTTGATCAGGATGCTTTCGAGGTAAGCCGGGCTAAAATCAACTGTTAGTTCTTCGCTGATATCCGTAGTGATCTGTGCCCCGCTTTGCCGGATACTGGCCGAAAGGATATCCAGTACCCTTTTTACTTCAGCGCTCAGCTTCAGCGCTTTCCGGCCAATCTGCCCGTTGTCATGTACTTTAACTACCTCGTTTAAATGATCCAGTGTTTCAAGCAGGTTGCCGGTATTCATATTGAGCATTTGTACCAGGCTGTCTTTTTCGGCCTGATCCTGTTCCTCCACAATGAGGTCGGTCAGCATCCTGATGTTACCAGTATGCGAGCGGAGGTTATGGGAAACAATATGCGCAAAATTGAGCAGCCGCTCGTTCTGGCTGCGGATAGTTTCCATATTCCGTTTATGTTCAGAGATGTCTTTGATCTGGGAAACAAAGTAAAGCGGGACTGCTGATTCGTCCCGGACGAGGGAAACATTCAGCAAGGCCCAGATAAGCCGCCCGTCAGCATGATAATAGCGCTTTTCCATGCTGTAGGAGGGTATGGTGCCTTCAACCAGCTGCTTTAACAAGCTCAGGTCTTTGTCCAGGTCCTCAGGATAGGTAAAATCCTGAAAGGTGCGTTTTAAAAAACCCTGTTCGGTATAACCCAGCAAGTGGCAAAGGCTCAGGTTGACTTTGATCCATTCGCCGCGGAGCGATACCAATGCCATGCCGATCGGTGCATGATCAAAGGCATTGGTGAACCGTTTTTCCCGTTCCTCCAGCTTATTCTTCAGGCTTACATGGTCCGTGATGTCTTCCATCGTCCCGTAGAGCCGGAGGCAGCGCCCGTTTTCGCAATCCGCCTGGATCCTGATCTTTATCCATTTGTGGTTATTTTTTGCGGTGAACAGCTCCAGCTCCGCTGTTTCAGGCAGACCGGAAGCTATAGCCTGGTCGATCAGATTGCGGATAGCCTGCGGGTCGCTGTAAAAGCTGATCGATTCTTCCAAAACAGGCGAGAAATCGTCAGGCACTTCCAGCATCTCACGGATCACCGGGTTCCAATAGATCGTACTGTTTTCCAGGTCGCGCTCAAAAATTCCCAGGCCAGCAAGCGGTACCACCCGCCTGTAAAGTTCTAATTTGTTCTGCATCGCTATGTTGAGACAATAATAATGCTAAATATGGAGAAAACAGGTCTTCATTCGTAAATCAATTAACTGTAAGTATATGGCAAACAGATGCTGAATTGTAGCTGTTTGCCATATACTTACAGTTTTCTACAGGAATAGCCATACATTATTCCTGACAGAGGGACATGTACCTTAACATTTGAAGTGGAATTGCTTTTTATACCCGGAACCGGCTATATTGGTTAAAAGTGCCATGATACGGTATTCTTTTAGCAGACCTGCAAATCAGCCCGGATTGAAAGGAAAAAGTTTTTAGCAGGTATTTTTAATTGTATTTTGATGACATATGATAAGGATTTCGTAGTTTAAACACGGAAAAAAAATTGTGCCAACTATTCAGATCAATATTTGTTAAACTAACCATGCAACAGGAAACTACTAAAACCAGGTACAACGACACGGAACTAAACGAATTCAGAACGCTGATCAAAGAAAAGATCAGTGTGGCCAGGGAAGAACTGCAGGAACTGGCGGGTACGCTAAGTTCATCTAACTCTAACGGCGATGATGCTGCCATCGCGGGTAAAACGCTGGAAGATGGCTCGGCCACTTTTGAAAAGGAACAGACAAACCAACTGGCAGCAAGGCAGAAAAAGTTCATTGAGCAGCTCGAAGCAGCACTAATGCGCATCGAAAACAAAACTTATGGTATTTGCCGTTCAACCGGGAAACTGATCCCTGCAGAGCGGTTGCGCGCAGTTCCGCATACAACGCAAAGCATGGAGGCAAAGCTTAAACAGGCCTGAGCCGCATAATCCCGCGTGGTGCACCACATGGATTATGACGGAAACAAATAGGATTGCCCTAAAAAAGCAATCCTATTTGTATAATTTGCAGGATCTGTTCATCGAAATTTAAATTATTCCTGATCTGGCACTTATTTGGCGTACATCAGGCCTGCTGTTTAAATAAGCGGTTCAATCTCAATTTTCTATAAACCTGTTTGAAAAACGTAACTTTTAGCTTGAATTTCGTAACCGAAAAATCACCATTCAAGCGATATTTATATTGGATTTTTTAAGTTAAATTTACTTAATCAATTATTTACATATGATCAACATTACTGTCAACGGGCAACACCACGAGGTAGATGCTGACCCAAATATGCCCTTGTTATGGGTAATCCGGGATATCCTGGGTTTAACCGGTACCAAATATGGGTGCGGGGCCGCACAATGCGGGGCTTGCACAATTCACCTTAATGGTGAAGCCGTACGATCCTGCGTAACCAAAGTAAATCGGGCAGCGGGGCAACATATAGTAACCATTGAGGGCCTTTCGGCTAACAATGATCATCCCTTGCAACTGGCCTGGAATGAATTGAATGTTCCGCAGTGTGGTTACTGCCAGTCGGGACAAATCATGTCAGGCGCGGTATTGCTGCGCGAAAATTCAGACCCTTCAGATCAGGATATTGATGATGCCATGTCGGGCAATATCTGCCGTTGCGGTACTTATCAGCGAATTAGGGCAGCAATCCATAAGGCTGCCGCAATGCAGACGGAAGGGGCCAAGCTATGAGAAAACTGATCGCCATCATTGTCATTGCCTCCATTACTGGTTTAATCACCTTATCATTCCGGCCGGAAACCGTAAAGAAAAATAATTATACGGCTTTGCCAAAAGATAGTGTAGGCTCAGTAAAGGCATTCATGTCCGTTTATACAGTATTGAAAAGTGCACGATGCATGAATTGCCATCCGTCGGGAGATGCACCTTTGCAGGGCGATGACAGCCATATCCATACTATGAATGTAAAACGTGGGGTGGATGGTAAAGGGCTTTATAGTGTGCGTTGCAGCAACTGTCACCAGGCGCAAAATACGGCCGGCTTACATATGCCTCCGGGAAATCCGAAATGGGGTTTGCCGCCTGCCAATATGCGTATGGTATTCCAGGGGCGTACACCACGCCAGCTGGCCTTGCAATTGCTGGACCCTAAGCAAAATGGCGGCCGTACAAAGGCACAGCTCATAGACCACATGGCCCATGATGACCTGGTTGGCTGGGCCTGGCACCCGGGCGATGGCCGTACTTTACCACCAATGAGCAGGCCTGCTTTTGCAGCTCAGGTACGTTTATGGATAGCCAAGGGCGCGTATGCTCCTTCGGCTAAAGCAAAATAAAGGATTTAAACGAATTAGAGTAGCCATTATGGAAACTAACGCAATATCGAGAAGAAATTTTTTGCGGGTGTCTGGTCTTGCCGGAACAGCGCTTTGCCTGGGCTTTTATTTCCCGGCCAATGCAAAAAAGGAAGAGTTGATCTCTGCTTCTGCAGCAGGGCAACCCGGCTTTGAATTTAATGCCTGGATGCGGATTGATACGGACGGAAAAGTTACGCTGACCGATCACCGTGCAGAAATGGGGCAGGGCTCCTATCAGTCTGTTCCGCAGATCATTGCAGAGGAACTGGAAGTTGATTTGAAAGATATCGATGTCATATTTGCCATAGGCGACCCGGTTAAGTACGGGAGCCAGATCACCGGGGGCAGTTCCACCATCCGGGGATCTTATAAAAAACTGCTCAAACTGAGTGCTACAGCACGTGAGATGCTCATTACCGCGGCGGCTAACAAATGGGGCGTTCCTGCAAATGAGTGTTATGCCGAGTCCGGGCACGTGATCCATAAACCTTCGGGCAAAAAATTCAATTACGGCGAACTGGTGACAGATGCATCAAAGCTTTCACCACCGAAAGAGGTTAAACTTAAAAGCATTTCAGAATATAAACTGATCCGCAAGCCTCTTAACAGGATGGATACGCCAATGAAAACCAATGGTGGAGCCATTTTTGGTTTGGATAAAAAATTGCCGGGCATGGTATATGCGGCGGTTGAGCGAAATCCGAGGCTGCGCGGAAAAATAAAAAGCTTTGACAGTTCTGCTGCGCTAAAGGTTCCTGGTGTTAAGCAGGTGTTTAAGATCCAAATGATGGTTTTTAATACCACACGCGATGGCGTAGTGGTTATTGCCGACTCTACCTGGGCAGCCATGCAGGGGAGGAAAGCTTTACGCGTTGAATGGGATGACAGTGGTTTTGAACATGTAAATACTGCTGATATTTATAAAGCCCACGAGGAATTACTCAGGAAAGAAGAAGGCCTTTCTTTCAAAAAACAAGGTGACCCCGACGGTGCTTTGGGGAAATCGGATAAGAAGATCGATGTAATTTATCAAACACCGTATCAATCGCATGCCGCTATGGAGCCTTTAAATTGCATAGCGCATTACCAGCCTGATAAAATTGAGATCTGGGGCCCGATCCAAGCGCCGGACTGGGTACTGAATGATATCAGTACCAAATTCAAGATGCCTAAGGAAAAAGTGATCGTCAATATGACTTTTTTGGGCGGTGGTTTCGGGCGAAAAGCTTTTTTAGATTATACGCACGAAGTTGTTGCCATCTCAAAAGAGATAGGTGCGCCTGTCCAGGTGGTTTGGTCACGGGAAGATGATATTAAACAGGGGCCCTACCGTGCCGGCATTTCTTACCGGGGACAGGGATCGCTTAAAAATGGCGAGATCAGCGCTCTGAAGTTCAAAATGGCTGGTCAAAATATCGATCATTGGAACGGACCTGCACGGGGCAAGGCAAATGGAAGTACGTCCGAAGGTTTTTTAAAACCCTATTATGATAGCATTAAAAATATCAGTTTTGCTGATGTGCCCTACGAAATGCCCCTGCCTAATATGTGGTGGCGTTCGGTTTATGCTTCAACCAACGGGTTTGCTTATGAGAGTTTCATGAATGAAATGGCGGTTTTAGCCGGGCAGGATCAGCTTGATTTTCGGAGGAAATATCTGAAAGATGAACGTTGTCAGCGGCTGATTGACAGGATGGAAGAGGTGTCGGGCTGGAAATCAAGGCAAAAGAATCAAGGATACGGTGTTGCGATTACAGAATGCTTTGAAACTACCGTAGGCCAGGTGGTAAAGGTTTCCCGGAATGCTGAAGGGAAAGTGAAGATTGATAAAGTTTGGGCGGTGATGGACTGTGGCTGGTATGTTAATCCGGATATCATCAAGGCGCAGGTAGAAGGTTCAGTTGTGATGGCCCTGGGTGCAGCTACGATACACGAAATCACCTTTAAAAATGGCCTTGTGGAACAAAATAATTTTTATGACTACCTGATGCCGCGCATGAGTGATGTGCCGCACGTGGAAGTACATATTATGGAAAACACTGCAGATGCCGGTGGGGTAGGCGAGCCGGGCTTGCCGCCATTTGCACCTGCCCTTACCGATGCCATTTATGATTTGACAGGAAAGCGGATCAGGAAGCTGCCGTTCAATATGAATGCTGTTTAAGAATAGATAAATCAGTTAGTTAGGCGTTCTGAAATTAAGGATGAAAGAAATCATTGACATCGTAGCAGCTTATGAACAAGCTGTAAAATCAGGTAAAAGAACGGCCCTGGCTACGGTGGTGCTTGTTGAAGGTTCGGCTTACCGCCGGGCGGGTGCCCGGATGCTGATCACCGAAGACGGACAACTGACCGGTGCAATAAGCGGCGGCTGCCTGGAGGGTGATGCTTTGCGAAAAGCCCGCATGGTTATTTTGCAGCAGGAACCGCTATTGGTTACTTATGATACCATGGACGATGACGATGCTAAACTTGGTGTGGGATTGGGTTGCAACGGTATTATCCATATCCTGATCGAACCCATTAATGACGGACAAACCAATCCTGTAACCCTGCTGAAAGCCGCAATCGCTTCACGTGGTTATGCGGTTTTGGTTACAGTATTTTCCATTGCCGACCGAAAGGCCCGGCAGCCCGGATCGTGCTTGTGCCTCACCGCGAATCAAAATTTGTTAAACGGGCTGGAAAAACTGCCTTACCAACATGAATTATTTGACGACGCAAAAAATGCGCTTAACAAACAGCGCTCATCCGTTAATGCTTACGAAGATTATACCGCGTTCATTGAATGTGTTAAACCATTGATATCTTTGGTGGTTATTGGTGCAGGAAATGATGCTGTCCCTTTAACAAAAATAGCTTCAGTATTAGGCTGGAACATCACTGTTGCTGACGGGCGGCCTAATTATGCCACAGCCGAACGTTTTCCATCTGCAAATAAGCTATTAATTGCCAAACCAGACCTTGTTTTAACCAATCTGGAAATTAATAAGTGGACGGCTTTTGTGCTGATGACCCATAACTATAATTATGAAATTGCTTTTCTGAAAAAACTTTTGCCCTTACAACCATCCTATATTGGCATTTTAGGGCCCAGGAAAAAACTGGAACGCATGCTGGATGAACTGGAGGCGGGAGGCACGACCATCACCTCAGGAAATCTGGAAACAATCCACGGACCGGTCGGCCTGGATATCGGTTCTGAAACTGCTGAAGAGATCGCGCTATCAATCATCGCCGAAATAAAAGCGGTATTTGCTTCACGGAACGGAAAGTCATTGAAATATAAAACAAGCCTGATCCACAGCGCTTAAATAACCGGGGTTATGATGCTTGCAAAGGATCAACTAAATCGGTTGCCTCGCAGCTTTTAAATCACTTTAAAAAGGACTTTGTTTATCTGATTTCAGAGAAACAATTTGTTTATTATCAATTACTTTTGGATCGTTGTTATTAAGTGTTACTTTTTCTGATTGTCTAAATCTGTCTGTTTTGGGCATGGCCAATAGCAATACCGTTATGGTTATTTTTAGTTTGAAAGGTTAACCTTCGGATGTTTTTAATATTGTTAAGATACTAAAATGCGTTTGATTTATAAGAGGTTATAAATCAATCTGGTAATTTAAAATGATCAGATCGATGCTTACGATATATCAAAGATTATCGCAAAATCACGATATATCAGAAGCCGGAAATAAATCCGCTTATTACAAATATTTGACTGTTAATCGCTTAACAATTGGCATGTGTTTAGTGTTATCAGGATACGAAACTCAAAACATCACTAACGCTAAACAAATAAACATGTCAAAAAAAGTAGCCGAGCAGCTTGTAGAAATGCTAATACAGGCGGGCATAAAACGCATTTACGCCATTACCGGCGATAGTTTGAACGAACTTAATGATGCGGTTCGAAGAACGCCCGAATTAAAATGGATCCATGTACGCAACGAGGAGGCAGGAGCTTTTGCAGCCTCTGCCGATGCACAGCTGAGCGGATTGGCCTGTTGCGCTGGCAGCAGCGGCCCGGGACACGTACATTTGGTAAATGGTCTTTACGACGCTCACCGTTCGGGAGCCCCTGTTTTAGCCATAGCATCTACCTGTGCTACCAAAGAGTTTGGCAGTAATTATTTCCAGGAAACCAATGTCATCAAACTTTTTGATGATTGCAGTTACTATAACCAGGTGGCCGCCAACAGTATGCAGGTTCCCCGTATGGCGCAGGCTGCTATTCAAACCGCTATTCAGCGTAAGGGGGTTGGAGTGTTGGGTTTTCCGGGTGATGTGGCAGGGGAGGATGCGGTAGAGATTGATTCATCGGTAAATAACTTTTTTTGCAAAGCCAATATTACCCCGGTATGGGAAGAATTGGTGCAACTGGCCGATCTGATTAATCGCCATCCTAAAGTTTGCATTTTTGGCGGCATTGGCTGCGCCGATGCTCATGACGAGGTGGTTGAGCTGGCTGCATTGCTTAAAGCGCCGGTTGGTTATTCGTTCCGTGGAAAAATGTTTTTGGAGCATGATAATCCTTACGAGGTAGGCATGACCGGTTTGCTTGGTTTGCCTGCAGCCTATCACAGCATGCACGAAAGCGACCTGGTTATCCTGCTGGGTACCGATTTTCCTTACACACCTTTTTACCCGCAGGATAAAAAGATAGTGCAGATTGATATTAAGCCAGAAAATCTTGGTCGCCGTGCCAAATTAAAAATGGGGCTGTATGGCGATATTAAATCTACCCTTAAAGCATTAATTCCTTTGATTAAAGAAAAAACCGACCGGAGTTTTTTAGATGCCCAGCTGCATGTACATACCAAAGTTAAAGAACAACAGAAAGCCTACATTAAGGATTATGGTAAACATGATGCTATCCATCCCGAAGCTTTGGCTGCTATTGTAGATGAACATGCTGCTGCCGATGCTATTTTTACCTGCGATACCGGGATGTGTAACGTATGGAGTGCCCGGCATATCAGTGCTAATGGCCGGCGATCTATGATCGGGTCATTTGTGCACGGATCCATGGCTAATGCTATGCCGCATGCCATTGGTGCTGCACTGGCCTGCCCCGAAAGGCAGGTGGTGGCCATGTGCGGGGATGGCGGAATTTCTATGCTGTTAGGCGATCTGGCAACCATCAAACAATATAATCTGCCTATAAAAATCATCGTATTTAATAACCGGGCGCTTGGTATGGTGAAGCTGGAAATGGAAGTAATGGGTTTACCCGACTTTGAAGTTGACATGCACAACCCGGATTTTACCATGGTTGCTGAGTCTATGGGTATAAAAGGCATCACCATAAATGATCCGCAGGACCTTGAACAGGGCATCGCCGAAGCTTTTGCACACACAGGCCCGGTATTGGTGAACGTTTATACCGATGGAACGGCCCTTGCCATGCCACCGCATATCGAACTTAAAATGGTTAAAGGGATGGCTGTATCCATGACCAAAATGATGCTTGGCGGTAAGTTTGATGAGGTTTTGGCTACCGTGAAAGGCAACTACAAACACCTGCCTGAAATTTTTGATTAATATCAGTACAAAGAATCGGGAGATGGGTAATTTCAATACCCGTCTCCTTAGGAAATCGCTTTTAAAATCAACAGTGAAGAGGAGGCACCTAACGGAGCCTTAAGCTTCTGTTTTGTTCCTATAAACATGATACTCTACGGAGTTTTAAATAATTAAGACACTCCGTAAGAGTATCGTGTTTATAGACATTGCGTTATCAATATATTGGCTCCGTTAGTGCCTCCTGTTTAAAAGTGATTTCCCTGCCCATCTCGCGATTATTTTGGCTCTGTTTGGCTAAAGTGATATATTTACGGTAAAACGTTTTTGTATCTTCTTTATGAAAAAAACAGTACTGCTGGCTCTTTTTCTTTTTCCGCTGATAGCCGCTGCTCAAAATCCCGATTCAACCTGGTTTGTTAATAATTTTACTAAAAAAGAGGTCAGCATTCCCATGCGTGACGGTGCAAAGCTGTTTACCTCTGTTTATGTACCTAATGATAAATCAGAAAAACATCCCATACTCATCACCCGTACGCCTTATTCGTGCGCACCGTATGGTAAGGATTACCGGGCTTACTGGCGTAATTTCATGCTTAACTATTGTAAGGAAGGCTATATTATGGTTATCCAGGATATTCGTGGTCGTTGGATGAGCGAGGGGACATTTGAAGTTGTACGGCCTTTTAATCCTAACAAAAAAACAAATAAAGATATAGATGAAGCCAGCGATACCTACGATACAATTGACTGGCTGGTTAAAAATATTGATAACAATAATGGTAAAGTAGGGGTGACCGGAATTTCGTTCCCTGGTTTTTATGCTACCATGGCTGCTTTGAGCGGTCACCCGGCCTTAAAGGCCGTTAGTCCGCAGGCCCCGGTAACGGACCGCTTTTTTGGCGATGATGACCATCATAATGGCGTTTTGTTTTTGATGGATGCCTTTGATTTTCATGCCGGTTTCGGCTTTAGCCAGCCGCGCCCGCAGCCTACTACCAAACCTGCCAAAACTTTTAACATTCCGGATTATGATAACTACGCATGGTATTTAAATATGGGTGCTTTGCCCAATTTTACCAAAGTAACGGGCGATAGTCTCAAGTTTTGGAGTGATATGATGAACCACCCCAATTTTGATGCCTGGTGGAAAGCACGTGATGCCCGCTCCGGAATTAAAAATGTAAAACCTGCCATGCTGATTGTAGGTGGTTTGTTTGATGCCGAAGATGGTTACGGCACCTGGAACACCTACCAGGCATTGGTTAAACAGAGTCCCGCAACCAAAAGCAATCTGGTGATTGGCCCGTGGTATCATGGGCAATGGGCCAGCAGGGATGGTACGCATTTAGGCAATATAAATTTTGGCAGTAAAACAAATGATTGGTATACCACCAATATCGAGATCCCATTTTTTAATTATTACCTGAAAGGTAAAGGCAACATTGATACGCTGAGTAAGGCTACCATATTTTTTTCGGGCGAGAATAAATGGAAGACTTTTAAACAATGGCCGCCTGCCGATGTAACAGAAACACCTGTTTATATTGAGCCGAATGGCAAACTATCTTTCCAGGATATGCCGAGCTTCAGGGCTTCAACAGATAGTTATGTAAGCGACCCGGCCAAGCCGGTTCCATACGCCGAAAAGGTTCACTATTACCGTACCCGTGAATACATGACCGACGATCAGCGTTTTGCCGCTCGCCGTACCGATGTTTTGGTTTACAACACCGATACGCTTACTGAAGACCTTACCCTGGCAGGCCCGGTTGTTGCCGACCTATTGGTAAGCATCTCCAATACCGATGCCGATTTTGTTGTGAAGCTTATTGATGTATTCCCCGAAAATGCAGGTACCGATCCGGTTACTAAATATCCTATGGGCGGTTACCAGATGCTGGTTCGTGCTGAAATTATGAGGGGCAGGTACCGCAACAGTTTTTCGGCTCCGGAGGCTTTTGTGCCAGGCAAGCCTGCGCAGGTAAAGTTTACGCTGCCCGATGTGGCACATACCTTTAAAAAAGGGCATAAACTCATGATCCAGGTGCAAAGCAGCTGGTTCCCATTAGCTGACCGTAACCCGCAGCAGTTTATCGATATCTATCATGCAAAAGATTCGGACTTTGTGAAGGAAACCATCAATGTTTACCACAATAGCTCGAAGGTGATATTACCCGTTATGAATTGATTTTTGATTGAAATTTTTTCACTATACCCATCACAAGATTAATGATAAATAACAGCTGCCCCAGTAAAAAGGCAGCTGTTATTGTTATGGAAGCCAGGAAAGTATCTTGCTGCTTTTTTTGAAATTCTGAAAACGCATAATATCTCCGTGGTGCACCGTCCAATCCCATAAAATGTATTTGCTTATATAACAAAAGGATAACAACGGTTATGGTGATCAGTACATGTGCCCAGCTTAACCAAAGCGATGGCAGCACATCTGTGGCCAATGCATAAATTGCCCATACCATAATGAGCACAACAGCTATCAGCCTGTAAACTATGGCATATGAGATCACAAAGTAAGTATCATGCAGGTTAATATCCATGGAGCCATTTGTAAACAGGAATGAAATTACTGCCGATAGCAATGCAAAAATGGCCAGTAAGTTATACGGCTTAGTTTTAATGTTAAAAAAGTAATAAGGCTTCAAGGCGTTGGTAATATTTGTTGCTGCTATAAAGCTATAGATAAGTTGAAACATCTCAATACTTATTCTGAAGTTCATACAGGGTTATTAATCAGAGCTTATTTTTATGCGGGTTAATTAAAAAACATGGCACCAATTAAGGGCAGTACATTTATTTTAAGATCGTGGCGGTTAACAGATGCACCTTCGCTACAGCACCATGCCGATAATGCCAATATTTACCGTTTTCTTTTTGACCGATTTCCAAACCCGTACACCATGGCTGATGCAGAAAGGTGGGTGTTAGCTCATCAAAGTAAAGCTGTTATAACCAATTTCGCCATTGTAATAAATGATAGTGCGGTTGGGGCAATAGATTTTAAACAGGGTGATGATATATACCGCAAAAATGCCACGTTAGGATATTGGCTGGGCGAGGAATATTGGGGCAAAGGTATAATTACTGAGGCCGTAAAGCTTTTTATACCATATGCTTTTCAAAACTTTAATATAACCCGGATCCAGGCTACCGTAAATGGTAATAACCAGGCATCAATGCGCGTGCTTGAAAAAGCCGGCTTTACAAAAGAGGGGATCATGAGGGACGCCATCATCAAAGGCGGCGAAGTTATGGATGAGCATTTGTATGCAATCCTTAAATAAAATGGCCCGGTTCCCTCAAAAAATCACGTACTTCCATCAACGCAAAACCCAGCAGGTTTAATCCACGCCAGTTATTTGGATTTGTAATTTGGTCATTATCCTGTGCCATACCTATTCCCCAGATCTTGTCAACAGGGCTGGCTTCAACCAGGATCCTGTCGCCGGTGTTAAGCAGGTATTCTGCAAATTGGGGGTGTTGATTAAATTTATGGATATTGCCGGTTACAACTATTTTGTAGCGGTATTCAGTCCACCTTGTTTCGTCAAAACCTGTTACTTGCCGACCCAGTTCTTTTGCTTCGCCGGGTTTAACGGCATTGATGATCTTTTCATATGTTTTCAGATCTTCAAATAAAAATGCCTTTTGGGCCATCATCCAATGCTCGGCGGTATTATACGTAGCACCATCAACTGTAAAAGGCAGCTCATACCATTGGCTGAAACAAAACTTCCCGGCTTCCTCGTTATGCTTATTAGTATGTCCCCAAAAGTAAAGGTATTTTAAGGGCTCATCATTATGGTGTTTGTCAATGAGCCATTGTAAGGTATAGGTTTGCATTATCATTAAGATTTGGCTACAATTTCAAATGTGCTATAATATTATTATCCCGGAGCTGTATAAAGTTGATACGCTCATCCTGCGGATCGTAATCGATACTTAATACAAGGTTATCTATTTTGTAATGGTCTATCAGGAAAGCTTTATCCAATACAATCGAATCTTCGTGCTTTGTTTGTGTAGGTTCGCCTGCTTTTTTGAAAACTTGTGTTCGGGTGTCGGTAAATGAAATTTCAAATGGCAGCCCGTATATCGCATCCGGTTTAGGATAAACGTTCAGGTGAGAAAATATAGGCTGGCCGGGCTCTAAAACTATCAGTTCATCTTCATCAATAACGGCATCTTCGTTTGTGAAGCCTAAATCAATATGCAGTAATTCAGATCGCATATAATCGCTTTTCAAAAGATTGTACGGGCTAAGGTCTGTAAAAGTATCTGCCAAAAATGCCTGGAAATTATCATCATATAGATACGAGCCGAATTGATCTGTAAAGTGAAGATATGTGAACATGCTGAAGTTATTAATGAACAATTTTTCGTTCCATCCGGTTTTTTGAGGCTTTTATAACCTGGTATATCATCCCAATAATTAAGCCCGCAAGACCACCAAGGTAGCCAAAGTTGTGCATTGAGCCAACGGCTATGAAACTCTTTTTATCAATAAGTGTCTCCGGTAAATACCAGTTGACCTGGGTGCCCGAAAGATAAAACCAGCCATAAACCAAGCCGATAAGCCCGCTGATTGCAGTTGTAATTAAAGTGATAAATACGGCGTAGCTAATTGTTTTTAGCATTAGCTTATAATCTTTTTGTATCAGTCCCATCAATCCGTGACCTACGCCAATAATCAATCCTACCCACCAGGTGGCCCAAAAGCCAACCATTGCTACATACAACCTCGGATTAGGTAAAATGGTTTCCGTGCCGGGCTCAATAAAACCAAATTGGTAAAACTTGAATTTTGTGAAATATTCATGGCTTATAGTGTAAGTAAACTGATCATGAATGATGCCGTAGCAACCGGCAATGATAGGAGTGGCGGCTAAAGTGAGTAAAAAGATGAGTACTTTTTCAATTTTATTGATTGATAAGGTTTACCGGATAAAACTACAATAAATCAAAATAAAGCTGAACTATGTTTTTTACTTTAGCGATATGATTGCACGGTTCGCCGGTTTATATTTAAGAGAGGAAGTCCCCGATACCTTCTTTATAACTTCTTATTTTTCATTACTTGATTTTGAAAAAAAACTCCAATTTAACCCCGGCGATGTCTTGTACACCGATAAAAAAATCTCAAAAACAATTGCAATTAATAAAAATAGCAGGGTGCTAATTACTATTGATCAGGGAAGCCCCCGTGGTTTAAATACACACTCCGAAATCTTCATTAAAAATGAAGATGAAACCAGTTTGCTTTGTAGTTTCCGTGTATTTGAAGAAGTGAACGACCTCCGCAAAACGGAATGCTACAAACTGGTTGAATACATTGCAAGCCGGATGAAGGCCAAATATGGAATTGAGTGGGAGTACAAAATTTCGGTAGATACGCCTGAAAAAGAGAAACAGTTTAACAAAAGTGTTTTCCTGATAATCCTGACGCTGATAGTAACATTTATTATAATTTATTACAGGTTAAGGTATGACATGGATCATCCCAGGATAAATTCTGGTCACTAATAAAATGATGTAATTTATTTTTCTCCGTTAAATTGGACTCCCTCTAAAATTCATACTTTTAAACCCGCAATGGAAGCAAAAAATAACAAGAAAACCATTTGGGCCTGGTGCATGTTTGACTGGGCCAATCAGTCATATAACATCGTTATTACCTCTACCATATTCCCGGCGTATTTTGTGGCGGTTACGAAGTTTAATTCAAAGAATACCCAAATGGTGACTTTTTTGGGGCACAGGTATGTTAATACGGTTTTATCAAACTATATACTGGGATTATCATATCTCGTGGTTGCGGCAATTTTGCCTATCCTCACTTCTATAGCCGATTATCGGGGGAATAAAAAATCGTACCTGCAATTGTTTACCTGGCTGGGCAGTTTGGCTTGTGCGGGTTTGTTTTTCTTTAAGCCCGGAGTTGGATTGGAAATCCCGATGCTTTGCTTTGGTCTCGCTTCTATAGGCTATTGTGGCGGCTTTGTGTTTTATAACTCCTATCTGCCGCAAATAGCTACGCCCGATAAGCAGGATGCTGTAAGTGCCAAAGGTTTTATTTATGGCTATGTAGGCAGTATTGTAGTGCAGGTGTTATGCTTTATAGTGGTGCTTGAACCTAATTGGTTTGGCATAACCGACGATTGGTTGCCTGCCCGGATCTCGTTCCTGATGGTTTTTGTCTGGTGGATAGGTTTTTCCATTATTCCGTTCCGCCTGTTACCAAAAGGCCTGCCTAATGAAGGCAGGCAAAATTATAACGTGATAACCGGAGGCTTTAAAGAACTGGCAAAGGTTTTTGGAAAAGTGCGTAACATGCCGCTGCTGAAGCGCTTTCTGGCTTCGTTTTTCCTTTACTCGGTTGGCGTGCAAACAATTATGCTGGTTGCAGCCAATTTCGCGGCCAAAGAATTGCATATGCCCGATGCCGCCTTGATTTCTATTGTGCTCATTATCCAGGTTGTTGCTGTTCCCGGTGCGCTGATCGCCTCCAAATCGTCGGAGAAATTCGGGAATGTGCGTACGCTGGTGGGTTTGGTAGCGGTATGGTCGGCCATTTGCTTGTATGCTTACTTTATTACCAACTCTACCCAGTTTTATGTTGCCGCGGTGATCATAGGTATAGTAATGGGAGGGGTACAATCTTTATCGCGCTCAACCTACTCCAAATATTTGCCCGAGAACATCCCGGATACGGCTTCATATTTCAGTTTTTATGACGTTACCGAAAAGCTTTCGATAGTGGTAGGCCTGTTTTGCTTTGGTTTTGTAGAGGCAGTGACTAATGAAATGCGCGACTCAACACTGGCCCTCGACGGTTTTTTTGTGCTCGGGCTTATTATGCTTATCGTGCTGATGCTTACCGAAAAAAAGCTGCGTAAGCAACGTGTTGAAGTGGAAGCTTAAACAATTTCATTGCACACTTGTACTATCAATAAATAAAAGCATAAGCCATGATCCACACAGTAAACCACAACGTAACCGGCGACAACGGCACGCAAAGAAATATCATTATTGAACCGGTGCTGCATCAATCCGTAAACCATGAACTAAATGCCACCGGCTTGTATAAGCTTTATAAAGGGGGCGCCGATGGGGAAGCTATCCTTTTTGAGATCCAGGAGATAGCCCCCGAAATTGGCGAAAGCAAGCCTTTGCTTGATGATTTAAAGAACCCGGATTATTTAGGCCAGATCCGGTTTGATGGTGATAGCACCTCAAAATGGCATTATTCGGAAGGCCCGCTTTCGCATTATGAGCAGCAGCAGGTAGTGGAGTTTATCCAAAACACAAATAGTTAATTTTTCTTTTTTCCTGCTGACATAGGGCTGTCACCGCCCGTAGGTTACTTTGTATTGTAATCACAAACAAAAAACAATACAATGGAAACTAACGCAATTCAACAACCAACAGAAACTGCAGCAGCATCTGTTTATACACCCGATCAATTTTTACAAAGTTGGCTTGGTCAGCGCCGTGTTACCCGTCGCCTTATCGAAGCTTTCCCCCAGGAAGCCCTTTTTAACTATTCAATAGGCGGGATGCGCCCCTTTGCTGAAATGGTGAAAGAGATCATCAGCATGAGCAGCCCGGGCGTAAAAGGACTTGTAACCAACGATTGGACGCCAATAGCAGGCCTTGATCACCATACCGGAAAAGTTGAGGCCCACTCCAAAAATGACCTGTTAAGGTTATGGGATGATGCTACCGAAGCTATTACCACTTATTGGGCACAGATCCCGGCCGAGCGTTTTCAGGAAACTGTACTGGCATTTGGACAATACGAAGGAGTGGCTAACAGTATTATTCAATACATTATTGACAATGAAATTCATCACCGCGGCCAGGCTTATGTTTATCTTCGTTCTTTAGGTGTTGAGCCGCCTGCGTTTTATGAAAGAAGTTAATCAGTTTTTATAAGAACAATGGAAGGCTTCCCATTAAGGGAGGCCTTTTTTATGCTGGTTTCAGGCGCATGCAGCTATTTTTATATCTTTAACATATCTTACATCTAATTTTTATAATGGCTATCATCCGCTCTTTTGCTCTTTTTTTATTGGCCGGTTTGTTTGAAATAGGCGGCGGTTATCTTGTCTGGCTTTGGCTGAAAGAAGGCAAGCCGTTTTGGTTCGGAATAGCAGGTGGGGTTATCCTGGCGCTTTACGGCGTAGTGGCAACATGGCAAACCGCTAATTTTGGCCGGGTGTACGCGGCTTACGGCGGTATCTTTATTGTGATGGCATTGGTTTGGGCCTGGAAGATTGATGGCTTTAAGCCCGACCGTTATGATATTATCGGGGCTTTGATTGCACTAATAGGTGCCTGCATCATTGTTTATGCACCGCGTGGGCATTGATAGACATTGTCTGGGTTTTAACCTGATTTTTATTTTAGGGCTGAAGTGTATTTTTTAGATTATTTACGGATATTGGCATAAATAAATCTAAACCAATCATGAATGCCAGAATTTTATTTATCACTGTCGTTTTACTTTTGAATAGTATTGTTGCATTTTGCCAAGCTCCATCCGGAGAGTTTCTTAATGGCTTGAAGCAGATCAACACCGACCTGCCTGCCGCTAAATTGAACTTCCTGGCAGCGGTTGCAAAATATCCTTCGTTTCATGGCTCCTATCATTTTTTAGGGGTGATTTATTTAAATGAGCATAAACCTGATTCCGCAATCTGGTATCTAAAAAAGGCGGTTGAATTAAATACGCAAAACATCAATCATACTGCAGAGCATAGTTATTCCCGCTTAATTGCAGCTTATATAAGTAAGCAGGATTATGAAAATGCTTTCGCTACAGCGTGGAGTGCCTATAAACTATTTCCGGATTCAAAATCATTACAATCAGGACTTAAAGACGCTTGTTTGTGGGCTTATTATACTGAAAATAATAAACTCGACCCTCAATATTCTTCTATCGATCCGCGCGACGAATATGTAGTTAATAACATAGATGAGGAATATTTAATTGTAAGGAGTTTGCTTATAAAGGATTATAACCTGCAGGTGGCCGGGCAAAGCCTTGCTAACAAAAAAGGATCTGCCTATGATGTTTTAACTTGTTCAGTTGGGAATACCAATGACACCAGGAAAATTGATTTTAAAATAAACTGGGATATGAATAAATATTTCGGCGGAGACAATGGGCCTACTACAGATGTAGTAAACAATAAACAAAAATCAGTAGCCGAACGGGTCGGGGCAATGCTGGCTGCTGATAATAAAACCGACTTGCCCGAAGCAATTAAAAAAATGCTCAGCGAAAGATAGAGGTGTATTTAATCGGCATTTTTTGCAGTTTCTAAAATTTGCATACATTTAGTGAGCAAATGGAAAACAAAAACAACAAAAAAACCATACGGGCCTGGGCTTTCTTTGATTGGGCCAACTCTGCATACAACCTGGTTATCACTTCAACTATTTTTCCGGCTTATTATGTGGCCATAACCACCAATCACTCCAATGGCGACAGGGTTAACTTTTTCGGGAAAAGCTTTGTAAATACAGCACTTTCAGATTATGCATTATCGGCGGCCTACCTGGTGATGGTATTGCTGTTACCCATATTATCATCCATAGCAGATTATAAAGGCAATAAAAAGCTCTTCATGATGTTTTTTACCCTACTTGGTTCGGCCGCCTGCTGTGCATTGTTCAATTTTGATAAAGACCACCTGGAGATGGGCATCATCTGTTTTGCGCTGGCGGCTATTGGTTACAGCGGCGGTTTTGTATTTTACAACTCATACCTGCCCGAAATCGCCACGGTTGATATGCAGGATAACGTGAGCGCCAAAGGTTTTACCTACGGCTATATCGGCAGTGTGCTGCTTCAGCTCATTTGCTTTTTATTTGTATTAAAAGGCGAGTGGTTTGGCATTGTTGACAAAACCTTTGCTCCGCGATTGTCGTTTTTGCTGGTGGGTATATGGTGGATAGGTTTTGCCATAATCCCATTCAGTGTATTGCCTAAAGGCAGCCCGAATGCGCTAAGTCATAACCACAACATTATAAAAGGTGGGTTTATTGAATTAGCGCATGTTTGGAAAAAGGTTAAAGAAATGCCGCTGTTAAAAAGGTTTTTGCCGTCGTTCTTTTTCTATTCAATGGGAGTACAAACCATAATGCTGGTGGCCACGGGCTTTGCTGCAAAGGAGCTCAAGATGGAAACACCTCAGCTTATCACCATCATTTTAATTATTCAGCTGGTGGCTATTTTGGGTGCAACGCTCATGTCGCGCCTGTCGGGCAAATATGGTAATGTGAGGGTTTTAATAGGGGTGGTGATCCTTTGGATTATGGTTTGTGTAGCTGCTTATTTTACCTATACACAAACACAATTCTACGTTATAGCAGTGGTAGTAGGTTTGGTAATGGGCGGCATTCAGTCTATGTCGCGCTCTACTTATTCAAAATATCTGCCCGAAAATATTCCTGATACGGCATCTTTTTTCAGCTTTTACGATGTTACCGAAAAGCTGGCTATAGTAGGCGGGGTATTTAGCTTTGGCTTTTTTGAAGAAATAACAGGAAGCCCCCGGAATTCGGTTTTAGTATTGGGTGTATTTTTCATAATTGGCCTTATTTTATTGTTTTCTTTGCTGCGGGCTGAGCAAAACATTAATAAAAATTCGGATTTTAGCGCCCGTTAACTATTTTGTGCCGATGAAGGTTGAGTTGTTCATACCATGTTTTATAGATCAGTTGTTTCCTGCGACAGCTTTTAATACCATAAAGTTGCTGGAGAAGGCGGGCTGCAAGGTTAGTTACAACCCGGCGCAAACCTGCTGCGGCCAGCCGGCCTTTAATGCCGGTTTTTGGGACGATGCCAAAGAAGTGGGCAATAAATTTTTAAGTGATTTTTCGGAAGATAGTGTAATTGTTTCGCCCTCTGCCTCATGTACTGGCATGGTGAAAAACTATTATAACGACCTGTTTACCAATACAGCTGTACACAATAAATGCAGGGCTATACAGGGAAATATCTATGAGCTATCAGATTTTTTGGTGAATATCCTGGAGTTTGACTATTTCGGCGCCGAACTTGACGGTAAGGCTGTTTACCATGATAGCTGCGCCGGTTTGCGCGAATGCAAAATAAAGGACGAGCCGCGCCAGCTGCTTTCCAAAGTGCTTGGTCTGGAACTGCTTGATTTGAAAGATGGGGAAACCTGCTGCGGCTTTGGCGGTACTTTTGCCGTAAAGTTTGATGGCATTTCAAGCGCCATGGCACAGCAAAAGGTAAATAATGCCCTTGATGCCGGTGCCGAATATATTATATCTACCGATGCCTCCTGTTTGCTGCACCTGCAGGGCTATATCGATAAAAACAACCTTCCTATCCAAACTATGCACATTGCCGATGTACTGGCCCTGGGCTGGGGGAATGTGTGATTAGCAGCTATTCCTTAACCAGTTTCAACTGCAGGATATCATCATACACTTTGGCATTCCATTGCATTTGTTTACCGTTGTAGTTACTGATCTTTACCCTTGTGGTATCGTTGTTTGTACCGCCATCAAAAACGATATTGAATATTTTTTGATTGGGCTTATAGGTATAACGGCCAAACCAGGCACGGTTAGCTTCAAAAATATAAGGGTTGGCACAAAATGAAATCCGGCCGCCTTCTTCAATATACACATAGCACCAGTTTTGTGCGCCATTCATCCATTCATTTTTACCTACAGGTTTACCATTGCGTATAAATTCGCCTATTTTCCATTTCCCCGTAAAAACAGACGGTGGGTTTGCCATTACAAAGCCGTAGATCCTGTAGAAAGCGAGGCCTATAATAAGCACTTTTATAACCGGCTTTGCAAAGCTTAACCGCACAGGTGATAGGTCGGTCTGTTTAAAAAGTATATTCTTAATATCGGGCCATCGTAATAATAAAAGGTACAGCACTCCGGTAGTGATAATGATTGAGTTTATAAAAGCGCCGGTATCGATGTTATAAAATATATTGATGAGTACGATGTTTAACATTACCGGCAACAGTATGCATGTACCTGATAACGTTGTTCGCCTGAAAAGGAGTAATATGCCTCCGCCAATCTGCAAAAGCCCTAAAATAACCGCGAAAGTATAGGAGTGCCCAAAATAGTTCCAGGTAAGATCAAAGCCGCTTAAGTTGCCCACCGGGATATTGTCCCTCATATAAAAATGTCCAAACTGCGTTTTCAGGATCTTGGCAAAGCCATAAATCATTACCTGGTAAGCGATAAAGTATCGCATTACACCACGCAAAAAAGCATGCCTTATCCCCGAATTAAAACCTGCATTTTTACTTTTATTGTGCCAGTAAACAGCATACGCTGCAGATAATAAGCATATGGCGCAACCGACATAAAAGAACAAACGGATAAATGAGTGTTCATCGGTAAAAGTAAAAAGCTTGTACAACAGCGGCCCTGAGAACATGAATAAACCATCGGCCACTGCTATATAAAGATATAAGCATTCAAAAAACTTGTTGAACCAATAGGAGCGGGGGGCTGCTGCTGAAGACATAAGTATGTATGTTATTTCTTACGCTCAATGTCCAAAATAGCGCCCTCTTTTGCCATTTGTACAAGTATTGGTTTGGCAACGCCTTCCTGTGCACTTTCAAAGGCTGTGTCACCTTTTGCGGCAATATCATCAAGTCCATCCTCACGATCAGCTTCATATTTGTTCAAGGCCAGATAAACAGAATCGCCGGATACTTTATTTACTTTGTAAAGGGTGTAATGGTCGTTTTTAAGTTTGATATGAAAAACATCGTTCTTTTGAGGCGATAAAACCCATTCGTTTACTTTTTTAGCCTTCTGCTTTTCGCTTACATAAAAAAATATCGAAGCAATAATAATTAAAACGCAACCTGCAAATGTCCATACCGGGATAGTGGTTTGAGCCTTCACATTATCATAGCTTAATTTAAGCGGGGCAGGCATTTCCTTCAGCTTTAAAACCTGCTTACAATTGAGGCATTGCGAAACACCTGTTTTACCGATCGGGAAAAACGGGATCCAGAAAATATGCGCCCAGCGCTGAAATACATTCATCTGGATGCTGTTATTAGTATTGCAATTGGGGCAGGAGTCGTTGATTAGGTCGTTTTTTAGAAGTTTGGCCTTGATACCGTATATGATCATGATTGATAAGGTTTGGATACATTAACCCGGTTTGAAAATACAGAATTCATGGCGATAAATAAAATTATCAAATTGTTATAGCTTATTCTTTTACGCTGATATGAAAATTACCCCAAACTAACATTCTGTAAAAAACTGTATCTTTGCCGATTGAAATGAACAAGAAAGTCGCTTTTTACACTTTAGGCTGCAAGCTGAATTATTCAGAGACCTCATCAATCGGTCGGCTGTTTAACCAGGCCGGTTACGATACTGTAAATTTTACAGATACGCCGGATGTTTTTGTGATCAATACCTGCTCGGTAACTGATAATGCCGATAAAAAGTGTAAGAAGATAGTGAAAGAAGCGCTTAAAATTTCGCCTAAGGCCTACGTAACCATAGTAGGTTGCTATGCACAGCTTAAACCACAGGAAATTGCCGAAATCCCCGGCGTTGACATGGTGCTTGGCGCTGCCGAAAAATTCCAGATCGTTGACCACATTACCGACTTAACCAAAAGGCCAAAAGCGCTGGTGCTTAATCAGCCCGTGTCTGAAGCTAATGAGTTTGTTCCCGCATATTCTTTTGGCGACCGTACCCGTACTTTCCTTAAAGTGCAGGATGGCTGCGATTACTCATGTACATTCTGTACCATTCCGCTGGCCCGCGGCGCAAGCAGGAGCGATACCATTGAAAATGTTGTAGCGCAGGCAAGGCAAATTGCCGAATCGGGCGTAAAGGAAATTGTGCTTACCGGTGTAAACCTGGGCGATTTCGGCATCCGCAATGGCAAGCGCGAGGATAAGTTTTTTGATTTGGTTAAAGCGCTTGATGAGGTAGAAGGTATCGACCGTTTCAGGATCTCATCTATTGAACCTAATTTGCTTACCGACGAGATCATTGCTTTTGTTGCTGTCTCAAAACGTTTTGTACCGCATTTTCATATCCCGCTGCAATCAGGATCTGATAAAATCCTGGGGCTGATGCGCCGCCGGTACAAACGCGATCTTTACGTTAACCGTGTTGCCAAAATAAAAGAGCTGATGCCCGATTGCTGCATTGGTGTGGATGTTATTGTTGGTTTTCCGGGCGAAACAAGGGAAGATTTTATCGATACTTATAATTTCCTGAACGAGCTTAATATTTCATACCTGCACGTATTTACCTACTCGGAAAGGGAAAATACCCTGGCTGCCCAGATGACAGGTGCGGTTCCGGGCTCAGCACGTGGCGAAAGGAGCAAAATGCTGCATATCCTGTCGGATAAAAAGCGCCGTGCCTTTTATGAAAGCCAGCTCAATAAAAATGAGGAAGTTTTGTTTGAGGGTGATATTAAAGATGGCTTTATGCACGGCTTTACCCGCAACTATGTAAAAGTGCGTACCAAGTATGACCCTGTACTGGTTAATGAATTAAAAAAGGTGCACCTAACAAATATTTCACCTGATGGTGATGTTGAAATAACAGAAGGCGAAGAAATATTAGTTCATTAAATTCTATATTCGCCTTAAAATTTGACCTATGTTTCCAACGCTCACATCGTTACTGCGATATCTTTTTGGTTTTAATCTTCCTTTGCCTATACAAACCTTCGGCTTTTTTGTAGCGATAGCTTTTGTTGGCGCATATTGGGCCTTTGCCCAGGAGTTTAAACGGAAGGAAGCATTAGGCGTTATCCATTCTTTTAAAAAAAGAGTTACTATCGGTTTACCGGCTTCTAACAGTGAGCTTGCGGGCAACGGTATTTTTGGTTTTATATTGGGTTACAAAATAGTTGATTGTATCCTTAATTATCAGGCCCTAATAGATAGTCCGCAGGATTTTCTGTTATCCTTAAGGGGTAACTGGATCGGTGGTATACTCGGTGCGGCGGCTTTTGCATACTGGGCCTGGCACGAAGCTCAAAAGCAACGTCTTGATAAACCCGAGACTAAAGATGTTGATGTACATCCATATGAGTTGATGGGCAATATTTTGCTGTGGGCAGCCGTATTTGGCTTTGCCGGTGCCAAGCTGTTTAACGCATTGGAAAACTGGGGCGACTTCATGAAAGATCCGGTTGGCATGCTGATAGGCTTTAGTGGTTTAACTTTTTATGGCGGCCTGATCTGCGGTGGTGCAGCAGTGCTTTACATTGCTAATAAGCACGGCGTTAAACCGCTGGATATGCTTGATATTGGCGGCCCCGGTGTGATGCTGGCTTATGCATTAGGCCGTATTGGCTGCCAAATGAGCGGTGACGGCGATTGGGGTATAGTTAATAACGCGCCCAAACCACACTGGTTAAGTTGGGCACCGGATTGGATGTGGAGTTTCAAATTTCCGCATAACGTGAATGATGAGGGTGTACAGATGGTGAATTGCGTAGGTAAATTTTGCCATGAGCTGCCATATCCTGTTTATCCAACATCATTTTACGAATCTGTAATTTGTTTATTACTGTTCTTTGTATTGTGGAAAATAAGGCACAATTTTAAAGCTTCGGGCGTTTTGTTTGGTGTATACATGATATTAGCAGGAGTTGAGCGTTTCTTAATCGAACTCATCAGGGTTAATACCAGGTATGTTGTTGCAGGTATTCCATTTACCCAGGCCGAAATGATCTCGGTGATTATGGTTTTAGGAGGTATTACACTTATTGTAACAGGATTAAACAAAGAAAAGAAAGCGCTGGGCACAACAAATGGCTGATAACAAATCAAAAGGTAAACTAATCGATAACCAGGTATTCAGATTTGTACTTTCGGCCGGTGCCGGTTTTTTGGTTGATGTTTCAGCATTTTACCTGTTTTACCATAACCTGCTTACACAGCACACTTACCATATATTGGGGTTAACTGTTCGTAATTATACCATCTCATTGGCATTATCGTTTTTTATGGGCGTACTGGTTAATTTTTTAATTACCCGCTACATGGTATTCAATGAATCAAAATCGGCACCGCGCAAACAGTTTTTGCGTTTTGTAATGGTGGCCATTATTGGCTTCTTCGCTAATCTGTCTGTAGTAAAAATATTGATCCAGGCTTGCAGCTTTAACCCTACGGTAGCGCGGATCTCAGCGGCGCTGAGCCTGTTTTTCGCGAGTTTTTTTATTCATAAAGTTTTTTCATTCAGCCTATCATTAAAACGTAACCATGCAAACGGCGAGCATCATAAATCAGGTAATTGAGGTTTCAAAACAAGCAGGTGATTTCATCAGGCAGGAGCGTAAAGCATTTGATCCTGATAAGATAGAATATAAAGGCCTCAACGATATGGTATCATACGTTGACAAAACCGCCGAAGAAACTATTGTAAAAGGCCTGAGCAAAATTTTGCCTGAAGCAGGTTTTATCACCGAAGAAAAAACAACCACTAAAACAGGCGAGCGCTACAACTGGATCATCGACCCGCTGGATGGTACTACCAATTTCATTCACGGCGTACCTGCCTTTTCGGTAAGTATCGCTCTAAAAGAATATGACGAACTGATAGCCGGCGTGGTATATGAAATAAACCTTGACGAATGCTTTTATGCCTGGAAGGATGCGCCTGCGTACCTGAACGGCAAAGAGATCAGCATAAGTAAAAACAATACAGTAGACACCAGCTTACTGGCAACCGGTTTTCCGTACTACGATTTTACAAAACAGGCAGCTTATATTGAGTTATTTGCCGAACTGATGCGTAGCAGTCACGGCTTACGTCGCTTAGGTTCGGCAGCAGTTGATCTGGCCTATACAGCATGTGGTCGTTTTGATGCTTTTTACGAGTATAACCTTAACGCCTGGGATGTTGCTGCCGGGATAGTGATCGTTAAGCAGGCCGGGGGCGAGGTGGTGAACTTTAAAGGTGGTGCCGAAGTATTAGATACCCGTGAATTGCTGGCCACTAATGGGAAGATAACAGGGGAGATGCTTCAGGTGATTCAGAAGTATTTTAAGTAATCATTTTTATCTTTCTCCGGGATAGTTTTGATGCTTCAGCTTTTGTTGAGCGAGCTAATCAATATATTTATATTAGCAGCAAATAATACCTTATCATGAAGTTTTCTTTACTCCTATGCGTGGCATTTATATTATGCATTTGCAAAGTATCTGGGCAACAGTTCAATAAATCAATCAATAAAGATTCCCTTTTCAAAACGATTTTAAAAGATATTCCGGAAGAAAAGAAGAAAGAACTTCTTAACGCTTATAATTCGGGGTCGGAAGGAACAAAAGAGTTTTTGCTGGTGATGTATTCTTTACCTAAAAGCTCTAAAAAGGAGTTGATAGAAAATATCAAAGCAAATTATGATAAGATCACCTTACTTAAGACCGCGTACGCAAAATTAGTTCCCCCTAACTATACCGTTTCAATCGAATTCAATCCTGAAAATATAATTACAAGTACTAAAGAAAGTATCGATTTAAAAATAACGCTTTTGAAAGGCACGGAAGCAATTGTTAACCAGGAATGGAATTTAGATTTTAATTCCGATAAACTTAAAGAAATGCTTGCTTCCATTGGTTGGAATAAGGAAACAGTGAAAAATATTAAAAAGTTATTGGCAGAGGCACATTGTATTTCTATTGAAAATGGAAAAGTCGCTACAATAGGCTTTGCCAGAAGCGGATTAGGTAAATATTCGTATCTTTTGTTTAATAGTTCGCTAACTGCTGATAAGGCCAAACAGTATAATGATGGATGTAGTTATATATTTTATGGCAAGAATATCGTACTTGAGTATGCAGGTGGTGCATTTGGGCCTCAATGCTTTCCTGATTGATATGACAAGTTGTTTTAAAATGGAATGAGACTATCAATGTATTGTCAGTTAGAGGTTTTGAGCGTTGATAAATCAAAAAGTAATAAATTACATGGCACTTGATATGGACATTAAAGAACTTATACCTAAACACAAGGATGATCAGAAAGTGATTGCCGGACTTAAAAAGCTTTCATTTGAACAGTTGAAACCTATTGTTCCCGATTTGTTAGAATGGCTTCAGGATATGAATTGGCCAATTGCAAGACCGGTTGCCGATATTTTAAAGCCATTTGCTGACAGAATGACTCCGGATATAATTAGGATCTTAAAAACAAATGACGGGGAGTGGAAGCAGTCGATGTTAGGAAACCTTGCAAGAAATACCACAGATCCTCAATTGTTAAGTGAAATTGAGCGAATTGCAAAATTTCCTTCGAGAGATGAAATCGAAAGCGAAGTTAATCTTGAAGCGATTTCCATTTTAAATGGAGATTATAAGTGAAGCCCCACACACGTAAATCAAAAAAAGCCTCTCATTTTCATGAGAGGCTTTTGGGTAAATGATGGGGCTCGAGCCTCCAAAACTTCACCATCAAATTCTTTAATATTATAACGCTTCAGATACCACTTCGGTAACTTCGGGCACCATGCGTTTAAGCAGGTTTTCGATACCGGCTTTAAGGGTTACGGTTGATGAAGGGCAACCGCTGCATGAACCGCGAAGTTCAACAGTTACAACGCCTTCGTTAAATGAGCGGTAAGAGATAGCCCCGCCATCCTGCTCAACTGCCGGGCGAACGTAGTCATGCAGGATCTGCTGAATTTTAACTTCAGTTTCAGAGCCTTCAAAATTGCCAGCCTCAGCTTCTTCCTCTAACTGTATCTTCAATTCTGATTCGATAGCGCCTTTAACAAACTCTTTCATTATCGGCTCAACATCTGCCCAGTCGCTGCCTTCAGTTTTGGTGATGGTAACAAAATTGCTGGCAAAGAAAACGCCGTTTACAAATGAAAACTTATAAAGCTCCTTTGCAAAAGGTGATTTTTCGGCACTTTCCTTTGTAGGAAAGTCAACACTGCCGTTAATAAGCAGCTTGTTAACTATGAATTTCATAGTTGCCGGGTTAGGCGTTGATTCGGTATATACGTTGATGTTCATCGTTTCGTGTTTTAAAATCTTAATTAACAAATTTAGTGACCTTTTTCATTAAAAGCTACCCCTTACTTTGTTATGACATGCGGATGATGCTTAGATTTCAGATGTGCGGATTTCAGATGTGCAAATTGATTTAAAAATCAAGGCATTATTTCATCGATATATTATTTGCACATCTGCACATCTGAAATTTGCACATTTAAAAATCTGCACATCAGATGCCGGTATAATTTAAAGGTGTGATCTTTTTGATTTCATCTTTAATAGCATCACTTACATTTAACGTATCAACAAACTCCGCTATTGTGTTGGCGTTGATTTGCTGGTTGGTGCGGGTAAGATCTTTAAGGGCTTCATATGGATTTGGATAACCTTCGCGCCTTAATATGGTTTGAATAGCTTCGGCAACAACCGGCCAGTTAGCTTCGAGGTCGGCATTGATGGCATCGGTATTAAGCAACAGTTTGTTTAAACCTTTTACGGTTGATTTGATAGCGATAAGCGTATGCGCCACCGGTACACCGATATTCCTCAATACGGTCGAGTCAGTCAAATCGCGCTGTAATCTTGATATTGGCAGTTTGGCTGCAAGGTGTTCAAATAATGCATTGGCTATGCCCAGGTTACCTTCCGAGTTTTCAAAATCAATAGGGTTAACCTTGTGCGGCATGGCAGATGAGCCAATTTCGCCTGCTTTGATCTTTTGCTTGAAGTAATTCATGGATATATAGGTCCACATGTCACGGTCAAGATCAATAAGGATATTGTTTATACGTTTCAATGCATCGCATTGTGCGGCAAAGTTGTCGTAATGTTCAATCTGGGTAGTAAACTGTGAGCGTTTTAAGCCCAATATTTCGTTCACAAAATGATCGCCGAATGCTTTCCAGTCCTTATCAGGATAGGCTATAAAGTGCGCGTTAAAATTGCCGGTAGCACCACCAAATTTAGCAGAGTGTGGGATTGGCTTCAACAATTCAAGCTGGCTTTCCAAACGCTCAACAAAAACCAGGATCTCTTTGCCTAAACGGGTTGGCGAAGCGGGCTGGCCATGAGTATGCGCCAACAAAGGTACGTTCTCCCAATCGGCAGCAAAAGTTTTCAGGATACTAACCAAATCATTAATAGCAGGGTAGTAGCTGTTGTTCAACGCCAGTTTAAAAGTATATGGAATGGCTGTGTTATTGATATCCTGCGAGGTAAGGCCGAAATGGATGAACTCTTTATATGGCTCCAGGCCTAATTTATCAAACTCTTTTTTAATGAAATACTCAACGGCTTTAACATCGTGATTTGTCGTTTTTTCAATCACTTTGATACTTTCAGCGTCATCTTCCGAAAAATTCCTGTAAATGTCGCGTAACTTTTCTGATATATTTTTATCAAAAGCTTGTAACTGAGGTAGTGGGTATTCAACAAGTGCGATAAAATATTCGATCTCAACAAATACGCGGTACTTAATAAGGGCATATTCTGAAAAGTATCCGGCAAGTTCGGCAGTGGTGTTTCTATAACGGCCGTCAATAGGCGAGATCGCTGAAAGGGAAGTAAGCGTCATATTAAAAAGAGTGGTAATGATTTTTTGCAAAGGTAATCATTTTTGATGTGCCGTTGGCAGATTAAAAGCTTCGCAAATAAACCACAGAATAATAAGCAATAATTAAATGGATTTTAAAAATGAACAAGTATTTGTAATGGAAAAGTAAAAATGAATGGAAACTTTTTATTCAAAAAATGTTTCCTTAGTTTTGACCCGGAAAGTCAATGAGTCAAACAGAAAGAATTATAAAGGGCGCCGAAGACCTGTTTTTAACAGCAGGTATCAAAAGTATCACCATGGATGATATTGCCAGGCATCTTGGTATGTCGAAAAAAACGATCTATCAGTTTTTTAAAGATAAAAATGAATTGGTTGTTGCCTTAACAACAAAGAAGCTGAAGGAAGATGAGGATCAGATGAATGATATCATCAGCAAATCAGCCAACGTAATTGAAGAAATGATCAACATGACCAAATGCTCAGAAGAGATCTTTTCAAGGATTAACCCAATTGTTATCCACGACCTGCAAAAGTATCATCCTGAAGCCTGGAACGACTTTCAAAAGTTTAAGGCAGAGGTA
Source organism: Mucilaginibacter angelicae (assembly GCF_042434235.1). NCBI lineage: Bacteria > Pseudomonadati > Bacteroidota > Sphingobacteriia > Sphingobacteriales > Sphingobacteriaceae > Mucilaginibacter > Mucilaginibacter angelicae. The sequence goes on along the minus strand of NZ_JBHLTS010000078.1, from coordinate 36,830 downwards.
TTAATCAAAAAAATGGAAGAACTGCTGATCAAGGGAATGGGACAGGGGTACATCCGTAAAGATATCGATGTAAAGATAATAGCCCGTATGCGGGTTAACCAGGTTGAACTGGGTTTCAATACATCTATATTCCCGGCAACCGAGTTTAGTCCCTGGAAGGTGCAGGTTCAATTTTTAGATCATTTTAACTATGGCATTTGTACCCTTGAAGGCTACAAGCTGCTTAACGAGTATAAGAATATTAATAATGAATAACATGCTGACACACAGTTGTCATTAACTGCATGAAATTTGTATCAGCTTAAATGAAATCAAATCACTCAACCACAACATATATAATGAAATATCTATTTTACACGGTAACTGTGTTTTGCGCCATGGCCTTTAAGGGTTACGCACAGGAAACAGCGCCAAACACACAAACGTACAATTTTACGGTTCAGGATTGTGTTAATTATGCGTATGAGCATCAGGATTCGGTAGTTAATGCCAAACTTGATATCAAAAGCGCCGAGTATAAAGTTAGAGAAACTACCGGTATCGGTTTGCCGCAGGTAAGCGGTACAGCGTCGTTTCAGGATTATCTGAAGATTCCGACTACTTTATTACCCGGACAGTTTTTTGGTCAGCCTGCCGGCACTTTTGTTCCCATTCAGTTTGGTGTTAAATATCAATCAAGTTTTGGGGTAAATGCTGATCAGATCTTGTTTGATGGCAGCTACCTTGTTGGCTTAAAGGCATCAAAAACTTATAAAGAACTTTCTATCCGCAGTCATATCCGCTCAAAAATTGAGGCTAATGTTAATGTTACCAAGGCTTATTACCAGGTTTTGGTTAGCAATGAGCAGCTTAGATTATTAAATGCCAATATTGCACAGCTAAAGCAGCAGATGGACGAAACTGTACAGCAAAATAAACAAGGCGTTGTAGAAAAAATTGATGTAGACCGGATTACGGTTCAGTACAACAATTTAGTTACAAGCCGCGAAAATACCATCCGTTTGTTAGCCTTAAATTACCAGGTACTTAAGTTTCAGATGGGGATGCCTATTGAATACGCGCTTAGCCTGAAAGATAAGCTTGAAGATATCAGGCTGGATGATAACACAGCCGATCTTGCAGCCGATACCTCATTTTACCATAACCGTATTGAGTATAATTTAGCAGAAACAGCCGTAGACCTTAAGCAACTGGACCTGAAACGTCAAAAATCGCTTTCACTGCCATCGCTTAAAGCCAATGCAGCTTATACCTCATCATACCAGAACAATAATTTTAGTAGCCTTTATAAAATGAGCTTCCCATCAAGTTATGTTGGGTTAACTTTAAACGTACCAATATTTAGCGGCCTTCAGCGTGTTAATCAGATAAAGCAGTACAAAATTGCAGTGTTGAAATCACAGAATGATCTGGAGAATGCCAAAAATGGATTAAAACTGCAAGCTAACCAGGCTCATATTACCTATGTAAACGGTTTGCAATCGCTTAATAATCAAAAACGTAACCAAACGCTTGCCCAGGAGGTATTGCGTGTGTCAAAAGTGAAATATCAGCAGGGGGTAGGCTCAAGCATTGAGGTTACACAGGCCCAAACATCGCTTGAAGATGCAGATAACAAATATATACAAGGTCTTTATGATGCCCTGGTTAGTAAAGTTGACCTTGACAAAGCTTACGGACGAATTAAATAATAACAACAACGCTAAACTCACTATATAACAATGAAAATGAAAAAATTTATATACATACCGTTCCTGGTTTTACTGGCTGCATGCTCAAGTAAACCCAAAGATAAAAACGCCGAGTTGGCCGATCTGAAAAAGCAGCAATCGGATATTAACTCAAAAATTGAGAAGCTGCAAGCGGAGATAGGTACTACCGATTCGGCCAAAAGTACTGATGTAAGTGTTACTGAAGTTAAGACCGGTAGCTTCACCAATTATGTACAAATACAAGGTAAGATAGATGCCCAGGATAATGTTACCGCCTATCCGCAGGCGCAGGCAATTATTACCGCTATTTATGTAAAGCCCGGGCAGCATGTGAGTAAAGGCCAGGTATTAGCACAACTGGATAACAGCGTTATGCAACAAAATATTGCACAAAGCGAAGCACAGGTAAGTTTAAATCAACAGTTATTTGATCGTCAGAAAAACCTCTGGGATCAGAAAATAGGCACCGAAGTGCAATACCTGCAGGCTCAAACCACTTTACAAAGCAGCCAGAAAGCTTTGGCATCACTGAAAAAGCAATCGGCTTTATATCGTATCATATCACCAATTAATGGCACTGTAGACCAAATGGACCTGAAGCTTGGTCAGGGCGCCGCACCTGGTCAAACCGGTATTCGTATAGTCAATGCTGATGTTTTAAAAGTTAAGGCCGATGTTCCTGAGTCATATGCAAGCAGCGTAAACACAGGTAATGATGTTAAAATATTGATTCCGGATGCTAACGATTCATTGGTTACCAAGGTGACTTTTGCAGCCAAAGCCATCGACCCTACATCGCGCAGTTTTGGCGTAGAGATCAAGTTGCCGGTACGCAGCACACTTCGCCCTAACATGACCGCTATTTTAAAAATAGCCGATTATTCAAAAAGCCATACCATATCTGTACCGGTTAAAGCTATCCAGAAGTCAGAGAACGGCGACCATGTTTTTGTTAACCAGAATGGTATAGCCAAACAGGTAAATGTTAAATCGGGTGTTACTTATGGCGGCCAAACTGAGATCTTATCAGGCCTAAAGGCCGGCGACCAGCTGGTTGTTGAAGGCGCTACTGAAATAGAGGATGGCGATAAGATCAAAGTTGTTCAGTCGGCCAATTAGTTATTAATCAATTGATCTGTTCATTATGAAAGATGTAAAAAAAGAATTTGGCCCTTCAAGCTGGGCCATTGATAACAAAACAGCCATTTATGTGCTCATGTTTTTGATCACTGCGCTTGGCCTTGTTAGCTATAATAACCTGCCTAAGGAAAATTTCCCGGATATAGCGCAGTCAAAGGTTTTTATAACTACTACCTATGCCGGGCAATCGCCTCAAAACATTGAGAACCTGGTAACGCGTCAGATAGAAAAGCAGCTTAAATCGTTAAAAGGACTGAAGAAGGTTACCTCAAATTCGGTTCAAAACGTATCCATCATCACTGCCGAATTTCAGGCCGATGTAAAGATTAAGGATGCTAAAATTGATGTAAAAGATGCGGTTGATAAAGCGAAACAGGATTTACCTCAAAATGATAACAACCTTAAAGAGCCTGTTATCTCGGATATTAACGTGGCCGATTTGCCTATTTTGTATATCAATATTTCGGGTAATTATGATCTTAAGAAACTGAAAGAATATGCTGATATCTTGAAGGATGAAATTGAGGGTTACCGTGAAATTTCAAAAGTAGATGAAGTAGGTGCTTTAACGCCCGAAATCCAGGTGAATGTTGACCTGAATAAGATGACTGCTGCTCAGATCAGCTTTACTGATATCACCAATGCAATCGGTAATGAAAATATCCTTTCTTCGGCCGGTACAGTAAAAACCGACGGTGTGCGCAGGGCTATAGATATTAAGCAGGATTTTAAAAATGCTGATGAAGTAGCCGCCATGGCTATTCGTAACCCTAAAGGACAGGCTGTTTATTTACGGGATATAGCTGAGGTAAAAGACTCGTTCCTGGAGCAGGAAAGTTATGCGAGGTTAAAAACCAATGATAACCCTAACTTCAAGAATGTAATTACACTCAACGTAAGTAAAAGGGCGGGAGAGAACCTGATCGAGGCCTCGGACAAGATCAACGAGCTGATCAAATTAAAGCAAAAAACAGTTTTCCCTAAAGGGTTGGACATTGTTGTGACCGGCGATCAATCAGACAAAACGCGTACTACGCTTAATGACCTGATCAATACCATCGTTATCGGTTTCCTTTTAGTTACTGTTATCCTGATGTTTTTCATGGGTACAACCAACGCCATTTTCGTGGCATTGTCAGTACCATTATCATGTTTTATAGCCTTTTTGGTGATGCCTGCAATTGGGTTTACCTTAAATATGATCGTGTTGTTCTCGTTCCTACTGGCGCTGGGTATTGTGGTGGATGATGCTATTGTGGTTATTGAGAATACGCACCGTATTTTTGCAAATGGTAAAGTTCCGATCAAGGAAGCAGCAAAAATGGCTGCCGGTGAAGTGTTTTTGCCTGTGTTTTCAGGTACAATGACCACTTTGGCCCCCTTTATACCTTTGGCATTCTGGAATAGTTTGATAGGGCATTTTATGTTCTTCCTGCCAATAACACTGATCATTACATTACTGGCATCATTAGTAGTTGCTTATATCTTTAACCCTGTGTTTGCGGTTGATTTTATGAGGCCTCACCATGATGGTGAACACGATAACCCTAAGTTTGACAGGCCAACAAAAAGGGCAATGATATTTTTGGCGATAGCTGCAGTTATCGGTTATCTGATGAACGTTGGGGTTGGTAACCTGATTGTGCTCATCATGGTGTTATACCTGATCAACCATTTCTTCCTGTTGCGGGTTATTGACAGGTTTCAGAAAAATGCATGGCCTAAATTTCAAAACTGGTATGCAAAATGGCTTGAGCGTGCGGTACACCGTCCGGTTGTAGTTTTACTGGGAACCATTGGCTTATTCGTTTTTGCTATCTTCTTTATGGCTGTGCGAGGCAAAACACCGGAGTTTTTCCCATCCGGGGATCCTAATTTTGCCTATGTATATATTACCCTGCCAATAGGTACTGATCAGGGTTATACCAATGAAGTTACCAGGCAGATAGAAAAACGCGTTGCCCAGGTTGTTGAACCTGATAAGGATATCGTATCGTCGGTAATCTCGAACGTAACCAAAGGTGTAACCGATCCTACTGATGAAGATCAGGGCGATTATGAAAATAAGGGCAAGGTCACTGTGGCGTTTGTAGAGTTTGGCAAGCGTAACGGTAAGGATACCAAAAAGGTATTAGCTAATATCCGTGCTGCAGTGCAGGGGATCCCTGGCGCAAAAATAGCTGTGGCGCAGGAAAATAGTGGTCCGCCGGTTCAAAAGGATATCAGTATCGAAATTGCCGGCGATAACATTGACACACTTGTAGCTACGGGTAACCGATTAAAGAGTTATCTGGCAAAACAAAATATTGCGGGTATTGAAAACCTTATTGCCGACGTTCAAAGTGATAAACCTGAGATTGTTTTTGATATTGACCGGGAAAGGGCCAACCGCGAGGGTATTTCCTCCGGACAGGTAACGCAAAACCTGTTTACAGCTATATTTGGCTGGAAAGCTGCCGACTTCCGTAATACCCGTGAGGATGATTACAAGATCATGGTAAGGGCGCAGGAAAACCAACGCAGTAATATAGATGAGCTCAAGAACATGAAGATCACTTATCGTGACCTTGCTACTGGTGGTGCCATCCGTCAGGTTCCAATTTCTGCTTTTACCGATGTGCGCTATACCAATACTTACAGTAATATTAAACGCAAACAACAACGCAGGGTATTAACACTTGGCTCAAACGTTATTAAGCCTAATAACCCCAATGAGGTTAATGCTAATATCCTTAAAGCAATAAACAACTTTAAGAAACCGGATAATGTGATCATACGTCAAGGCGGTGGCCAGGAAGACCAGATGGAGGCTATGACTTTCCTGCTTTCGGCGCTTGGTGTGTCATTCGGGCTTATTCTGGTTATTTTAATGATCCAGTTTAACTCTATCGGCAAAACGCTTATTATTATTAGCGAGATACTCTTTAGTATTATTGGTGTGTTGCTGGGCGTTACCATATTCGGTATGACAATGTCCATAGTAATGACGGGTATTGGTATCATTGCGCTGGCAGGTGTAGTTGTTCGTAATGGGATCTTACTGGTTGAGTTTACCGATATGCTGCTTGAGCAGGGCGTTAGCATTCATGATGCTGTAGTTGAGGCTGGTCATACCCGTATGACACCGGTATTGTTAACCGCAACTGCTGCCATTTTAGGTTTGATACCGCTGGCAGTTGGTTTCAATATTGATTTCGTGGGCTTGTTTACCCGTTTCCAACCGCATATTCACTTTGGTGGTGATAACGTTGCTTTCTGGGGCCCGCTGGCCTGGACAATGATCTTTGGTTTAGGCTTTGCCACCATTATTACATTGATACTTGTACCATGTTTATACCTGATCCGTTATAACCTAAAAGCAAGGTTGTTCGGCAAAAAATCGGTTGAACCTAAGCATGTTGAGATATTAGAGCCAGAAACAGTTTAAAATAAAGCCAATAATTTACAAAAAACGGCAGTGCTATTTTTAGCACTGCCGTTTTTGCATTTACAGATTTTTAATCAACAAACATAACAGTGCGTTTCGGGTTGTTTAAATAAATGTTTTGAAGCAAATGAAACCTAAAATATCAAAATCACTTTGGCAGGTAATTGGCCTCGGCACACTGGCCGGGATGCGTACCTTATCAGCTCCTGTTGTAGCCACTCATATATTAAGCCATCATCCATCAAAAAAACTGGAGAAATCGCCGTTAAGGTTTATGCAATCAACAACAGTAGCTGCAGTTTTGAAAGTGTTATCCGTTACCGAGCTTATTGCGGATAAATTACCCTCAACCCCAAACCGCATAGAACCAGCCGGGGTAGCAGGCCGCTGTTTATCAGGTGCTTTGGCCGGTGCAAGCATTTACAAAGCTGTTGGCGGTAAAGCGTTAACCGGAGCGTTGGTTGGAGGGACAGCGGCCATAGCTGCAACTTATGGAAGCTATTATTTGCGCAAAAGCATAGTTAAGGCCAATCACATATCCGACCCGGTAATAGGTGCTGCCGAAGATGCTTTGGTAATCGGAGCAGGTATTGGCCTAAGTAAATTGGTTTAGGCTCCTGCTGTTGGCTGAACATATTTTTCAAGCTCACCCAGGTTGCTGATCTCATTACGTGAACGCGGCAGGCTGCCCGGGAAATTCTTTTGAATAAATGTGATCAGGTTTTCACGGATGTAGCAACGCAGATCGAATGCGTTTGATGAGGTACTGGAGCTCATCAGCATACGGATCTCTATGGTATGTTCCCTTACATCAGTAACCTGCACTACTTTAACCCGTTTATCCCATAAGGTTGATTTAACGATGAGGCGTTCAAACTCTTCACGTATGGCATCAACAGGAACAGTATGGTCCATGTATAAAAACACGGTGCCCAGGATATCTGCCGATGTCCGCGTCCAGTTTTGAAAGGGCTTTTGGATAAAATAATTGATGGGGAGTATCAAGCGGCGTTCGTCCCAGATTTTTAGCACTACATAAGTTAAAGTGATTTCTTCCACGCGGCCCCATTCTTCTTCCACAACCAAAACGTCATCAATGCGGATAGGCTGCGTAAACGCTATCTGGAAACCCGCAAGTAGGTTTCCCAATGAATTTTGCGCTGCAAAACCAACTATAATACCACCAATTCCAACGCCTGTAAGTAAACCGGTGCCTATTTTGCGCATACTTTCAAAACTAAGCAGGATAATGGCAACAGTTAAAAAGATGATGGTTACCACAATGATCTTACGTATAAACTGGATCTGCGTTCGCACTTTGCGCTCTTTAAGGTTATCAACCTTATTAAGGTCGTAGGTGTGATAAATATAATCTTCCAAAATGCGGACAGAACGGACAAGCAGCCCCGCAAAGGAAATAGTAAGCAAAATTTCAATAGTTTTATCGAGTGGCTGATAATAAAGCTTGTTCATCCGCATCAAAGGTGAGAACAGGTTTAACAGAAACAGCGGTATAAAATAGGCAACGGCCGGCCCGAGGTTTACGATTATTGACCGTAAGATGGAATAATCGGTGTCCTTTCGCTCAGCGTAGATCCTGAATAACCTGGTTATAATAAATTTAGTGATCAGGCCTATGAGTATCGCCGAAACGATGATGATCAGGTTCCAGGCAAAGGATGGGATCCGTTGTGAAAACTCAAGCAAATCGGGCGGTAACCTGTTTTCTATATCCATAATCACAAAATGTTTTCCTATAAAATAGTTAGAATGTAAAATTGTTTTAGCAAATGGCCCCTGGACGGGTGTTGCTACATTTATTTAATGAATTTTTGATAGTTTTGTTAAAAAAGTCAGGAAATCGATTGTATGGACTTTTTGTTTACCTGTTTAAATAAAACTTAACGATCAGATGGCAGCAGCGAATGACCAGCAGGATATTAAAAGAGAGAAAATTTTAGAGGCCTCGCATCAGCGCTTTTTACATTACGGTTATTCAAAAACTACCATGAATGAAATAGCCGGCGACCTCTCCATGTCAAAGGCACTGCTGTATTATTATTTTCCGGATAAAAGCCAGTTGTACATTGCTGTAATGCGCAAGCTTGCTGCTGATTATCTTAAAACGCTCGAAAACAGGCTAAATACTTTTACCAATTTAAAAGAAGCTTTTACTTTCCAGGTAAACACCCATCACGAGTTTATCGTTAATAATTACAACTTTTTTGATTTTTTCAGGCTTAATGAGCAAAACCTTCCGGAAACCATCTGGCAAATAGTTGGTGAAGTACATGGTGCTGAGTTGGGCCTGCTGAGCAATGCCATTAAAAGCGAAGTTGCAAAAGGAGCGATAAAACCTGTAGAAAACCCTGATGAGGTTGTTGATGTATTGATGGATGCCTTACATGGCATCAGGGTAGGGGCCATATCCCAAAAGAAAAGTAACTTCCCCCGCAAGGAACATCTTGAAGAGATCCACACCAAAAAGCTGCTCCTGCTGGATATTTTTATCCGGGGCTTAATGGCTTAAAGTCATCTGAAGGTATAAATAAGCTGTACTGTCAGTTAGCCGTCAAATGAATTGGCTATTCAATACTGTGGCTGCTATTTATGGGTACATTTGTACTTACAAATAATTTAATAGCCAGGTAATTACCTTCCCGTTCAAATTATTTATAAATACTTCTTTTTTAAGAGGTGATTGTTTTAGAGTGATTTAGCCTGCATAGCATTTTTGCCGTGCAGGCTTTTTTTATACACTGATATTCGTGTGGATATCAATATTGCCAATCAATATTTTATGAACCGGGCAGGCATTGGCTATTTTTAGTAGCCGCTCTCTTTGCTCTTCACTCACTTCGCCTTTAAAGCTAAGCCTGGTTTCAATGCGTGTACCGCTTAAAGTCTTAAACATTTCAACGTCGGCTTTAATTTCTTCGATAGGCCACATTTTGCGGTTAATGTACATGCGCAGGGTAATAACGGTGCAGCTTGCAAGGCTGGCCAGTAATAAACTAAATGGGTTCATACCGGTATCGCTGCCATCGGCTTTCAGGGGCTCATCCGTGATGATACCGTGGCCGCCACTGTTAACTACTGTTTGATATTGGGTGCGCCCTATAAGTGCAGTAGCACTTTCTATCAACTCAATTTCTGCTTCTTCCATAAGGCTTGTGTTTTCTTTTATTCCGAGCTTTCGTTAATATCAACCACAGCCCAGTTCTTTTTCAAAAATTTAGGGCCGCCGTTATATTTCAGGACCACCTCAAAATTAGTACGGTTTGTTTCGCCTTTGTCCCCCGTTGAAAGTACATACGATTTAATGATAAAAATCGAGTCGGCTTTTTTACCAAACTGGTATTTATCATCGGGAAAGGAGATGTTGCCGTTACGGATGGTTGGTTTTACAAATTCCATTGCAATTTTATAAGTATCATCGGCATTGGGCATTTTACTGAATGAAAGCACTTCTGAAATGCCCCCGGATGTGGCAAATTTCACCATGATAAAAATAAACACTACGCCGGCAATAACCATGGCATATACGCCTTTCATAGCGCGCTTTTTTTTGAGCTGCTTTTCTTTAAGATAAGTTTGTGTCATTAGTTTAAAAAGGGTGCAATAAAAATACTAATTAAATTGATGAATGAAAGTTGCGCTCCCTTTTTAACAGTATTTAGGGCTGATGACCAAAGAATAAATATGCGATAAAGATAGCGGCAATAACACCGGCCAAATCGGCTATAAGCCCGGCTGGGATGGCATAGCGGGATTTTTTAATACCCACCGAACCGAAATACAGGGCCACAATATAAAAAGTAGTATCGGCCGAACCGTTAAAGATCCCGGCAAGCCTCCCGGCAAATTTGTCGACCCCAAAAGTTTGCATAACCGTTATCATCATACCTTTTGAACCAGAGCCGCTTAAAGGCTTAAGGTAAGCAACCGGCATGGCATCAACAAAACGGGTATCTAAATTAAACCGAACACAAACCCAGCGCAGCCCTTCGTTCATATAATCCAAAGCTCCGCAGCTTCTGAACACGCTTATGCCTACCAACATGGCAACCAGGTAGGGGATTATTTTAACAGAGGTTTCAAAACCTCCCTTGGCGCCCTCTACAAAAACTTCAAATACATTTACCTTCTTGATCAACCCACCCACAATAAATATTACCGGTATGGTAAACAGCATCACATTACTGATAACAGATGATACCGTGCTGATCTGCCCTTTGGTTAACTGGGTGGTGAAGTACCATACTACCAGTGTAATAAAAGCTGTAACGCCGCCAAGCCAGCCAATGATTACCCTATCGAAAAGGTTAATCTTTTGCTTGATGGCAACCGCTATAAGTCCCACTACAGTAGCTACATAAGTAGCGATAATGCAGGGTAAAAATACCTCGGCCGGATCTTTTGAGTTAAGGATTGCCCTTTGGGCTATAATGGTAACCGGCAATAATTGTAAGCCCGATGTATGCAGCACCAGGAACATGATCTGGGCATTTGATGCGGTTTCCTTATCGGGATTAAGCTCCTGCAGGCTGCCCATAGCTTTTAAACCGAGTGGTGTGGCCGCATTGTCAAGGCCCATCAAGTTAGCCGAAAAGTTCATCATCATTTGGCCTGTAGCCGGGTGGTCCTTAGGTACATCCGGGAACAAACGGCTAAAGAACGGTCGTACTATCTTTGATAAAAAATTGATTGCCCCGGCTTTCTCACCAATGTTCAGAATACCGAGCCAGAATGCCATCGAGCCAATTAACGGCAATGCAATATCCATTACTGATGATTTTGACGAATTAAATAATCCTTCAACCAATAATTTGAAAGCTTCTGTATCGCCAAAAAAAACTAATTTTATAAGTGAAACGACAAATGCAATTACAAAAAAAGCTATCCAGATATAGTTAAGCGCCATAGTAATGTTTAAGGCTTTGAAGTTAGTGCTTTTGCTGTTTAATATGAAATGCTGATATTTATATACTACTGATATAAACAATAAATGAACGAGGCAATCAACCAACTCACCAATATAATTGATAACGTACGGCAATTAAAAGGCCATAATATTGATTGGGCATATAAAGCATCGCCCGCTAAATGGTCTAACAAAGAAGTCATCGGTCATTTAATTGATAGTGCCCAAATTAACCTGCAGCGCTTTGTACGCTGTACTTATGAAGAAAACTTCAGGCTTACCTATGAGCAAGTTGAATGGGTTGCAGCTGCCCGTTACCAGGATGCTGACGTTGAAGAGTTAATAGAGCTTTGGGCACTATTAAACCTGCAAATTGTACGTGTATTAAAAAATTACCCGCCAGGGAGGTTAGGCATACGTTGCGATAACAGTAAACAGGAGCCCAACCTACAAACAGTTGAGTGGCTTGCTGCCGACTATGTTGAGCATATGTTGCATCATTTAAAAGGGATCTTGTAATGGCTGGCTATTCAGGTACACCACTGGCAAAAAAGCTCGGCATAAAAGCCGGGGCAAAGCTTATGCTGATTAATGCACCTGATCATTACCTTGAGTTGTTTACCGATATGCCTGCTGATGTTTATTTTACAGATAATGTTTCGCTTGAAAATGATGTGATCCATTTCTTTAGCAAAAGTGCAGATGAATACCAGGCTAAGCTTCCCAAATTAATGGAGCAAATAAAGCAGGATGGCATGATCTGGATTTCCTGGCCCAAAAAGGCCTCAAAAGTATTGACTGATATTACGGAAGACCTGATCAGGAACTTCGCCCTGCAAATTGGGTTGGTTGATATTAAGGTTTGCGCGGTTGATGAAGTTTGGTCAGGTTTAAAGCTGGTGATACCTGTTAAGAACAGAAAATATATGACATAGGTCATTTTTAGCTAAAACCGCTTAAACAACAGTAGTGCGTTTTAGCATAAGCGCTTAATTGTATAACTTAGCGCAATAATACCGAATACTATGGCTCAGATTGAATTAAAACGTGTACATGGCGATTTTGGCTTTGAAGCTGTTGACGCTAACGGGCACACAGTAAAAATGGACAGCAGTCCGGAAAGTGGGGGCCAGGATTTTGGGATCCGCCCAATGCAGATACTTTTGATGGGCCTTGCCGGTTGCTCGGCAATTGACGTGATCAGTATCCTTAAAAAACAACGCCAGGAAATAACCGACTATAAAATGGTGGTTAACGGCGAACGTGAAGCCGGTAAGGAGCCTTCATTATGGGAGGATGTGGATATTGAATTTCATATTTACGGTGATGTTGATGAGGATAAAGCTGTACGCGCTGCCGAACTCTCTATTAACAAATACTGTTCAGTTGCTGCAACGCTTTCAAAAGCTGGTGCCGAAATTAAATGGAAGGTGATTGTTCACCCTGCTGAATAACACATAAACTTTTAAAGTATACCAAATGGCGGAACAGGAAGTACCTATTAAAACAGTGCACCTGTTCCCCCTTTTGGATCAAAAGCTGATAGATCTGCTTAAATCACTATCGGCCGATGACTGGAACAAGCCTACATTGGCAAAACTTTGGACGGTAAAAGATATTGCCGCTCATTTGCTTGATGGTAACATCCGTACCATATCCTCATCTCATCAATTCGCTGGCGATCTTCCGCCCAATCCCATTAATAGCTACAGTGATTTAGTGGATTTTTTGAATGGATTAAATGCCACATGGGTAAAAGCTATGAGGCGCATGAGTCCGCAGTTACTTACTGAGTTATTGGAAACAACAGGCAAGCAATACAGCGAGATAATGGCTAAGGCAGACCTGTTTGCACCTGCACCATTTTCCGTAGCCTGGGCAGGAGAGGAGCACTCCGTTAACTGGTTTCATATAGCCCGGGAATACACTGAAAAGTTTCATCATCAGCAACAGATCCGCGAAGCGGTTGGTAAACAAGGTATTATTACTGCTGAATTGTTTTACCCTTGCATTGACACTTTTATGTGTGGACTGCCGCATGCATACCGTACGGTCATAGCCAATACCGGGGCCCTTGTCCAAATTAAGGTAACGGGTGAAGCTGGCGGAGATTGGTACCTCCTCAAGATGACCGAGGGCTGGACGCTCACTAAAAATGCAGGTTCAAGCCTGGATACAATAGTTACTTTATCTCCCGATATCGCCTGGAAAGTATTTACCAAAGGCATCCATCCACAAACTGCATTAGAAGCATCAGAAATCAGCGGAAATATTAACCTTGGCGAAAATCTATTTAATATGGTTGCCGTAATGGCTTAACCGAAATAATATTTATTTACCAATATCTGTACAAAACTGTATTCTTTTTAACTCATTAACCAGTTGGTACAGAAAGTCAAATGCGCATCATTTATTGCCGTTTAAGTTAATCTGAAATGTGTCATAAAAATACAGTCGTTTAGCTTAGCTAATCAGCGTTTTATATTAAATTTCTATTATTGTTATTCGATTTGTTTTCTGGGCGTTTTGCAGTAGGTTTTCGGGGCTGTAAATATTGATGGCATCAATGTTGGACTATCCTATGTACGTTTTACTTGAATGTTAAACGTATAATTAAACTTATAAATATGAAAACAAATTTAAAAAAAGCTTCGCTACTTCTTACCGGAGTTATGATTGGAAGTAAATTATTCGCTCAATCAGCAGATACTTCAGCTACAGCAAAAGATTACGTAAAACCATTTTCCGGCGGCGGCGAATTACGCACCTGGTCGATAGGCGTGCATGGTGGGCTGTTAACTCCATTTACCGTATTCGGTCGTAACAGCAGGCAGGATTTTACAAGCCCAACTGAACAATTTGGTTATGGCGCTTACATTAAAAAACAAATATTACCATCATTTGGCTTACAAGCCGATTTCCTTCGCGGTGAGGTATCATCATCAAACAGCCACGTAAATACAGCTGGTACATCTACTTATGACTCTTACTCTACAAAACTAAATTGGTCGGCAGCCTTAAGTGCCAACTTTACATTGGCAAACATTAACTGGCGTCACGACAGGCCGTTCATTCAACCGTACTTAACTGCAGGTGCTGGTTATATGAACTATACGCCAAGGATTACACCAGCTGGCGGCACCCAGGAAAACTTCAAGAAAACCGATAACGGGCACATTGGTGAAGTATTCATTCCGATTGGTGCAGGTTTGAAATTCAACCTTGCTCCGGGTATCAACCTTGATCTGGGTTACCAGGTTAACTTTGTTCAATCGGATAACTTTGACGGTTACAACTTTGGCAACAGCGATGACAGATTTTCATACGCTCACGTTGGTTTAGAGTTTGCATTAGGCAGCAAGAAAAAACCGCAAATGGCTGTTCATAACCCGGTATCGTCAATGCGTACTGAGTACCTGTGGGAAAACCAACGTACCCGCGCTGAGTTACAGCAACAAATTGATGCTGAAAAAGCAAGAAACGCACAATTGGCCAGCGATCTTGCTGCAACCAATGCCAACCTTGCTAAGTTAACTACAGATAGTGATGGTGACGGTGTTGTTGATGTTAATGACAAATGTCCTAACACACCTGCAGGTCAAAAAGTTGATGGTTCAGGCTGTCCTTTAGCTAAACCGGTAGTATATGTTACCGAAGAAGATAAAAAAGTAGTTAAAGACGCTATCAAAAACCTGGAATTTGATTTGGGCAAAGCTACCATCCGTGACCACTCATACCCAAGTTTGGATAGGGTTGCTCAACTATTGGTTGATAAAAACTTTAGCTTGAAACTTGCCGGTCATACAGATAACACAGGTTCGGCTGATTTGAACATGCGTTTATCAAAAGACCGTGCCGAGTCGGTTAAAGCATATTTAGTGAGCAAAGGTGCAAATGCATCACGTATTGAAGCAACAGGTTATGGCCAAACCCAGCCAATTGCTACAAACAAAACCGCTGCCGGCCGTCAGGCTAACCGCAGGGTTGAGTTTACTTTATATTAGTAGAAAGTAAATTCTTTAAATAATAAAAGGCAAAAGGCCACCCAATCTCGGGTGGCCTTTGCTTTTTTGTGATTAAGTTAACGGAATTAGTTGTTAGTATAACCAGGGTTTTGATCGCTTTCACCAATATCATCATTTTGCTTAATTTCCTGCAGTGGGATAGGGTAGCGGTTGTGGTACTGTTGTATGGTTCCTGATTGTGCAGTCCATTTATTGCGGGCTTTAACCAGGTCAACCAATTTGCCTGAACGGATTAAATCCATCCTTCTCCAGCCTTCAAAGCACAATTCACGCATGCGCTCGTCAAGCATTTTAGTACGGAATTCATCCGGCGACATACCATTGTTCCAGCGTTTATCGGCAGGCAAGGTGCCACCCCAGGCCCTTTTGCGGATCTGGTTGTTTACAATATCAACCGCTTGTGTTGTATTGCCGGTTTCGTTAAGTGTTTCGGCATAGCACAGCAGGATATCCGCATAGCGTAAAAAGAAGATATCTTTACCTGATAGCCAAAAGCTCAAAGTTCCATCCGTACGAATGTCCTCAAACTTTTTAACATGCGGGTCGAGCTCGTCACCGCCAAAAGTTGGGTTAAGTACAGGTTTTTTGCCTTTGTAGGTGAAATCGTAGCGGATACTTTCGCCTTTGCGAATATCTCCATCTTCCCACAATCCACCTTTACTTACGTCTGAATAGCAGTAGGTTGTAGGTACCATGAGGTCATATCCGCCAAAATAACAATACTGATCAATATCAGCTAAAGAGCGTGAGCCCATTTGCCACTGGCATTGGTTGTTATCAGGGTAAACGTTATTAAACTGAAACTCATAAATTGATTCGGTGCTGTTTGCGTTGGTTGGTTTCCACAAATCAGCATAGTTTGGCACCAGCGAATACTTACCGCTGTTAACTACCTGCTCAAAATAGGTTTTAGCTTTGGTATAGTCCCTTAAGCCGGATGCAGCAGGCGCATACAGGTAAATTTTACCTAATAAAGCAAGCGCAGCACCTTTTGTAGCACGGCGTTTATCGGTTTGTGTTTCGGGCAGGTATTTTACCGCATTTTCAAGATCGGTAATAATAAACTGGTACACTAATGGCAGCGGCTGGCGCTTGGTGCCGTACTCCTGGAATTTTGCCTGGTCAATGATAGGGATCTCGCCCCAGTATTGGGATATTTCAAAGGTTAAGGCCGCGCGAATAAAACTTGATTCGCCTAAAAGCGTGTTTTTTCTTGTGCCTTCCTCTTTATTAAGCCCCAGGGCGTAAACCGCTTTGGCTGCTGCCGAAATTACCGGCCAGCGGTTGTTCCATTGTTCGGCCAGTGCAGTGTTACTTGGCGCTAAAAAGCCGTTATAGCGGTCAAGACCTGCCTGCCTGTCATCTGTTTTAACCTGGTAGGCCCCTTGCTGGGCTTCATCACTGCCGAGAGTGAACATAAAGCCGCCACGGTCTTTTTTAACATTTCGCCAGCTGGTGTATAAACCCAATACCAAAGGTTCAATATTGTCAAGCTTTGAAAAAACCTGTTCCTCAGTTAAAGCCGTTTGCGGCTCCTGAACCACAAATTTCTTACATGAGCCTGATACCACTACCACAAAGGCAAGTAATATCAAAATATATTTTCTTTTCATTTTTCAGTATGATTAAATCGTATTAAAATCCAATATTAACACCCGCTACAATCATTTTTTGCATTGGATAACCATCGCCGCCCTCCGGGTCATAACCTTTGTATTTGGTTATGGTGAACAGGTTGCTACCTGTTACATACACCCTGAAATTGCTTAACCTTGCTTTTTTCATGAACGGCTGGTTAAAGCTGTATGCCAGTGTTAAGGCAGATAACCTCAGGTATGATGAGTTTTGTACCGCGTAATCAGTTTCGCCTACTCCATAACGACCGGTACCCTGGTAGGCCCTTGGGATGTTGCTGTTGGTATTGGTTGGTGTCCAGCGGTTAAGCTCATCGTCAATACCTGCATATTCGCCGGTACCGTTAAGTAGGCCTTCATATAAGCCACTGATTTTTTTACCGCCAACGTTATAGGTGAATACTCCATTTAACGATATGTTTTTGTAGGTAAAGTTGGTTGAGAAGCCACCGTAAAACTTAGGATCAGTATTGCCTACAACAATTCGGTCGGCATCATCAATCTTTTTATCACCGTTAACATCAACAGGGATTATATCACCCGGACGGATAGTGCGGCCGCCGTAGTCGATACCTTTAATGCGATCCATATCCGACTGTTGGGCAATCTTCTCAAACTTATAGGTGTAAATTGAATTCAATGATTTACCAAGGAAAAGGTTGCCTTCACGCTGGATATCAACACCGGTAAAGCCACCATAATTATAAATAGCGTCAACACTGCCATAAAGTTTAGTGATCTTGTTGCGGTATGATGAGATATTTGCGCTAAAATCCCATTGGAAGTCCTTGTTGTTCAGGATACGGGCGTTTACATTCAACTCAACACCCTTGTTTAACAAGGCACCAACGTTATCAATGGTATTACTAAAGCCCGACGTTGTTGAAAGCGTGCGCTGCATCAACAGGTCATTATTATGAATAATGAAGTAATCGGCAGTAATATTAAGCCTGTTTTTCAGGATGCCAAGATCAACACCTACGTTCAGTTGTTTTTGTTTTTCCCAGCGAAGATTAGGGTTCCCTAAGCGGCCGTCAGATACATAAGTAACCGAGCCACTTGTAAATACCGGCCTGTATAATGAACGGTAAGCAAAGTCTGGTATGTTTTGATTACCGGCAATACCATAACCTGCGCGGAGTTTAAGATTATCGATATTGGCACCCTTCATGAAATCCTCGCGGGCTACATTCCATGCCAATGCAAGCGATGGGAATAATCCCCATTTGTTGCCATTTCCAAATCTTGATGAACCATCATAGCGGCTGGTTAACGTAGCAAAGTATTTATTATCGTAGTTATAGTTTATCCTGCCAATGTAACTTACCAATGAGTTGGTGGTAAAATCAGATTGAAGCTGGAACTTATCTTTCAGATATGCACCACCAAGATACTTGAACGAGAAGTCATCTGTAGCAAATCCCTGTGCATCAACCTGATTGTAATCATGGCTGTTTTTAGTTAAGCCAAAGCTAACCAAGGCCGAGAAATTATTTTTGCCGATGCTTTTATCATACGATACCGAATTGTCCCATTGCCAGTTCAACCAGTTATCTTTCTTTTGAGTAGCGCTGCCACTCGTTGAGTTACGTAGTGACTGTCCTAAATCCCTTGGAATGTAGTTGAAATAGTTTTGATTCCGTACATCAACAGAGAAGCCGCTGCGGATATTCAATCCTTGAATTGGATTAACAACCACGTAGTTGGTAGTTAACAAGCGGTTTTGATTGCCTTTTCCATCAATCCTTAAGCTTCGTATGGGGTTATACAGATCCGGACTCTTGATGCCTTTCCAGCTCAAATAAGCAACGGTATCATTTATTGGCAGCAACGGGTTCGCGTTAGCTGCTATGTTGAATACGCCACCGTCGATATAGGATTCTTCGGTGCGGGCAAACGTGGTGTTGGTACCAACTTTTAACCATGGTTTTATTTTTTGGTCGAGATTGATCTTGCCACCGTAACGTTTATAGTCGGAAGTTTTTAGCAAGCCTTTTTGATCGGTATAATTAAAGCTTACATATACAGATGAGCCATCGGTTGTGCTTTTTGAAAAGCTGATGGTGTGATTTTGCTGAACACCGTTTTGCTTGATCCTGCTAAGCCAGTTGTAGCTTTGACCTGCGTTATAGGTTTTTAATTCATCAGCGCCAAAAGCAGGCGAGCCAGGCGATAACAGGGTTTTAACATATGTCGCCCTATCGGCAGTTGGATTGTCATCCATGTATTTATTAGCATAGGCATCGACGCGCAAATCAACTATTTGCTGCGCATTAAGGTAGTTTACATTGTGGGTAAATGATTGGAAGCCTACCCATGCATTATAATCGATCCTGCCTTCACCGCTTTTGCCTTTTTTGGTGGTGATCAAAACCACGCCGTTAGCACCCCGGGCGCCATACAGTGCCGTTGCCGAAGCATCCTTCAAAATGTCTACACTGGCAACATCGTCGGGGTTAATGGAGTTAAAGCCGTCTTCAATCACCAAACCGTCAACAACATAAATAGGGTTTGCTCCATACTGAATAGAATTGTTGCCCCGTACCTTTATAGATGCAGTACCACCGGGGCGAGGGTCGGTATTCTGCACCAATACACCCGCAACGCGGCCCTGGATAGCCTGGTTAACATTGGTCACCGGCAGCTCTTTTAAGGTTTTTTCATTTACACTGCCTACCGAACCTGTCAGGTCGCCCTTTTTTATCACAGCGCCTACAACCACTACTTCGGTAAGGTTGTTGTTAGCCGGTACCAGCGCAATATTCATCGCGCCTTCCTTTGCCGGCAACTCCTGTGTCTCAAATCCTACTGCCGAAAATACCAAAATGGTTCCCGCAGCAACATTTAAGGTGAATGCCCCGTTATTGTCGGTTACTGTACCTGTTTTGGTGCCTTTTATGGTAACCGAAACCCCGGGCACAGGAAGTCCTCGCTCGTCGACTACTTTACCCGAAACAGGGGCCTGTGTCAGATCAAGGTCGTTCCTTTTGGTAAGTGACGGTAGCTGCTCAATATTTAAATTCCTGATCACAATAACATCTCCCGAAACCTCGTAGGTGAGTTTCAGCGGTGTAAACAGATCTGTTAATACAGTACCCAATGATTTTTGGAAGTATGAAGCATTAACCTTTTGATTGCCATTGATAAGATCAGGGCTGAAAACAAAATTAATATGATATTGCTGCTCCAGTTTTTTGATCACCGTTTTGAGCGCTGTATTGCTTTCGCTTACTGAAATTTTTGTGTCAAGGATGGCCTGTGCTTTTGAATCTTTAGCAATGGCGGTGCCTAACAATGAGAGACTTAATGTTAACTGTAAAAACGTGATCTTCATTATTTTTACGAGTATAGGTTTATATTTCATAGATTTGGTTAGAGTTAATAATTCGTTAATAACTTGACAAAAAAGCCCCGCTCAACCTTTGCAAGAGGTTACAGTAAAAATGGGTATCAAGCATTTTGGGGCTAAACTTTTGGACCGGCAGTACCGCAAATATTGCCGGTTTCTTTTTTCGTGGGGCGCTTATGTAATCATTTCTTTCATTTGCATCATAATTTGGTTAACGGGTTAATTAATTTAATTGGTTGTGCTATGGTTAAGGCCTGGGTTGGATATGATGATGCGGCCGTCGATAAACTGGCAGGATGCGTTTATCGCTTTGCATATAAGTTTTACTTTTTCGTCAAGTGGACGGTCTGACAGGGATGCTGATAGGTTGATACTGCCAATCGCGGCTTTATCATATTCTATGTTCACATCGTAGGCTTTATCGATTTTATCAATGATCTCTGACAATGGGGCGCCATCAAAGGTAAATTCCTTTTGTGCCACCGGGGTTGATAGGGTGAGGGGTACAGGCAAAGTTTCTTTTTTAACCAGGGTTAATTTAGATGTATAGGTAACCTGCTGATTAGGTAAAAGAGTGACTATCTCTTTAGGTAATTCGCTTTTTGGTGCTTTATTTTGGTTGTATACCAATACTTTACCGGTGTTAACAATTACCTTAAACTCCTGATTTATGCTGAACGACCTTACTGTAAAACTTGTTCCCATTACCCGTACCGCCATTTCGTGGCTGTGAACGATGAAAGGCATAGCCGGGTTTTTATGGATCTCGAAAAACGCTTCTCCGTTTAAAAATGCTTCCCGGCCCGCTTTAAATGATTTGGGGTATCTTATGCCCGAACCGGGTTTTAAAACAGCAAGGCTGCCATCATCCATCCTAACCAGTTTTGATTCGGCTGTATTGTTGGTGATGCTAATATATCCGTCAGTTTGCACAGCCAGGGATAGTTGCGATGATGACCCGGTACGTGTTTTTAAGAATACCAGCCCTGCAGTTATAAATATCAATAAAATTGCCGCTATCCTGAACCATTTGGTTTGATATAGCTTCAGGGTCTTAACCTCCGGCTCCGGGTTTTCATCATGGTAATGACCTTGCACATGCGCCACTATTGCATTTACCTCATCATCACTTAAACCACTATCAAGAGGTTTAATATTAAGGGAAGAAATGATTTGACGTGCGCTTTCTGCAACTTTCTTTCTATCGGGATTATCCAAAAGCCACTGTTCCCAAAACGTTTGGTGCTCAGCAGTGCTGTTTAAAACCCAGTTGATAAAAAAATCGTCATGTAAAAAGTCTTCAACTTCGTAATTGCTGTAATTAGTCACGGAAACTGATTCAATTGGTTTGTAATAGTATATATTCCGGATCGGTAAAAAATTACCCCTCTAAAAAGAGAAAAAATTAAAATGTATGTTAACTGTCTGATAAACAGTTTTATATTTTTTAGAAAGTATGCTTTAAAAACAGGGTAAGCAGGATCAGCCACTCCGAGCGGAAGTTTTTGTAGGCCTTTTGCAACAGGTTGTGTACCGATTGTTTGCTGATCTCCATGATTTGCGAAATGTTATCAAAATCAAGGTTTTCATAAAACCGCAGGTACATGATCTCGCGCTGGCGGGGAGGGAGGGCATTCAATACCTGTTTGATCCGTGTTGAGAGTTCAAGCGTCTCCATATCGGTGATCATTTTTGATTCGATATTGAACTCCACTATAAATTCATAGTTTTCATCAAGGGGTTCGCCACGGTTCCATTTTGATTGCTCCCTGAAAATCCTTAATCTAACCGACTTAAAAAGGTAATATTTTACGGCAGGAGTGGAGCTGATCTTTAGGCGACGGTTCCACAGTTCAAGAAATACATCCTGGATACAATCCTTTAAAAAATCTTTATCCTGGCAAATCCGGAAACCATAGTTGAATAACGGCCTCGAGTATTTCTGCATTAAGCGGGTATAGGCTAACTCATCACCCGCCCTGAACAAATCCCATAGTATGGAATCATTGGAGGTAATCAAGTGTTCTGTATCAGCGCTCATTTTTGTTGCAAATCGGTCTGTCTTTCTTTACTTGTACATCAAAAACCGGCGTTATTTAATATCCAGGTAAATTAAAACAAAGTTATTTAAAAGATTAATTAACATAACCGATTATTGCTGCAGGTGGTAAATAATATTCGATTTTAGTTAAAGGTTAAAGATCATAGTTAGTCAGTAAAGCGTCGCCTGTTTAAAACTGACTTTTTAATGACTTTATTAATTAGAAATTAAAAAACCGAGTTTGCTGCTGCTTGTTTATTCCACGACATCTCATTAATCTATCAATTAGCTATGAAAGCAATCTTAGTGGTTCACAATCTCAAAAAGGAAAGTAATTATGCGCTTACCTACGCCAGTAATTTAGGTGCAAAACTAAAAACCAAAGTAATTGTCATGAACACGGTACCCGAACCCCTTAGTGTTCAATTATCCGATACCGATGCGCAGGACATGTTCGACAGCGAAGATTTTATTATTAAGGGTCAGGATAAAGGCGCTGAAAATATACTCTTCCTTAACTACCTGGATATTTTAGGGATGTCGCTCCATGCAATTACGGCTAAATACGATATAGGCCTAATAATTAAAGGTGTTAGCGGAACGGCTAAAGAGATCAATGAACAGCTTACACCTATTCTGAACCACTCGGGCTGCCCGTTGCTGGCCGTTCCCGAAGATGCTTCCTTTAATATTACCAACATGGGTTATCTCGCCGATCTGCGTTATGCAAAAAAGGATATCGTAAGTTTTTTAAGTAAAATGAGCGAGGCCATGAATGTAAAGGCCTCGCTTTTTAATACCACGGAATCGGGATTGCCACATATGAATGAAACTTATGCAGAAACCGTGTTCAGGCAATTGTTTTCCAATTCGGGGCTTAACCTTGTAAATATTAAAGAGCGGGATATCATGAAAACAGTCGACGTTTTAGCCAACATAATGCAGGTTGACTTTTTTGTGTTGAGTAATCGCAGCTCGCAATTAAACAGTCTTTGGGATTGGGAGAATATGGAGAATGAAGAACACGCCCATCTCCCTGCGCTTATCTTTCCATGCTAAAGCCTTTATAAATATAAAAAAGGGAAGGTTCTGTTTGGAATCTTCCCTTTTTTATTTCTGCTAAGCTATTCTCGTCATTTACTTACGGTTTTGGTGTTGCAGCTGCTACTATTTTTAATAATTCATCATCCGGATGGTTTTTAACTATGCATTGGTTATCCAGTATCATAGTTGCACCATTGTCGGCAGTGTAGGCGGGCCATTTAGGTAAGGATGATGCATTGGGATTTCCGGTTTTGGCAAAGTTTATCCATGCGCTGCTTATTTTATCGGCAAGGGCATAGGCTTCTTTACCACCGCCAGTCATTTCCTGGCAACGGGCTATATTATTAAACTGGAAAGCAATATCCATGCAGTGCATGGCCTTGTACATACCGCCGTTTACGGGCGATTGCCAGGTAAACAGGTACATATAAACAGGGGCCGCACCGCTTACAGCTTTTTCATTGGCCTGCTTAATAGCTAATGAACGGAAGTTAAATTCAATGTCGGTATATTCTGACGGCTTTGAAATTGTGGGGTAGGCTTTTTGAGCTGCAGCGATGTAAGCATCCGTTTTATCGGCATATTTTTTTTGCAAGGCAGCTTTTAATTCATCCATGGTCTGGCTTTTGGGGCCAGGTATAAATGGGGCAAATTCATTTTTAGTTGTACCTACCAGCAGCGGAACATTTTTTGACAGTTCTTTAGCTGCCGGATCGGATGGTTGATAAGGCAGGAAATCGCCGTCTAAAGCCGGGCCCCAGCCGTTTATGCCCTTACCTTCTTTTTTCAGTTCGGCAGAAACTTTGCGCATGGCTTTTTTGCCTGCTTCGTTCAGGATATCATAAGATAGTTTCTGAAGTGAATCAACCTGCGAAGGTTGAAGGTGAAGTTCTTCCAGTAATGCCGCGGCAACTTTTTGGGTAACCGCTTTTTCGTTGAAGTTGGTGATATAGCTGCCGCTTTCAACAATGGCATTTTTAAATAAGCCCTTTGCTGATGGTGCATTCATTAAAGAGGTAACCTTACCTCCACCGCCCGACTGGCCAAAGATGGTCACATTATCAGGATCGCCACCAAACTGGGCTATGTTTTGTTTAACCCAATCCAAAGCCAGTTTCAAATCAAGCAGCCCCGCATTTGCCGAACCTTTATATTTATCGCCATAGGCAGACAGGTCAAGGAAGCCAAGGATATTTAACCGGTGATTTACTGATACCAGCACCACATCACCTTTTTTAGCCAGGTTTTCGCCATCATATGACGGCAGCTCAATTGATGAACCCGCAGTGAAGCCGCCGCCATGCAGCCATACCATCACCGGGCGTTTTTTACCGTCGTTCAATTTCTGTGTCCAAACATTGAGCGACTGGCAATGCTCATTTGAATAACCCAGATCATGCTGAAAGGCAAATTCAAACTCGTCATTAACGGTTGTGGTAGGATCCGTAGGGCATACCGGGCCGTAAGTTTTTGAGCTGCGTACATCTGTCCACGGGGCAGGCTTTTCAGGCGCCATAAAGCGGTCGGCTTTGGCATAGGGAATACCTTTAAATGTAAAAATGCCATTGTGAAGATAACCTCTTACTTTTCCGCTTTCGGTTGATGTTACAGCTACCTCGTTCCCGGCAACAACAGGTTCGTTGCCGCTTTGGCAAAATGCCGTTACAGGTAAAAAGCAAACGAGTAAAAGCAGCATAAGGGTACTGTTTTTTTTCATAATTGTATTTGGTTAATTGGTTTAAAGCAATGTATCCCTGCACTTTTGAGGGATAAGGAAGAAGAAACATAGCGAATCAATAATCACCCAAAAAAGATAAATATCGATGCTATTGTGTAAATATAACACAATGGGTTTTGTAATTGCAATTTATATCAGATTTTTTACCTTAAATTTTAATGGGAATAAAAATGCATTAAATCATTGTGTCTGCTTGCTTTTTATCAACCTTAAAACACTTAAATTTAATGTGTTAATTAATGATCTATGTTCCGCAACCTGCCTTTTTTCGTCGTGGTGATTTTGTCTGTTTCCTCTTGTAATCATGTCCGTGTAAATGCTGATAAGCAGAAATCTGTTAGCCATGTAAATCCACATGTAAAAGCTAAACAGAAAAGCAGCGGGGTTAAAAAGCCGGTGCCGGTTTGGGGTTATCGTTTTGTTATTACGGGCGATTTTAACGGGGATGGTAAAAAGGATACCCTTACAGAGCATTATTTTAGCGGCATAATCCATAAGGAAACAAATAAGTTTTATGATAATGCAGATTATGATTACGATTGGGAAATGACTCATCGGCAAAAACCGTATTCATTTATCAGTTGCAACGATCCCGCTATTCATAAACTGGAGATAGCCAAAGAAGCCACTTTTGGATTACTGTATTTGAAAAACGAAGGCGATTTGAATGGTGACGGCAGAGATGAAATCTCTTTAGTGAGAAACAATGCCGATTTTTCAAGCTTAAATGAATATTCGATAATGACCTATAAAAATAATGGATGGGTTAATCTCTACTGGTTTCCAATATGGGAATGGCAGCTCCCGCAGCTACCTGAAGCTTCCAATCAATACGGTCTTTTCGGGATCGATGGGGTTGCTATAACAAATTCAGATACTACAAATCAGCGATTATTGAAAGAACTGACAAGTTTTGGAGGGCTGGCCAAAAAGGTTAGTAAAAATAAGATCCGGATCATTTACAGGAGTAAAGAGATATCCGTGGATACGATCATTGTTAAACTCAAAGATCACCATCCTCCTTTATAATTCAAATTCCATAGCTATCCTTATATCTTTGCATCGAAGCTTTAAAGATTTCCATTGCATTGCCCTCAATATCCTGGTTTTCAAATGCACCGTACACCGTATCAAAATTAAGCTGAGATGCTTTTTGATATGCTTTGGCAAATGCCGTTTTAGAGAGTAATATGATATTAGGATAGCTGTACATCATAGCCATGTGCTGTTTGCTGCGGGCTATATTAAAAGTATCGCCGCAAAGCATGGTACCCTGTGGGGTTAACCCGGTAATGTGCAATACACAACTGCCTGCAAAATGCCCACCTATATGTACTATACTTATCCCGTCCCCAAGCGGCATTCTATCGCCGTTCCATAACCGGATATGCGGTGTTTCAAATGGTACCCATTCTGCGTCGTTTTGGTGAATGTATATGGGGCAGTCGAACTCATCAGCCCAATCATTCATATTGCTGTAATAATGCGGGTGCGAAAATGCTATTGCTTTTAAGCCGCCTTTAGCCCTGATAAAATCTATTGTAGGTTTATCCAAATACGGAATGCAATCCCATAAAACATTACCGCCAGGTGAAATAAGTAATAGCGCCCGTTGGGCTATTGCAAAATCGGGCACTATTTTCAGCGAATACAGACACTCATTTAATTGGGTGATTTTGATGTTCCGATGTTCAAGTTCGGCAGGTAAAGTCCACTGCTGGCCGCTTTCCGGAATATATTGGCGGTCATCAGTGCAGATCGGGCAAAATGCAAGCATATCAGGTTGGGCCAAAAGCTGGGTACCGCATGTGCTGCATATGATAGTTTTGTTCATTTTGTTTGTAGTTGTTATAAAGTATTGTTCTATAAAATAGCTTTAGATGCGGTAAGCTATTTTAACCAAGGCCCTGATCTGTTTTAAATCAGCAGCAGTGTTGATCTGATCGCAGTTATCGGTGTTTGTAACTATGGCTGTCACTGGTTTTTTAAACTTAAGTTTCCCGTATTTTGAAAGGTTAACAAGCAATACGCTGAATAAAATTACAATTAAGCCTAAAACCTGCACCAGCGAAATGCTTTCGTGCGCAAAGCAAACGCCAAGCAGCACAGCGATAACCGGATTTACATACGAATGGGTACTGACCTGTGTTGCAGGCCTTACCTGCAGCAGCCATATATAAGCACTGAATGCCCCGATTGATCCGAATATGACCAGGTAAATAATAGCCATCCATGATTGCGCCGGAACAGCAGCGGGATCAAACTCTTTAAACTCCTGGTGAATAAATGCCGCCGGTACAAAGGCTAAACCGGCAATGATCATTTGCCAGGATGTATTTACCCTTGCCGGAGCCGTACCACCGCGTTTTTTTGAATACAACGAACCTGCCGACCATGCAATTGGGCCTGCCAATAACAATAGTAATCCTATAAATTTAGTGTGGTCCATAGTACCGGTAACCGATTTTAGGAACGCTTCGCCAAAAAGGAGCAAGATTCCTGCAAAGCCGATGATGAGGCCTAATATGGTTGATCTGTTTTTCAGGTTTATCCGCCAGTTAGCTTTATCCAATATAATGAACCAAATCGGGTTTACAGAAACCATAATGGCAACCATGGCACTGGGGATATTACGTTCAACCCAGATCACTATGCCCGTTGCTACAAATAAGGTAAGCAGTCCGCAGATACCGGAAGTAATAACATCGCGTTTAACAAATAATTTATCGCCTTTAATGTAGCACCAGCCAAGTAACAAAATACCGGCGGTAAAGAAACGCAGGGCGCCCATCAACATAGGAGGGAAGCCCTGAACCGCCATTTGTATAAAGAAATAAGTTGAGCCCCATACTATATACACAGTAGCAAAGGCGATGATCACTAAAAGCGGTGATGCTTTTGTATTTACTGTATTTGCCATGATTATTTATTGGTTAAAGAATGTTTGCAGATTTTAATTGGTTTGCGATGTTTGATAAGCCACCAGCTTTTTGTTCACGATACGTGTGGCGAACCATTTATCCAAACTCCAGGAATATTCAGTTAGGCTTGCCAGCAGGAAGCTTGCGCCGCTCAGCGTAAAAACTGAATAGCCTAAAGGCGATTCGATACCGAAGGAGATGGCCATCGCGATAGCAAAACATAAACTCAGTATGCCGCTGCCGATAGCTGCCATACGCGTGAATAGGCCAAGGATCAGTAATAGCCCGAATCCGCCCTCGCCAATGGTTGCAATAGTTGCCAGTGGATTTACGATGCCTTCAGGGAGAAAGCTCATTACCTGTTTGGCATAGGCGGTGAAATGTTTCCAGTCGCCCCAGCCAACATGAGGCTGACCGTTTGGGCCAAATAAGCCAAGGCGGTCGGCTACTTCCCAAAGGTAGCTCGCGCCAATAGCTATTCTGAGGTATATGGATGAAAGTTTTTGATTGATATGCATAGATTTTATTTTTTTGATGATCAAAAATACCATGCTTTTGGACTATACTTGTAGTCCAGAAAATAGATTAAAGATAGTCCAATATGATGCTCATCGAAAGTTTATTAAGCGTGGATAAAAGCAGCCAGGTTCCTGTATACCTGCAAATTAGCAATGGTGTTATTAGTTACATCAGGCAGGGGACTTTAAAGCCTGGTTCTGCGCTGCCTGCCAGTCGCGCGTTGTCAGCATCGTTGAATGTCCATCGTAAAACGGTGGTGGCTGCTTATGACGAACTCTATGCGCAAAGCTGGGTTGATGTGATCCCGCGCAAGGGGATCTATGTGGCTAAAAACCTGCCCGATGTTGCTCCCCGGCCTATTGAAAAAGCTGTTCTGAAACATAGCCTGGCACATAAAACTTCCTTTAAAGTAGATGACAACAGGATCAATCTCCAACGTATGTTTGTGCCGATGCCCGATGGTAACCTGACATTTACCGAAGGTTTCCCCGATACCCGCATTGCACCTGTTGACTTAATGGTGCGCGAATACAGGCGGATGGCAAGCTATCACTTTACACATAAATACTTGATGTACGGGCCTGAGCAAGGTTCGGAAAATTTAAGAAATGAGCTTGCCCGTTTTTTAGGCGAAACCCGTGGCCTGCATGTAACACATAATGATATTTTAATAACCAAGGGCGTTCAGATGGCGCTTTACCTGTGTGCCCAGGTACTGATCAATAAAAATGATATCGTGATTGTAGGCGACCCGGGTTACAGCGGGGCAAATGAAGTGTTTGAACAGGCAGGGGCCCAGTTGGCTTTTGTACCGGTAGATGAGCATGGCATTGATATTAACGCTGTTGAGGCTATTTGCAAGGTTAAAAAGGTGCGCATGTTGTACGTAGTGCCGCACCATCATCAGCCTACCACAGTAACGCTGAGTTCAGAAAGGCGCATGCATTTGCTGGAGCTGGCCGCAAAATACCAGTTTGCCATTATTGAAGACGACTATGATTTTGATTTCCACTATACCAGCGGCCCAATTTTGCCGCTGGCCAGCGCCGATTATTACGGAAACGTAATATATGTTGGCTCATTTTGTAAAACCATTGCACCGGGCATCCGCATTGGCTTTATGGTTGCCCCGGCTAATTTTTTACTCCAGGCCACCCGCTTGCGCAGGCTGATAGACCGCCAGGGAGAGCACCTGCTTGAAGAAGCCATGGCAAGCCTGTTAAAGAACGGGGACATAGGCAGGCACCTGAAAAAAGCCAATAAGCTGTACCACGAACGCCGGGATATTCTTTGCAGCCTGCTGCAGGAGCAACTGGGCGATTATCTGACCTTTAAAATACCAAGCGGCGGCTTTGCTATATGGGTTAAATATCTTCATGACCTGGATACTGCTGTAGTATCTGAAAAAGCCAATGAACTGGGTTTATCCATAGGTTTGGGCCATGATTATTATTACGATAAAACATTTAAGCACAGCTTTGTGCGGATAGGTTTTGCCTCTTTAAATGAAAAAGAAATGCAGGAGGCAGTAAGCATCTGGAAAAAGGCCATTCTCAAATGCCTCCCCATGGTTTAAATTTTGGCATAGGGGGTAAATGTCATAGTAGATCAGGTTTTGCGATAGTTGTATGAAGCTTGTGTCATGCTTTGGCAGTTCGTGTCATGTTTTTAAGCAGCTGATTTTCTGCCAAAAAATGCATTTGTCATGCTGGTGACAAATTGTCGCTTATTTTTTTTCAAATTGCTAAGGCACATATTATTCAAAAATCGGTGACGGATTTTTTTACAAAAAAATGTTGGACGATAGATTTTTGGAGTTACAAAGCAGCCTGTGAAAATAGCGTACGAAATAAATTTCTCTAAAAATAAATTTGCGCCTGTTTACCTGTTTTTGCCAAAATAATTCGGCAAAAAATAGCTTGTCGATTTTTTCTACCCCAATTTGAGCCTATTTTTTTAATCCTAAAGGTAAAATCCGGATTTAAATTTGAAAAACTCCTGTTTTTGAAGATGATTTCAAAGAAATGTCAATTTTAAAAAATGATGTTTTTGGCCTAAAGTGTTGATTTTTAGAGGCGATTTTTTAATGGCATATTTTTAGCCGAACCACTGCCAGGAATGATACAATTGTTCTTGCATCCCTGCCACAGCATGCCTGTAGGAACGGTTGTAATTCCTTAAAACATTGTTAGTTCAGTAATTAAAAACATTTAAAAAATTAAAATTATGTTAACCGTATTAGAAGTTGCCCTTTTCTTAGCTGTTATTATCGTTCCATTAACTCCTGCAAGAAAAACTGCAAAATAATTGGATACTTAAAACCAGTTAATGAATGGGCGGCCTTTGGCTGCCCATTTTCGTTTTTACACTATTTGCAGCAGCTCATGCAAATTCCTGAACAATCCGTTTACAGTCCCTTCAGGCAGGTACTAAGGCTTTCTCTTCTTGCCTCTTGTTAACCACCAAATTTTTTATTTATCAGTAATGTTACCTATGGTAGTGGTGATGTAGTGCCTTAATAATAGCATCAGATAGCACTATCAGATAGATTTGTGCACTGGTAACCCGGTATATGCCTATCAGCAATTTTACATGTTATGTTATAAATTGTAACTGATATATTATGTACATTGGATAGGATACCAAAACCATATAAACCATATTATACCTAAAGTGAAAAAGGGAACCCTGTTAGTCACCGCATTTATTTTTATTCAAACTTTTTGTTTTGGCAGTAAAATTCCTGTAAAAAATGACACCGGCGGCAAGTCTGTATATCAGGCCCGTCTGCAGGATTCGGACGCTGTTTATTTTACACCCGAAAATTTCAAAATCAAAGCCGATGGCAAAACCGATGTTTCGGACGAATTGCAAGCCGCCATTACCAAAGTAAAAACAGAGCATAACTTCGGCGTACTTTTTATCCCCGAAGGGAAATACTTAATTTCCAAAACTATATTTATACCTACTGCCATAAGGTTAATAGGCTATGGTAAAAACAGGCCTCAAATTATCCTGGCAAAAAGCTCCCCCGGTTTTCAAACTGCCTATGAAAATGATAAAGGGCATGCCAAATACATGTTTTGGTTTGTAAGTAACCTTTCAAAACCCGGTGATGAAGTCCATGATGCCGGAGCATCAACTTTTTATAGCTCAATATCAAACATCAATCTTAAAATAGAAGATGGTAACCCTTATGCGGTAGCTATGCGCACGCATTTTGCACAACACAGCTTTATAGCACATGTGGACATAAACATAGGTAAAGGCCTGGCCGGCATGTTTGATGTAGGCAATGAAATGGAAGATGTTCGATTTTTTGGTGGCCAGTATGGTATTTACACAACTAAACCATCACCAGGTTGGCAGTTTATGATGGTTGATACCTATTTTGAAGGCCAGCGCGAGGCAGCCATCCGCACGCAGGAAGCCGGGCTTACCATTGTAAGGATGAATGTTAAGCATGTGCCAACCGTAATCAGCATCAACCCAAACTACCATGAAAAATTATTTATGGAAGATTGCCGTTTTGATGGCGTAAGTGGTCCGGCTATCATCATCAGCAATGAAGATAATGCCTTTAACCAGATCAACCTGCGTAATGTGGTTTGCCGGAATGTACTGGTTTTGGCCAGCTATCGCCGCAGTGGTAAAACAACCCCGGGGACAGGAAATATCTACCGGGTAAAAAGCTTCACTTATGGTTTGCAAATGGATGGCCTCGATGCCGATCCGCAATATAAAACCACTAACGAGCAGGAGCCCTTAACCGCATTGCCGGAGGTGGAGAAAAAGGATATCCCGGATTTTCCGGCCATTGAAACCTGGGCTAACCTGAAAACGCTTGGTGCCAAAGGTGATGGCCTTACTGATGATACGCAGGCTCTACAAGCTGCCATTGATAAATATGAAACCATATATGTGCCGCAGGGCTGGTATCGCGTTAGCCAAACTATTAAACTGAGGCCAACCACTAAATTGATAGGGCTAAACCCCATTGCCACGCAGTTTTTAATTGCTGATAATACACCTGCGTTCGGCGGCTTTGGCGGCCCTGTACCTTTATTAGAATCATCAAAAGGGGGGAGTAATATTTTAAGCGGGATAGGGCTTTGTACAAGTGCTGACAATCCGCGTGCCGTAGCCTGTAAATGGATGGCGGGCGCCGATTCATATATGAATGATGTAAAGTTTGTTGGCGGTCACGGTGGTATGCAGCGTGTTGGGGCACCCAAAAGCACGGCAGGCAGCGGTGCTTATAACCGGGCTCAAAACGGTACTGACGCTTCATGGGATACACAGTACTGGAGCCTTTGGATAACCGACGGCGGCGGCGGTACCTTTAAAGATATCTGGAGTGCCAATACTTACGCCACAGCTGGCACTTATATATCAAATACGCAAACGCCTGGTCGTATTTATGCCATGTCGATAGAGCACCACGTGCGTAACGAGGTGCGGTTTAACAACATAGCCAACTGGAAGGTATACGCCATGCAGTTAGAGGAGGAAAGCCGTGAAAGTACCGAATGCCAGCCGATGGAACTGGAAAATTCAAGCAATATAGTGTTTGCCAATTTGTATATGTTCAGGGTGATCAGGGTTAACAAACCGGCGCCATATTCTATCAGGAAATGGGGCGGCAAAAACATCGAATTGCTGAACGTTCATAATTACAGCCAGATAAAATACACCACTACTTCATCGCTGTATGATATAAATACAGCCACTGAGGTAAGGCCATGGGAATTTGCAAGGCTTTATATAAATGATAAAGCCAATGCTGTTGAACAACAGGGCGGTACAATCAATAAACTGGCGACCGGTTTTGAATTTGCATCGGCTGTGTGCGCTGATAGCAAGGGCAACATATATTTCAGCGAGCAGCGGATGAAGCGGATCTATAAATGGTCGGCTGCCGACAGGCAAATCAGTTTACCGGCCGATTATCCCTGGGAGCCGCTTTCATTGGCCTGCGATAAAAATGATAACCTGCTGGTTGTTTTCAAATATGTTCCAAAGCCTGGCTATCTTGTAAATGGTAAACCCGAAAAATTTGATAACCCTGCCGATGCTGCAGGTACCTCTTTTAGCGGATGGGGTAATTCGGGATTTGCAAGCTGGGCTTACAGTATTGATCCCAATAAACCGGATGAAACCATACAAAAGCTGAAGACCATCCCCATGGGCCAGGTGAACCCGGTTTACAAAGCGCTGTACCCCGCACACCGCTGGCGCGATTATCATGATTTTAATACCGTAACGGTGAATAAACCAACCGAATGCTTTGTTGCACCCGATGGGGCTACTATTATCCCAGTAGTATACGATCTTGCCCGCTCAACCGCTTTGGCAGCCGCATATCCCGGGAAGCCTTTGTATACCAGCGATGAATATGACAAACGCACGGTGAGTACTGCTGTAAGCAAGGACGGCTATATTACCGATTTAAAATACTTTGCCGAAAGGGGCGAGTTTGCCTCCGCCACCGACGATAAAGGAAATGTTTACATAGCCGACGGGCAAATTTATGTATATGACGGCGCCGGTAAACAGATCAGCATGATAAAAGTACCGGAACGGCCAACCGGTCTGACGTTCGGTGGTGTGGGTAATAATACTTTATATATCACCAGTCATAATTCATTGTTTTCCGTAAAAGTTAAATAAACCCCTAAATAAAAAGTACATGCAACAATTACCCAAGCGCCTTTTGTCTATCGATGTATTGCGTGCCATTACCATGCTCCTGATGATATTTGTTAACGATGCCAGTGGCGTAAGGCATATCCCCGAATGGATTGACCATGCCAAAGGTTTTGAGGACAGGATGGGTTTTGCCGATACCATTTTTCCTGCGTTTTTGTTTATTGTAGGCCTATCCTTACCGCTTGCCATCAATAACCGGATCAAAAAGGGCGATAGTGCCAGGCAGGTATTGTTTTACATTTTGATACGGAGTGTTGCATTGCTCATTATGGGTTTTTACCATGTAAACCTCGAAGATTATAATTCATCAGCTGGCTTAATCCCAAAAGCTGCATGGGCGCTGGTTATTACTACGGCTTTCTTCCTTATCTGGCTTGATTACCCAGAAACTATGGCCAGGGCTAAGAAATATTCGCTGCAAATACTGGGGATTGCTCTGCTGATAGCTATGGCTGTGATTTACAAAGGGGGCGAAGATGGGGAAGTAAGGGGTATGGAGCCTTCATGGTGGGGAATATTGGGTTTGATAGGCTGGGCATATTTAGTTTGCGCACTGATATTTTTTGCTGTTAAGGGCAAGCTGAACAGTCTTATTGTAGCATGGGTAGTACTTGCCGCCATCAATATTTTAGCCCACTCGGTATTTAAAATAAAGGTGATGCGCGATGAATCGATGGTGTCCATTGCCGGAAATGATGTTACAGGAAGTTTTATTGGCAATGCAATCATCTTTTTAAAACCGCTTTGGATAATCCATGATGCATCAACCATGACTTTAACCATGGGCGGTGTGGTTGTATCGGGGATTTATACCAAATTGGTTGAGCAGGGCAAAGCCCAACGCATTTGGGCTACACTGGCTATTATTGGTGTACTATTCCTGGTAGCAGGTTTTGCGCTAAGACCTTATACCGAAGGGATTTCCAAGATCCGTTCAACACCGGCATGGGTACTCATTTGCTCGGGTATTACTACGCTGGCATTTCTGATACTGATATATGTAATTGATGTTAAAGGAAAAGTAAACGCCTTTAACTGGATCAAACCTGCAGGTACCAGTACACTTACCTGTTACCTGATCCCGTACTTCCAGGTATTTATACTGGAGCTTTTACATATTAATTATCCCAGTGTAATTAATAATGGCTTGCCGGGGCTGTTACGCTCATTCCTGACGGCTGTGATCATTATTTTATTTGTTGGATTGCTTGAAAAGAAAAGATTACGCCTAAAAATTTAAATGCTATTTATACCTAAATTCTAATGATAACAATTTTATCCTTATTGCAAACCCGGCGATATAAAGCCGGGATAATGGCCTGCCTTTGCCTCATGCTAACGGTTTTTACTGCCCATGCTCAAAAACACAAACAAAAAAAACATGTTATAATTGGCTATGTAAGCGGTTTTCGCGGCTTGATTGATACCAGCATGGTGCATGCAGAGAAGCTTACGCATATTAATTATGCTTTTGTAAATGTAATTGGCAACAGGGCGTTTCTAACCCATCCCAAAACAGATACAAGCAACTTCAGGTACCTGGTGGGGTTGAAAAAGAAAAATCCTGATCTGAAGGTTTTAATTTCAATAGGCGGCTGGCTATGGAGCAAGAACTTTTCGGATATGGCGCTTACCGATACTTCGCGCAAAGCTTTTGCTGAAAGTGCTGTTGATATAGTACGCAAGTTTAAAATGGATGGCGTTGATATAGACTGGGAATACCCCAATGCCTCAGGCGCAGGTAATATCCATCGCCCTGAAGATAAAGAAAACTATACCAGTCTGTTTTTGGAATTAAGGGCCCAGCTAAATAAACTTGAAAAAGAAACCGGGAAAAAGTTGCTGCTTACGGCGGCAGTGGGCGCATTTAAACATTTTGTGCAAAATACCGAAATGGATAAAATAGGTGCCTGCCTGGATTATATCAACCTGATGACCTATGATTATGGTGCCGAAATAGCAAATCATCATACAGGCCTGTATGCTTCAAAATATCTCAAAACAGAGAACAACTCAGACAACGGCACACAGGTTTTTATAGAAGCGGGCGTTCCGCGCAATAAGCTTGTTTTAGGCATGGCCTTTTACAGCCGCTCAACAAGGGTATCTGACAGTACCAAAACCGGGCTTGGCTCGCGTAACCTGGAACGAATGAAAGGAGGTGGCTATACTTTTATTAAAGACAGTCTGCTCACCAATAAGGCCTTTAAATACTACCGCGATAAAAGCGCAAAAGCTCCTTACCTGTACAACCCCACAACCCGCCAGTTTTTATCATTTGACGACGAATGGTCAATTAAAAAGAAATGCCAGTATGTGAAAAAGAACGGTATGGCCGGGGTAATGTTCTGGGAATATGTTGATGACAGGAAAGAGTACCTGCTTGATGCAGCTAACCGACATCTGAATTAGACAGGAACCTAAATCTTATATAAAAGTAAAGCCGCCTGGTTATCGGGCGGCTTTATTGTTGTATATAAATAATAAAAAATTAATTGTCATTTCGAAACGAGGTACGAGTGAGAAATCTCCTATGATGAAAATAAGCTACAGAAAGGCTAATATTCTTGAAAAGCGGGCTAATAGACTACTATAAAGTTATAATTTATAAATGATTAAGCAAAGCGAGGCCATGTTTTCTTAATTT
>NZ_JBHLTS010000077.1:0-243477 GCF_042434235.1 Mucilaginibacter angelicae | reverse complement strand
TTTATTTTTTGGTGGTTTTTAGCAGCGTTTTCTTTTCTCTTTCTCCTTGCTTTCCAGCCGCTTTCCAAACCTTTTTAAGAACATCCGCTTCCTTTTCGAAGCGGCTGCAAAGGTGCGAATTTCTTTTCATTTCCACAAAAGATTCTGAATCTTTTTTTCTCCCCGCTTATCGCCCTTTTCTAAACCTTTAATGAACTATCCCGCTTCCTCGTTTCCTCGTTTGCGGGCTGCAAAGGTACACGCTTTTTCCTTCCCTCCAAATTATTCTTAACCTTTTCCCTTAACAATCCCTTAACATCCTATTTATCAATAACAAAAAGTTTAATTCATATCGCTAAATCTATTCCTTAGCCTTGTTAACCTTCTTTATCTAACGTGATCTTAAGTAGGAATACACAACACGTTTTACTATAAAACGATACTTATTTGTTCCCATATCACCTATACCATGCTCCAATCCTGCGAGATCGTCTTCAAAAAAACCTATGATATCAAGAATCAAAAACTTGCTCTTAGGGTTTTGGTGCACCATCTTTAATGATTTTAAAAAATCGGGCTTTAGGAATTCGTCATCTGCGAGGAACATATTTGCTGTTATTCCTTTACATTTCTCTCCTTCGCTATGCAAACCCCATCCCGTTTTTGAACAATCATAGATTGCTCTTGTATATACCAATTCATTTTTTTGTCCCGGCAAATCACAAAATTCTGTAAGTGGTTGAAATTCGAGTACCGGGGGCGGAAACAGTATTTCCTGTTTATGTTGGGCAAAAGTAGTTTTACAAGCCAGCAATAAAAGTAATATAGGTACTATCAGTTTTCTATTCATCAAGGTTCATTTAATCCATGCAAATTAAATAGAAGAACTCATTTGCGCACTTGCTAAATTCCGATACATATAAAACAGATAACAAACCATAAACGATCCCCTTTTATATATAATTGTCTTATTAAGACATATCAGATAAACCTAAGTGTGTTAATTTATCTGATCAAAGGAGTACCAACAAAATGCTTTTGGATATCAATTCCTGATTAGGAACCAGACTTACGAAGTTTTGAAAACTTCGTAAGTCTTACTACAGTTCGAGATTATTCAATAAATATCCAAACGTAAACTTTGGTTCATAACCAAAATATCGTTTAGCCTTATCGCTTACATAAACCCTGTCAATACTTTTCGGGAACTCCCAGCCTTTTGATTTGTATATGGCTTCGGCATGTGGGTAGTGCTTTTTTATCAACCCGGCAGGATCATGCTTTAGCTGCACAAGCTCATTTTTTTTAAAGGGCGAACTGCTGGTGATATTAAAGATCTCAAATTCTGAAAAAGTTTGCCCTAACGCTAAACGTAAACCTTCGGCACCATCACGTTCATCCAGGCCGCGGTACAGGCGATGGTTTAGTTTAAGATTATCTGTTTCGGGCAGGAAACGGCCAACCCGGTAAACTGATGTTTGCAAACCTTCGCGGTAGAAAAAATCTTTACAAAGCTGCTCGGCGGCTTGTTTGGTAATATCATAGATATCGCGTGGTTTAATGATCAGCTCTTCATCAACCCAAACAGCCTGGCTGGTATTAACCATTGCATCGCCATAAATAGATGTGGTACTGGTGTACAGCATTTTTTGTACACCATTGACAATACAGGCATTAAGCAAATTGAGCGTGCCGTAAATATTTACATCAATAAATGCTTCCCGGGGATAGTTAAGCTCATAATGTTTACCATGGATTGCCGCAGTATGAATAATTACATCAATGTGTTGAGTGACGGCTAAAACCGCATCCTTATTTAATATATCAATCAGCTCACCGGTAGTTTCGGCCGGGATTATATCAATACCGGTAACCTGATACCCACAAGCCCGAAGGTGATTAACTGTAACTGCCCCTAACCTGCCCGATGATCCTGTTACTAAAACGCGCATTTGTTTAATGACCAGGGGCTATAGCTAATATCCTATTCCACTCGGGATGACGTTTCAGGTATGATGCCACGTAAACACAAAGCGGTATCAACTTCAGGTTATTCTGTTCGATATAGTCGAATGCTTTTTCAACAATGGCCGATGCTACTCCTTTGCCTTCCAACTCAACCGGTACTTCGGTATGGATCAGGTAAATTTTATCATCCTTTTTTTTGTAGTCGATAAATGCCCGGTGACCTTCAACAGTCAGTTCAAAATTGTGAATGGCCTCATTATTTACAAGGGGGATTTCTTCGTATTTCATAGCAGTACATATTAAAGGGGTAAACAAATGTATAAAATGTTCGCCCCTTTTAACAGCAATTACTTCTTAATTCCCCAAACCGAAACGGAGCCCGCTTTAACTTTAAACTCGGCCCAGCCATCGGCAGTGATCACCACTTCTTCATCATCGTGCTTATTAAGGTAATCAACAAATACTTTGCCTGCATGCCCTGCTCCTATTTCCATCTCTTTATACCCGTCCTCACTGTTTGAAATTACCACGGCACAACCTGAATCTTCATAATCTGTATCGCCTTCGCGGGTCCATCCTATACAATTAGGATGATCAAAATAATCGCGTTGGGTGCCATATGCCATGTTTTTCCTAACATAAAGCAGTGCTTCCAATTCTGCAACTATGGGTAACTCAATTTCATGTTCTTTTCCATCACCACCCTTGTCAGTATATTTTGAGCCATACATATCCGCATAAAAAACACAAGGGTAACCAGCTTCGCGAAGCAGGATCAGCGCATAGGCCAGTGGTTTAAACCAGGCATCAACAGGTTGCTCTAACGATTGCAGCGGCTGGGTATCGTGGTTTTCAACCAGCGTAACAGCATGTTCGGGGTTAACACCAACCAGGGTATTATCAAAAATGGTAGTAAGATCATAATCTTTACCTGCTTTTGAAGCCTGGTGGATATTATCATGCAGCGGGGCATCAAAAAGTGACATGCGACCTTCGGTGGCCTCAATATATTTTAGCAGTTTAGGTAATTCAAAAGCCCAATACTCCCCAACGGTAAAAAACTCCTGCTTAAGCTCGTTGCGCATATAATCAAGCCATTCGTTATAAAAGCCATGATCCATATGTTTAACCGCATCAAGCCTGAAGCCGTTAAACTTTGCCGTT
Source organism: Mucilaginibacter angelicae (assembly GCF_042434235.1). Lineage (NCBI taxonomy): Bacteria > Pseudomonadati > Bacteroidota > Sphingobacteriia > Sphingobacteriales > Sphingobacteriaceae > Mucilaginibacter > Mucilaginibacter angelicae. Next base: position 240,366 of record NZ_JBHLTS010000077.1, on the reverse strand, counting down.
TCAAAATACCATTTGCCCCAGTTTTTCAGCTCCTCCCTAACACTTGGGTTACGGGTGTCAATGTCTGAAAGCATGAGGTAATCATAGTTGCCGTTTTCGTCGTCAAGCACATCTTCCCAGCCTTCGCCATACTGGTTTTGGATGCTGAATATGGCCGTTTCCTCTTTATAAGCATCGTAGTCAATCCCCGAAAAGCATTGCCAGTCCCATATAAATTTGGAGTATTTACCCTTACGACCGGGAAATGTGAATTTGGTGTATGCGCCTATTTCATATACTTCGCTTATAAACTCGTTCCGGTTTGCGGGGTCAACCTTACGGGCATTCACCTTTTCAATTTCGTCGGCGCCCCCCATATGGTTAAGCACCACATCAACATAAACCTTTAACCGGGCTTTCTGCGCTGCGGCTATGGCGTCGAGGTATTCCTGCTTGGTGCCATATTTTGTAGCGATGGTGCCTTTTTGATCAAATTCGCCCAGATCATAAATATCATAAACATCGTACCCGGCAGAGTAGCCTCCGCTTGCCGCTTTATAAGCTGGCGGAAGCCATACCGAATCGATCCCTTTTTTCTTCAGATTTTCTGCATCATTCTTTAACTGATTCCACAATCTGCCTCCGGCGGGGTAATACCATTCAAAAAACTGCAGCATTGTAAAATTTTCCATGCGTTTAATTAAGTAAGCTATTTATAAATGACTACTTAACTAAATATACGCAGAAAGGTTTGATCCGGGCTTAACCGCAACATTAAATCATTGTGAACCAAAAGCTTTACCCGGCATGGATCAAATGGATCTTTTCTTTGGCACTATCCAGTAATGATTCATTGCAACCGCTTTCATCAACAAGCTCGGCAATGCGGTAGCTGTAATACTCCCGTTTTAATACAGCCGGAGCTATCCCCAATGCATTGGCAAGCAGCATCAGTTTTTCGGGGCTAAAAGCTATCTCTCCGTGTTCTACCTGGTTTAACCCCTCTGCTTCTATGCCGAGTTTTTCGGCAAGTACCTGCTGTGTAATGTTAAGCGAATTTCTGTATTGGCTGATAAAAACGCCAAAATGGCCCGAAGACGGTATTGAGTTGGCGATATTAGCCGCAGGCTCAACTTCTTCTGCCTTATAATCGGTGTTAATATGCTGTACAAACAGATGCCGGGCACTCTTAAATAATAACGAAAAGCGGTAGGCCATCTGATCAAACAAGCTTTCATCAATGCTGTAATTAACATTCCCTTTAATCCCGTAAACCTTCAGGATGCCCAGGTTTTTAAGTTCGGCTACATGCTTGTTGATGGTTTCGATATTGAACGGGATCTCATAAAGCATTTCGCGCTTTACAACATTATTATGTTCGATAATGATCCTGATGATGGCAACCCTTACCGGGAGCGCCAGGGCTTTGGCAAAATTTGATAACTCTTTATCGCTATCGTCAAAATTAGTATATGAATAGGAAAGTGGCATAATGACAAATTATAGTAGCTTACCGCAGGTAAACAAATGGTAATGCGGCCCTGAAGCCGGACAAAATAAAACTACGATCAATTAAAATGAGATGGCCATGGATAAATTGCCGGTTGCCGGCAGTCACGGCCTTACAATCTGTCAAACAATAATTTGCCGGTTGAGCAGGTAAATTGGGTGGGATAAAGTTTTATTGAGGTTTAATAACCTGATATGGTGGTACGCAAGATCCTTTCTGATCCTGAAAAACAAAGGATAAAGCAGCAGCAGTAAAAACGAGAACCTTAACCGTAAACTGACAACAGGATGCGCCAGTTTTTTTTGCATGGCTGTCATCAGGGTTAAACTGCCATCGCGATATTGAATTATCCGCTTACTAAATGATTTTTGCAGCAGGAAGATGTTAACTTTTACAGGAGGGTGCTGCCTGTTAAAAACCATAAAACCAACAAAGGGCTTAGCCACAAACATGAGTGTTGCTAAGAATAAGACAAGCTTAAATTTATATTGCGGTTTCATTACCGTAAAGTTATATCTTCAATTTAACCTTAATGTTAAATTTTAAGTTACATTAAGGTTATCTGAAGATTATTTAAGCCGATAATCATTTTTGTCCGCAGATGATGAGTGCAGCATAATTAAGTACACTTCCTCCATCAGTATTTCGTGAGTGAAACAATGCCGAAACTTCTTCCTTTATTATATTTTTAGTTGGCTCATCGGTCTGGGCCATTGCGGCTACTATGGGTGCGCCCACCTCCATCATTATTTGCCAGTAGCGGTCAAAGCTATCATAGTCAACCTGCCCGGTTATTTCATTCCGGGTTATATTGGTAAAGCCTGCCTTCTCTAACAGCCCGGCAATAAAACCCGGCTTTGCACAACGGAACATACCCGGGGCACCGGGAGGCGGGGCGGGCAGTACCACATGCTTTTGAATAACACTCATAATGGTAGTAACCCAGTTATTTTGCTCGGGGCCGGCCCATACCGCGGTAGCAAAGCGGCCGCCTGGTTTTAATACCCTGTAAATTTCATTGGCAGCCAGCTGCATATCCGGGAAAAACATGAAACCCATACGGCAGCTTACACCATCAAATGTTTCAGTGCCAAAAGGCAGCTCACTTACATCGGCAATTTGAGTTTTATAATTTTTGATTCCTTTTGCTTTGGCATTAGCATTGGCTATTTCAAGCATACCATCGGCAAGGTCGGTACCGGTTACTGAACCATTAGGTGTTAAAGCTGCAATGGTTAATCCGGGTTCGCCGGTACCTGCCGCAATATCCAACACCTGATCGCCATCGTTTATTTTAAGGTTATCAATAATAGCATCGCCCATAGGCTTTAAAAACCGCATGTTGAAATCATCCCATTTTTTCCATCCGGGCGAAAATTTGTTCCATGATTGTTTTTGCTGATCGCGGATCTGTTCAAATTGATTTTCCATAAAGGGTTTTATTGGGTTTAGTGACAATACTTAGCAGTCAACACAAACTTAAGATAATTACTATCAATAAGTTACATTAAAACGCCTTTTCATTTCACCAAATAATACAGAAACCATCTATACAAAAAATCCCCTGCCTGTTAAAGCAAAGGGATCTTTAAATATCTTAAGTTCAATTGTTATTTATCCTCTTTTATCGCTTTCATTCCTTTAGTCCACCGCACCAATTGGTCAAGCATAATTTTGGCATTGTTGTTAAGCCTTTCATCAGCAGTAAAATTACCTTCTTCGTCCATAAACTGGTTTAATTGGGGGATGTTTACCATTTCGGCAAGTGCAATATTTTTTAAGGCAAGCATGTCTGCCTTTAAATTCATGATAGCCCTTACACCCGCAAAAGGGCCAATGGAATATCCAACCATACCTGAAGGCTTATAAGCCCACTCGTGCACCAGGTATTCAACAGCATTTTTGAGTGGTGCCGGGTAACTGTGGTTATATTCGGCGGTTACAAAAATAAAGGCGTCGGCTTCTTCTATTTTAGCGCTCCATTGTTTGGTATGCTCATGTTCATATTGTTTGAGGGCCGGGTGAACAGGTTCGTTCATCAGTGGGAGATTAAGCTCACCCAGATCAATCATTTCGGCTTCAAAACCGTGATTATTGGCTGCTCCAGTTATCCATTTAGCAATTGCAGGCCCTTTGCGGCCCGGGCGTACGGTAGATGTTATTACTTTGAGTTTATACATGTTTATCAGTTTAGTTGCCGTAAATATTGGCAATTCAACGCAACAACACATAAACTGAAAAGCAAGATGATAAAAACTTTACAAACCTTATTTAAGGATCAATACCGGGTGCCTCGCATTTAAAGACACAGCTTCGGTAATGCTGTTATGGGTTAAGTAATAGAAAAAGCTGTGTTTGCCCGGCAGGGCAATGATGAGCTGGACCTGTTGCTGCTGGGCAAAGTTAAGGATGCCCCTTACAATATTTTTATCGTCCGAATAATGAAGCTTACACTCATAGCAATTAACCAGTTGCTTTACCGAAGCTTCAAACTCCGCTTCGCGGCCGATGTGCTTATTCTTCGGATCAACGTACAGGATCATTAGTTTGGGGTTAAGCCAGCTGTGCGACAAATTAAGGCCTTTTAAAATACCAAGGCGGGCAACAGCTTCAAGGTCACATGGCACCAGCGCCTGTTCTATTTTTTGATACCCGCAATTGGCCGGGATAATTAATACTTTTACCGGGCTGCTTTTAGCAATTTCAATGATCTGCTCACCTATCATGCTCAATTCGCTGCCCACATCGCCCCCAATTAACATCAGGTCGGGTTGCTGGTCATCAATTGCCTGGTGTATAGCACGGATAATTGGCTCTGAGCTTATTACTGCTTCTATTTCAATATCTTTTTGACAGCGGCTGTGGAGTTTCTGGCGCAAAGATTTAAGCCGCTCTTCTATTTTTTGCCGTTCGTTTTCAATATCATCAACTCTTAGTTGCAAAAAATCGGGAGAAGGCAGGATTTGTTCATATACCGATGTGTAGTAGCTTTTAAGGAGGATAATTTTTTTAACCGGCATATCGCAGCTCATATCGGCAGCGTATTTAATGGCATTGTTATTGGTTTCGGAAAAATCTACAGGTATTAATATAGTTTTCATAACAAACAAATTTATTGTACATACAAAACCAGTGCGCTTAATGCTAAATTTACGATTTGTTTAACTATTGTAGTACAATAAATTTTGCCGTTAAAATTCAAATAAAATCTTACCGCCTTTATTATAAGCAAAGGCCTGCTCAAACTGGTCGGCAGTATATGTTGCCGATGGTGCAAGCTGAAATTCGGCCCGGCCTATGGAGTGCACCAAATGACTGATCATTTGTGTTTTTTCTTCGAGCGACAACCCTGCAACATAGCCCCGCACACCAAATCCTTTAATAACAAGGTTCTTAAAAACAACCCCGGCATTGAAATACGAAGCAGGTTCGGGATCAAGCAGCCCGTAAACAATAAGACGCCCGCCGGGCGATAATGAGGATATTACTTCAGTAGCCAATGGCCCCCCAACAGCATCCAATGCGGCTTTGATGCCCTTGCCTTTGGTAAGTTCATTTATAGTTTGGTTGAGTTTACCGGGTTCCGGAACAATTACCTGTTCGGCCTTTAAAGCTAACAACTCCTTTTTTTGTTCTTCATGGCGCACAGTTGCTATTACACAAATGCCTTTTTCGGCAGCCAATTGGATCACTATTCTTGATACGGTAGAATGGCCGGCAGTAAGCAGCAGCCAATCGCCGCTTTTAACTTTTGCTTCCTGTATTAAACCGTAAGCAGTGTACGGGTTAAGCAATAACTGGGCGGCTTTTTCTATGGGGAAAGCGTCGGGTAATAATACCACGTCCTGCTCATCAACTACCACGTATTGTGCCCATGCGCCTATCTTGCTAAAGGCTACCAGGCTTCCTTTGGGGATAATGCTGTCATGCCCTGCTTCTTCTACATAACCCGCGCCTTCCAGTCCGGCTATTTGGGGCAGTACAGGCTGATAGCGGTATTTTCCATCAATAAAAAGCAGGTCGGCCGGGTGAATGGGGCTGGCTTTTACCCTGATGAGTAACTGGCCAGGCCCCGGTTTTGGATAGGCTAAATGTTTCAGTTGTATCACATCAGCGGCATTGCCTGCCTGCTCAAAAACCAGTGCTTTCATAGTTGAAATACAAATTTCAGCTACATAAGTTTTAGTGACGTTAATATCAGATGCAGGCCATATAAGGCAAAGCAGGTGTGCTATCCCTGCTTTGCACAATTTAATCAAGATTATCCTTTAAAATTTATAGCCCAGCGCTATGCTCAGGCTCCGGGTTTTGGTACTGCTGTACAGGTAGCTATAACTCTGAATATTAGTAAGCCCAAGGTTATAAACGGCATTGATCATTAAACCGTTATCAAATTCAAAACCAGCAACTGCATTGCCCCCATAATCAAACGATTTAAAATTGCTCCGGTTATCGTTTCCGAACCTGGCTTTGAAACTAAAATCGACAGGTGATGATTGCCCCGGCGATTCATTACTTACCGCCGGTGTAAATTTACCTGACAGTGCCGAACCGATATACGGCCCCGCCCCTGCATATACATGACCACCCGGCACCGGAATATTGTAAATAAGATTAACGGGCACCTGTATATAATATAAACGCCATTTACCATACATGCGGTAAATAATATCGTCGCTCAATACCTCTTCGGTAGTTTTGCTGCTTAATGAATTAAAAATAATAGCAGGCTGCAGCGAAAACCTATCGATATTGAAGCTGGCAAAGGCTCCTGCAAAATAACCGGCCCCGCTTTTATCGGCATCCTGAATCAGGATATCAGTGCCGGGTTTGCGTGACAGCGAGGTACTGCTTACTCCTGCCCTGATGCCAAACTGAATAGCTTCTGTTTGTGCCGATAATTTAAAACATGCAAATAAAAGCAGGAATGATAAGGTTAAACGTAATTTCATATTTGTGTAAGTATGGTTCAGAAAGGTATTACGAAGAACACAGAAAAAGTGCAACAGTGAAATATAATTTTATCAAAATTAAAACGCTCTGCCAGTGCATCTTTCAAAACATCTTCTGCAGATATATCCCTTAACCTCTTACCAATGGCAGCTGCAAATTGGTCGGCCTGTTCTCCTGCTTATCAAATGGCCTTCCATCCACATTTTTGCTGCCATTAAAAAGCATATCATTATAAATGTAGATCAGATCATAGTCAATATAGATATCTCCTTCACTTAAACCGAACGCCGGGAATGCTTTACCTTTTACGTCCTGGGTTACATTAAGCTGCCATGGGTTTAAACCGGCAGATGCCGCTTTGTTTACGGCATCGGCAAAACCGGGATGCAGCGGCGTTACCTCGTAGGCAATGTCTGCAACATAATCAACTTTAAAAGCGCCTTCGGCAATAGGGTGCTCACCCTGCCACACGAGGTGCCCTTTAATATTTATTTTAACAAGGGGTATTTTGGCGATTGGATCGGCATAGTTAATTACGGTGCATTCAAATACATCATTAGGTGTATATTTAAATACACGGGTAAGGTAAAAGGGCTGAATATCACCAGCAGCGTTTTTGATAATGCTGGGGCGTACTTCGGGGGCTATATTTTTCCATTCGCCACCCTGGATAAATTTTTTGATCTGTTCTGCTGTCATCATGTAACTGTTTGTTTTATATCAAAGTTGTTAGCTTTGTATGTTAAATACAAGTAGTCATAAAATAAAGGCTTAGTATGATTTTTCAGACTAATGGAAAGCAAGCGAAAAAACAAAGATTTCAACCCATATAATTGCCCGGTAACCCATTGTATGAACAAAATAGGCGGTACCTGGAAAATACTGGTCATTTATGCCATCAGCAAAAAACTTAACCGCTTTAGTAAGTTGCAAAAGGCGCTGCCACTTATCAGCAAGCAAATGCTGGTAACCCAGCTGCGCGAACTGGAGGAAGACGGGATATTGAAACGAACCGTTTTTGCGGAAGTGCCACCAAGGGTTGAATATGAACTTACCGAACAGGGATTATCGCTGATGCCGGTAATTAATGTAATGCAGGAATGGGGATTAAAAGACCTTGCTTTGAATAATTAGATGAAAGCAAAAAGCTCATAAATTGATTAATAGAATTATATAAAAATGGCCTACCCGTAAATGAGGTAAGCCATTTGCTTTTACTATGTTTTTTTAAAACTTAAGGCTCAAGCTTAAAGTGCCGCGGGTTGGGTTTTGAGGTGCCAAACGGAACGACCAGTATTTTTCGTTGGTCAGGTTATCCAGCTTAAACCCTAAACGGTATTTCGGGCGGTCATAAAACACAGTAGCGTCAACTGTGGTATACGATGGTATGGTAAATTTAAATACTGTGGTATTGGTTTGGTATGAATCACTTCCGTAGTTACCGCCTACACCAAAACCTAAACCTTTGATTTCACCATGCATGATGCGGTAACTCAACCATAAGTTAGCCAACCTTGCCGGGCCTGAATTTGCAGGGCGCAAACCTTCTATATTCGTTTTCGGTGCCGCTTTAGTAATTTTGCTATCGTTATATGCAAAACCGCCAATAATGTTAAACCCTTCAAAGGGGTTGGCGATAACTTCGGCTTCAATGCCTTTACTTAATTGTGTACCGGCCTGCGTTATAAATCCGGGATGTGCAGGATCATCCATTATAGTATTAGTTACAGAAATATTATAGTAGCTAACTGTCGCACTTATCTTATGATCCCAGATATCAGCCTTTACACCACCTTCCCATTGATTGGCATATTGGGGCTTAAAAGTTGAGTTATCAAAACTTGTGGCTGTAGGGGTAGCATTATTAAAGCCGTTCATATAGTTTCCAAACAGTGATACCTGATCTTTTACCAGCTGATAAACCAAACCAAACTTAGGCGACCAGGCTGTTTGTTTAAAATTTCCGGTTGTTTTCCCGTCGGCGGGCGTGTAAGCGCCTTTGTTATCAAACCTGTCTATCCGGATACTGGCCATAGCGTTCAACCTGTCGGTAATGTTAAACACATCTGAAACATAGGCTGCGTATGAGCTTTGATTATTTTGAACATACGAGTTAGCATTTGCAGGCAAAGCGGCAACAAGGGCCGATACTTTATCGGCATTGAAATTATTGTAAGCTGCGCCTGGATTTTTGTAATTGATATTAGGTAATATTACAGTGTAGTTAGTCCAGTTGCTTTTTTGATTATAGTATTCAATGCCGGCAACAACACGGTTACGAAAATGCCCGATTTTGAAATCGCCTATAAAATTTTGCTGGATATTGGTAATGTAGTAAGGGTAATCCTGCTTTGTGGCCTGTTGCTTCAGAGAATCTTTGGCAAGGCTAAGCTGCGTAACATAACCTTTGGTAGTTGAATAGGTTTTGTTAAACATGGTTTGCGATTTCCAGGTGGTGGAAATTTTGTAATTAACCAGCGCGTAAATATCTAACTGCCGGCTCAGGTAATCGAGGCTGTTGTTACCAAAAGAACGTTTATAATCGATGTCCAGGTCCTTAATATTATTGATTCCGCCTTTGGGATCAGGAGCAAGACGATAGGCTGATGTAGCATTGAAATTGCCAATCTCGGCATCAACCTCAACAGATAAACGGTCGTTAACAATATAAGTTAAGCTCGGGGCCACAAAAACACCACGGTAAAAACCCGCATCCTGGAAACTTTTTTCATTGTGTAAAGCGGTATTAATGCGGAACAATACCGTTTTTTCCTTATTGAGCGGGATGTTTACATCGGCAGTAAGCCTGTTCAGGTCAAAGCTTCCTGTTTGGTAGCTGATCTCGGTACGGGTACTATCAAACGGCTTTTTGGTAACGCGATTAAAAAGCCCGCCGAATGAGGCCAAACTGCTGTTAAATAAAGTACCCGACGGACCTTTAATAGCTTCAACCTTTTCAATATCGGCAGGGTCGACACTATTAAAGTTATAACCAGCAACACTGTTACGCACAAAATTGGCCGTAACAAAGCCACGCGATAATAAGGTTGTTCGTCCGTTGTTATATACTAAAGGCACGCCGGCACCCGGAATATTTTTAAAGCCATCTACATAGCTGGTTACTATTTGCTCCTTCATCAGCTCGCTGGTCACTACGCTGTAAACCTGCGGGTTCTCCAGATTTTTTAAGGGCAGACGGGCAACATCCTCCGTTTCCTTTTTCAGGAACTTGTTATGCTTGGCGCTTTTTACGTAAACTTCCTGCAGCTCCTTGCCGCCTTCGGTTAAAACAAAGTTGGTGGTAACAGTTTCACCGGCAATAACGGTTACCTGTTTGGTTTGGGTTTGCAAGCCAACAAAACTGGCAACAAGCGTATAAGTACCCGGCTTAATGTTTTTAATAGTATAATGCCCGCTTTGTGATGCAGTTGCCCCCTGGCCGGTTTCAATAAGGGTGATGTTCACAAACTCGGCAGCCTTACCGTCGGATGTTTTTACGGTGCCTTTTATATTCCCCGTGGTAGTTTGTGCATTTGCGCTAACATTTAACAGCAGCAACATTAACAAACAGGTTAAAGCTTTATTGAAATTATTTTTAAAGTTTAATGGAACGCTCATTAAGACAGGCCTGCCGAAAGCGTAAATAGGGGTAGGTGTAAAATGCATATTTTACTTAAATAATAAATTGATTAAAGGATCAGCATTAAATTAATCCGGGCCACAAAGTTTGGCCACCGCAAGCCCGGGTTTGGGCGCAAAGTTATATTTATTTAGATTAATTACAAATAAGGTTTTGAATCAGATCCTATCTCACAGATAAAGAGAATCTAAACATTATAGATATTGTCACTAAATCGCTTGAGGGTTTTGAACACAACAAGGAGTAAACTTAAGTAACCGGGAAGCGGGTTTGGATTAAATTGAGGAGGAAAGATAAATTACAGGAGGGCTTAAAGGCTGATCATTTCAATAAGGTTTGATGGAAACCGGGGTGAGGTTTCCCAAAAGATCGTTAGGCAGATACTCGGCACTTGTTAACCTATTCTTACGCGCTTATACAAAGCTTCATCGGTTGTTCTGTATACCCTTTCAACCGGCAGCTGCAGTTCATCAAGCCGGCCATTATCCAGCAATTGTTTTTGCTGTTTAACAAAATCGGTAATATCCTCAATGCGGGTAATTTGTTTTTTGCCGAAGTTTTCAAGCATACTGCCTTTTAGGCCTAATTGTATGGCGCGGCGTTCTGTTTTATGACCGTAAGGGTCGTGATCGGGATCCCATTGCAGGCGCACTTCTTTCCGGTCGAGATCGGCACGCCATTGTTCATGGTTATCATGATATTGGGAATTAAAGGACGAGATCACGGCTTCGTTTAAAATAGCCTCAAAATCTTTTTTGCTGATCCATAAAGCCAGCACACTTTCCTGGTTTTCCTTTTCGGCCCAGCCACAACGGTACATCATCCACAAAAAATTAGGCTTAATCCACGACATGCGGTTGTAGCTGTATTCATTCCCGCCCAAAAATTGATTTTCGGCAACGAAGCGGGCAATGCTCTTTTTGTAGGCCTGGTAAACTACAATTTCTTCGTTTGTTTGATGGGCAAGGATGTGCTGCCCCGTTTTGGGCCAGTGTTCCAGGCCCTGTTTGTAAAATTCTGTTATAATATTCATACTATAATATAACGAATTTTCACCACAATATCAAGCCCCCGGCTTTGCTACAGACGGAAAAACTACTCTTCCTTTCCCGGAAAGCTTTCACTCCCCCGCATAAAGCTGCCCAAGCGTTTAAGCAGGTAGGTTGCCTTTATCAGCAGTACTTTATCGGTAACAAAATCGCTGATATCATCTGCCTTGTTCATCAGTTCCTGCTTGTAAACATCTTTAAAATCAAAATAATTGAGTGCAAACTTCCACGTACCGGTTAAAAACGAAAATACCTCACTATCGTTTTCAAGTAATTGCGAATAATTAATTACCAGGTAATCGTCAGGGTTCAGTTTTTTAAGTGTATGCAGGATCTCCTCGTTATAACTGATCCATACTTTTAAATAGTTTTCGGCATGATCATGGTAATATGCCTTCAACCTGCGGGGCCGCCTGAAATAAGCCCACATCAGGCGTTGAATATATTTACGGGCCATGTATTTCTGATCGATGGCGGCAAAGTCGCGCCTGAGCAATGAACTAACTACCGACTGATAGTTACGCAAAACCACGAGGTACCTGGCACCGGGCAGCAGCTTTGCATAGGTATCCAAAAACAAACAGGTACGCGGATCCTTCCAGGCCCATTGCTCATAAAGCTGCTGTTTAATACCTATAACAGCCTTCAGCTTCTCGAGCTGGTAAAGCGGCACCTCAATATCTTTTGTATCAATTAACCCTGATGTTTCAAGACTGTTGCGATCAAGGATCTCTTCATGCAGCTTTAAAAATTCAAGATCTTCAAAATGGCCATCAATATTACCTGTACCGCTGCCACAAAGGCGTTCTCCAATTTGCAGGCCGCAGTGACTTAACCAATTGGTTACAAGCGATGTGCCTGAACGGTGCATGCCGGCAATAATTAATGTTTGCCTGGGACTGAATTTGACTGTAGTATTGATCATGGTTTCGTTAATAACGGCCGGTTTGGTACAGCTGTTTGATTTGTGCCTGCTGATAGTTTTCAAGAATAAAGCCTGCTAACATTTCTGTAGCATCTTCCTGCTTTGTAATATGGGTATTGATATACAGATCGGGCGAAGAGGGGATCTGGAAAGGATCATTAACGCCGCTTAAATTAGTTATCTTGTCAGGATGCCCTTCGGGTAATAATGCACGCCTGTAAAGGCCTTTGGTATCTCTTTGCATCAGCGTTTTAACAGGGCAATCAATGTGGATCAGCCTCACATCCGGATAAGTTGCTATCAATTCGCGGCGGATAACATCATATGGGTTTATAGCACTGATGATAGTCAACACGCCATGGCCTGATAATTTATTGGCAATAAAACCAAGCCTGCGGATATTTTCAAAACGGTCTTCCTTGGTGTAACCCAAATTGGGGAACAGCTTTTGACGGTATATATCAGCATCAATAATCTCAATAGGGATATCGGTATCAGACAGCCGTATTTTAACATTTTGGGCAAGGGTGGTTTTCCCGGATCCGGATAACCCGCAAAGCAGAATGATCATAAAATGTGTGTTAAGCGTTAAATAATAATTGTTGTTCAAACCATTATTGAAGGCTTAACGCAAATATTTCGGGCGAAATTGTTGTTAACACTTAGTGTATCGATACATAGCGATATTGTATCGATGAAAGGGAAAATGACGTAGACGAGAAAAAAGAAGAGGAAGGATAACAATGCCTTTTTTACCAAAACTTGAATTAGGGATGGCCAACTAAAAACCCTAACAGTTTATCTGACAGCTTTAGTTTTGCACCTTGCGGCAACAAGTTTTCGGCCGCGAGATATTGAAAAGTAACACACCTTACTTTCCAGTTGTCATCATCCAATTTATCTATTAATCTATTGGTTATGGCAAGCTTATTTTTGACAGATGAATTTAACAAATAGCCTGTTATATTTTTAATTACCTCAATCCTGATATCAACCCTTGGCGAGTCGAGCTCTTTTAGTAACCTATCAGCTATTTTTTGCACAAATGGCCTGGTATCATTTTCAATATAATAAAATTCAGCAAGGTTAAATAAGATCCCATCGGCTTTATCCGTTGCGTAGGCGGCATCGAAAATATCATCCAGTACCTGCACAAAAAAATCTCCCCAGGTATCTGTGTCTTTTGATAAAGCCTCTAATACAACAGACAGTGGGTCTAATTCGGGGTTAAATAACACCTCCCTAAGTTCCGCTTTGAATTTCTGCGGATTTAGATTGGCATATGCTAATATATCGGTAATGGTTTTTTGCTTTTCAGCTTCGGAAGCTCCCTTATCCCAAAAATTGGCGATAGTATCGCCAAACCTATTCACGAATTGATTCATATTTTTTGCATACACCAGGTTGTCATACAGCGCAGGTTTTGTACGTTGGTGGTTTTTATAGGTTCATAAAGTTGGGCACCCAGTTCGCGGGTATATTCAAGCAGGATCTCTTCGTTTACCAGGAAACGCTCGGAGCCGTCGGGCAGCAGGTAGCGGTAGTTACCCAAAGGCTGTACCAATGTTTCGATACCGATATCCGATGCCAGCCTTGAAAAAAAATAGCCGCCCGGCTTCAGTACGCGCCATAACGAGCGTAGCATACTGTCAAAATGTTCGGCATCATTGGCAAAGTGCAATACTGCGCTGCAAATTACCAGGTCAAACTGTCCGTCATCAAAAGGCAGGGACTCAACAGCAGCCAGTTTGAAATTATCGGGAGAATGCTCAGCGCACAGATCGGCAGATAGTCGTTTAGCCAGTTCAACGGCATGTTCGCTTTGATCAATACCGTAAACTTTGAAACCGTTTTGCAAAAAATAAGCTATGTTTCGCCCGCTGCCGCAACCGGCATCAAGTATGGTACGGCAACCGTCAAAACGCCCTTTCAATAACTGATCGAACAAATAGATATCGATATTGCCGTAAAGTTTCCGGAGGGTGCTGCTGTTCATGGCCAATGCTGTTTTGAACCCGAAATTACTGTTTTATTGTTTGCCATAAAGAAAACTTATTAACTTTAAGTATGGCTACCGATATGCATGTATTTTTACAGTTTTTGAAAGGCACACTATTGCCGCTGCCAGGTGTTATCCATAAAATGTGCTTTGATGATCCTGCTTTTTATGTTAACAATAAGATTTTCTGTAACATAAAGGAGAAGCACGAGTTACTGGCAATACACACCACCGAGCGTGAAAAATGGATTGCGCTTGACCCCCATACCTTTTTCATTACCCCGCATTATCAAAATTATAAATACATGCTGGTACGGCTCGAAACTGTATCGCCCGGCGATCTGAAGCAATTGTTAATAACGGCTTACCTTGCAAGGGCTACCAAAAAGCTGATCAAAGAATATGAAGAAATGATAGCCAATGGTTAAACCGCTTAGCAATAAACAGGCTTCTTCTTTCTTAAGGCCTTACACCATTCAAAGCGTCGCGGTTAAGGTATACGTAAATCAGCACACCAATAACCATCGCAGCCAGTACTACAAGGCCTATTTTACCTTTGCGCTTGTCCTGGCGTATAAGCCAAACTAAAAATGCGATAAGTGGGATAACAAAAATCGCGTAAAATATATATCCGGATGCGTTCATATGAGCCCCCTACCCCCTAAAGGGGGAATGTTAATGTGTTATTTAGTGTAATTCTATATTTAAGCTATTCCGCCATAGCTCCCCCTTTAGGGGGCTGGGGGGCAAACGCCATCCTCGCCATCGGGGCAACGTCCTGCCCTATAAATTCGCCTTTCAGGTATTTGTGATACCCGGCTATGGCTATCATGGCGGCATTATCAGTGCAATATTCCATTTTAGGGATAAAGCTGTTCCACCCCTTTTGTTCGGCCATGGCCTGCAGCCCTAACCTTAAGCCCGTATTAGCCGATACACCACCCGCCAAAGCTATATCTTTTATGCCATATGCCTGCGCTGCTTTTTGCAGTTTATTAAGCAAAATAGTGGCAATCCGTTTTTCAACAGATGCGCAAATATCAGCCATATTCTGGCTAACAAAATCAGGGTTCTGAGCCACGTTATCGCGGATAAAATACAGGATAGAAGTTTTTAACCCGCTAAAGCTAAAATCATATCCTGGTATCTGCGGTTCGGGGAACTTATAGGCATCGGGGTTACCCTGGCGTGCGTACTTGTCAATAAGCGGTCCGCCGGGATAAGGCAAGCCTAAAATTTTACTGGTTTTATCCATAGCTTCGCCGGCAGCATCATCAAGGGTTTGCCCTATGATCTCCATATCAAAATAATCTTTCACCAGCACAATTTGCGTATGCCCGCCCGATACGGTAAGGCAAAGAAAAGGGAACGACGGATTTTTATCGCCAATAAAATGTGCCAGGATATGGGCCTGCATATGGTTAATATCAATAAGCGGGATCTTTTTAGCTAAGGCAAAAGCCTTGGCAAATGAAACTCCCACTAAAAGAGAGCCTAAAAGTCCGGGACCGCGTGTAAAAGCTACCGCATCAATATCATTTTTGCTTACTTTTGCGTTCAATAATGCCTGCTGAACAGCCGGAACAATATTTTGCTGATGAACCCTTGAGGCTAACTCCGGGACCACGCCTCCATAGGCCTCGTGTATGGTTTGATTGGCAATAACATTGCTCATGATCACGCCATCAACACAAACCGAAGCTGAGGTTTCATCACATGATGATTCGATTCCTAAAATTACAGGCACGTTTGTTTTAATTATTGATTTACTGATTTAGTGAATTAGGGATTTATTAATTAGCGGCAAACTATCTATCTGCCAAATTGTAGAGGGATAGTAAACAATTCGCTAAATCAATAATTCACTAAATCATTAATTAGTTATAAAAGGCAAAGTTATTAAAAAAGTATTCAAAATATTCCTGGGCCTGGTATTGTTCATTTTATTGACATTGAGCATACTTTTACTCACGTTTCAGTTTAAGCCGGTACAAACCTGGGCGGCAAAAAAAGCAGCGGCTTACCTTGCCGGCGAACTGCACACCAAAGTAGGGATCCGATATCTTTACATCAGACCGTTCAGCTCGGTAGTAATTGAGGGGCTTTATATTTTAGATAAGAAGCAGGACACCATATTAAGCACGCCTAACCTGGCTGTTGATATTGAGGATTTTCACCTTTTCAGCAGTATTAAGCGCCGCACCATCAATTTTGCCAATATCGAACTGGATAATGGTTCCTTCTACCTCAAAAAACAAAAGGACAGTACTACCAACCTGCAGTTTGTTATAGATTATTTTAACTCGGGCGATACCGCCAAAACACCTGCAAGCAAACCATGGACGCTGAATTTCGGCACCATCGCCATCAATAATTTCCATTTCAAGTATAAAAACAGTTTGAGGGATACGGTAATAGCAGGCGTTAACTTTAACGATTTGGACGTACAGCATTTCAGCACGGAGATACAGGGAATGGATATTAAAAACCACCTGTTTAAAGGCAATATCAAAAGCCTGAGCCTGCACGAAAAAAGCGGATTTACGGTAAAACATTTTGCATCGGATGCTACAATTGATACAAACCAGATCATGCTGAAGCACCTGGCTATTCAAACGCCGAGATCAGACCTGAAGGATTATTTTTGGATGAAGTTTAAATCATTTGATGATTTTGATGATTTTGAAAATAAGGTGCATATGGATGCCAACTTTAAATCGTCGCGTATTTCATCATCTGATATTGCCTACTTTACCAGCGCGCTAAAAAAGGTAAGCTTTGATCTGGGGATCGACGGGCAGGCTAAAGGTTATGTAAACAATCTTAAAGCCAAAAAAGTGACCATCACCGGTGGACAGGCAACTTTTGTTAAGGGTGATTTCAACCTGCATAATCTTACCGATTGGGATAACGCTTTCCTCGAGCTGAAATTTGAGCAGGTAGCCTCCAACAAAAAAGACCTTGATTACCTGATCAGCCATTTTTCGGGAACGCCGACGGAAAAAGCCCCGGCTATTCTTTCCAAATTCGGTAATTTTAATTTTACCGGCAGGTTTACCGGGTCGCAAAATGATTTTGTAGCTTATGGTGTTTTTAAAACAGCGCTCGGTCGTTTTGATTCTGATATCAACCTTAAAATTGACAAAAACAGCCGCCCAAGTTATAGCGGAAGGATCAATGCCTATGCTTTTGACCTGGGTACCCTTCTTGATCAAAGCGACCTTGGCAGGGCTACCTTTACCTCAAACATACAAGGCAGCGGCGATGCGCTGAAAAGCCTTACCGAAAAAGTGGATGCAAAAATTGCTTCCATCACTTATAATAAATACACCTACAACAAGCTTACGCTTAACGGCAGTTTTATAAACAGGCTGGCTAATGCGCATATTACTATAAACGACAGGAATGTTAAGCTTGACCTTAAAGGTAAAGTTAATCTCGGTGCGCCTCTGCCTACCTATGACCTTACCGCTGATATCAAAGAAGCTAACCTGAATAAGCTTGGCTTCACCAAAGATACCTTAACCGTAAGCACACAGCTCAAAACCCAGTTTAAAGGTGATGATCTCGCCAATTTGCAGGGCAACATCCTATTTTCGCCTGCGAGGGTGGTTGATCCGCGGAATAACTATGTAGTTGATTCATTATACTTATCGGCCGAAGGCACTGGTAATAACCGCACCATCGCTTTAAAATCTGATTTTGCCGATGGCAGCATCAAGGGCAAATATGACCTGGCTACCCTGCCATCGTACTTTAAAACCATTGTTAAAAAGTATATTCCATCTATAAAAACAACCATAGTACCGCCCAAGCCCGAGGAATTTGATTTTAACCTGAGCCTGAAAAACCTCGATCCGCTTACAGCGATATTCCTGCCCGATTTGAAAATCCCCGACCAGGGAACTTTTGTGGGGCAATTTAATTCGGAAAAGAAAACGGCTACGCTATCTGGTTATATCAAAACGCTTAAATATGGCAAAACCGTTTTCCATGATTTCATTATCGATGAAAACACCACCGAAAGTATGCTCGGCCTCAACTTATCTCTGAAGCGGGTCGACCTTACCGACAGCCTTTTTATCAAGGATATCAACATTACTAACTTCCTGAAAAACGACAGCCTTAACTTTAACGTTAAGCTCTCTGATAAAAACGCAGTTAACCAGCTGGATCTTTACGGCCTGGTTGAATTTGGCCGCGATACTACAGCCAAATTAAAACTGCTGCCATCGGATGTGATTTTGGAAAAAGAGAAATGGAAGATTCAGGAACAGGTACGCATCCGTTTATTGGATGGCAAAACGCAGGTATCGGGCTTTGAGCTTTCCAACGGGGCGCAAAAAGTATTTATCGACGGGTTTATATCCGACAACCCTGCCGATCAGCTGAAGCTCTCGTTCCAAAAGTTTAATATGCGTACCCTTAACCAGCTTACGCGCACATCAGGGGTATACCTGCATGGTTATTTAAATGGCGATGTTAAAATGACTTCGGTACTCAAATCTCCGGGGCTCGATTCGCACTTAACTATCGATTCGCTTACCATGAACAAAACGCTGGTGGGTAATGTGAAACTGCTTACTACCCTTGGTAACGACCGGAAACAGGCCGATATTAACATGAATATCATTAACCGCGGCCTGGAAACCATGAATATTGGCGGTACATATTCGTTTGGTAAGGAAACCGATGACAACCTTGATTTTGATATCAAGATGAACCAAACAGAGGCCATCATATTTGAGCCCTTTATTAAAGACCTTGTTTCTAACGTAAAGGGGCATGTATCAACCGACCTGAAGCTTACCGGCAAACCATCAAACCCGCAGCTTAATGGCACCGTTACCCTTGTTAACACCGGCCTTACTGTTAACTATTTAAAAACAGCCTATACGGTTAATAACAAATTGGATGTTAACAACAGTGTTATCAGTATTAAGGACATGGTTTTGAAGGATATTCACAAAGGTACCGGAACCGCCAATGGTACCGTTAATTTGAATAACCTTTCGAACCCGGATATTAATGTAAGTCTTAAAGCCGATAACCTGATGGCCCTGAATACCACATTTAAAGACAATCACCTTTATTTTGGTACGGCTTATGGCACAGGCACGTTTAACTTCAACGGCCCGGTTGATAACATGAAAATAGATATTACCGCCAGCACTAATGCCGGTACTGTTTTCAATATCCCGCTCAATACCTCATCTACCGCCAACGATTACGACTTCATTAAATTTGTGAGCCACAGTGATACTGCCAAAGTTGCGCCTAAAACGCGCGCTTTTAATGGCGTTACCCTAAACTTTGATTTAAGCGCCGACGAAAAAACCATTGTAAAAATAGCTACTGACTACGGCCAGTTGGAAGGCAGCGGTGTTGCCCGTAATTTAAAGCTGAATATCAACAGCCTGGGCGATTTTGAAATGTACGGCGACTTCCTGATATCATCGGGTAAGTTTGAGTTTACTGCCAAAAACTTTATCAGTAAAAACTTTACGGTAAGTCAGGGCGGTACCATCAGGTGGACAGGGAACCCATCAAATGCGGAGATCAACCTTAAGGCCCTCTATGAGGTACGTACCAGCAAAGCGCCGTTATATACAGCAGCGGGTTTACAAACCCCTACCTCGGGGCAACAAACGCTGGTACAGGCCGAATTAATCCTTACCAAATCACTACTACAGCCTAATATTGATTTTGACTTTAACTTCCCTACTGATCCATCAGTTAAGGACGATTTGGCAACTTATCTTGCCGATGCCAATAACAGGAGTCAGCAGGCTATCAGTATTATTGTGCGCCGTAACTTTACATCAAACAGCAACAATCTAACCAACCAGGTGCTGGGTACAGCAGGCGAAGCGGTGAGCGAGTTTGCGTTTAACAAGCTTAACAGCCTGATATCGCAATCAAACATCAAAAATTTCGATTTAAGCATCCGCTCCTTTAACGAAGCCAGTGCTTCGCTGCGTTTTTTTGATAGCAGGTTATCATTTAACGGAAGCTTATTTAGCAACAACGGCTCAAACGATATTTTTAATAACAATAACAGTAACCTGTTTAACCAGCGCTTTAATAACCTTACCAAAGACTTTGAAGCACTGTATAAAATACGCCGTGACGGCAATTTGACAGCACGCTACTCATACAGGGCATTAAACAACGTAACACTAAGCAGCCTTACTGATGTGCTGGCACCACAATATGTAAACGGATTCGGTTTAGTTTACCAGCGCGATTTTGACACTTTTGGTGAGTTTATCCGGAATATATTCAGGCAGGGCCGCCGCAAAACCGCACCGGTTAACCCCGCCCCAATACCAACATCAACTACAACACCGGCTACAAAGCCCGATGAGGATGAAGATCAGTAAAGCCGAAGGCTTAAAGCTTAAAGCCAAAAGCTTCTCGACGAATACATTAAAAACTAAAGGCTTAAAGCAGATCGCTTTAAGCCTTTAGTGTAAATCATCTATTTCGCTTTCGGCTTTCAGCCTTCTGCTTTTAGCTCAATGATCAGTGATCGCGCATAATGGCGTGATCCATCCTGTCGCGTTTGGTACGCAGGTAAGCCTCGTTGTGCGGGTTTGATGCAATTTCGATAGGCACATTTTCAACCACCTCCAAACCGTAGCCGATAAGGCCTGCGCGTTTTTTAGGGTTGTTGCTCATCAAACGCATTTTGCTAATGCCCAGGCTGCGCAGGATCTGTGCACCGATACCATAATCGCGCTGATCCATTTTAAAGCCTAACTTTAAGTTGGCATCAACAGTATCGTAACCGTTTTCCTGCAAATGATAAGCCCTTAATTTATTGATAAGGCCAATGCCCCTTCCCTCCTGGTTCATATAAACAATAGCGCCCTTACCCTCCTTGCTGATCATTTCCATAGCTTTATGTAATTGCGGACCGCAGTCGCAACGGCATGAGCCGAAAATATCACCTGTCATGCATGAGCTATGTACGCGAACCAGGATAGGCTCACCAGGCTCCCAGGTACCTTTTACCAGGGCAAGATGATTTTCGCCGGTATCAACCTGGGTGTAAGCTATCATATCAAAATCGCCCCATTCGGTAGGCATTTTAACAGCAACCTCACGTTTTACCATCGATTCATGCTCCAAACGGTAAGCGATAAGGTCTTTTATCGATACTATTTTAAGGTTAAATTCTTTGGCTATCTCCAGCAAATCGGGCAAACGGGCCATTTCGCCGTCTTCCTTCATAATCTCGCAGATAACACCTGCAGGTTCCAGGCCGGCTAAAACAGCCAGGTCAATAGCAGCTTCGGTATGCCCGGTACGGCGCAACACGCCGCCATCTTTAGCTATGAGTGGGAAAATATGCCCCGGACGGCCCAGGTCTTCGGGCTTAGTAGCCGGATCGATGAGCGCAAGGGTGGTTTTTGACCTGTCGCTTGCAGAAATACCGGTAGTACAGCCATGACCAAGCAAATCAACAGAAACTGTAAAATTAGTTTCGTGTGATGTGGTATTGTGGCTTACCATGGGCATCAAATCAAGTTCACGTGCCCGCTGTGCCGTAATAGGGGCGCAAACCAGGCCGCGGCCATGACGAACCATGAAGTTAATTGTTTCGGGGGTGGCATTGCGGGCGGCCGTTAAAAAGTCGCCTTCGTTTTCACGATCTTCGTCATCAACTACGATAATTGTTTTACCGGCTTTGATTTCTTCAATCGCTTCTTGTATGGTGTTTAACATTATATACTTTGCTTATTGAGTGGGGTTTAAACGCTTGTTTAATCTAAATCAAATTTAACGCATATTACCATGACTTGGGTCGGCGTTGTGTAAAATGATAATGCTTCTATACTATGGCGTTTATTAAATATACCGTTAATGAGTGTGGCGGGTTGCCTTGGGTTTAAATTTTGCTGCCATGCGGTTCACAAAGCGTTTATAAAGCTCCATATCAAACAAGGCCGAATCGGTAGCTGCTTTATACGAGAGGAACAAGCCAATGGGCAGCAGCGTGATAATGGAGATCCACATACCCAGGTACTTGTTAATATCGCCGCCCTTAACTGATTTTTCGCCAATGGTGGTGATGATATAGTAGATAAGGAAAAAAATAACTGAAACTACTACCGGCAAACCCAGGCCGCCTTTGCGGATGATAGAACCCAGCGGCGCGCCAATTAAAAACAACACCAGGCAAGCTACCGAAAGGTTATATTTCTTCTGATATTCTACAAAATACCTGCGGATGTTTTCCGAATCGCCTTTATATCTGTCGCTCCGGTTCCTGATCACATCTTTAATAGACCTTACCTCCGATGCGGCACTGCTGAGACTCATTTGCTGCTGCGATAAAGTAAGCCCCTGAAAAGCATCTTTTTTAGGATCAAACTCGATGTACTTTTTTATAACCTTTGACTGGCTGGGTATTGAATAGTATTTGATATATGGCGTTACCAGTTTATAGTTTACCATAACATTGCTGTCAACCGATCGCTGCGACGAATCAAGATAATGTGTTAATTGCTTGATGTTCATCATTTGCGACGCTGTTTTAAACTCGCTTTCGTTAGTACGGTTAAACCTCATTCCCGACAGATCAAACTTGGTTTCGGTTTCCTTAAAACGCTGACGCACAAGGCGCTGCCTTGCATTATAACTGGCGTTTTCAGGCGCCGATTCCTCATACCTCACACCATCTTTTAAACGTAAAACCAGGTATTTATCGCCCATGGTACGGAACATGGTACCTTCACGCGCCAGGATCACCGAGTTGTTGTTATCACCGTTCGGGCCTTTTTTATAGATCATGATATCGTACAAACGCTGACCATCGGGATCTTTACGCTTTACACGAATGGTATAATCAGGGAAACTTGTACTGAACACTCCCTCGGGCAACAAATCGGCCGATTTCTGTTTACGGGCATCATACAACAGCGAGAAGTATTTAAGGTTAGCCACCGGCAGCATATAATCAGAAAAAAAGAATGCAGCCACGCTCAGTACAGTAACAACAACGATCATGGGGTACATGGCGCGCCGTAAAGAGATACCAGCTGCCTTAATTGCTACCAGCTCGTAATTTTCGCCAAGAGAGCCATAAGTCATGATGGTGGAGAGCAACACCGAAAGCGGAAGCGCCATAGCCACATTGGTGGCCGAATTATACATCATGAGCTCCAGTATAGTGTACCAGGCAAAACCTTTGCCTATGAGGTCGTCAATGTATTTAAACAAAAACAACATCAGCAATACAAACATCACGATGAAAAGCGTAACCAAAAAAGGCCTTATAAATGATTTAAGGAGTAACAGGTGGATCTTCTTCATTAGTGCTATTTGCAATTAACAGGGGCAAAACCAGTTAGCCGCACCGTTAAAACCCATTAACGTGCAAAAACTGTTCTGCGTACAAAATTAGCTAAAATAAAGTTTTATCAGGCGCCCAATACACTTATAAGGTAATCGATAGAGTTATCCCAGATCTGCTTTCGCTCTATAATAGTTTCTTCAGTAGCGAAATCAGTAACGGCAAGAGCTACATCATTGGTGAGCTCATCCTGCAGTATTTCCATTTCAAAATAATACTGCGCATCATCGTCGAGCCATTTAAAACGTACGGATTTGTTTTCCTTAACTGAGCAAAGTTTGGCTTTTTGCGATTCGTCATCCCATGTAAAAGTATAAACATGGTCACGGATATTAACCTCATCGGCAAACCATTGAGACAAGCCGTTAGGCTCGCTTAAGAAGCTGAACAGGATACGCGGAGATGACTTTATCTCGTACTCAATGGTAAATTTTTTCTTTTCAGACATTCGGTTTACACTTAAAAAAAGAGGAACAAAAGTAAAAATGAAACATTTTTTCTAAAGAAAACGAATTTCTGCTATATTTGCAAACCTTTTTAGGGACGGCCACTTGTTTTAACAGCAAGGCCACTCTTTTTACTAACCACAAAAAGAGTCAGATACATAAAAACGGCGGGGTAGCTCAGATGGTTAGAGCGTAGGATTCATAACCCTAAGGTCGGCAGTTCGATCCTGCTCCCCGCTACCATAAGGAAACAGCATATCTTTGTTGTTTCCTTTTTTTACACCCATAAATCACTATGCAACAATTAGTTGCAGCCCTCCCATTACCGGTTCGACATTTTCCAACCAGTTGACGCATACCAAAACAAATTTGGGTCTAAAAAAACTATATAGGCTACCCCAAGTAAATATTTGACTAGTTCAACTTTTCCTTAGGGATCTCAGTATCTTTCAAAGCCATTTTTCTGTTATGGATCTTGGCCATGAGATATAAAAAATTCAGTATTACCGCAGCCTCTTCGTCATTAACCTCTATACCGTTTCTAGCAAGCAACGCAATTGCCTTCCTACTGGAAACCTTCCCATCTATAAACTCCATCTGTTTTCCTATTATCCTGTTTACAAACCAATATCCTTGAAAGCGCAACATTATGCCCAATATAGACCTCGCTTTTCTTTAGGTCTATATCTACTGGAGGAAAAAAGCTGACCAACTGCTTTTTATCGGCCGTATCGAGACTTTCAAAGGCTCTAAATATATCAATCGAGGATCTGAGGTCAAGCTTCTGCTGTTCTTCGATGGTCCTTAGCTTGACGGCAACACTACAAAGTTCCTTCCTTATACCGTCAGTAATCCTCCGAAATTCACTTTTCATCTCGCTATAGTCGTCATATTTCAATATGTTCTCCACGAACAGTTTTCTCGCTCTGGAAAGTATTATCTCCTGCTCGCCTAACTGACGTCGAAGCGCCTGCCTTTCATAAAGAAACTCTACCTTCTGTGTATCCACATTCCAGTCTGCAAGAATGGTACCGAATAGATTACTTGCCATTTCCGACAGTTCCAATTTCTGGAGCTGGTCTCTATAGCTGTCATTTAGCTTATCTGCCCTGACCCTTGCCCGACACCCCTCCGACAGTGATAATACGCATACTTACGCGTATTACCTTGGGAAAAGCTCCCGGTAAGCCTTCTGCAACATAACGGACAGACGAGGAAACCGGTAAGAAAAAAAGCTGACCTGAAATCAACCTTTATGGTCCTTATCCTTCTTTTGGTATTGATGATATCCTGTACCTCATAGAATAGGGCTTCCGGTATCAGTGGCTCGTGGATGCCCTTTATCATCACGATCTCCCCATTTCCAAGCTTCAGCGGTATTAGGCCGCAGTACACGGGGTTACGGATAAGCTTGGAAAAATTTGAGCGCGTGCTTCTCAAGCCTTTGTTCACTGCCATTTTGCTTAAGCATCCGATCTTATAGATATTTTTCGCAAGCTGACGAAAGACCCACCTTATGATGCCGCCTTCGGGCTGTTTGGGCACTATAATCTTACGACCATCCAATGATGTCATATTCACATATCCCACAGGAGCCTTATTGGGATACCTGCCCATCTCCTTGGCCTTTCTGATACCGTTCAACGTATTCATGGCACGCCTCGTGTTTTCCGCCTCCGGGACGGAAAGGTAAATGGCCAACATCACAGAGCTCTCGGGAATGGACAGGTCTATCTGCTGGTCGATGGCCATTGCCGACACATTGAGCTTTCTGAGGATACCCAGCATCTCATACGCATACTGGATATTACGGCTGAACCTGTCCCATTTGATGAAAAGGATGTTGTTTTCTTCCTTCGCCCTAAATTTTTTCAATTCGGAAACTAGCTTCTTCCATTCTGGTCGATTGAAATCTTTTGCAGAGAAGTCCTCTCGGTAGATCCCCTTAACATCAATATTGTGTGTTTCACAGTATTTCAGCAACCGGTCTTCTTGCTCGGGCAATGAGTAGCCCCTTCTTTTTTGTTCATCAGTGCTTACACGGACGTATATATAAGCTGATTTCATAATGTTGGAACATTTACTTTCAGTTATTTAACGAAAAAGATCAATTAGAGGTATTCAAAAATCACAGAACAGCAATTCTATACGTCGTTGTATATTAAAAATCATCATTCCAAACCACTTCTCTATTTAGCAAAGGTCTGTTGTGTTTATTTCATAGAGTTTGCACCAAGTACAACAATAATATTTTCACATTTCGATTCTGACCCAAATTAGATTACGCGTTGCAACAGCGTTCGGCCGTGAAACACCAGGTTTTGTTTGGGTTGCCGCCAATCTACTTGATTCCCCTGCTGCAAGAATAAAGAGACTTGTCATTTAAATTAAATGTTGTGTATAACAGTCATTTTATGTTTTAGCGATTTGCCATTTCTTTTGGAAAATATCGCTTTTATTTCGGCGATAATAGAAAGCGCTATTTCTTCAGGAGTTTCTGAACCGATATCCAGCCCAACTGGCCCATGAATTGTTTCCAGGTTACGTTCGGTTATGACGGTTCCATTTTCCTCCAGTTCGTCAAGCATGCGCTCCAGTTTCTTTTTAGGCCCTAAAACTCTTATATAAGAAGGGTGTAAAGGTAATAGTTGTTTCAGAAAAGTGATCTCATAATTATAATTATGCGTCATCAGTACAAACGCCGTCCATTCGTTTATTTCCAAATCTCCTAATATTTTTACTGGTTTGGTAACCAGTATTTTTTTAACAGATGGAAAGCGTTCGGCAGTTGCATAATTGGGGCGTCCGTCAATGAGGGTGGTATTCCAGCCTAATATGGCTGCAAACCTGGTTAAAGGAATAGCGTCATTACCTGCACCAATAATAACCAATGAAATCAGTGGTTTAACGCATTCCACAAACGCAGTATAACTTTGATAAACGGTTATGGTAGAACACTGATTATCTAATACGTTTTTCGCATTTTCCAGTAATTCATTTTTATAGGGTAAATTATCCAAGCCGTTGCGAAGGGTTTGATCGCGTCCCAGGTATAAACAGGAGCCCGGTTGTGGCCCCTTTCTGTCCTCGATAGAAAATAAAGTAACCAACACAGAATAACCGTTTGAAGCTATGGCAGCTTTCAATAAGGTTATTGGGTTAATTTGTTTGTTATCTATTGGCTCTATCAGGATATGGATAATGCCATTACAACCCAGGCCAACACCAAGTTTAGCATCATCATCATCCATTGTGTCATAGGTAACCAACATCGGTTGCTGTTGCATAATCACCATCCGGGCTTTTCGCAAAGCATCTCCTTCCAGGCAACCGCCGCTTATAGCACCGGTCAATTGTCCATCTTCGGTGATCAGCATTCTTGCACCGGCCCTGCGGTAAGCTGAACCTTCAACGAGCACCACGGTAGCCAAAGCTGTTTTTTTATTTTCGTTAACAGCCCTTTCGTATGCAGCAACAATATCTATAAGTTCTTTCATGCCTTACACCAAATCGATATAATTCAATTAATTGATTAACCCTTCTGATATATCTTATTTAGCGGGGGCAAATGCGCCTGTATTTAACCATGTCAGCCAAGCCTTTTTGAATGCAGCATGACTCATCGGCGGCAATGTACGGCCTTCGCCCGGATTCCAGCCTGCAAGCACGAGGCCATCGTCTGCGTGAGCAATCAATTTTTTCAAATCCTTGTGGCCATTCTGTTTCGGGTCGATCAATTGTTTAGCCAGTTGCCTCGGAGTCCTCCCCTGGAAAACCATTCGCATGTTGGCAGGAGGCAAATGCCAGTTTGGATTACCCGGAGGCGTATGTAAACCAGCTGTATTTGTAGGCTGGTGACAATTGGCGCATTTCATAGCGTAAACACCTTTTCCATCAATACCACGTTGTGGCAACATCGTGTGTAGATGATTATCATCTCCCTGCAAAGGAACATTGCCAGATGGATGACAGTTCATACAGCGTGCACTCATTAGGACCGTATATACCTGCTGGAAGGCTTTTACTGAAGTAACGCTGTCCTTTTTGAGTGATGGCAATAGCTTTTTTTCTGCGACTTTTGAACCATTGTCATTATTCACCGTAAACGCCATTATGCCTATCACGCCGTATAGCAGGCCTATTACGATTAGTAACCGGAAATTACTACTGCAATTCCGCCGGTTTGATATCTGTTTGTTCATGAGTTACCATTCCCTTTCCTTTGCAATTCTGAAGCTAAATGAATGGCCTCCCGAATACGCAGATAAGTACCGCACCGGCAAATATTGCCAGCCATAGCATCATTGATATCCTGATCTGTGGGATTCTTGTTTTCTTTAAGCAGCACGGCGGCCGACATGATCTGCCCGGCCTGGCAATATCCGCATTGTGAAACATCTAACTCCAACCATGCTTTTTGCAAAGGGTGATCGTTCTTTTCTGACAATCCTTCAATAGTGACTACCTTTTTTCCTTCAGCACGACTAATCTTGGTGACGCAGGAGCGCACGGCTTCACCATTCAGATGTACTACACAGGCGCCGCACTGCGCTACCCCGCAGCCGAACTTGGTCCCAACGAGGCCAACATGATCGCGAAGTACCCAAAGCAGTGGCGTTTCCGGGTCTGCATCAATATTGTATGTCTTCTTGTTAATATTTAGTGCGATCATAACGTGATAATTACGATTAAAAATCTATTAATCAAACTGTAGGGATTACCGGTTGAGGCGAGGTGAAGGGCTGCTGGTAATAGCGTTTCCCGGTTGCCTTGTACAGCGCGCCGGCCACCGCGCCAAAAACAGGAGGAAATGGCGGCTCACCCAAACCTGTTGGATCGATATCATTTTGAACGAAGTGGACATCTACGCTTTTAGGTGCTTCATGCATACGAATGATCCGGTAGGAATGAAAATTATTTTGCGCAACCACACCATTCTTATGCGTTAATCCTCCATAAAGGGAATTGCCGATCCCGTCTATCACCGCCCCCTGCACCATGTTGGTTGCGGCATCCGGATTGATCACAATACCACAGTCGATGGCGCTGGTTACCCTTTCTACGTAAGGCTGTCCATCCCTAATGGTAATATCTACCACATGAGCCGCGTAAGAGTTATGGCAAAAATAGGCGGCAACGCCACGGCTGTATTTTTTATGCTCCGCACCGTTCCATCTCGATTTTTCTTTAACCAATTTCAACACCCCCGCATAGCGGTCGGCATCATACTCGTTGTTTTTGCCGACAGGGTTCTCTTTTGCCCTTTTTAACAGTTCCAATCTCATCTCAATGGGATCTTTGCCCATTACTTCTGCCAACTCATCCAGGAATGATTGTTCTGCCGCTGCATTAAAATTAGATCTTGGTGCTCTGAATGCGCCTATAGTGATATTGGAAGGTATTTCCCAGCCTTCGGCAAGGTAATGATCAATGGCTCCTGCCGGGAACCGGTTTGCGGCAATAGCATGCTCCGGTATACCACCGCCTTTAACATGAAAAGCGATCAGGTTCTTATTTTCGTCTAAAGCGGCGCGGTAAGTAGCGGTATACATCGGGCGGTAAATACCATAAGTCGTATCATCTTCCCGGCTGTAGATCAGTTTAACCGGAGCTTTCGCTTGTTTGGAGATCAGGGCTGCTTCGGTCAAATAATGTCCGTATGCCCGGCGACCAAACCCTCCTCCCATCCGCGTCATTTGTATCTCGATCTTATCGGCCGGGAGTTTTAACACTTTTGCCAATGTGGGCTGCGTCCAACCTGGTGCTTGCAACGGGCCTACCAATAGTGCTTTTTCATCGGTAACATGGGCAAAGAAATTCATCGGCTCCATGCAGTTATGTGCCAGGAAGGGTGCGTTGTAAGTCCGTTCAAGGATTTGGGCCGCATTTTTAAAAGCTGTTTCCGGATCAC
Source organism: Mucilaginibacter angelicae (assembly GCF_042434235.1). Classification (NCBI taxonomy): domain Bacteria; kingdom Pseudomonadati; phylum Bacteroidota; class Sphingobacteriia; order Sphingobacteriales; family Sphingobacteriaceae; genus Mucilaginibacter; species Mucilaginibacter angelicae. The sequence continues at coordinate 210,593 of NZ_JBHLTS010000077.1, read as the reverse complement.
CATCTTTCCTCAATAACGGGGCAGGTTTGCTGGCGTACTCACGCATTTTCTCCATTTGCTTCTCGGTACTTTCAAGCTCTCCCGGATAAATAACTTCTCGCTTTCCGCCGCCCCGGCCCTGCATGGTATTGGTAACGTCGCCGGCAGGTTCCCATTCAACAACGAGTTTTTTACGGGCCTGCATCACTTCCCAGGTCGTTTTGCCAACCACCGCAAGAATTACGTTAAAAGTGCGTGTATCGAAACCGCCCTGTTCAAAGCCGTCCTCATATAATTTAATGGTGAAAACATCTTTAATGCCCGGCATTTTTAATGTCTGCGACGCATCAAAAGATTTGAGTTTTAAACCAAAAGCAGGCGGATGTACCGGCATGGCGATCAGCATACCCTCGTGTTTATAATCCAGGCCAAAAAGTGGTTTCCCGGATACGATCTTTGCACCTTCCACATTCTTTTGCGAATGCCTTACGATGTTAAAGTCTTTTACGTTTTTAGGATTTACATCTTTAGGTACAGGGATGCCTGACGCCTTAGCAGCAAAATCACCATAAACACCCTTCCTGCCACTTTTTACGTGATAGATTTCACCAGCTTTTGTTGTTATTTCCTCAACAGGCGCCCCCCAATTTTGGGCTGCGGCCTGCATCAGCATTTGTCGTGCAGCGGCTCCTGCCTGCCGTAAAGGCTTCCAGTACATCCGCATGGAATTACTTCCACCTGTAAACTGCGGGCCAAGTTTAGTATTATCATGCGGGCCCATTTCAACGATCACCTTCTTCCAATCTACATCCAGTTCCTCAGCTACGACCATTGGCAGCGATGTCATTACGTTTTGCCCGAACTCCGGATTAGGGCAAATAATTTTAATGATATTATCTGAAGTGATCTTGATGTAGCCGGTCAGTTCATTCCATTCCGGGGATGCCGCATCAATACCTCGTTCCGCGAGCACGGACTTGGCAAGGCCACTAAAATGAAGCAATAATCCACCACTTGCGATGGCAGAGGCTTTGAGAAAAGCGCGCCTATTAAAATCAGTGTTTGTTTTTTCCATCATAATTAAAATTAGGTGTTGCTGATTGGTTCAAATAACAGGGGTAGTTATTTATATCATTAAGTTGATCCAATTATTACTAATTCATTGACCGATATTCATTTGGTGTATGTCCTACCCGCTTTTTAAATACGCGTGCAAAGTGCTGCGGATACTTAAATCCCAGTTCCCCGGCGATCTGATTAATGGTTTTGTTACCGTCGAAGATCTTTTCTTTGGCCACATCGATCAGTTTTGACTGGATATATTCCTGAGCGGTTTTACCGGTTTCTTTTTTTACCAGGTCACCAAAATAATTAGACGATAAATTCAATTGCTCTGCGCACCAGGTAACCGAGGGCAAGCCTACAATCTCCGGTTTATCTGAATCAAAATATTCGTTCAGCAGGTTTTCAAAACGTTCCAGCAAACCCTGGTGTACATTGTCTCGGGTCATAAACTGGCGGTCATAAAAGCGTACGCTATAATCCAGGAACAGTTCGATATTAGCAACGATCAGCCGCTTACTGTGCTTATCTACCCCACGCTCCAGTTCATAATCTATTTTGGAAAAGCAATCCAGAACCAGGCTTCTCTCCCGTTCAGAAAGGTGAAGTGCTTCATTAGATTGGTAACCAAAAAATGTATACTCCTGGATACGTCTGCCCAGTGATGTGCCATGTATAAGGTCAGCATGAAATGCCAGGGCATGGCCTTTAGGCTGATAAATATCATCATTGTCATTAGAGCCCGCTACCTGCCCCGGTGCAAGAAATACTAAAGTTCCTTCCTGGTAATCATAGGTGTCACGGCCATAAACCAGATCTCCGCATTTTACATCTTTTAAGAAAACGATGTAAAAGCCGAAATACATTTTGGATAAATTTCTCGGATCAGCTTTGGATAGGTCAACCACCGTTACCAATGGATGTTTCGTCTCATTATTATTAAAGACGTTATAATCGTAAATTGATTCAAAGCGGCGCATCTTTTCCATAGCTATTTCTTTATATCCGAATTTACGGTAATTATTAACGTACTGATGCTCAATCACTCGAAATCAGTAATAATGGTAGAAACACCCGTAATATGTATCATATCAACACGGATAAAAGGTTACAATTTTGTATAGGTTCAGTCTGTAGAGCCGGCGTTTGTCTTCCTACGAAACACTTTTAAATTGTTAAACCAATCACCATGAATAAAATTTTATCAGGGCTTATTTTCCTGTTCGCCCTTTCTGCCCAGGCGCAGAATAATACAAGTCCAACATCCGGGCCTTTGGTACATGTTGCCTCAGGTACGCTAAAAGGTATAACAGAAGGAAACGTTTCCAGTTTTAAAGGCATTCCTTTTGCAGCTGCCCCTGTCGGCCCATTGCGCTGGCGTGCCCCGCAGCCATTTCCAGCCTGGCAAGGCGAACGCGATGCTACTAAATATGGAGCAGACTGCGCCCAAATGGGCTGGCCGCGTAACGGCACTGAGATCTCAAAAACTTCTTCTGAAGATTGTCTTTTTCTAAATGTGTGGAAACCGGCAAGTGCTAAAGTTGGTGCCCATCTTCCTGTAATGGTCTGGATACATGGCGGTGGCTTTGTTGCAGGCAGCGGAAATCAGGGCGATTTTAACGGCATATCATTTACCGATAAAGGTGTGTTGCTGGTAACTATCAATTACCGCTTAGGGCGGCTTGGTTTCTTCGCCTTTCCTGCATTAAGTAAAGAGCATCCCGAGGAAGCCAAAGGCAATTATGCTTATATGGATCAGATCGCGGCGCTTAAATGGATCAAACAAAACATCGCTGCATTCGGAGGCGATCCTAAAAATGTTACCATATTCGGCGAGTCTGCCGGAGGGGTATCGGTTCAATCGCTTTTAACTATACCAAGTGCGAGGGGTTTGTTTCAAAAGGCAATTGTGGAATCAGGCGGTGGCCGCGACGGTGTATTAACCGGTCGCCCCATTAATAAGGAAAACGCTGACACTTACTATCCTGTGTCAGCAGAAACCATCGGAATTAACTTTGCGAAAAAGCACGGCATCCAGGGAGCGGATGCCGCTGCACTGGAAAAACTCCGCTCATTAAGCGTATCAGAGATCGTCGATGGCGGGCAGGAAACTGATGGTCAAAGTGGCACGCCCATATATTCGGGCCCTATACTTGACGGGAAATTAGTTACCGAGACAGCTCAAAGCGCCTATAATGATGGCCGTGCACCAAAAATCCCGTTAATGATCGGTTCTAATAGTGCGGAGGTTCCTGCCGGGTTCGTTAACGCCAGATCAAAAGATTCCTTGCTTAATTTATTCGGCAATATGAAAGACGAAGCCAAAGCTGTTTACGATCCCGACGGGGCAACAGAATTTCCAAAAATGCTTTCGTTCGTCAATACAGATAAAGTATGGGCAGAGCCGGCAAGGTTTACGGCCAGGGCCATTACCGCTAAAGGCGCGCCGGCATACATTTATTTGTTCTCCTACGTGTCGCCTTCCATGCAACAGTGGATGCGCTATGGTGCGGGACACGCATCGGAGATCGCTTACGCATTTGATAACCTGGTTAGCAGGAACGGTGCGACTATAGCGCCGAAAGACAAAGAGGTTGCCAAGGTCATGAATACCTACTGGACAAATTTTGCTAAAACAGGGAACCCCAATGGTGAAGATCTTCCCAAATGGCCGGTTTATGACCCAATACGGAACGAGTTGATTGAATTTCAATCAGATGGTACGGCTATGGGCAAGCCTGATCCAAAAAAGGCAAGGTTAGACGTGATCGAAAAAGCTGTTACATCGGGCAACCTGCATTAATCAGTAATAATGGTAGATATCCCCGTAATCTATATCCTGTTTTTATAAAAACGAGGTATGACCTTTGTACAATTGAATAAAAACTAAAAATGGAAACAGTAAAATTAAATAACGGCGTCGAAATGCCAATACTTGGGTTCGGCGTATTCCAGGTAACTGATCTGGCAGAATGTGAAAGAAGTGTTATTGATGCTATTGAAACCGGCTATCGCTTAATCGATACTGCCGAGTCGTATATGAACGAGCAGGCTGTTGGCAATGCCATTAAAGCCAGCGGCGTGGCAAGGGAAGAACTTTTTATTACGACCAAATTATTTATAAAATCCAACGGTTACGAAGAAGCTAAAAGGGGATTTGAAAAATCACTAAAAAAACTTCAGCTCGATTATCTCGATCTCTATCTCATCCATCAACCATACGGGGATGTTTATGGAGAATGGCGGGCATTGGAGGAATTATATAAAGAGGGCAAAATCCGCGCTATTGGTGTCAGCAACTTTCAGCCGGACAGATTAATAGACCTGATCATCCATAACAAAATCGTACCGGCTGTTAACCAGGTAGAAACACACCCCTTTCACCAACAAATCGACACCCAACAATTCATGATCGACAATAACGTGCAAATCGAGAGCTGGGGGCCGTTTGCAGAAGGCAAAAACGATATTTTCAAGAATGAACTCTTGAAGGGTATCGGTGAAAAATATGATAAGTCTATTGCCCAGGTAATCCTTCGCTGGCTTACCCAAAGAGGCGTTGTTGCTATTCCGAAATCAGTTAAAAAAGAACGCATGGCCGAAAACCTGAACAGTTTGGATTTTAAGCTGACATCCGTTGAAATGGAACAGATAAAAACGCTTGATACTAACGCCAGCCTGTTCTTTGATCATCGTGATCCTAAAATGGTGAAATGGCTTGGTGAACGTGAATTGAAAGATTAGATATTAAACCAAATGAAAATAAGAAAATTAGGAAGCAGCGGATTAGAAGTTTCAGCCCTTGGATTTGGCTGTATGGGTTTAAGTTTCGGCTACGGTCCCGCTACGGATCATAAAGAAGCTGTCAAATTATTACATGCTGCGGTAGAACGCGGTGTAACCTTTTTTGATACAGCCGAAGCTTATGGGCCATTTGAGAATGAAGAATTGTTAGGCGAAGCCTTAGCACCGCATCGCGACCAATTGGTCATCGCAACTAAATTCGGTTTTAAAGAAGGCAAGCCCGGTTTGGGTACTGACAGCCGGCCTGAGCGTATCCGGGAAGTAACGGAGGCTGCTTTAAAGCGCTTGCGAACGGATCATATTGACCTGCTGTACCAGCATCGTGTTGACCCCAACATCCCAATGGAAGATGTGGCTGGAACCGTAAAGGATTTGATCACTGAAGGTAAAGTAAAGTATTTCGGCCTTTCTGAGGCTGGCGTTGATTCCATTCGTCTGGCACATGCGGTACAGCCTGTCACTGCTTTGCAAAGCGAATATTCATTATGGTGGAGGGAACCGGAAGAAGAAATCCTGCCGTTGCTTGAAGAACTTGGCATTGGCTTCGTACCGTTCAGTCCCTTGGGTAAAGGTTTTTTAACAGGTGCGATCAATGATAGAACATCCTTTGATAAAACAGATTTTCGCAATACAGTACCTCGTTTTTCGGAAGAAAACCGAAAGGCGAACCAAGCCCTGGTTGATAAGCTCACACAAATTGCCAATGATAAAAATGCCACCCCGGCTCAAATCGCTTTAGCTTGGTTGCTGGCACAGAAACCATGGATCGTTCCAATTCCGGGGACAACTAAGCTTCGCCGTTTGGAAGAAAACCTTGGAGGCGCGGATATAACACTCACAGATAGCGACCTGAATGTGATCAAAGCTGCATTGAATGACATCGAGGTTCAAGGTCATCGTTACTCCGCTGATGCGCAAAAACTATTGGGACGCAAATAATAGAAATATGGGTGAAGTTACCTGCTCCACCCATATTTTATTTAAATGGAACCGAAACACAATAATTAACACCAATTGACAAACCAAAAAATGAGACACATGAAAAAATTAATCTTTGCTTTAATCTTGCTAACCTCAGGCATACAACTATGCCAGGCACAGGCCAATCTGCCAAGCGTGGCCAAAACCCCGACAAAAGAAGAACAGGAATTACTCGACCTTTCTAAAACTAAGTGGACTTTAATGGCCGATAAAAAGGTTGATGCCCTGAAAGATCTGTTTACCGAAAAATGTGTTTTTGTACATATGGGAGGAAGCTGGGGCAAGGACCAGGAATTGAATACCATTAAAGGTGGTTTCATCTGGTATAAAAAAGCGGAAGTTTACGGGGCATCGGTGAATATTTTTGGTAACACGGCCATACTTTTAAATGATATCGACCTGCTTGCTGTAGTTGGCGGCAATGAAGTGGTTCATGCTTTTATGGTCACCGAGGTTTATCTTAAGGAAGACGGTAAATGGAAAATGGGCTCACTTACATTCTCCACATTGATCAGGCCGGTTAAAATGGCCGGCGCACCGGCTACGCCACCACAACAACATTAATATTTATCTCAACAATCTATGAACCGTCGTAACCTTTTAAAATCAGGCCTTGCAATTGCCGGTGGCTCTTTGCTGGCTTCAAATGCCGTTGCCAGTACCATCGTTTCCGAAACGGTTGCGCCAATCCCCGGCCCCGGTAAGCGCAAACTTGGTGGTAAACTGGAAGTGTCAAGTATAGGACTCGGCGTTCAGAACATGAGCCGGACCTATCAAACCACTATCCCATCGAGGCCTCAGATGATTGACATCATTCGAAAAGCTTATGATAATGGCATAACCTTATTTGATACGGCAGAAGCTTACGGGCCTTTTGAATGCGAAAAGATCCTGGGTGAAGCTGTTGCCTCGTTCCGGAACAAGATCGTCATCGAAACTAAGTTTGGCTGGGATATTGACCCGGAGACCGGCCGGATGCGCGGCGGCTTGAACAGCAAACCTGAACATATTAAAACGGCTATTGAGGGAATGCTGAAACGGTTACGGACTGACCACATTGACCTGGTATATCAGCACCGGGTTGATCCTAATGTGCCTATCGAAGATGTAGCGGGCACACTTAAAGATCTTATTCAACAAGGAAAAATTTTGCATTATGGGCTTTCAGAACCAGGTCCCGAAACTGTAAGGCGGGCACATGCCGTTCATCCGGTTACGGCGATTCAAAATGAATACTCGCTGCTATGGCGTGGACCTGAACAAACTATCATCCCCCTTTGCCAGGAACTGGGTATTGGCTTTGTTTGCTGGAGCCCGCTTGGCGTCGGTTTTTTAACCGGTGCTATTGATGGAAATACGGGTTTTGCACCTGGTGATATCCGGGGCATGGAAACCCGTTTTTCAAGAGAGAATATCGGTAAGAATATGCCGCTTATGGAATTGCTTAAGAAATGGGCGACGCAAAAAAATGCGACTCCCGGCCAGGTATCACTGGCATGGCTTTTGGCGCAAAAGCCATGGATCGTGCCGATCCCCGGAACTACTCAAATGGCACACATGCTCGAAAACGTGGGTGCCGCGCAAATTCATTTCAGTAATGCAGAGCTAACACAGTTTAATACAGAACTTGCAGCAATTAAAATTGAAGGTGAGCGGCTGCCGCCATTTGTACTCGCGTTATCGGGCGTAGAAGCGGTTGCAAAAAAATAAATTGATGTTTATGAAAAAGGTCATCGTTTACTGTCTTCTTATCTGTTTGTGTACCATGACGTCATGTTCTAAGGCGCAGCCAACGACAGCAAAAAAGATCCTGATCGTTTACCTCACACGAACCAAAAATACAGAAGCCGTAGCCCGGATGATCCAAAAAGACCTTGGAGGAAAGTTGGTAGCCCTTGAATTGGTTAATCCTTATCCTGCGGATTACCGTGCCCATGTGGCACAGATGGTTCAGGAAAACCAGGATAATTTCTTACCATCGCTCAAAACAAAGATAGACAGCATCGGCAAATACGACATCGTATTTGTAGGCTTTCCCACCTGGGACATGAAAATACCGCCGCCAATCAAGACATTTCTGAAACAATATGATTTGAGCGGTAAAACAGTCGTACCATTTAACACCAATGCCGGTTATGGCGTAGGCAGCGGCTTTGAAACAGTAAAGGAATTGTGTCCCAAGAGTAAAGTACTGGAAGGTTATTCAACAAAGGGTGGAATTGAAAGGGATGGGATCTTATTTGTTATGAAAGATGATAAAGAAAGACAGGTAAACGCTGAAGTGCAAGAGTGGCTGAAAAAGATAGGTTTGATTAAATAAATGAGCTGAATGAACATACTAATATTAGGGGCGGCGGGACAGATCGGACAATTGCTTACCGATGAACTACTTGCCCGGACAGAATATAACCTTGTTTTATACGCAAAAAACGCAGACAGAAGATTGAGCGGAAGCAATCCTGAGCGTATAAAGATCATCACCGGAGATTTTAAGGACACCAAAACATTGCTTAAGGCAATGGAAAACATCGATATCGTTTATATTAATGATATGGGTGATGATCAGTCAACTCAATCCATAATCGAAGCTATGGATAAACATAAGATAAAACGGGTGATCGCAGCCTCTGTTCTTGGAATCTATGATGAAGTTCCGGGCGCTTTCGGCCGGTGGAATAAGATGATGGTTGGCAGCGGTCAGCGGATGCAAAAGCAGATCAAGTCCGCTCAGAAATTGGAAGAATCAGATCTGGACTATACTTTGTTACGGCTCACATGGCTTTATAACCAGCAGGGTAATAACAAATACATGCTGGTGCCTAAAGGAGAGCCTTTTAAGGAAACCCAGATCTCACGGCAAGCCGTTGCACAGGCGATAACAGACATCATTACGTCGCTTGACGACAAATATATCAGGCAAAGTTTTGGGATAGGTGAACCCGGCACACAATGGGATAAACCTTCCTTTTATTAATATAAAGAATCCGCTAAAGTTAATAGCGGATATGAATTAGAATTAACATGAAAAACATATCGCTGATCATAGCAACGGCAATCTCAACAGTTACAACTATAGCAAATGCGCAATCAACTCAAAAAACGTATCAATCCAATCCTTATACCCTCGTATACGAAGGAGCGATTACAAAAAATGAAACAGGTAAGGTAAACATTCATCCTGTAAGCTATAAACTCAACGGGGTAAATATTTCTGCTAATGTTTACACCCCGGCCGATTATGATCCTTCTAAGAAATACCCTGCAATAACGGTTGCTCACCCAAATGGTGGTATAAAAGAGCAAACCGCCGGGCTATACGCGCAGCGTTTAGCCGAAGCTGGTTATATAACGATTGCTGCCGATGCGGCTTACCAAGGAGCGAGCGGCGGAGAGCCGCGCCATACAGATAAACCTTTCTACCGGACGGATGACATCCATGGCATGGCTGATTTTATAAGCCGATACCCTGGAGTAGATACCAACAGGGTTGGTGCTTTTGGTATCTGCGGCGGTGGTGGCTATACTTTAAAAGCGGCCCAGTCTGATAAGCGGTTTAAAGCAGTGGCAACACTGAGTATGTTCAATTCGGGTGAAGTAAGGCGTAATGGATTTCAAAACTCCCAGTTGGCTACCATTCAGGAACGTCTGAAAAAAGCGTCAGAAGCTCGCGAACAGGAAGCGGCAGGCGGCAAAATTATCTACGGAGGCGTCGCAAGTATTACAGATGAAGAAATCGCTAAAACGCCGACCGATCTCTATCGCGAGGGATACGAATATTATTACCGGACGCATGCCCACCCAAATTCAACTTTCCTATATACCATGAGCAGCATGATGGACCTGATGACCTGGGATGCAACGGATAATATTGACCTGATCAACCAACCTCTCTTAATGATTGCCGGAAGTAAGGCTGATACAAAATATATGACTGAAGAAGCATTCAGCAAAGCGACAGGAACAAAGAATAAAGAACTTTTTGTAATAGATGGCGCTACACATATTCAAAGTTATTATAAGCAGGAATACGTAGATAAAGCGGTAACCAAGCTCGTTAGTTTCTTTGAGAAATATCTTTAAAAAATATTTAACACTAATGAGCAGCTTAAATTGTAATGATAAAAAAATGGAATAAATAAGTTTAAAACACATCAAAGTTGTAGCGCGCTATTGACAAGGTTGCGATCATATCAACTTTAAAAAAGCTACCTATGAAAAAATACATCATCATTTTTGTTGCCGGTTGTTTGTTGCTGGCCTCTGCATGTAAAAAGAAAAATACAACCGAAAACACTACCCAAACACCAGCCACAGGAAGCCCGTCATCAGTAGAGACACTGCCGCCGAATTCCAATTTTAAACCTGCCTTTGAAGGACAGACACGGGTAGCTGCTGTAAAAACTACAACTGCTTTCCGGGCCACTGTACTTACCTCATCGCTGACTGCCCCGTGGGGTTTAGCGGCTTTGCCTGACGGCCGTTTTCTGGTTACAGAAAAGGCAGGAACAATGAGATTGGTTACTAATACCGGGCAGGTAGGCTCTCCGCTTGCTAACGTCCCGGCTGTTAACGCAGCCGGTCAAGGTGGCTTATTAGGTTTATGTGTAGACCCTGCGTTTTCTACTAACCGAATGGTTTACTGGTCGTTTTCTGAAAGAGGACTAAATGGAAACGTTCTTGCTGTGGCCAAAGGGCGCCTGGCTACCGCTGAAACCGGACTTGAAAATGTAACTGTTATCTATCGGGCTACACCTGCTTATACTGGAACCAACCAATATGGCAGTAGGGTGATCTTTGACCGTACAGGCAATCTTTTCGTAAGCAGTGGCGACCGATCCGATCCGGGTATCCGCGTTCAGGCGCAGGATGCAAACTCAGCCATTGGTAAAATCATCAGGATCACTACAGACGGGCAACCGGCCTCAGGAAATCCATTTATTGGACAAGCTAATACACGCCCCGAAGTTTATTCGCTCGGTCACCGAAATGAGCATGGTTTAGTGATCCATCCTATTACAGGCGATCTGTGGGAAGGGGAGCTTGGCCCAAGGGGCGGAGACGAGATCAATATCATAAAGCCTGGTGCAAATTACGGATGGCCGGTTATTACATATGGCATAGATTATAGCGGTCAACCAATAGGTAATGCAATTCAACAGCAAACCGGCATGGAGCAGCCCGTTTATTATTGGGACCCGGTGATCTCGCCGAGCGGCATGACCTTCTATAAAGGGAGCCGCATCCCGGAGTGGGAAAATAACCTTTTTGTATGCGCATTAAGCGGTATGCATATCGACCGTTTAGTAATTGCCAATAACAAAGTAACCGGTGAGGAACGTTTATTGGTTAGTGAAGCACAACGCTTCAGGGATATCACCCAGGGGACAGACAACGCACTTTACGCAGTAACCGACCAGGGAAAATTGTACAGGATTGACCGCGAATAAATTCTTAAAAAGATGGACGATCGGTAAGCGGCACACTGATTTTTCTTAAGTAGCTCCTATTATCGAAAAGACGGATAATATGTAAATCCGACAAGCAAAGGCATGTTTTAAAAGAATAAAAGTTCTTAAATGATGAAAAACCTTCAAAAATTAGCTGTATATCTCTGCATTTCATTAGCCATGAGTTTATCAGTTTACGGCCAACAAAAGAATACAGGCGAGTTATCGCTATCTGCCCGGCAAATAGCTATCGTACCTATCGCAGCATTTGCGGCTAAGGGAGATCAGGACAATTTAAAAAATGCTTTAGACCAGGGCTTGGAAGCAGGATTGACGGTAAACGAAATCAAAGAAATCTTAGTCCAGTTATATGCTTATGCTGGTTTTCCGAGAAGTTTGAATGCTATCACTACTTTTCAAACAGTTATAAATACCAGAAAAAATAAAAACGTAGCATCTATTGAAGGCAGAAAACCAGGAAAGGTCAAATTTAGTAGCAATAAATATCAGTTTGGTAAAGATGTTCAGGCAAAACTAACTGGAAGATCAGCGAATTCTACCCAGGATTTTGTTCCCGTGATTGATACATTTTTAAAGGAACACCTATTTGCCGATATCTTCGGAAGAGATAACCTTGATTTTCAAAGTCGGGAAATAGCCACTATTTCAATTCTGGCCAGCATAGGCAATGCCGAAAATCAGCTTCGCAGTCATCTGAGTGTAGGCAGAAATACAGGCCTTACGGAGTTACAATTGAGGGAAATAGCTAATAAATTGTCGGCAAGCGTTGGTAATGAAGCGGGCAATTCTGCTACAAAAATTATAGATATCATGTTTAGTCGAGTCAATAGTCCCACAGATCTCACTGCCGACCAAACGCTTTCAATTGCCCCCACCTTTCCTAAGGGCGATAAAGTATCAGGAGGTAACTTTAGCGGTGATGTATGGGTCAATAGTTTGGCCACCATAAATATGACCATTACCAACACTTCAGTTGGCAATGTTACCTTCGCTCCAAAATCGCGTACTAAATGGCACAGACACCCATCAGGTCAAATATTGCTTGTTACAGACGGAATAGGTTATTACCAGGAAAAGGGCCAGGCCGTTCGCTTGATCCGAAAAGGTGATGTCATAAATTGTCCTCCTAATATTGCTCATTGGCATGGTTCAACACCAGATAGCTCTATGTCGCATATCACGCTCGGATTTGATAACGGCAAGGGCCGGGTAGAATGGTTAGGGAGCGTTACAGATGAAGAATATGTACTAAAGTGAAAGAATAAAAGCTGATTTGCTCCCCTAAATGGGCTCGAACCATTTCTAAATCTGATAATAATGCCGTGATTAACAGCTGCAGTTTAGTATATTTGAAACAACAATTAGAGTTATTCGCCTCACTGCGTGATTCGTAGAGTGCCCGACACGACGTTAACATAAAACACTTATAATCAAAGCTGCTATAATCCCTCCCTCTCCGTATGCAACATTGTACTGCTTATCGCTTCACAAGACTTAAACGAGAGACTTTTTTGCATCAATAATAGCTTGCATATCCTCATAGAGGTTAGATTTTTGGCCGGTTCCTTCTACCAAACAAGCGAAAGCCTCTAAAGTCAAACTTCTCTATTGAGAATCAGCATTTTAGAGGCTTTTTCATTTTCTTATAGTTGATATCGACTTGAATACTATAAGTATAAAAACTGACAATCAAGCCATTAAGCGCTATATCCTACTCCGATTTACCCACGCAAGTTCAAGACTAAAATAATTCCCTTTAAACCAGAAAGTTATAGGTTCGACTTTTTTTAACTTTTATAAATGCAATCATAATTCAAAAAGCAAGCTATTACCTTGTTCAGCAATATTTACATAGTGTGAAATTTCTTCTTACTTAAAAGTTCTTCTCCATTTATACTTGTTAATTTGCATTGCATTCTTCATAGAGACCAGCCTCAGGAACCAATTTATTGGAGATTTGAAAAATTGCCTGAGATTGACTGAGCTCCAAAAGGAAACTTATTGAGCTGATGCTCACTGCTGCGCTGCGATCTATCCAGGCAGCCGTTAAAAAAACAAGGATTGCAAAGTCAACTGTTGAAATGTCATCTCTCGCGACTGCCTATTCTTACTTTTTGTTATATTCCAAGTTAACCGGAATGAGTATGGTGTTCTGGCTTTCCATGATGCTTGGTGTCAAAATTTGTTGCCAGTCCAAATTATTTCCGTCTTCCTTTTGATGAAGGTATTCTATCCGGAACGGGTAAAATCCTTTGGATAGAGGCACAATACATGTCTGGCCGAAGTCGTCACCATCGCCGGTAAAGGCAATGACTAACTTATTATCAATGTAAAGCTTAGTGCCTTTCTCGCCGCTGCCCAGTGTAAAAATGTAATATCCAACTTCCCTCGATTCGAGTAAGCCATCGATCACCAGCGCGTAATGATTTTTCCGCGGTAGCTTATCAATATCAAAATCATTATCGGTTATGCCCGTTTTTGTAGATTTCAGTTTTGTAAGATCCGGCCATTTATCCCATGTGCCTTCATAATAAGCATAGTTAAATCCGCCACTTTGCCAATTTTTAGGGGCTATTGGAAGTGGCTTCGGCATTACCTCGTCAGTAAAAAGGCCTGTTGCAGTTCTATTATACTTGCTTCGGTTAGTTAAAGCCTTATAGGTTACCTTAACCGGGCCGTTAACCGTGATCTCAGCCTGAACTTTTGCGGAGTTTATTGTGGGGACGCTTCCGTCAATGGTATAGTGTAGGTGTGCCGTATCCTCATGATAGAAAAGCTTAAAGGGTTTATCTTTTAAAACAATGCCGTGCATAGGGTCAAAATACATAATCTTGATATACCCATCATAGAGAAACTTTAAGCCGTCATAGGTGCCTTTGAATTTTACGGAGCCGTGCGTTTCACCTGAATAAACATCGAGCTTCCATTTCAGACTTGCAGGCGCGTTATTTTTCAGGATAGTCTCCAGCGTATCTATTTTCATACTGCTCAAAGTAGTTTCCCGGCCTGCGATAAAGAGCGTTGTATTTTGAAATGGTAGCGTTGACAGTTTAGCTGCAGCCATTTTTAACACATAATTATTATCCCACCAGGCGCTCGGGTCGATCGCGATAAAAGATTTGAATAGAGTGGGCTCAGTGACCAGTGCGTAAAGTACAAACATACCACTCAAAGAATGCCCCCAAAGGGTGTTGTCCCCGTTGGAGGGATACTGCTTATTAATATATGGGATCAATTCATTCTTGAGGAACCCGAGGAACTTATCGGCTCCGCCTGAATTTTTCCAGGTGTCCAAATGCGTAGGTGCGAGGTCGGCGTTCCGGTCGGGTTCAATGATGCTCACAATAATGGTTGGCGGCATAAAGCCCTGATCCTCGACAAAATGCTGAATCTGTGCAATCGTTCCTGTGTTCCAATCACTTCCATCCAATACATACATTACATCATATTTTTCGGCACTTCCGGGCTTATAGCCTGGTGGTAGAATCACCTTAAACTGACGCTCCTGGTCGAGTATGGACGAATGGAGAGAGTCCGGCAGACCGTACTCGCGGATATTGACGTCTGTACCTTGTGCCTTAGCCGGATCATTCAGACTGACAATCGTTATGAACAACATTAAAAAAAGGGCCGGTGTTACCTTATTCTCAATCAGATAAAGTCTTGAAATTATCAAATATTTTTTGAACATTATGTGTTTTTATTAGCGGTCTTTTACTTTTATAAATCTCAAATGGCACTTCTTATTTACCTTACGATTTATTATTTGGCTTAAAACTATTCTGCTCTCAGGCTCTTTACAGGGTTGCTCGTTGCCGCCCTTATCGTCAGGAAGCTCACCGTCCCCAGCGCTATCAGCAGCGCAGCCATGCCGGCCAGCACGAACACCCACCAGTTGAAAGCAACCCGGTAAGCGTAGCCTTGTATCCATCGATGGAGTGCCAGCCAGGCCAGCGGCCAGGCGATCAAATTCCCGATCAGCACCAGCCCCATAAAATGTTTTGACAGCAGGAAGACGACATCTTTTACAGAGGCTCCCATGACCTTACGAATGCCGATCTCCTTGGCCCGCTTCTCCGTGGCAAAAGAAGCCAACCCGTAAAGCCCTAAACAGGAGATGAAGATCGCCAGGCCGGTCATAATCGCCACCATTTGGGAGACCTGGGTATCGGTCCTGTATATTTCCTTAAAATGATCGTCCAGGAACTGGTATTCAAAAGGATATTCCGGAAGAACCTTTTTCCAGGTAGATTCGATAAACGCGAGGGCCGGGCTGGCCTGCTGACCGTTTATTTTTACCGACATTGTACTGAATCCCCCGCCTGCTGGTTGGTTTAGATCGCCCAGGAACATGGGTTCGATCTTATGGTGGAGGGAATTGAAATTGAAGTCTCTGGAAATACCTACAATGCTCGACAAAGTATCCCCCCCGAAATGTTTTCCGATCAGCGAAGACAACGGCATTCCTGGCCGATCTTTGAGCAGTTCCCTGCTCAGGGTCTCGTTGATGATGAATTCTTTCGCGAGCGCGGACTTTTCGTTAGAGAAGTTCCTGCCCGCTACCAGGTGTATCTTATAAAGGCTCAGATAATCATGATCCACGAACAGCCCAGGGGTGAACACCACCCGCATAGGTCCGTTGCCAGGCCAGAATCCGAAGCCGAGCTGTCCCACATCACTCCCTAACTGGTCCTGCGCCCCGGTCACACCCACCACGAGCAAACCGGCTGATAATTCTTCCTTCAACAAAGCATATTTACCGGAGGTGATTCCGTGTAGCCGTATCGTGACAACCTGGTCGCGATCAAAGCCCGGATCACGCTTTTCCATATAATTTAACTGACGAAACACGAGAATGGTAGCTACCGTCAGAAAGATGGCGCTGGTAAACTGTCCTACCACCAGGACATTCCTAAAAGTGCTTTTTTTTCTGCCTAACTCACCTGCACCTTTTAACACCTTTACCGGCTGAAAGGAAGATAGGTAAATGGCCGGATATAAACCCGATAACACACCAAGCAGGATCGTTCCCAGGAACAAAGCCAGCAGCAGTCCGGAGTGTACGAAGAAAATCGAGCTCAGATCGCGCCCGCTTAGTCTATTGATATAGGGCAGCGCCAGGCTCACCAATCCGAGGGCAATAACCAGCGAGATCAGGGATAACAGGATCGCCTCGCCAAGGAACTGGAGACCCAATTGAGAGCGTAAGGCGCCAATCGTTTTACGGATGCCCACCTCTTTGGCCCGTTCTGCCGACTGCGCGGTGGACAGGTTCATGAAATTAATGCAGGCGATGAGTAAAACGAGCAGCCCGATGGCCATGAAAATATTAGTATAACGCTTATCAAATTTCTGGAAATTGATATCGTCATAGATGATATCGACGGCGCCTGCATGAACGTCCCTTAACGGTAGCAGGAACATCCCGTATTGAATATCCTTGCCCGACAGGTGATGTTTTTTCAGGTAGGAGGGAAATTTTTTTTCCAGTGCAGCCACATCAGTATGAGGTGCAAGCTCCACGTAGGTGTTTACCCAATGTTCACTCCATCTGTCCATCCACTTCGGTTTGTAGATGGTATTAAAAGATTGCAGGGCGTCGAATTGGAATTGGGAGTTGGGAGGCACGTCTTTCAATATGCCCGTAACTGTATAAACAAGGGTGTCCTCCCCAAAATGCTGAACTGTCTTACCTATGGGATCCACAGCGCCGAATAATTTCCGAGCCGCCGATTCCGTTAGCACAATGCTATTGGGTTTTTGCAGGGCAGTTTTCCGGTCTCCTTCCAACAGCGGAAAATCGAACATCTGAAGAAAGGAGGTATCCACAAAGAAGGCCTGCGGAAAGAACACTCTTTTCTCTCTATAAGTCATCTCGTATTGGCTTTTACCATCCACGCGGCTGTAGTTCAGGATTTCGGGGAATTCATCTTTAAGCGTCGGCCCCATCGGGAACATGGTTATTGCTGTCTTTTGAGAAGTTGCCGTGCTGGTAAATGTCTCCACGTCATTAAGCCGGTAGATGTCACGGTGGTGCATGCTATCGAAACTCTTTTCGTACAATACAAACAGCAGGATCACGATGCATGCAGCCATGCCGGTGCCAAGCCCGACGATGTTGATCGCAGCATACACCTTGTTCCTGGACAGGTGTCGCCAGGTGAGTTTTAAATAATTTTTGATCATGAAATTGCGGTTTAATTTCTCAGAAGACCATATTTGGATCGCTTCGTGAGACGAATTTACCGCCGTAAAATGGGGATCGCGCCTCAAGTTATAAAATGGGCGTTCTTTTTTCAGCCCTTGTTTATACTCCGCCGGGCTCTTCCCGGTCATTTGCCGGAAAGCGCGGTTAAAAGTGGATTTGGAATTGAATCCCGATTCAAATGCAATGCCCAGCAGTGTGATATGATCATAAGCAGGATCCTGCATTTTGTGGACTACCTCTGCAACGCGAAATTCATTGATAAAATCATTAAAGCTTTTTTTGAGCGCCGTATTGATGATCCGGGACAGCTCATGGGTAGTCAGGCCAAGCTTTTCAGCCAGCGAGCTTAAATTGAGTTCCGGGTCCTGATAATACAGGCCGGCTTTCACGGCCTTTTTCAGCCAGGTACCTTTTTGCTTCAACTCCACCGGGAGCATTGTTTTTTGAAACGAAAGCTCTCCGACCGGTACGCCAACTTCCGGCCTTAAGTATGCCACAATTGCCACCCGGGTGAAGATTACCGCTAAAAGGAAATACAAAGGATAATAAGCGTGTATACTTAGCTGACTATGGTAATAAAAATAATCCGCGGCAGTATAGGGTATCCATAATAGCCACAACAAGCCAAAACCTGTCAGTAAGCGCTGCAGCCACCGCAGTTCGTACCGGTACCGATCCCCCCCGCTAAATTTCAGGCCTTGGTAAAAACGTTCTATCAGTCTATGAGATGCGTACAGGTAGGTGCTGACCGAAATAAACGCCAGCAATTGCAATACCGGGTTTAGTTGCTGAAAGGTCGGCGTATCATAAGTAGCGGCGCCTGTCCTTATGCTCTCCTTAATCTCCAATACCAGGATCCCTTGTTCCAGTAACAAGGGGCTAAAATGCAGCATATCCTTCCATCGGAATTGGTATTTTGGCTGTGTTATTTTAAGCACATAAAAAAAGATCATGGGGCCAAATGTCAGCGAAAATTGCAGCGGCAGCCAGCTCCAATGAGAAAAATAGGCTTCAAGGCCGATGTCTCTGCCCAGTACCCAAAGCAGCCACAGTACGATCGTAATCAGGGCCAAACTCAAAAAGCGGTTTGCAGCCCGGTTGATCCTTTTGGCGAACCCCAACTGCAGCGCAAAAGAGAGCCCGATAAATATCACTCCCAGGAAGGCCAGGTCATAAGGGGTGATATGGAAGATATATGCATTCAGGTTTTTTTTACTTCAATCCCCGTTCCAAACCGTTAACTTGCTAATATAAAGCAAATTGCATTTTGCTTGTGCGTATTCATGTAACGATAGCGGACATGGGATCGTACGGTTTTGAATTGCTTTAAAAATATGCATTGAGTGGACATTCCGGGACAGTTGCCCAGCTCAATCATTGCTTAAACAAAGGTGGCGACAAGTGGGTGACCGAAACGAAGCCATATGATTCCAAATATCAGTTGTTCAAAGAATGAAAGCAAATCACAACTGAGCGCTGTGTGAAGCCGGATTATGACTTTATATTGGCTCCAGCTCAATTGCGAATACACTGTATTTGCAATTGGAAATGTGCGATAAAACTGACGAAATAATTCTATCTGCCTTTTCGAAAACCCGTTGCCGTATTCCGGCTTTAACTGATCTGTAATAAATTTAGTAAGATAATTACCATAATCTGCCCCGGTCTTTACCGGTCGGTCAACGGGTTTCCCCTGCTTTTCCGCGAGGGTAACAAATCGAATTATCCGAGAGTACAATACCTCATTCAGCCGATTAGTTTTGATGCAGATCTCGTTAGCCTTGCGCGTTTTGAATTAAAGCCTTTAAATTAAGAAAAAATGCGGGGGCAAAGCCCCCGCATTTTTTACCAACCCGGATTTTGGGTTAGCTGTGGGTTAAGCGTAATCTGTTGTGCGGGGATAGGATATAAATAGTTTTTCTCAGAAAAATTACGGGCTGTGTTGTCAAGGATCAACTGACCATTGGCATCTAACGCGTTGGTAGGAGCAGGTTTTAAAGGGTTTGGCCCGATGTCGGCCTGGGTGCCTTTAAATTTGATACCAACCGGCCATGGGCTAACAAAAGCACTGATGTTTCCATAAGCAGTGCCTCCGGTGTTAGTAACCAGATCGGTTGCTGCGCTATGCCAGCGCTTGATATCATCAAACCTGAAGTTTTCATAATAAAGTTCAATAAAACGTTCCCGTCGGATCTCCGTGCGAAGATCTAACCCGTTTGCACCGGCAAATCCGTTCGTTAACGGCGGCATATCCTTATTGGCCCGCAGGCGTACCAGGTTGAGCGATTTGTTGAGATCAGCATCTGTTATGGCCCCATCACGCTCATAAACAGCCTCCGCATAGTTCAGCAATACTTCGGCATAGCGGATCACAGGGTAATCTTCTGATTCTTTGGTATCCGGGCAGTTACGCTCAGTTACCCATTTTTGATTTCCATAACCGGAGATCTGAATAACTTTCCCTGTGGATAAAGCAATATCGGCAGCGTCATTTAGCCAGGTAACACGATAGTTGGCATTACCATACCAATAGTACATATTGTTTATTTTGATGGTATACTTTAAGCGGTTGTCGCGGTTTAAAAATTCCGAGCCATAAGTTTCAAAACCCTGAAACAACGGTGACTTTTCGATGGGCAGGCCGTCCTGGCATAAAAATGCATTAACGTATTTATGCTGCGGCCCTATTTGCGTTCCCTGTCTGCTGATATTTGTTCCTATTGTTTTGCTCACATCATCATAACGATAGGATAAGATATATTCATGATTAGCAGTCTTGGTAACTGATGCAGGATTTGATTTGGGATTTTCCAGGATAAAAAGATACTTCTGCGCCGAATCGCCCAATATGGTACTGTTACCCCCCAGGGCATTTGACGCCGGTGTGCCGAAAAGTGCAAATAGATTACTGGTTATTACGGCGTTTGAAGCCGTGGCCGATTTATCAAGCAGCATATTATAGCGGGCAGCATCGCCGTTTCTGAATTTTAACCATGTACCTTCATAAAGTGCTACCCGGCCTAAAAACGCCTGTGCAGCTGGCTTGCTTACCCGGCCAAAATCTGCCGAATTGGCTAAAATGGATGCAGGCAGATTAGGAATGGCTGCTTCCAGATCGGCTATGATCAGATCAACTATCTGATCACGTGTGGCCCTGGCACCATAAAGTTCGGGCGAATCCAGGTTCAGGGTTTTGGTGATCAGAGGAACGCCGCCATAAAGCTGCAGCAGTTCAAAATAACTGTAGGCCCTGAAAAATTTAGCCTCTGCCACAAATTGACTAATGCCGGCCTGGTCAGTGAACCCGACTGCCTTTTCAAGCAGATAGTTGCAATTCCTGATCCTGGAATAGTTATTAGTCCAGTAAGCATCACTTGCCGGAACAGTGTTGATACCGGCGCCATAAGTGCCTCCGCCTCCAAATACGTCGGCGCGCCCGTCATAATGCGGGTTATCAGCAAACGAGTTGTTGAAATTACGGAGATAGCCGTAATATTGATTGGCAAAGGTTTTAAAATCGCCGGCCGATTTAAAATATGCGGCCTCCGAGAGCTGATCTTGCGGATAAAGGTTAAGGCCCTTATTGCACGCAGATATGGAGACAATGGCTATGATTGACAGGATACTGATGATCCTTCGGTATATATTTTTCATAATTATTTTCAGTTAAAATGTAATGTTTGCGCCTATGGTTACATACCTGTAAAATGGATAACGTTCGTTCCCTGCCGTAGTCCTGGTAATTTCAGGGTCCCAGCCATCATGAATTCCACTGATTTCCCACAGGTCACTTCCCGAAACATAAATTCTTAAACGGCTGATGGCTTTGATGCGCGCCAGTAATTCCTGCGGCAAAGTATAACCGATAACAAGGTTTTTTAAACGCACATAAGCACCGTTTTCTACCGACCAGCTGGAGATCTGGTAATTGTAGCCGTTAATGCCATTTGTGTGAAGATTGGGGTAAAATGCGTTGGTATTTTCAGGCGTCCAGGTATTGTTTACCCATTGTGTGGTTTGTGCTTGTCCAAGCGCGGTAAAAGGGGTCCTCCAATTGTTTGCACTGCCATTGGCCCTGAATATTGTTCTTTTCCCTACTCCCTGAAAAATGCTTGTAAAGTCAAAACCTTTCCATTGCAGGCCTAAAGTTAAACCAAAGGTATAGCGGGGTACATCGCTGCCTAAATAGATAAGGTCGCCCATATCTTTTGCTGATGTACCGGTAGTAAGTTTGCCGTCGCCATTAACATCAACAAAGTAATTATCCCCCGGCCGTAAGCCTGAGTTTTGGCCCGGCAAATTAGTAAGCGGTGTGGCAGCAGGGATACCTATGGTATTGATTACTCCTCCCGGAGCATAGTACGTGGCGTTATAGTTGTCAACCTGTGCTTGTGTCTGGAAACGGCCGCCGTATTTAAGGCCAAAATAAGAGCCAAGCGGATAGCCTTGTACAGTGGCGTTATAACCAGGGCCAAGTGCCGGAACGCCATTAAAATACACTAATTTGTTCTGGCTATCTGTAATATTTCCGGAAATGGTATAAGTTACCTGTCCAACGCGGTCCTTCCAGGTTAGCTGTCCCTCCCATCCCCAGGTTTGCAAATCCCCGTTGTTTGACTGGGGCGCACCAATCCCTAAAGTGCCGGGATAGGTAACGCTTACCAGCATATTTTTATTGCGGTTACGGAATACCTCAAAAGTACCGTTTAAGCGACCATTCAACACACCAAAGTCAATACCCAGGTTTCGTTTGATCACCGTTTCCCAGGTACGATCAAGCGAAACAAGATTTCCGGTTGTTGTGGTTGCAGTTGCAAGTGAAGTTCCCAAAAGGGTGTTGCTGTTGCCTACATTCAGCGACTGCAGGTAGTCATAAAGGCCAATACCACCCTGGCTGCCCGATGTTGCGTAAGAAGCACGCAGCTTCAACTCGCTAAAAATATTGGTGTTTTTGATAAAACTTTCTTCGCCTAAACGCCAGCCCCCCATGAGGCTGTAAAAGGGCTTCCAGCGTTTAGCTGCAATGAATTTTGACGATCCGTCATAACGGCCTGTCCCTTCAAAAAGGTACTTACCTTTAAAGGCATAGGTCGCCCTTGCAAAATACGACCCCAGGGCGTAATGGTTGCGCGCTTCATCATTGGTTACAAAGCCGGCCAATGTACTGCTCAGCCCGAGGTTTAAAGAAGGTACATCATCGCTTCCCAAATTGTAGGTACGGGTATTAAACATATCATACTCATCTCTTTCGTATGAACTGCCTATCATTAAAGACACATCGTGTACACTGTTAAAAGTATTGTTATAAGCGATGCGTCCTATCAGGTTGTAATATTTATCATTGATATTCTGGCGGAAATAGTTTTCACTTCCTCCTGTCGAACCGCCTGATGGGGCGGTAGTACCAGTCAGGTATTTGTCATCATATGAATAAAGTCGGACAGTTTTGGTTTGCACGCGGTCGTCCTGCCACCAAACATTATAGCCGGCTGTTCCGGTAAATGTGAGGTGTTTCATGAAATTATAAGTAAGCGTTGTATTCAATAGCGCCCGGCTGTTATTTTCCAGGTTGTCGCCGCCATCTCTCAGCAAACCGGCCGGGCTTGCCACCCCGCCCCATTGATACGGTTTCCCCGACTGTGTGTACATAGGCAATCCGACTTGAAATCCATTACCGAGGGCGCTGTAACTTCCTGTTGTGTACAGGGTAGGTTGCTGAATGTTGTTTTGTTCCAATGATATATTGGTTTCCAATTGTACCCTATCGCTGAATTTATAGCTATTATTCAGCCTGAGGTTATAACGCTGATTACCATTATTGCCGATCTGAAGCTGGCTGCCGTCATTTAAATAACCCAACGAAACGCGGTATGTATTTTTTTCTGTTCCGCCCGATATAGCAAGATTATGTTGCGTTGAGGTTGCACGCCCCCATAAATACTGCTGTAATGACACATCGATGAAATCTAATTCCTTGACATCAAGAAATGCAGGTACGGGTAAACCATTGTAAAATGAATTTGCCGTAATACCTCCGGTTGTATTGCCCGGAATTTGTGAGGCAAGAATTACTTTACCTTTGTTGGCCAACGCAAAATTAGCCATCTGGTACCAGAGGTCGGTTGCGGGAGCTACCCCATAATTATCATTGGTTTTAGCCTGGAGCAGTCCATTAGCCCACTGATCAATATTTGCCATTTTGGGTTGAAGGCCTAACAATTTTTCAGATACAGAAGGATCATATTGAATCTGCATTTTACCTGCTTTACCTTTTTTTGTGGAGATCAATACAACCCCATAGGCAGCACGGGCGCCATATATTGAAGCGGCACCATCCTTTAAAACCGAAATATTATCGATATCATTAGGATTGATAGAATTCAGTTCATTGTTATTGTTAAGGGCAACGCCATCTAATATGATCAACGGGTCCTGTCCGTTAACTGAAGTTGCTCCACGGATCTGAAAATTCCAGTTTTCGCGTCCTGGCTGAGCTGAGGTTCTGGTTACTACCATACCGGGAACCTGGCCCTGTAAATTGGCGATTGGATTATTTGTAGGCCCGCGATCTTCAAATACCTTTGAGCTTACAGTGGCGATGGCGCCAACAACCGACGGTTTTTTTTGTGTGCCGTAGGCAACCACTACAACTTCACTCAGATCACTGCTGTTCGCTGTTAAAGAGATCACCATCGGCGTGCCGGCATCAGCCGGTATCTCTTTTGTCAAATAGCCGATATAGCTGATTTGCAGTATTGAGCCGGACGAAGCATTGATCTCAAAGTGTCCGTTGACATCGGAAACTGTTCCTGCCGACGTTCCCTTAATTTTGATGGTAGCGCCTACTATCGTTTCCTTAGTTTTGGCGTCGAGAATTTTCCCGCTGATCTTGCTGTTCTGCGCATAGACCATCACAGAGAATAAGCACCAGGAAAACAGGGTCAGCAGGCCAGGCCTTCCCTTAAAAAGTAAAGTAGAAATACTCATAATTTCATTTGTTAATAATTAAGTAATTGGTTTCTAAAACGGTTTAATCAAGCCTGCGTGGTGGAGCACATCATGCGGTCATTGCTATATGGACACGAAAAGCATTTCGGGATACTCAATTCTCCTTCATTTTTTCTCCATTAATTTCAATTCGGAACAAAATTCATGATGAAGCCAAAGGGAAGCAACGCTGTATTCCTCCATGCGTGATCTTGAATGGATCAGGTAAAAATTCATTGAGGAGCCTTTACTGCTGTACCGCTTTTAACATCGATTTTAAAAGGCTCCGGCTGAGGTAACCAAAGCTTACCATCGCCAATTTCAACCGGCATCCAAAGGTAGCGTGAGTCCCATTGCGTTTTGGGTTTCCAGATATCACCCAAAAACATTATCGTGGTATCCTTGCGGCCGGTAACCTTCAGCAGCAATGTTGACTGTGAGCCGTAGGTATTAGTTTCTTTGGGTGCTATATCCTTAAATTCAGACCATGGCCCCTCCAGAGATTTAGCTGTGGCATATTGATTGGGATTGGGTCTCCAACCCGTCAGCGCCGACCCGATAGCATAATACAATCCCTTGTAATGGACAATAGCCCCACCTTCCATATGTTCAGGTATTAAACACATCTCACGATCGATACCGAGACAATCTTCTGTCAGTTTTACAATGTGAAAGCCAAGCGGGCGATCTTCAAAAATGAGGTATTGCGCACCATCGTCATCTGTAAACTGCCCGATATCGCGGCTTTCGTGCCCTAAAGGGCGAAAACTTTTGAGATACCGGAATTTACCGTCGGGCTTTTCACTGATCGCCAGCCCTACCCGGGCAAATTTATATCCCGCGTTGTCAAGATGAAAGTACATTACATATTGCCGGGATTTTTTACTGTAGAACACCTTAGGCCTTTCCAGGATCCAGTGCCGGCCAAGGTTCTCAGGATCTGTCATCTGAACAACGTCACCTTTGAATTTCCAATTCATCAGATCATTTGACGCATAGCAGCTTACATAGCGTTTGTTGCTGTCAAGTCCCTGCCTTCTTTCTTCGCCGTACCAGTAATAGGTATCTTTTACCCTGGTTATGCCACCACCATGCGCCTGTATATGTTCACCTTTATCGTCCGGCCATACTTCCCCGGGTGATATTTTAGTTAATTTTTGTGCAGAAACACGCATGCTGGTGATAAGCCCAAGGCAAAGAATAGTGAATTTTAATAAGTAATTTCCGTTCGGCATTTGGTTAGGTAAATTTTGGATAAAGGCGATTTTTAAAAAATTATGATCAGGCGACAAATTCCGTTGGGGTACATCTTTTATTTTCTGTCAGTTTGATCCTGAGCTGATTGATGCCACGATGCACATGATTAACCACAGACTGATACTGCAGACCGGTTACTTCGGCTATCTGGTCATAATTCCAATCGTCAAAATACCGAAGGAATATCATTTCCTTTTGGCGCTTAGGCAGCGTATTTAAAGCCATCGCAAGAATCTGTTTGGTTTCCCTGCCCGCTTCTATACTGACAAGCAGGTCTTCTGTAGAAAAAACTACGTCAACCTGTTTGTGATTTTGGAGGTCGAGCAGCTCCGGCCGGTATGCCTTCAGGTAGTTAATTGCGAGGGACCGTGCCGACTTAAAAAAATAATATTTGACATTATTTATCGGGCCAAACCTTTCTTTACGCTCCCAAAATTTAATAAAGAGGTCCTGTAAAATATCCTGGGCAGCATCTTCATCTTTAACGATCTTAAACAGATAGAAATACAAAGGGGAATAAAGCGTGTCGTGAATACGACTGAAAGATTTCACATCTCCCACGAGGGTTTGCTCCCACCATTTCGTTAATTCGATACCGTTGTTCATATTGGCTCTATGACTTTTTTTTAATAGGCCACGTCAGGTAAGCAAACTCAACAATGTTTTCCAAAATCGATTAAGTAGCTTTTGCTCCGGGCTTAATAATTGGTTTATGAAAGCTAATATGGGGGGTTTTTGCTACCGCGATGGGATACAAATTAGCCATTTTGGCGGTACAAATTCGACATTTAATGAAAAACCTAAATGGATTAAGGAATGCAAAAACATATACAATACTTTAATTATCAGCTATTTACATTAAACCTCTTTTTAAAAACAGGTCTTTTCTGCTTTAAAAAGTCTGAAGGGTTGGCACCAAACAGTTTAAAAAACTGGCTCCGGAAGTATTTTATGCTATTGAATCCGGTTTCAAAGGCCACTTCATTAACGTTCATATCAGACTGGATCAACAACTCAGCAGCCTTGCGCAGGCGGATGTACCGGATAAAGCTGTTAATGGTGTGGCCTGACAAGGATTTAACTTTCCGGTACAGATTTGAATGGCTCATCCCAATCTCCGCGGCCAATACCTTGATAGAAAAGTTTTCGTCGGTAATATTCCTTTCTACAATATCAATGCATTTTTCCAGGAACTGCCTGTATTCATCTGAGATCGCTATGCTGGCTTTTTTAAGCGTGATCGTGTTATAAAAATACTGCTGTAAATTATCACGGTTTTGCAGGAGGTTTGCAATCCGGGCTATCAGAACATCTTTTTCAAACGGCTTCTGAATGTAATCGTCCGCCCCGCTTTCAAGCCCTTTGATCCTGCTCTCGGGAGAGGCACTTGCTGTCAGCAGGATCATCGGAATGTAACTGAGCTGCGGATCGCTTTTTATGGCTGTGCATACTTCGATACCGTTTAATTCCGGCATCATCAAATCACAGATTATCATATCGGGTTGTTTATCCCGCGCCATTGCTAAACCAATCTGACCGTTTTCAGCCTCATACACGATATAAGAAACCACAAGCAACGAGCGGATATAACGGCGCAATTCGGCATCGTCATCAACTACCAGGATCGTTTTTTTATCATTAATAATGCCTTTCGTTTCAATATCGGTTTCATCGGCTTCCGCTATGGCCTCCATCCTGCTGTTTTCTTCTGTTAGCTCATCCAGCAGCGGGGAGATAATGTCAACCTCATCTGAAACTACAATTCCGGGAAAATGATCAGTACCTTTCAAAAGCTCCAGGCTGAATGTAGTGCCCGTACCCGGAACGCTCTCAAAATAAAGTTGCCCGTGATGCCTGCGCGTAAATTGTTGTGCCAGGTACAAACCAATGCCAAACCCGGCCTTCTGCCCTTGTTTTGCAGAGCGGTAAAACTTTTCAAAAATATGCGCGCCGGCTTCTTTTGGTATTCCGGGGCCATTATCTATCACTTTAATAATGACTTCATTTGGGGCGTTATCCAGTTGAACCGATACAGCTTTGCCGCCGGCCGAATATTTGATCGCGTTTGAGATCAGGTTAAAAAGTATAATCTCGATCTTTTCACGATCACAATAAATGATAACCGGGTCTGCCGGGGCATCCAGCTCCAGGTTAATCCCCAAAAGCTTTGCCTGATGGACGAAACAAAGATATACCTCGCGGCAAACGAGCACGATATCCATCGGTGCAATGTGTAGCGCATCGGCCACGGCATCAGCTTTACGAAACAGCAATAACTGATCGACGAGGCTCAGCAAACGTCTCGAATTACGGAAAACTATATTCAGGTCCTGACGTTCGCCGGAGGTACTTTTGGCCAGCAGGTCCTTAACCGGGTTGATGATAAGAGAAAGCGGGGTGCGAAACTCATGGGCAACGCCCGTAAAAAATTCGATGCGCCGCTCGTTCAGTTCTTTTTCCTTCTCCTGCAGGTTACGTTGATATTCAGCATCTGCATTAGCCAGTTTGACCTCATATTTCAGCTTCGTTTCCCGGAATTTATTCCGCATATACCAATAGATTATTCCCACCACTATCAATGCATAAGCAATAAATGCCCAAACGGTGGCGTACCAGGGCGGTAAAACAACAATGTTCAGTGTCAGCTCGTTTTTTGTCCATTGGCCTTCAGGATTGGTGCAATTAACCTTCAGCACGTAGCTGCCCGGGGCCAGCCGGGTATAGAATATATTCCGCTGATGGCCGGCATCCACCCACTTTCTATCCCATCCCTGAAGAATGTAACGATACTTTATTCTTTCCTGTGCCGTAAACTCTATAGCAGCGAACCGAAAAAACAAAGACGCGTTTTTATAGGGTATCCTCAGTGAAACAAGTTCATTCTGTTCATTGGCACTAAAAAAACCAGGGTAAAAATCCAGTGGCTTCGCGTCAATCCTGATATCTGTAAAGGCAATGCCAGGTGCATTCCGCAGCGGAACAAGCCGATCGGGGAAAAATAGCGTAAGCCCGCCTGTGCCACCAAATGCCAGCTGCCCGTTCCTTAACCTGAGCGAAGCATTGAAATTGAACTCCTTGCTTGCAAGCCCGTCGCTTTGAAAAAAATTAGTGAAAGTTGTTTGCTTAGGATCAAACCGGCAAAGACCATTGTAAGTACTGAGCCAAAGCTGTTTTGCATGATCTTCTTCTATTGCCAGTACATTATTATTACTTAAGCCGGCCATGGTAGTAAACTGTTTTGTGACTTTTCCAGCCAATGTCCCGAAATACATCAAACCAGCTTCGGTACCGAGCCATAGGTCACCCCCGGCGGATGAATGTATTGACCGCACCGGTTTACCGATGGAGTAAAACCGGGAACTCCCCTGTTTGATATTAATTTTATAAAGCCCTTCAAAGTTACCCGCCCAAAGATTGCCGGCCCTGTCTTCGCACATGGACAGGATGTTAGGCAATTTTGCATGAAATAGCTTAAACTGATCTGCTTTGCGGTCATAAAGAAAAAGACCGTCCTGTAACCCGCTCGCCCATAAATTCCCTTCATGATCCACATATAAGCACCAGAAGGTTATCCGGCTTTCGTTGCCCTGCGCATCCAGCCCATGATATACTTTAAACCGGTTTTGCCGGGGCAGGTAAAGATTGATGCCTCCACCATAAGTTGCAATCCATATTTTCCCTGTACCATCCTGGATCATGCTGGTTACAAAGTCAGAACCTAATGTCCCCGGATTTTTGGGATCGTGACGAAAGTTGGAAAAATGACCGGAGCGCCGGTCCCAGATGCTCAGTCCACCACCATCCGTGCCAATCCATAGTTTTCCCTCCCGGTCTTCAAAAAGCGATTTTACAAAATTGCTGATCAGGCTGTTGGCATTAAGCGGGTCATGACGGATATTTTGGAACCTGTCTTTAATCTCATCGATCATGTTTATCCCTCCCCTGAGCGTTCCTATCCATTTTCGTCCATTCCTGTCAAGCAGCAGTGAATACACTGCATTGCTCGAAAGCCCCTGTTCGTTGTATCCTTCCGACAAATAAGAGATTTGAGTGCGATTTTTGTCCAGTATCTGGATTCCTCCCCCATCGGTTCCAACCCACAAACTACTATCTGGCATTGCCTGCAAACTGGTGATCCTGTTTGATTTCAATCCTCCGTTAGATTCATTTAAAAAACGGTCATAGGTAGCAGACCGAATATTGAAGTGGTACAGTCCTATTGTAGTGCCCAGCCACAGATTACCATTATCGGGATATATGCAGGTAGCACCACGCACCGTACTGTTGAGCACATGAAACTTTTTTCCGGCAACGTCATATTCGCATAAGCCCAGTTCACTGATCAGTACATAAATCCTGTTGCCGGGGAGCACCAATAATGCATTGACACTATAGTTCCATTTAAGCTGCGCATAAGTATCAAGTAATACGGGATGGCCCACACGGCTGCCTTTATCAAAAACTATTAACCCATCCCCCTCCGAAGCTACCAGCATATCGCCATTACCGTCAACCTTGATATCCCGGATATAACTGTTAATAGTAATTTTCCGGCCGCCGGGCGTAACCGCGTAAACGGCAGAGAACTTGTCGGTTACCGGGTCAAGTATACTGACGCCCTGCCTGGTACCTACCCATAAATTATTACGCGAATCCTGGGCGATACAATTCACATAGCTGTGAATGATAGAAGAACTATCTTCAGGCTGATTGCGATAAACTTTGAAGTCGTAACCGTCATAGCGGTTCAGGCCATCATAGGTACCAAACCAAAGAAAACCGCGGCGGTCCTGAAAAATACACCTGACTTCACTATTGGATAGCCCCTCTTTCAGGCCGATACGATCTATATGCCACCTGGGGGGTAATGCTGCTGTTGCATGATCACCTGAGCAAAAAAAGATGATCAGCGCTACTTTTAAAAGCACTGCATAGCACTTTGAAAGTCCTGAAAAAAAACATGCCTTTTCCCTGGTCGTGAGCTTATTCAATTTTTGAAAATCTTTGTTCAAATCATCAACAGCCTAAACACCTCCTGGCTATGCGGTTTTATTGGTCCGGTTTTCCCTTTCAGGCAGCTTGCCCAGCTTTTTTGAAATCGATTCCCAGCTATTTTTAATTTGCTGTTCATCAATTTTCGGTTTTTTTATCTTAAAAAGGTCCGGGATATCAGCTTCTCTATATCTTTTTTTCATTGGTGGTAACGATAGCACTCTGCACCCTATAAAATTTAGCCCCAAAACAAAAATATAATAAAATAGCATATAACAGGCAGGTAATATGCCTGGGCAGCATTATTATAAAGACAACCGGCAAAAGTATCGATACTCATTTTTTTAATATTATGATAAGATTTATAGCTGAAATCGTGATCATATTTTCCGGGTTAACTATGCCTGCGAAGCGGAGCTGATGAATCGCGTACAACCAGCTTAGTTTTCAGTAAAATATTTTGCGAGCCGATCATGTGATCTTCCTGCAACTGGTCCAGTAATATTTTTGACACTTGCAGCCCAATCTCCCGGATAGGCTGGGCAACGGCAGTGATTGCCGGAGTAAACAGTGCAAAATTGTTATTATCGTCAAAAACCACTACGCCTATGTCTTGCCCAACAACCAGATCCATTTCTTTTATAGCCTCCAGGCCACTTAATGCCAGGTAATTGGTTGAAAAAAACAAAGCATCAATGTCGTGCTTGCCTTTTAGCAGGTTTTTGATGCTTTGAACAGTCTTTTCTTTCGCTTCCCTGTATTCGATATCCTTTATCACGGCGGGTAAATCATGGGCTTTCAATGCCGCGAGGTAACCATTTACCCTTTCAGTCATCTGATCCTGACGGGACGAAAGCGTAACAAAAGCAATGTTTCTAAATTTATTTTCGATCAGGTGCATCGTAGCCGATTCGCTGCCGCGGAAGTTATCTACAACCACTGTTGAACAGGGCAGATCGGGCAGCGTGCGATCGAAAAGTATAACCGGAGCGCCTGCTTTGATCAAGTCTTCTACCCCATCTTCCAGGCCCGGTGCGGGTGCCAGAATATAGCCGTCGACCTGATAGTTTTTGAAAGTTTGCATCAAATCATTGGCAATTTCCGTTGAGTTTTCGGAACTACCATAAATAAGCCTGTAACCATATTGATAAATATGCTGTTCAACAACACGTGCTATCGACGAAAAAAAAGGATCGCTGATATCTTCAACAATCATACCGATGGTTTTACTTTTGCCGGTCCGCAAGCCAACTGCCAGCCGGTTGGGCTGATAGCCTACCTTTTTGACAAAGCTCATGATTTTATCCTCGAGTTTCACACTTATGCCGTTCTGCCGGGCCTTCCCGTTTAAAACGATGGAAACTGAGGCTTCGGAAACACTCAATGCTGCCGCGATATCTTTGATGGCCAGTTTCTTTTTCATTTTAATTGATGTGAAAGCATGGATATTGATATTGTTTTCCGGTAACACCGTACAAAATCCGGAAACTTAATGGCCGGGCCTGATGATGACAGCCTGGCCATCTTTACCATTAAGGCTAACAAGATAGATGTCGTTATATTTTACATTTATTGTCCGCGTGCGGATACCGCCGGTTCCATCATCCTCATAAACAGTAGCGGTATAACGCTTATTTTTATCAAGAAAACCAAGCCGGAATTTTCCCTTCCAGGGCTGCAGGCCCGCAGCACTTCCCAGGTACCATTCACTTCCCTTACGCCTGGCAACACTGATCCCCTCCGCAATTTCCCCCGCCATGTACCTGCTCTCGTCCCAAACTGTTGGCACGTATCTGAAAAACGCTATTTCGGTATCATCCTGGTAATCCTGTGAACGTCCATACCAGAATATTGCCTGTAAGGGATCAAAATAAATAACCGTCAGCGCCAGTTGCTGGGCTTTGCTTACCTTAACATTCTTGCTGTAGGAATTAAATTTGTTGGGGTAGCAAAATGTAAAATCCGCGGCGCCGGCAAGAAACCGCGTAAATGGCAATACCGTGGTATGAAACGCGTCAGGACTGTTTTCGTCCCCGCGAATGCCTTCCGAACTCAGCACGAACGGATATCTCCGGCTCAGGCCCGTAGGTTTATAATGATCGTGCACATTGAGCACAAACCCGTAGTCATTAACCTTCTTCATGGCAGTATCCAGCCAGGTCAGGCCTTTTTGCGTGCCTCCATCCACGAATCCGAACTTTATACCGCTCACTCCCCATTTTTTATAAAGAGGCAGCAAGGTGTCGATTTTAGCCTTCAAACCCACATAGTTTACATACAGGATTACACCAATCCCTTTTTGACGTGCATGGGCTATAATTTGCTCTAATTCAAAACCCGGGATGGGCTTCGTCGGGTCAGATATGGTGCGAAATTCAGCTCCGTACCATCCTGCATCAATCAGGATATACTGAAAATTCATTTTGGAAGCAAAATCCACCCCATCTAAGGCACCCTGCGTGTTAATAGGAACCCGGAAAACTTTTCCCGGCTTTACGTTCAAAGGCACTTTATGATCCGATGGGGATACAAGTTTCAAGTTCAACTGGCTGAAATTATGGAGGCCAATGGCAGTTTTACTATAACTTACTGTACGCCAGGGTGAGATCAAACTATCCCTGAACATAATTACAGAATCCGTCCTGATCGATGAAACCTGTTGATCCCGGTAAATCGTATCTACATAAAAATGAAACGCCAGGCTGTTAGGACGGCGCCCATGCACCAGTACGCACTTGGTATAATTGCGGTTGTCCGCTTCCCCGATGCTGATATAACCTGGCACATCAGAAACCAGCGTTGATGGCAGGTCGCTGATCCCATTCAACGAATCCACCAATAAAGACCGGAAAACCGATTCTTCATGGTACTGGTATATCCGGTGCCGGCCGGCCAGGTTAACTTCCGTCAGTTCTGCCAAAAGCCTCACAGGGCGTTTCGGCAACCGCTTGCAGACATATCGAAAAGCCAGGCTGCCATTGTAAACCCTGATCACAAGGTCAAATGTCCCGGTCGCTGTACTGCAGTGAAGGGTATTACCGCGATAGTTGTTTTCGATAACGGCATCTTCGCCAAGCGGCCATGGAAATTTTTCTTCTACCCTGTGTTGACCTGAAGCTGAGATCGAAACAAGCGAATCGAGCGATGGCCCATCGGTTTTAATTCCCAGGCGCGACCAGTTTACAATCACCCGTTTATCGCAAATTAGCCTGTAACAGAGCTTTCCCTGCTTGTCAAGCCTGAATTGTGCTTCAGTAAACCCGTCGGGCGATTGGACCCGCGATATCAATGCCTGCGCACCGGCAGCGGTTGCCAGGCAAATTAAAAAGGACAGGCAGATCAGGATTCTGCCAAATGAACTATTTAGCTGGCTGGGGAAGGATATATTGGTTTGCATGTGTTGAAAAGACAGGTCAGGGTGTTAAATATACTCATCTAAATTGCATCTATTTTGTTACACATCCGGGCCATGGTAACTGTGTCTATAATTCTCCGCTGTAAACAACTCAAATCTGCGCCTGGGTGGCTTTAGAAATTCCTTCGCTGGTAATAATTGCGAAATAAATTCAATTTTCGATGAGTATAGAAAATTATGCCCCCTGTCTTTAACGGATAAATAAACTATAATATTCTATGACTAAAATCTATCTGTTGCTGACACTAAGCCTGTTTTTCTTGAAATGTACTGAAGCCGAAGTAATTACCTATAAGCAACCGGATTGCTCAATCATCAGTCATACATATGAGGTACAGGTTAGAGATAGTCATGGCAAATGGCAAAACACCGGGGTTTATCATGCCGATGTTGCCGCGAGATTTGATTCACAACGCATAACCAAAAAAACATCCTTCACTTATTTTGATTGTTCGGACAGTGTAAGCGTCAGGGTAAAAGTAAATTATACACCGGTGAGGGGAGCAAGGGTCAGGCCTTCTTTCCTCGGCATCATTCCAAAAATCCATGGCAATATCATAGAGTTTTCGATGAAATCATCGCAATATATCTCTTTGGAGATCAATGGAGATATTTTTGAAAATCTGCAACTTTTTGCTAACACCATAGAAAAAGAGCGGCCAAGCCCTTACGACCCCAACGTTATCTATTTGGGTCCGGGGATCCAAAATATTGGCCGGATGATCGTTCCGTCGAATAAAACCGTCTATATTGCCGGGGGGGCCGTTGTGACAGGAGAATTAATAATAGATCATGTTAAAAACGTAAACATTTGCGGGCGCGGCATCCTCACACAATTTCCCGTTCAGCAAAATAGCTCAGCGACTAAACAAGCTGCACCCCAGCAATCCAGAAATGATCAGTTGCTCATCCAATTCAGCGAAAACGTGAAAGTCAGTGGGATTATTGAAATGCCAAAAGGATATTCTGTAATGGTGGGAGAGTCAAAAAACGTACGCATCAATGATTTTAAGGCCTTCAGTTCAACCGGCAATGCCGATGGTATCGATATTTTTTGCAGTAAAGATGTGGCCATCAACCATATATTTATGAGAAACTCAGACGATTGCATCGCTATTTACGGCCATCGCTGGAAGTATTACGGAAATACCACTGATATCACAATCGATAATGCTACGCTTTGGGCGGATGTAGCACATCCCTTACTGATCGGAACGCATGGTGACTCTGATCACCCCGACACATTGCAGAACATCAGGCTCCGCAACATGACAGTACTCGATCACCATGAAAATCAGCTCGATTACCAGGGCTGCATTGCCTTAAACGCGGGTGACAGCAATCTTATCAGGAATATCAGTTTTGAAAATGTTAATATCGGTGATATCCGTAAAGGGCAGCTCTTCAATCTGCGCGTTATGTTTAACCGGAAATACAACACGTCGCCCGGTGCCGGAATGGAAGATATTGTGTTTAAGAACGTTACCTATACAGGCTCACATGCAAATATGTCTGTTATCAGCGGATATGATGAGCAGCACGCCATAAAAAACTTAACCTTCGAGAACCTCAAAATCAATGGTACTTTAATCTATGACACCATGAAGGGTAAGCCAGGCTTTTATAAAACAGGTGATATGGCAAACATATTTATTGGCGAGCATGTGGACGGTGTAAAATTTGTGATCAGCGATTGATCCGGTATTTGTATTTTGTTCAGGGTATAATATTTGATCTTCTCTTTTTAAGTAAAGAGCACGGCAGGGATAAATGAGGTTTGTGTTCAGATCACAGTGTTCGGAAGAAATAAAAAAGCGGGGGGGATTGTGCGATTCCCTCCCCTGGGAGGGTGTAGGGAGGGGTTCACCAATAGGTCTATTAGTTTGAAATAGCGTACAAACCCCTCCCTGCCAACACACATTTCAGCCGCACCCCTCCCGGGGGAGGGAATTAAAAAAGCTTCTGAACACCCATGGTGTTCAAACAGGTATTTACAGCATCAGCGACCGGGATATCAAGACCAACGGCTATGCCAGCTCCGTATTACGCTCTGGCTTTGATATTAAAATAAAATGATGATAAGTCTAAAAAAAGTTTTTTTCATAGTCTTGTTTTCTGGCCTTTGTGCCGGCGCCCGCTCCCAGCAATTTGTCCATCCAGGGCTTCTGAGTGATAATAAAGACATA
The DNA here is from genome assembly GCF_042434235.1 of Mucilaginibacter angelicae. Lineage (NCBI taxonomy): Bacteria > Pseudomonadati > Bacteroidota > Sphingobacteriia > Sphingobacteriales > Sphingobacteriaceae > Mucilaginibacter > Mucilaginibacter angelicae. Next base: position 174,254 of record NZ_JBHLTS010000077.1, on the reverse strand, counting down.
GCCCGGATAAAGGCTGGATTAACTGCTGGCCAACCGGATATAAAGGCGGGGTTTGAACAACTCAGTCATCACCCGCAATCACAATTCACCTATCAGCTGCAAGGCCCGCTAACCATGATCGGCAGGAACCCTACTGTAGGGCAGGGTGTTTATGACAGCGACGCCAACGCTGCCTTTCAGAATGCCTTGATGTGGACAATTACAGGCGACCTTCGTCATGCAAAGAAAGCTATTGAAATTATTAATGCCTGGTCAAATACGCTCACCGCTATCACCGGCAGGGACGCGGTGTTAATGGCAGGCCTGGGCCCGTTTAAAATGGTCAATGCAGCAGAGTTATTACGCTATACAAATTCAGGCTGGACCGAAAATGAGATCCGCCGAACCGAACAGCATTTCCGCGAAGTCATTTATCCTGTTATTCAAAATTATGCTCCGTTTGCAAATGGAAACTGGGACAGCGCAGCCCTTAAAACAGCTATGGCCATAGCCATTTTCTGCAATGACCGTCAGATTTTTGAAAACACCCTCGACTATTACCAGCGTGGAGCAGGGGATGGCCACCTTACCAATTACATCATCAATGATTCCGGGCAATGCCAGGAAAGCGGACGTGACCAGAGTCATACGCAACTGGGAATTGCCCACCTTGCTGACTGCTGCGAAATGGCCTGGCACCAGGGAATTGACCTGTACGGCTTACAAAACAACAGGTTACTGAAAGGATTTGAATATACTGCAAAATATAACCTTGGCTACGATGTTCCATTTACGCCAACCATAGACAGGACAGGTAAGTACAGGCATTCACATATATCTGTTGAAGGCCGGAGCAGGTTGCGGGCAGTTTATGAGGAAGTTTATAATCATTACGTCCGCCGGTGCGGAATTGAAGCGCCATTTACAACAATGGCTGCCGCCCGTTTGCGGCCTGAACCACAAGGTACGCCAGGGGCCGACCATACCGGCTTTGGCACACTTTTATATTCAAGGCAATATCCGGATAGCAGCACTTCAAATCCCCCCTATCGCCCTGCCGGCGTTATTGCGACAGACTCAGGAAATGTTAATATCATCACCTGGCCAAAAATAATCAATGCCGGGTATTACAGGATTCAAAGATCAGCGAAGCCCACCGGGCCGTATAAATTATTGGCAGACAAAATCATGGACGATCGTTTTATTGACCGTAACGTTATAAAAGGCCGATTATATTATTACGTGGTAGCTGCAGTGAACCCTTATGGCCAGAGTGCATTTTCCATTCCAAAATCTATAAATGCGGGACTGCCTGAAGCATGGCAAATTGCTGATATCGGCACAACTGAGGATAATGTCAAAAAACACCCGGGTACCTTATTCTCAACGGGTGGTAAGAAAGGCATGGCATCGTACAATGGTGTCACTTTTGAATTGCATGGAATCGGCACAGGAACAGACAGCCTGGCTGATCATTGTACAATGCTTTACCGGGCACTGAATCAATCGGCAGGCATAATAATGAAATACATACCGCAGTTTAGTGCGCAGGCTACCCAGCTTGGATTAACTATCCGCAATGATCACGACGCGAATGCTGCCGGAATCTTGTTACTGTTGCGTCCTGTGTTGCAGGCTAATCCCGAATCGCCGGGCTGGCAGTTGCAGTTTCTGAAACGTCTTGAAAATGGCCGGACAGAGGTCATTGCTACGAGTGAAGAACTGAAATCCCCAGTAGTAACTTTTGGACGAATGACCGGTCCGGTCTGGCTAAAAATAAATAAAGCCGGGAACCATTTTACATCAAGTTATTCGGTAGATGGCAGGCAATGGATCCCGTTGGGAAAAGACGATTTCAATGCCGGGACTCATGCGGTCGCAGGTGTTTTGGTAGCTTCAGGATCAAAACTTATCGATACACAAGTTACGATTGCTGAATTAAAACTTCTGAAAACCCATTAAGATAAAGCTGATTTGATAATATCGACAATCAATCACTTCGGCTCCCAGGCATTCTGAAACAACCGCATAAGTCGCCAAATCCAGTGACTTATGCGGTTATCAGTACTGTTTCTATCAATTAATTTATCTCGTATAGGTTAAGGTTCCAAATCCCAGCTGATCATAACCTCCACTGGTAGAACCGTAGTCACCACCGCCGCCTTCCGGCCTCACCTGGAGTGCATACGCGGTTATGTTAGGCGAACTTAAACCACGTAACTGAACATAATGCGCATTCAGCAGCTCCCAGCTCGGGCGGATATCACCACGGCTTGCAGCGGAAATAACCGTTTGTGACTGAGGGCTACAGGTTTGCCCGTTTCCCCAGTTATAAGTGGTGAATGGCACTGTGTTTCCTAAATTATAAGATGCTATGTATTCGCACATACCCTGAATCCGCGGCCTTGTGTCATGCCATGGATTGTACGCAAACAAATCCTGCCCCTGATTGAAGGCCATCTGGCAAAATGCGCCATAAAGCGATACATCAAAGCAACTATGTCCCTGGTCCCTGCCGCTTTCCTGGCACTGTGCCAGGCCTCCCTGATCGGTATAGGCGAAAGGTGCCGCGTGGCCATATGCCCCGTTTCCTGCCCCGCTTTTAAAGTAAGCGATGGCTTCATCAAACTTCGCTGAATCATCACATAAAACGCCGATCGCGAGGATACTGGCCATGTTACAGGCATCCCAATTTGCCCAATAATTGGTAATACAAGCGCCGTTATGATTTGTCAAAAAGTCATGATTTACCGGGTAAAATACATTCAGCATCATGTTTTTGAAACTGGTAAAGTCTGCAGCGGCCCACCCGCTGTACGAACGCATGATTTCGGCCGCGTTTGCAAATTCATAGCCGTAAATTCCTGCTGCCAGAAAACGGTCGGCATTACCCTGGATCGAAGTAAGGGTCGACGACCAGGCATTCATGATCTGAACCGCTTTGTCTGCATTAGCAGTTGTGCCGGCAATTTTCCAGCGCAATGCGTTCTGATAAGCGGCAGCAATATCATTGTATAATTTAGAATAATTTTCAGGGGTCCCGCTGCCCCTGTACACGATAGCGACTGGCCCCTGCATGGTATAAGTTGAAGAAGAATGCGAGTTGGCTACCAGCTTATCCCAGCCGGATGTTTGCGGTTGGGCACTTGCATTTACCTTACTAACCATCCTGCTAAAGTCTGCAGCGTTGTGCAAAAGCCCGGGATGGGCAAAAGTGGTCACCTGCGTAGCAAGTCGTTTGTCTTCCGCATGCACAACTTGCTCCGAGGCGTTGTCTGTTGCCGTCGCAGTTTTCTTACATGAATAAATGGCACATGCGAGCACGGCAGCGCAAGCCACTAAAAGATTGTTTTTCATATTAATTAAATTATAGGTTTATAAAATGCCGATAGAAACAGCACCTATAAGAGACAAGAAAACATTTAACTAATACTCTATCAATAAGATACTAAGTATTTTAATTAGTCAAATACTGTTTCAACACATAAGAACTCCAGGCAAAAATATTTTGAAGGACAAAAGATCTACATAACACTCTATCTACCCCTCTTCAATACGTTTTGTACTGCCCCTGTACTGCAGACTTACATAAATGAATATTTTTTTGCCGGTAAGAGGCTGATGATGAGTATCATTTTCAGTTTCCCTTGTCTTCTCCAATGTCCAATTATCATACTTCGTGCTTTAGTGCCCCCTTAAGGCGTTCAGGCCACGGAAACTACCGCACATATTGATTACCTAAATTATCATTTACAATGGAAAGAACTTTTACGCTTAACAAACAAACATTATTCAAACGCCGCATTTGTCCGATGCTTTTTTATCTGGCAGCAATGCTGATCTCTATCAATGGAAAGGCCCAAACCTTTGTACATCCCGGTGTGGCCTTTAACCGGGCCGATTTGGATCAATTGAAAGCGAACATTACCCGCGAACCATGGCTATCCGGTTATAACGCATTAAAAAACGACTCGCATTCACAATTGGGTTATGGGCAAAAGGGGCCCTTTGCAACAGTTACAAGGGCACCGAACCTAAACAACAGTGCCTGGATTGATGACATGCAGGCTGTTCACAACCTGGCCTGGATGTGGTGGTTTACTGGCGATTCTACGTATGCCCGCAAAGCTACTAACCTGCTTGATGCCTGGGCAGTAACCAATACTACGTGGGGCGGCGGAGAATCTATGCTGGATATTGGCGATTATGCCCAGTATTGGGGTGTAGGCGCTGAAATCCTTCGTTCTACTTTTCCCGGTTGGACCGCAACTAATACACAGCATGTAAAAAATTATTTTGCCAATGTTTTATTTCCGACTTCCTGGGTGCCCAGCCCCTTGCGCGACGCGAACAAAGGAGCTCTTCAGTTAAAAATAGCCCTTGCTGCATCGGTTTTTTGTGATGATGCCACCCGGTTTAACCAGGCGGTGGAAGTGTACCGGATGGATGCCGGGGGAGGGATGCGTAATTCACTGCCCAATGGGGAAGTTGGGGATTCAGGCCGTGACGATCATTGGCGCGTGCAGGCAGCAGCCCTGGCCTGGGGGGCGGAAGTTGCCTACAAACAGGGGGTGGATATGTTTGCCGAGTTAGATAACCGGGTATTGGCTATCGGTGAGCTGTATCATAAATACGCCTTTGACGGAGCAACAATGACTTATATCCCGTTAGGGGGGTATGCAAGTTATTGGACCAGCTGGGGGATTCAGCCCGGAGCAAGGTCCGGCGATATGACTAACCTTATTTACAGCGCTTATAATGTGCGTAAGGGGATACCTACCCCTAATACCGACAGGATGAGGGCTGCTTTGGGCGGCGCCGGCGGCAATTTCTTATACCTGAAATCATCGGATACATCTACCGCGGTTAAGTTGCCCCAGGTGTATTATCCTGCCGATCATGTGCAGCCGGTAAGTAACCTCACCAATGTAGATATCGGTAATACTGGATTGGCTGGCACTGCCGCCTATAATAACGGGGTTTGGACGCTTAATGGTGCCGGAACCTCCACCAGTAATGCTTTCAGCTTCAATTTTAAGAAAATTAGCGGCGATGCCGGCCTGGTAGTAAAAGTTGAGAATATGTCGTTAAATACTGGTGGTTGCGGTGTCATGTTACGCCAATCATTGGCACCGGGTTCAGCTTTTTATGATATTTTCCTTAAAGCAACAGGCGGTGCCGGAAATCATTGGCAACCTAAAGCCCCCTGGTGGTTAAAAATTGAGCGTGTAGGCACCCGCATATTTACGTACCATTCGCAGGATGGTATTAATTGGACCGGTCTCGGTTGCTGGTATTCTGCAACAGGTTTCCCAACTGATTTATATGCCGGATTTTATACCCTCTCCAGCAATAACTCATCATTGAATATCGCCACATTCAGTAATGTGGCCTATAGCCAATCCGCACCTGCCGGCTCTCCGGAGATTAGCAGTGCTACCACAGCCACGGCTACTATTGGTGCACCATTAAGTTATAACATCACTGCCAGCGCTAATCCATCTTCCTATAGTGCCAGTGGTTTGCCGGCAGGGCTTAGCCTTGATGCGGCTACCGGTACTATCTCAGGCACACCTACCGCGTTAGGGCAAAGCGAAGTTACCATAGCTGCCACTAATGCCAGCGGTACCGGTACAGCAACCCTGATGCTGAATGTGGTCAATAACCAGGTCCCGGCAGCGCCGGCTTCGGCTGCGGCATCGGTTGTTAACACTACACAAATTAATCTTACCTGGGTAGCTTCAGCCAACGCTACCAGCTATTCGGTAAAACGATCGTTGTCAGCCACCGGGCCGTTTACCACTATACAATCAGGTATAACCAGGACATCATATATTGATGCCAGCCCGGTATCCGAGGTAAACAATTATTATGTTATTACCGCACTTACCGGAACATTGGAAAGCGGTAACTCAAATATTATTTTTTCATCTGTACCACCGGCAGCCCCGGCGCAGCCTGCTGCCATTAATAAAAACAATGAGGTTGATCTAAGCTGGAACAGCGCTTCGGGAGCAGCTACTTATAATGTAAAACGCGCTGCAATAAGCGGAGGCCCTTATACTACTGTAGCCAATGTTTCAAATACGGCGTATGCTGATATGAACGTAAGCAATGGAAGCCCCTATTATTATGTGGTTTCTTCTGTAGGAACTACAAAGGAAAGTGCTAATTCGCCCGAAGCCTTTGGCGTACCCGGCTCAAGCACTTCAACCTGGAGCCCTCAGCCTGAATCCGACTCGCTTACCCTGGCCCGGAACTGGCTGGAAAACGCGGCACCGGTTAATCCTGCGATCATTACTTTTCAGGCCACTGCCGACAGTACCCTGACCAACGATATTCAGAACCTCGTGGCTTCCCGGATCCAATTCAATGCAGGCGCCAATAATTATTCGATAGGCGGTGCTGCAATACATTTGCGGAACGACCTTGTGAATAACAGTACGGCATATCAAACCCTAAGCATGCCGGTTACGTTGGATACATTACTCAATGTAAATACCCCCGGAGTGAACGGCACAGTAGCTTTAACCAGGCAAATTACGGGCAACGGCAGCCTGCTTAAGAATGGCATCGGGTTTCTTTATATGGGCGGCAACAACACCTACTCGGGTGGTACTACACTCAACGGAAACGGGCAAAGCTGGCCTCCGGTTTATGGAATGGAAATATCAGGAACGAGTACCGGGGCTCCCTCTGCTCCTACTTCGGGCCCGCTCGGAACCGGAAAAATAACAATGAACGGCGGGGCCCTTTTTTCGGTTAATGCTGATGCTACCTTATATAACGATATTGAAATCGCTGCCGGAAAAACCAGTTATTTCTACCAAACCAGCTATGCTTTAAACCTTTATGGCCGGCTTACCGGAAGCGGAACAATTATTCAGGATGGTAACGTGTATGCAGGGCTGCACCTTTTTGCCGATAACAGCAGCTTTACCGGGTACTTTGTTTCCAAGCTGCGCAGCGGAAATTCACGCACCCGCTTTGAAGTGCCTCAATCAGGCAGCGCAAATGCATCATGGAACCTCGATGCCAACGGCAATGATTGCCAGGGGATCATGTTCCCTACCGGCACCATTAGTTTTGGCTCGTTAAGTGGCCGTGGTGCTATCCGCACAGATGGAGGCGGCAGTCCAACCATCAGCATCGGTGCGTTGAATATAAGCACCGGCTACGGCGGCACAATGACCGGTACCATGAACGTAGAAAAAGTTGGTACGGCTGTCCTGACATTTACGGGTAACCAGGCTTATTCAGGAACAACGACGATAAAAAACGGCACTTATTTGCTTAATAATGATCCCAACAGCGGCACATTCACCAGTCCGGTGATTGCGACAGCAGGTACCTTCGGCGGCACAGGGCAAAGTTCATCAACGGCTACCATCGGTACAGGCTCGGGTACAGGCGCGATACTTGCGCCCGGGAACCAGGCCATTGGCACCTTAAAAGTAGGTACACTCACCATGAATGCCGATGCTACCTATAAAGTGGAATTGAGCACAAGCGCGGCCACAAGCGATAAAGTAAGCGCGGGTATTGTTAATTTAATGAACCAGCCTAAATTACAGCTCGCGGCTATCGACTCGACAAGCCTGGCCCAGGGAGCATCATTTACTATTATCGACAATACAGGAAGCGCAGCAATACCCGGTACATTTAAAGGATTGCCGGAACTTGCCCCGCTTACAGTCGGTAATTTCACGCTGCGTATCAGCTATAAAGGCGGCACCGGCAACGATGTTGTTCTCCTGGATGACCGGCCATTACCGGTAATTATCACCAGTTCATCAACAGATACTATACTAATAGCCCGGCCCATGGCTTATACTGTGACCGGCATTAAGTCGCCTAATCATTTTTCGGCCAGCGGACTGCCTGCCGGATTACAAATTGATTCTTTATCGGGCAAGATTTCGGGCACACCAACCGAATCAGGTACCTTTAACGTTAGCCTGTCAGCAAGCAACGGCAGCACAACAGGAACTTCGACACTTGTACTAACGGTACTTGGCAGTGCTGTAAACTCATTGACAATTGCTGCGGGAGATGCTAAAAACATCCTTGAATGGCAATCACTTCCCGGATACAGTTATAACGTTAAACGTTCAACAACTTCCGGAGGACCCTACACCGCTCTTGGCTCGGTAACCACCCTTACCTTCACCGACAGCAACGTGAGCAATGGTACCACCTATTTTTATGTGGTGGCCCCTGTCGACAGCACCGGCGAAGGTGCAAAAAGCCTGGAAGCAGTTGCTAAACCCAACATCGGGCAGCGTGAGTTTTATCAGTTTGATGAAACCAGTGGAATCAAAGGCAGAGATGCCTGGGGCGCCAATCATGCTGTGCTCGCGGCAACGGCAAACCGCACTACGGGTAAATATGGCAAATCCCTGTTGCTTGACGGCTCGGCAAATGCTTATGCAACGCTGCCTGCCGGTATTTTCAGCACACTTAACGATTTCACCATATCTGCCTGGGTACGGATGGACGCCATAAGTACCTGGATGCGTATTTTTGACTTTGGCTCAAGCACTACCCAATATATGTTCCTTAGCGTGCAGGCTGCTGTAACAAATGGCCAGTCGACCATTCGTTACGCCATCAAAAACGGCTCGGCTGCAGAACAGAATATCAATTACAATTATACCTTCCCGCTAAATACCTGGACCTACCTTGCCGTAACACGGGCAGGTACTACTACTACGCTTTATGTAAATGGTACGGCGGCTACATCGTCAACAAACATTACCATAAAACCGTCGGCAATGGGTAATACAACACAAAATTACCTGGGCAAATCGCAGTTTAACGACCCGATGTTTAAGGGATCCATTGATAATTTCAAAGTATACGGCAGGGCCTTGAATGCCTCTGAGATCGCATCAGACATGTTAGGCGACCAGGTTATCACCTTTGCTGCCATACCCACCAAATCTGCAACAGATGCAGACTTTGCCCCCGGCGCTTTGACAACATCCGGGTTACCACTTAGCTTTACCAGTTCGGATACAACAGTTGCGGTTATTGTTGCCGGTCAGGTTCATATAAAATCGCCAGGCACAACAATCATTAATGCTTCACAAGCCGGCACTGCCAGTTATAAGGCGGCAACCTCAATAAATCAAACATTGACGGTACAAAAAGCAGCTCAAACAATCACCTTTAATTCACTACCTGCAAAAGCACTGGCAGATAGCGATTTTACAGGAGGAGCCGTAGCCAGTTCAGGTCTATCGGTTACTTATAACAGTTCCGATACTTCGGTCATCAAAATTATAAACAACAAATTACACATTGCCGGTGCCGGAGCAGCGACCATTACGGCTGCACAAAACGGCAATGCGGTTTACGCTGCGGCTAACCCTGTGAGTCAAAATATTACCGTTACCAAAATAGATCAAACCCTCACCTTCGCCGCACTTCAGGCCGGAAGGCCAGGCGACCCGGATATTTTACTGAATGGTTCCGCGAGTTCAGGACTACAGGTTTCTTACATCAGTTCTAATACAGCAGTCGCGACGATTATTAATAATAAATTGCATATCGTAGCACCCGGGAGCAGTACTATCTCGGTTCAACAGGCAGGTGATTCACGGTATTCAGCAGTATCACAAAACCAAACCTTTACTGTCCTGCCGTATAATATCCGCGTTCAGTCATTAGATGGAGATAACGGCCAGTTAACTAATGCAACAATTAAGCCCTATCTGAAGATAGTCAACCAGGATTCGGTTGCCATTCAGTACGGCGAACTGACCGCACGTTACTGGTTTACAGCCGAAAACTACGCAGGCATCAATACCTATATTGACTATGCGCAAATGGGTGCGGGAAATATCACGGCCAGGTATGTGGCATTGGCCAGTCCGCGTAATAATGCATTGGGTTATGTGGAATATGCTTTCGCGGCCTCAGCCGGCAATTTAAATGCCGGAAGTACCTCTGGTTCTATCCAATCCCGTTTAGGTAATAATGACTGGTCAAATTTATCTGAAGCTAACGATTATTCATATCAGCAGGGTTCTGCTGTCTATTCCGAAAATCCCAACATCACACTTTACCGCAACGGCGTTCTGATCTGGGGTACCGAGCCGGTCACTGTTGATGAAAACCGCCAGGTGAAGGTTTATACAGAGAATAAAACTTCATCCGGAAATACGATAAGTGTTTACCTCAGCCTGGATAACCAGGGAAATGTTCCCCTCAATTACCAGGACTTAAGCATCCGTTATTTCTTTACCAATGAAGATAGCAAGCCATTAAATTACTGGATTGATTACGCGAAGATTGGTGTATCAAAAATAAGCGGCCAGTTCAGCCCCCAATTACCGGCCGACACGATGGCCGACACTTATTTCCGCCTGAAAGTAGATTCATCCGCCGGTAAATTATATCCGCTCAGCACCACTGGAAATATCCAATACCGGATTGCCAAGACAGACTGGTCGGCATTTACCCAAACAAACGACTATTCATACCTGTCGGGTGCCAGCGGGGAAAACCCGCATATCTGTGTTTATTACCAGGATCAGCTTATCTATGGTACAGAACCAACCGGTGCTATATCGGGTACAATGGCTTTTCATAACAACATCACCGGGATAACTGTCAATCAAAACAATATCAGCCCTACAGTTTCCATTGCCAAAGCGGTATCGCCCAATGGCGACGGCATTAACGATTTTCTGATCATTGAGGGGATAACAAGTTATCCCGATAACAAGCTAACCGTTGTTAACCGCACCGGCAGCCTGATGGCAGAGATCAGAGGCTATAACAACGCCGACCGGATCTTCAACGGGCGCAATGCAAGCGGTCAGCAAATTGCTGCCGGAACTTATCTGTACTTGCTGGAATACGTTGATGGCGCCGGTAAAACGATAAGGAAAACCGGGTATTTCCTCCTGAAATATAATGATCAATTGTAAGCAAAAAATACATGGGAAATTTCTTAAAATTTATTAAAACTAACGGCCGCCTGGTGGCCGCCGTTGGTTACTTTACGCTGGCCGGCACAATGCATGCAGGGGCGCAAAGTTCCTATACTTACAGCCAGTATATGAATAACCTGCTTCCATTAAACCAGGCTTATTCCCTGCTTGACAAGAACGCGTCGGTTACCGGTTTATACCGCAGCCAATGGACCGGCATAGAGGGCGCTCCCAGAACGTTCATGTTTAATACCGCTATTCCCCTGGAACAAATGAACGGTGCAACCGGCATAACCGTTCTGAACGACCAGTTTGCTGTAGAGCGTGTGACCGAGGCAAACGCCTTTCTGGCCAAAGGCGTTCAACTGGGCAACGAAAGCTTTCTGGGTGTTTCATTAAATGCGGGGATCAGGCAGTATGTGGCCAATTACTCGACACTTGCAACCACAGATCCCTCTTTTCGGAATGATGTGCACCAAACCCGGCCCAATGTGGGTTTTTCTGTGATGTTATATGCGCCCAACTATTATATCGGTTTCGCACTTCCCGAGTTGACCATTGCTGCGTTAGGTGGCGCATCTGTACAGGATAACAGCTATTTCAAAAGCCATTTTAATGTATCGGCAGCTTACCTGATCGATAATGGCTCTGATTTCAAGATTAAGCCGGCATTTCTGGCATACTACACCAAAAACCAGCCTTTGACCGCTGATTTTTCGACTACCCTATACATGAAGAATATCATTGGCCTGGGTGCCGATTACCGTACCGGCAAACAGATGTCCGGGATCATCAGTATCAATTCCAGGAATGTGCGCATTGGTTACAGTTATCAGTTTGGCACAACCGGATATAACCTGGGCGGAGTTAACAATGCAGTTCATGAAGTGATATTGACCTATCGTTTTGGCAAACACCTTGACAATATATCGCTACTGTAACACAACTGCCGGCGGCTTGAATCAGATTGGTTAGTGAACATATAATTATAAAGAGGCTGTCTCAAAAGGGATAGCCTTTTTGCTACCGATACCCGGTTCGAACCAATGGCTAAATAGTTGCAAATATTGCTATTCGGTTATATTATAATTATATATAACAACAAAAACACATCAGTCGACAAGGTTGTTCCAAATATCAGTTGTTCAAAGCATGAAAGTAAATCACAACTAAATCCCCAACCTTCGCACGGGAACACCAGTTGTTCCAAATCTTGCTTTTTATACAAGCGAATCCGGTTTAACAGGGGTTTTTGGATGATCCCGGATCGTTTCGCCCGCTAACTTTTAAATTATTTCTTTGATTGCTTGGAAATTAAACTTTCAATGTATAGGTTTATAGAAAGTTATTTAAATCCCTATATTATTTAACTAATGATAAACCTATACATCGATAAACCTATACATCTTCATCAATGATTAATGACATATTGGTTTTGCTTAGAGATAAGCTTAACGATTATTGCCGCCTAAAAACCGGGACACTTGAAGATAAAGTTTTTTTTCCCGACGGCGTAAATCTTGATCCGGCGCAATTCCCCGTTAATTCTGTTGTCGCGCTTTTAGTTAATTATGAAGAGGAAAAGCAGATAAGGAATGCAAACAGGTTTGAAGGTGTAATCAGGGATAACGTCAAAACAGGGGGCAGTCCCGCCATCTATTTGAATTTAATGGTGCTTTTTGTTATTCGTTTCTCCAATTACGAGCAAACCATGAAATTCCTGTCGCTGATCATCAGTTTTTTTCAAACCAATAATTCATTCGATCAATACTCTGCCCCGGATCTGCCACCCAATATTGATAAGATAAGATTAGAACTGCAAACAATGTCGTTCGGGGAACGAAGCGAGTTGTGGAACTCACTCAAAGCACCCTATCAACCCTCTGTATTATATAAAATAAGCACGCTTGCTTTTGAAGACGAGGTGTCAATAGCGTTAACCAGCGGCATTTCTGATCTTAAAAGTAGTTTACAAAGCATCCAATGATCCTTCGCAAAGTAATCAGCATTGATTTCAGACATGGATATTTCGATCTCCTCACCCCTGAACTGTTTGAAATTTTTCCGACGGAAACATGTAAGGGCCTGATGAAACAATATGGATTACGCCAGGATAAAGGGTTTCCACTGGTGATCTACTCAAGCGCCCCCATAAATGGCACCTTGCCCAAAAAATCATCTTTTGATTTTCTGCTTCAATGTAAAGACCAATGTTTTTTAACCCATACCGATTTCCCGTCGATAACGCAAGACCAGCTTTACCTGTTTACCAACAAGAAGGCCCCCGAACTGCAGCTTTCAGTTGCCGCAAGAAAGGATTTTGATTTGCCCGGCGATGATAGTGTGTTTGGAGTCATCAGCATAAATACCAGCATTACAGCCTCTGCCATATTTGCTGTTAATTTTCAGCCCATAAAACTAAAATGGAAGTATTATATAGTTTCAGTACAGCCGCAAGTGCAGACAGTTATTGACGGCAGTTTTCAGTCCATTGCTTTTGAACAAAATAATAAGCCACAGTCAGACCCGGTTTATACTTCCCTGATCACACGTTTTCCGAATGCCGCGATTGCTGTTTTTGAATCGGAAAAAGAAATACCGCTAAGCAACCGCGGACTAAGAAACATCAAGCTAAAAAACCCTGAAAATAACACAACCATGATAAGCCACTTACCAACCCCCCGTCCCGGAAATGGCGGCATAACCATTATTAGCCTTTAATCAAACCTCGTAATCCCTTTAAAAACAATAATATGGTATACTCAACTCCAGGTGTCTATGTTGAAGAGATTTCAACGCTCCCGCCCTCAATTGTGCAGGTCTCAACGGCAATCCCGGCTTTTTTAGGTTATACTGAAAAGGCTTCAAACAATGATGCAGCCAATAGCCTTAGCTTAGTGCCTACCCGTATCAGCAATATGCTTGAATTTAAGCAGTACTTTGGCGGGCCTCAGCAGGCGAAATTTGAAATTACTTATACCGACAGCGTGCCGCGCACCGTAACGGCAACCGCACCGGTGCACAAATTGTATTACGCACTCGACCTTTATTTTAGAAATGGCGGCAGCAGTTGTTATATTGTCTCGGTAGGCAACATTGGTGCTGCTGACAAAATTACCGCAAAAACAAAGAGTGATTTCTCGGCCGGGTTGACTGCGCTGGCAGCCGAAGAAGAACCCACATTGCTGGTCATGTCTGAAGCTGCCGACCTGGACGCTGATGAATATTATACCTTATGCCAGGAAGCCTTAAAACATTGCAGCAGTTTTAAAAACAGGTTCTGCATACTGGACGTACCGCAACCGAAAGCAGGCGATACCCCAGAGACTGTATTTACAGCATTTAGGGGGAAAATGGTTAACTTTCTGAAATACGGTGCCGCTTATTTTCCACATTTACTTACATCTTTATCCTATAAATTTACTGATAAAGATGTAACGTTTAAGGATACCCGTAAAGGGGCGAGTGCTGCCAGCCTGAATGGAAAAGATCTTTCTGCGTTTTTAACTACAGATACCGGACTTTACAATGCCATTAAACTCGAACTTGCATCGCCGCAGTATAGTATAGTGCTGCCGCCTTCGGCTGCAATTGCCGGCGTATATGCCGCTGTTGATGCGGAAAGAGGCGTTTGGAAAGCACCGGCAAACGTGGCCTTGAACGCGGTTATAGCCCCAACGGTTAAGATTACGACCGAAGCACAGGACAAGATGAACATTGACGCAACGACTGGCAAATCCATCAATGCCATCAGGGCTTTTAGTGGTAAGGGTATAGTTGTATGGGGAGCACGCACCCTGGCCGGTAATGATAATGAATGGCGTTATATTTCGGTACGCAGGTTATTTTCAATGATTGAAGATTCTGCTATGAAAGCCACTTTCTTTGCCGTTTTTGAACCTAACGATGCCACTACCTGGCTTAAAGTAAAAAGTATGATTGAAAGCTTCCTTTACAGCTTATGGCAGCAGGGTGCGCTGGCCGGCCCTACCCCGCAGGCAGCCTATTTTGTAAAAGTGGGCCTGGGTTCTACCATGACCAGCCAGGACATTCTGGAAGGCCGCATGATTGTAGAAATAGGTGTGGCAGCAAGCAGGCCTGCCGAGTTTATTATTCTCCGTTTCTCACATAAACTGCAGGAAGCCTAAAAATTAACAATTAACCATCTCATTAAAGCAAATAAACATGGCAGTATCTCAAGACCAAATAAAAAGGGATTACCCTTTACCGGTATATAATTACAAAGTTGATATCGGTACCGAAACCATTGCATTTTCAGAAGTTTCGGGTTTGGAGCGCTCGTTCGAAACCATTACCTATAAAGAAAGCCCGGTTGGCTCAGGCACCGTTGGCCCAAATGTTATGCTGATGCCAGGTGCGGCAAAACCGCTTAATATCACGCTTAAAAAAGGCTATGTAAAGGGAAAAAGCATGGCAGTATTTTACAACTGGATTAACGCTACCCAGCTTAACCGCACCGAGAAGCGCGACTTAACCGTGCACCTTTGCGACGAGAAAGGCGAATCGGTAGTACGCTGGAAAATCATTGATGCATTTCCGGTCAAACTGTCGGCACCGTCATTCAGCGCAAGCTCAAATGAGGTTGCAATAGAATCGATGGAGCTGATGGCCAGTCGCATGGAAATGAGTGAGAAATAATTTTAGAGGATCGTTCCTGCCGTGTTTTAATCAATATTTGTGAAAACTAATTATCCTTTACTTACCTACAACTATAAAGTATCTATCGGCAAAGACACCATGTCTTTTTCGGAGGTATCTGGGCTGAGCATCAGTTATGACAAAATTGTTTATAAACACGGTTTAAGCTTTCTTACCGGACCGGTAATTGCCCGCGGGCAAAAACATCAGGGTACCGTTAGTCTCAGGCGCGGGCTGGCGGCCGACCGCAACGAGTTGTATGCCTGGCTGGAAGAAAAGTCGTTCAAAGATATTTACGTAGATCTGTGTGACGAAACGGGCAACGCTGTTGTGCGCTGGGAACTGGTGCGTGCACTGCCGCTAAAGCTCGACGCTCCGCAGCTCAGCGCCAGGAGCGCCGAAGTGGT
Source organism: Mucilaginibacter angelicae (assembly GCF_042434235.1). Lineage (NCBI taxonomy): Bacteria > Pseudomonadati > Bacteroidota > Sphingobacteriia > Sphingobacteriales > Sphingobacteriaceae > Mucilaginibacter > Mucilaginibacter angelicae. The sequence goes on along the minus strand of NZ_JBHLTS010000077.1, from coordinate 158,269 downwards.
TATAGAAAGCCTGGAGGTTATAGTTACCGACCTGAAAATAAAATACCTGCAATGACACTGCTTACCACTCTTTTAGAACCCGTATTAAAACACCGTTTCGGCGTTTTTTTCTATACGCAAAATCGTGTGCCCAATATGCTGGATATCCGCTTTCAGAAAGTATCGGGTATTGGCCTGGAGCTTGAATTGTACAAATTTACCGAAGGCGGCCAGAACCAGTATGTACACCGTACACCCAGCAAAACAACGCATGGCAACCTGGTGCTGGAACGCGGTATCATTACTAAATCTACACTGAAGAAATCCTTTAACGAGGCTTTCTACGAGTTTAAGTTCACACCGCTAACCGCGTTGATTATGGTATTTAATGATGCAGGCCTGCCCGTTGCGGGCTGGGAGTTTCACAAAGTAATCCCGGCAAAATGGTCGGTTGGCGCGCTTAATGCCGAAACCAGTGAAATGATGATTGAAAGCATGGAACTCTCTTATTCATGGTTCAGGACACTTGATATACCAGGCGCACAACAATACATATAAAAATGGCAGTTGAAATTAAAGAGATGGTGATCAGGGCAACTATTGTTGCCGATAAACAGGGAGAAAGTGGCCAACCCTCTACCCCTGTAGCTGTAGATCAGAATGAGATTATCAAGGAGTGTGTAAAAGAAGTATTGCGCGTAATCAAGAAAAATAACCGGCGATAATTATGTTCAGCTTTCAGAAACTCGAAAAGTTAAAGATCAAAGTATATAAAGCCATTGAAAGGAGCGGCCCTGCTGCTGTTGTATTTGAGGTAATGTTCAACCCGGAAACATATTCTATTACTTACAACAACAAATACGGATCACAACAGGGTATCAATACCAGCGGAACAAGCCGCAAGTATGAGCTAACCCATCCCGAAACCATGAGCTTTAAACTCATTTTCGATGCTACGGCTGCGTCTGATTTCGGGTTATCAAAAAAGGTGGACGTTTCTAAGGAGGTTAGTCGCTTTTTAAAGGAAACCTTTTATATGGATGGCGATAGTCATGAGCCAAAATATTTAAAAGTAGAATGGGGAGCGCTGATTTTTAATTGCAGGCTTCAGTCTGTAACGGCCAATTATACCTTGTTCGACAAATCTGGCAAACCACTCAGGGCCGAGCTGAGCGCCTCTTTTTTCAGCGATATAAAAGACAGCGAACGGCTAAGAAGGGAACACAAGTCATCGCCCGACCTAACCCACAAAAGGGTTGTGAAAGCACATGATACCCTGCCTTTGCTTTGTAAAGAAATATATGGTTCAGAAAGCTATTACATCCAGGTAGCCCGGGCAAATAAACTGCTGAGCTTTCGCGATTTGAAACCTGGCCAGGAATTGTTTTTTCCACCCATCGGGAAATAATTATGAGTATCGCAACCATCACCATAAAAAGCGACGGAAAAGTTATGCCGGCCAACTATCAGTTGCTGGCGGTTGATATTGCCAGGGAAGTAAACCGGGTACCTTATGCAGAACTGTTGCTGATAGATGGAGACTATGCCAAACAGAAATTCGGAATAAGCGACGGCGATTTTTTCAACCCGGGTAAAGAAGTAGAGGTTTCACTGGGGCACAGCACAGGTAGCGGAAAAGAAAAAACAGCGTTTAAAGGTATCGTGATGAAACAGGCGCTCAGGAAAACTGCCGATGGCACTGTGCTGAGCGTGGAATTGAGTGATAAAGCGATAAGGATGACCGGCACCCGCATCAGCAATGTATTCAGGGATTTGACCGACGGCGAACTGATCAGAAAGCTAATCGAATCGGATGGGTTAAAGGCCCTGGTTGATGCAACAAAAACCCGGCATACGCAAATAGTACAGTACCAGGCAACAAACTGGGACATGATGCTTACACGTGCCGGGGCTAACGGCTTGTTAGTGATTACCGACAATGGCACTATAACTGTAAACAAGCCCGATTTAACCGGGGCTGCGGTTAAGGAATTTGAAATAGGCAGGGATGAACTGTTTGATTTTGAAATAGAGCTTGATGCCAGCAGCCAGTACACCGGTTTTAAAAGCAGCGTATGGAACCCCGATGAACTGAAACTGACAACCATGTCGCCCTCCGTCAATTTCAATATTGAGCAGGGGAAGTTAAAACCTGATGCTGTAGCCGCGGCTGTAGGGTTTAAAGAGAATGGTTTTCTTTCAGCGGTACCAATGGCCGATACGGAGGCCAGCGCATGGGCAGAGGCACAAACGGTAAAAAGTCGTATGGCAATGCTTAAGGGCAGCTTCACAGTTTCGGGTACATTGGATATACGCGTGGGTAGTTTGTTCGGCCTAAAAGGGGCGGGCGAAAAATTTACGGGAAAGAACATGGTTAGTGGCATGCGGCACCAGGCAACTACCGGGGGTTGGTTCACTACCATCCAGTTTGGTACTTCGGCCGAAAATTTTTCTTCAGCTATACAAACAACCGATGTAAAAGCGGCCGGCCTGCTGCCGGGTATAGGCGGCCTGCAAACAGGTATTGTAGAAACGCTGGAAACAGATGCCCAATACGGTTTTATGGTAAAGGTAGCTGTTGCCGGCATAGATGGTAAAGACAAGAGCGTTCATGCCCGCATGGCCACTTTAGATGGAGGCGAGCAACACGGAATGGTTTTCTGGCCGGAAACTGGCGACGAAGTGGTATTAGGTTTTCTGAATGAAGACCCTCGTTTTCCTGTAATTCTGGGTTCATTGTTCGGCAAAAAGATACAGCCGCCTTTGGCGCCTGCCGAGAAAAATCCGGAAAAAGGAGTGGTAACCCGGCAGGGGTTGAAAATGATCTTTAATGACGAAAAGAAAACCGTCATGATCAGCACCTCAAACCAGCGCAGCATACTGATTGATGAGGAAAATCATTTAATTGAAATAAGCGATACAAATAATAACAAAATAAGCCTTAACGATGAAGGGATCGTATTAAAAAGCAATAAAGACATTGTGCTTAAGGCCGACGGCGATGTACGCATTGACGGAAAGAATATCAATATAAAAGGTTCAAAAATAGATTTAATCTGATAACAACGGACAATGAAAGAAATTACATTAACATTTAGCTTAGATGAAGTAAACACCATACTTGAAGCCCTGGGCACCAGAAGTTACATATCGGTATTTGCGCTGATAGAAAAAATCCAGGCGCAGGCGCAGGTACAGCTTGCCAGTAACGAAGTCCCGGACGGGCAGAAAGCCTGATTACAAAAGCTAATCTAAACCAACACTAATGGATAATCAGGAAGCATTTCTGGGCAGAGGGTGGAGTTTTCCACCGCAGTTTTTTGCCAAAGGGAACCAGGTGGCCATGGTATCGGCCGAGGAAGATATTAACCAGAGTCTTTTTATACTTTTTTCTACCGCACTCAAAGAAAGGGTGATGTTCCCGGAATACGGCTCAGACATGTCGGACTATGTTTTTGAAGAAATGAGCCAAAGCCTGATTAATTCACTGCAAGATAGTGTTACAACCGCCATATTGAAAAACGAGCCGCGTATAATAACCGAAAGTGTACAGGTTAGCGCAGGCAACTTGCAGGGGCGGCTGGATATTGCTATTGTTTATACGATACCCGCCACTAATAACAGGTATAACATGATTTATCCCTTTTATTTAAACGAAGCCAACACCTAATTAAACCCCATGACTGACATTGTGATAACCGATGGCGACCAAGCCGTATTTACACCAGCTTTCGGCGCTGCCATTGTGGTGGTTAGGCCAGGCCGTCTTACAGGATCGGGCAAGAGTGCTTTGAGCGGAAAAAAATTATGTGTTGAGGGAGATGAGAAAAAACTTGAGGTGCCGGGCTGCGCTTATGTTACACCGCAGTTTATCATACCCGGAACGGGTACACTAAAAATTGCGGCATTGGGCACAGATCAGCTTACAAAAAAATCAAAAGACAACGGTAAAGCCATATTACTGAAAGGCTCGGTATTTACAGCTGTTTTTGAAGTTCAAAACCCGGCCCAGGACCCAAGCAGCCCGCCGCCCAAGCCAGATCCAATGCCCAAATACAGCGGAACCGGTCAGTTGGTGAGTTTTAACCTGAAATTTAAGGCTGATTAAATTAACCGGACATGATCAGCAAATTAAACCCCCAGCATATTAAATACCGCGACGGCTTAAGCCAGTCGGCCCGGGTATCGCCTGAATTAGATCCGGACAATATTAAGGTTGACGAACGCCGCCTGGAAGATTTTATACATTTTGCGCGGGAACTGGCCGGGCACCTCAACTTCTATAACGAACAAAATCAACCGGCAGGCACCTGGGCGGGCTTTTTAACACACCCCTTATACCTGGGCAGGGAAAAAGAATGGCTTGAAGACCTGGCAGTTTTTATAGAGGACACCGAAACATTCAGTGCAAATTACCCGGCAGAAGCGCAAGCCTTTTCATCGCCGCACCTGGCGCTTTTTATAACATTTTTAAAACTGCTGGAAAACGTTCAGAAACAACTGAATACATTTTCAAAGCAGCATCTCGATTTTTACTATCACCAGCTACTGGGCCTTAGCAAACGGAAACCTGTGCCAGATGTAGCCAATGTTATTGTGCAGCTATCGCCGGATGTTAATCAGTTATTATTACCTAAGGGCACGGTACTAAACGCAGGGAAGGATAACAATGGCCTTGATTTGTTATATCGTACGCAAAAAGAAACCCTGATTACACGGGCGGCTGTTGCCTGCATCAAAACCCTGTTTGTCGATACGGAAACAATAAAACCGGCCGGCATGGGCCAGGATGATCCGAAAGAGACAATTAAAGATCTGCTTAGCATTGGGTTAAATTACGACACTTTCGATCCGCTCTTATTTTCTGACGGCAAGGATATTAACAAAACATTGCTCAGCGAAACTGCAGCAAAATATCAGCTTAAACCCTACGAACTTGAAGACGCTGTAAGCTATGCTTTATTAAAACCCGGCACGGTAAGCTTTTACCAGGTTATCCAAAACCTCAAACAGGCTTACCAACGGCATAAAATACATCTGCAGCGCCTTGCCATCCGCGATACATTGCCTTTGTTTGCCCTGATAACGCAGGTTATGAGCGATGAAAATGGGATGATGCCGTTGTTTATGGATAAACGGGTAACCAAAGATATTTTTCTGCGCCTGAGCAGTCTTTTTCCAGGCAATGACCTGCAGCCGCAAAATCAATCTGAAGAACAATCACGTGCGGCGCTGTATATAAAGCGCGACCTGTTGCTCTCGTTAGCCGATTTCAAACAACTAACTGCACTGCTTGAAAAGCAGAAAAATATTACAGATGCCGATTGGGTAACAGCGTATGCGATACTTGCCGGTGTTCTGGAAAAGAAAGGTAAAATCTATGAATTGCCGGTCTTTCAACACTGGTATGGTATTCAGGCAGCGGATATGCCGGGCAGGCCTACCGATAAAACCGGCCCTATTGCCCTGGGCAAAAATGACGATGCTTTGCAAATGGGCACTGTTCCGCTGGGCTTCGCAATCGCCTCGCCGCATTTTGCACTATCAGAGGGTGAGCGGACCATCAACCTGCAGCTAAAAATTCAGGCAGGCAGCCCGCTTAAATTAACAAGGTTAAAAAAAGAGCTGAGTGAAACCAGGCTACCGCCATTCAGGTATCTGCTGGGTAAAGGCAACGATTGGAAAGAAATAACCGATAGCAAGGCAGAACTGTTGTATGATGGTTTTGACGTGCTTCACATCAGGTTAAATGTTGATGCTCAAAAATTGGTTGAGGCTGGCCAGCAACTATTGCCCCCGTACATGAGCAATATAGCGGTTGACAAACCAATATTGGCTTTGTTGCTAAACCATCAAAGCAGCAAAACCGGCAGTGAAGAAGTGAATGGCGTTGAGCGCTGGTACGATTATTTCCAGGATATGGAAATAAAAGAAATAAAGGTCGATGTAAGCGTAAAAGGCCTGCAATCATCACTGCGCATACAGAATGACTTTGCTGAGTTGAGTCCACAAAAACCGTTTGAGCCTTTCGGGGCACAGCCGCAACCGGGCAATAATTTTTATTTTACCCATCCCGAGCTGGCGGCCAAAAGGCTCCATACTTTATCGCTTAACTTTACATGGATTAATAAACCCGCCAGTTTTGAAAACTATTATAGCGATTACCGCTCTGTAGCTGATAAAACAGCCAGTGAAAAAGGCCTCACAGTCAACTTTGGGTTCAAAGCCAGGGTTCGCGTGTACACCAATCAAACGCCGGCGGTCCTTACGGATAAAGACATTAACCTTTTTGAGAGCAATACCATCACGCTGGCAAAAACCCATGAAGAATTACCGCTGGACGTTTTAGACAACCGCGATGAGGTGGTGAGCCAGAAACGCTATTTCAGCCTTGAACTGCTGCAGGATTTTAACCACGGCGTTTACCCTGTTTTGCAAACGCTCCAGATGGTAAACTATAGCGATGCTGATCTGAAAAAATACATTCTGAACCCACCCTATACTCCCAAACTGCAGCGGTTTACTGTAGACTATACCACCACTTTTACCCTGGGTGCAGAAACATGGGGCGCCCCGGCCACAATTTTTCGTATTGGCCCTTTTGGTTACGCCAAACTCAGTGAAGGGCTGCTTCAACCATTTACCCTGCTGCCGGTTTTTAAACAACAGGGGCATCTGTACATCGGCATCAGCGGTGCTCAAAAAAATCAGAACCTGACCCTGTTATTCCAGCTTGCCGAAGCAACAGCCAATCCCGAGCTCAGGCCGCCCGCACTTACCTGGAGCTTTTTGTGCGATAATACCTGGCAACCGCTTCCGGCAGCATCTATTATTACCGATACCACAAACAACTTAACCAGCAACGGAATAATCGAGTTTAGCATCCCCGGTGAAATAACAGATAACAATACGCTTTTTCAGGAAGGTTTATGTTGGCTTAGCGCTACTGCCCACGAAAATGTGGCTGCCCTGCCAGCCATTGTTGATATTGCCGCCCAGGCTGTAGCAACGGTATTTACAAATCCGGGAGATGCCGGCGGGCACTACGATGCCGCGCTTCCATCAGGAAGCATTAAGAAAACGCAGCAAGACTTTGCGGGCATAGCTAAATTAAACCAGCCTTATCCTTCGGAACACGGCCGGCCGGCCGAACATGACAATTTGTTCTATACCAGGGTGAGCGAACGTATCAGGCATAAGAACCGGGTACTTACACTATGGGATTATGAACGCCTGGTGCTGGAAAACTTCCCCGAAATTTATAAGGTAAAATGTATCCCGGTTAATACGCCGGGGCAAAACGAGCTTAGCGGTGCAGTTGATATTATCGTGGTGCCCGACATTAAACGGAATGCAGCGTTCAATTCTTTTGAACCCCGGGCATCGGTAAGCTTGCTTCAGCGCATTACCGCATGGTTAGAACGCCGCACACCGCCATTTGCCGAAATTAAAGTTAGAAATGCGGTTTATGTAAAAATAAGGGTTAAAACACTGGTGAGCATTAAAAAAGGCTTAAGTAAGGAATACTACCGGCAGCAATTAGATACCGACCTTAAAAAACTGTTTTCGCCCTGGGCCTTTGACCACGATGCCGACCTGATTATCGGCGGCGCTGTATATCAGAACGTAGTGGTATATTTTATTGCCAACCTCCCCTACATTGAACATGTGGCTGCACTTTCGCTTACACAGGGAAAGGCCGACGGGACATATGAGGATCTCAAACCAATGAACACGCAAAATACCGATGTAATCCTGGTATCTGCGCCGGCCCATACTATTCACCTGATGGAAGACGACGATGTGCCGCTTGACCCCAGGGTGGGTATAGGTTATATGGAAATCGCACTGGATTTCAGAGTTTATTAAATAAGATATTAAAAATAAAAACAAGCCATGGCTACAAAAGCAGAAATTAAAAGTTGGTTTCAAACCAACAGTATACCTACAGCGAAGCATTTTGCCGACCTGATCGATTCCGGCATTAATAAGGACGATGATGGCATTGAGCGGGAAAGCGGTGGCGGCATACACATAACCGGCAACGGAGACACGCAAGAGGTATTATCCTTTTCGCGGTCTGATAATCCCAAACAAACTCCCTGGAAAATCAACCTTAACCCGGTGGGTGGCAGCCCTGGCTTCAACATTACCGACGATAAAACTGCAAGCCGCTTTCTGATAAACGAGCAGACCGGCAATATTGGCGTAGGCACAGATAAACCGCATACACGGCTTACTGTAGGTGGTGCAATTTATTTTAATTCAGAAAGTCTTTCTCCTGATAAACAGGGCGGATATTTAACGTGGAACCGGAGTGGCGGTACAGGTGAAACCAATTTTATTAATAACAGAGGCGAAGGATCAGGAGGATTTGAGTTTATTAATTGCAACGCTGATGGATCGAACATGAAGTCTATTGGTAAAGTTGACGGAGATGGTGAGTGGAAACTTCCTGGATTGCTTGTTGACGGAAACATCGGCATAGGCGTATCAAAACCTGAAGCCAAACTTGATGTGGATGGCAACATTGCTGCTACAGGTATTCGCATTAAAAACAGTGGCGGCATTAGGTTAACCGGAGATAAGGACGTAGATGTAATAAGCACCGACCTTGGTTTGTATTCAACACTTCCCAACCGGTGGATGAGGTTTGTTACCAACGAACAACCTATGTATTTTTTTACAGACTACAAGGACACCAGCGACGGACGGATAGGTACAAACCCTACGCTTATTATAGGCAATAATAAATCTGTTGGTATAAGTACAGCTATAAATACCCAGCCTTGTGCAAGGCTTGCCGTAAATGGAGCAATTCACTTCAATTCAGAGCCGGTTGTGACCAATAACCAGGGTGGGTATTTAACATGGAACCGTAGCGGTGGTGCCGGCGAAACTAATTTTATCAATAACAGGGGCAACGGAGCGGGAGGGTTTGAGTTTATTAACTGCGATACTGATGGATCGAACATGAAATCTATTGGTAAAGCTGATGGAAGTGGCGAATGGAAACTTCCGAAACTGCTTGTTGACGGTGACACAGGCATAGGCGCTAAACTTAATGTGACTGGTAACATAGCTGTCCGGGAAGGGATTCGTCTTAAACATAATGGCTGTATCAGGCTAACCGGCGATGAGGACATAGACATACAAACCGGTGACCTCGGCCTGTATTCAACCAAAGCCGGACAATGGATGAGATTTGTTACTAATAAGGCGCCTATCTATTTTTTTACTGATTTCCAGGATGCAAGTGAAAAACGTACCGGTACTGAGCACACCCTTGTCATTGATCCTAACAAATCTGTAGGCATAGGCGTGGGTGGCGAAAAACCGCATACACGGCTTACTGTAGTTGGCGCAATTCACTTCAATTCCGAAACATTTTCTGCCAATAAACAGGGTGGGTACTTAACCTGGAATCGCAGTAAAAGTACCGGTGAAACCAATTTTATTAATAACAAAGGCCTGGGACCGGGAGGATTTGAGTTTTTTAACTGTGACATTGATGGGTCGAACATGAGTAGTCTTGGTGTAATTGAAGGAAGTGGCTTGTGGAAATTCAAAAGCCTGGATGTTAGCGGAACCGTTAGTGGCGTGGCGTTTAACAGATTTTCTGACAGGCGGATAAAAAAAGATATCACCCATGCTGATCCCGCAGCCAGTCTGAACCTGCTTAACCGGCTAATGGTGACAGACTATCAATATATCGATGCACGGAATGCGCAGCCATACTTTACAAAAGGTTTTATTGCCCAGGAACTGGAAACGTTAGTGCCACAGGCTGTTGTGAGCCGCCAGGGCTTTATACCTGATATTTATGAAAAACCGGACAGCGTTACAGCCCTGAACGACCAGGTAATTTTTACGATGGCAACTCCGCATGGCCTGAGCGGTGGCGACATAGTGAAGCTGGTTAAGCCATCGGGTGATACAGAGAAAACTGTATCGGTTATTGATCAAAATTGCTTCAGCGTTGCCGGTAAGGCCGATGAGTATAAGGATGTGATGATATACGGCAAACAGGTAAATGATTTGAAAGCGGTCGACTACAATCACTTGTTTATGCTTAACATCAGCGCCACGCAACAACTTACTAAAGAACTGGCCGCGCTTAAAGATGATCATGATCGCCTTAAAGCATATATTAAATCCATTGAAGCGGGCATGGCATTAAACGTAACTGAAAACCTGCCAAATTAATTTAATGATGGATAGCCATTTGCGTTCGGTAACCCTGAACAGTGATCCGTATGATCATCCTGCTCTCGATTTTGACCAGTTGAGGGCCGAAGGTATCCGGCTGCTGCAGCAGCTGGCTGGTAATACCTGGACAGATCATAATACGCATGATCCGGGTATAACCATCCTCGATCAGCTTTGTTATGCACTTACCGAATTGAGTTACCGCGCCGGCTTTGATATTACCCAGATACTTGCGCGGCCCGGCGGGGACACTTACAACAGCCTGTACAGCCCGGCAACCATTTTAACCACCAATCCTGTTACGTTAAACGATTTCAGAAAAGTGCTGCTGGATATAGAGGGCGTTAAAAATGCCTGGATAGAAAAAGCAGATAACTCACGGCCCGCAATTTACTTTGATGCCGGGAAAAATGAGCTGACGCTTGACCGCGAAAAAAAAACACTGCCAGACCTGAAAACAGTGCCGCTGGAACCGGTAAAAATAAAAGGCCTGTACAATGTATACGTGTTTGCACCGGAGGTTGCCGAAAAAACTATCAGGAGACGATTGTACGCCTGTCGTAACCTTTGCGAAGACTATGAACAGATATACCTGGTTAGTGGTGAAAAAATAACGGTTGCCGGTAATATAGAGATAGGGAACGCCGATGATATTAACAAAGTGGCCGCCCGTGTTTTAAGCAGGTTGGCCAACCGGATCTCACCAGGCATTCATTTTTATACGCTGGCAGAAATGCTGGCAAAAGGAAAAACGGTTGACGAAATAATGGATGGGCCTGCACTGGAGCGCGGCTTTATAGATGATGATGAGCTGGAACAACTGGGCCACAAGTCGAAATTATATGCGTCTGACCTGATTAGAGAGATAATGGATGGGTCGGAAGTGCGCGTTGCCGACAATCTGTGCATGTATTCCAACTCAACGCAGGGCAATTGGGTGCTGGCCCTTAACCCCGAAAGTGTCCCTGTGCTGGATGTAGAGGCCACCTTGGGTAAGCTTAAGTTTGAAAAAGACGGAAGGGAACTGAATTTAAATAATGAGTTGGTAAAGAGGTATTTTGATGAATATAAGCAGGTTGGTACAAATAAAGTGCTGCCACCGGCACAGCGCGATATATTGCCACCGGAGTCTGCCTATACCGACCTTTCTGCATACTATTCAATTCAGCATCACTTTCCGGATGTTTATGGCATTGGGGAAGGTGGCTTACCCGAAACGGCAGCCCCGCTAAGACAAGCGCAGGCTAATCAACTAAAAGCATACCTGTTGTTTTTTGAACAAATACTGGCCAACTATTTTCAGCAGGTAGCCGGTATAAAAAACCTCTTTGCCTTTTCGGACACAGGAGTTGAAACCGGCGGGGCTGCCAACTGGAAAACTACCTATTTCTGCCAGTCATTAGTGGATAAAGTGCCTGGTATCGGGCCGCTTTTGTCTGCAGCATATCAGGCCGGCATCGATGGTATAACCGAGAGGCCGGATGCAGCCATATCCCGTAAAAACCGCTTTCTTGATCATCTGCTGGCCAGGTTTGCCGAAAGTATGGATGATTATGCCTTGTGGCTTCAGGATGTAAGGCTGTCGCAGGTACCTGTAGCCGGTGATGCAGGCGGGGCAAGCGCATCTGAAGCGCTTATTCACGATAAATTGGATTTTTTGGCCGGTTATCCGGTTCACAGCAGCCAGCGCGGAAAAGGCTTTGATTATTTCCAGCCCTCAAACCCCAAAGAAGAATCTGGTTATTATGATAATGTTTCAGGACTGGAAAAACGCATTGCAGCGAAACTGGGAATAAAAAACCCCGGAACATTTTACCTGATCGAACACATCCTGCTGCGTCCCTTTCCGGCAGATGAGCAGCGCCTGCAGGAATTGCGTAAAAACAGGTATTGCTCTTCGGTCGGCATGGTCTCTGCTGATTGTTATCTGTGTGTCTCGCCCGCTCATGATCTTCAAAACGGGGACCAGATTGTGGTAATTTATAAAGGCAAAGAAATTGCCGCCAGTGTATCAGACGTATTTGCCGATAAATTCAATATCAGGCTGAGCCAACCCGGCCAGTTACCCGAAACAATCGAAATATCAGAGATGGCATGGCGCCGTGCAGATATTCAGGCAACCATTTTTTCGTTTACAGAAAATGCCACTGAAAATAAACAGACCGACCCTTACTCATTTCAGCTCACATTTGTTTTCGGGACAAAAAAAGATGAGCGGTTTGTTAACCAGAATTTCCTGGAATTTGTAAAAACTACCGTGCGGCAAGAAACTCCTGCCCATATCACGGTATATATTAAATGGCTTGAAAATGAAACCTTTGAGCGCTTTGAACAGGCTTATGGCACATTTATTCAGGAATTGCGGAAACTTAAAAATGAATGAGGTATGGCTGAAGAAAGATTTTTGCTTAGAGCATCGCGCAATACCCTGCTGGATATCGTATTAAACGAAGTGGGCGGTACTTACCCTTTAACCGATTTACCGGTTAAGGCCGAAAGTGATTTCGTATTTTATGACGAGCCTGCCAAACTTGTGCTTGACTACAGTCAGCCTGATGTAAAATACCTGGTTTATGAAGATATTGAACACCGCAGCCCTCAAAACGGAACAGGTGCAGAGTTAACTTTATTAACCTTGCCACTGAAGGTACAGGCGCATGCCTTTCGGGTAAAAGCCATAAAAAGGTATGGTAAAACACTTGATAGCACTTTACTTCAAACGATATTAATAACAATAGGCGTTAACCGGGGCCTGGAGATTGTGGCAGAAAAACCTATAATTACTTATGGCGAAAAAGCAGCGTTAATCATAAAAAACACACAGAAAAACGCCCGCTATGCTATTTTCTTTGAGCACAATGCTGTCGATACATCAGACATGGCCCGGCAGATTGTATTGGAGGATAACGTCTTCCCGGATGAGCTACCTCCCTCCGGACTAAAAGAGCAGTTGCCGGATAATTGTAAGCGGTACCTGCTCAGTAAAAGCAAATTGAGTGAAAATGGCGGAGATATAAGAATTGAGACACAATACTGCCTGCGTGAAACCATAGATTTGAAGGTTTGGGTTTTTGATGAAGATACCAGGCAAGCGGGAATATTATTGAAAACTACCCCTATCTCAGTAACACCAAACGTTAATTTGCCGGCAACCTGGTATAGCCTTGCCAATAGCGAAGATGTTAATAACACCGGCGCCATCAATTACAGCGGTAAAGTGGGCATAAGGTTGCAGCAAACACAAAAATCGGCAAATTACTTCATCTGTTTAGGCGGTATCGATACTGATGCGCCAGACAGATCGGCCGGTGAATTATTAACAGCAATGGTGGCAGGCACAGGTGCACAACTGGATATACCGCTGCCCATGGCTATCAAAGAAGATACCCTGGTTACAATAAGAGTAAATAAACCAACTTTGGATTTAGCATCAGAACTCATTGCAACCGTTATGATAGCCGCATATCCCGACGCTAACAGAAAATTCAGCCTTATCACCGGGACTTCTGATGATGAACGCGCCGTCATTATCCGCATAGATAATCCGCAGCGGGGCATCATCTACCAGTTGAGGGATGCGGAAACGAAAAAAGCGGTAAGCGAGCCATTTTTTTATCATCGTAACCAGGGTACCGGCCATATGCGCGTGAGCAAAAACCGGGAGGGGCTGAAATCAAAAAACACTGCGACGTCTGAATACGAATGGCTGAAGGGCCAATTTGTTGTAGGCAGTTGTAACCAGGGTAACGAGCCTGAGAATGCCAAAGTTTTATTGACTTTAAACAAAAAAAACAAACCGGGTGCCGTGGAGATAACGGCCATAAAATCAACCACCGGTTTTGTTGTTGTAATTGGGGTTATCGATTTGAACGATCAATGAGCGAACAAGTGCATATCATTAAGCGGATATTGATAGACCTTGATATCCATGATCGCCTTCCTGCCAATCAAATACAGGACGAGAGCGCGACCATTTTAAAAAAACTGATAGCACCGATGGTAGGCGACTACCTGGATTTACTGACGGCCGACGGCACCGATATCAGGATAGATTGTTGGGAAATAGACCTGGGTATGATCAGCGCACATTCGCTCGAAACCGATCTGACAGAGCGGTTGGCACAATGCCTTGCGGCAGATGAGCAGCTAATTATGGCAAAGCAGCAGTCGGCAGGTACAAACCATGAGTCTCAAATGCCCGGACATACGGATGCCGAACTGGTAGTATATTTTTTGCAAACAGGAATGCTGCCATGGTGGGCAAAAAATCCATCATCTCAAACATTTACGCAAGCTTTGAACACGTTGCTGGCAACACAGCCAGCTATGCTGCACAATATTATACTGCAGACCCCGGATATGGTAATGCTGGAGCGGCTTATCAATACACTTAATAACGAGCAACTGCATCATATTGCGGTATTGTTCAATCCCACATACCCGCCTTTAACCGAATTATATTTACAGATAGCCCGTAGCATCGGTATTGCGGCTGAAAATACCAACTTCAGGCAGGCCTGGTGGGCAAATGTGCTGTATTACAATCAACAATATGCAAGCCATGCCTATCATACCCAATATACGGCCAGACCAGGCCATGGCAGATATCTTGCAAGTGCATCCCCCCTTACCCAAATCTTTTTTAATGCGCTTGCCAGGCAGGAAACTGATATCGGTAACAGCGCCGATGATGACCGTTATCATCAATTATTGAAGATGTACACCGTCTTTGCAGAAACATTAGTTTTATTGACCGAAAATGGTATCTGCCCGGACCTCACCATGCATCCGGAACAGCTCAAAGACATACAGTATTCTATTAGCCGTTTGGCCACACAGCCTACTTATTTGCAGCAGAGCGTTCTGCATGCCCGGCATTTATGGGATAACCTTGGCCTGGCCATGGGGTTAAGCCGTCCAACCGCCCAACATCACCCCAAAAAAACAAATGCAGGTACCGGTACCGACGGCACAACCGGGAAAATTACTGTAAGTACTGAACCCGAACCCTCAAAAACAGGCTCAGGTCAAAGCGCATCCAATGTTCAACAAACAGAAGATGAAGCCGGTTTACCAGGCTCTTTTGCTGCTCAGCACCCCAACCAAAATACAGATATGAGCAGCAATCAATCTGACCAGGTGGCCGGTCCGGCATCAGAAAACACAATTGCTGCTAAGCTCATCAGCCAATTTACGGCAACAGAGCGCTTTTCTGTAAGCCACGCGGGCCTGATTTTGCTCTGGCCTTTTCTTTCGCATTTTTTTTCAGCGCTAAACCTCATTGATAAAGGTGCTTTTTATGATAAGCAAAGCCAGTACAAAGCCTGTATGCTCTTATTATATGTTGCCATGGGCGATGATTTGGAATTATTTGAGGGGCACCTGCCGGTGATCAAGCTATTATGCGGCTTGGAATTAACCGAATGGGTTGATATGCAAACCGATATTACACAGCATGATATGGATGAAGCAGACCATATGTTGGAAGCGGTTATTGGCCATGCCCCTATGTGGAGCGGTTTATCTTTGGCCGGGCTGCGCCAGGCGTATTTGCAGCGCCCGGGCATTCTGAGCATCCGCGACGGAAACTGGCTGCTACAGGTTGAGCGCCAGAATCATGATATTTTGACAGACCGCTTGCCATGGTCTAATAACTTAATTAAACTTCCATGGCTGGAACACTTAATTTTTGTAGAATGGCAGCAAGATTAAAAAACAAGACCATAAACAATGCCGCTTTTTTAGTAAAAGAGCTAAACTGGCTGCAGCAGGTGATTGACTTGCGCCTTGGCCTGTATTTTGGCAATAACCCGTCACTGCAATCCATTACCGACCTGGTGCTGCCCGAGGTAAATGCAGCCGGTAGTGCCTATGAGAAATTTATCTCCGAAAACAAACTGGATATGCCTGAACGGCTTTTGCTTATCCTGGTCCTTGCCCCATCCCTGAAACCAGAACTGCTCGACGGCTTTTACGCGCGTAATACCACTTATGATAAAAGGTTTACCGAATTCGGCGGCTCATTTTCAGGAAACGGTTTTGTGCCAACAGGGCAAACGGTATTCTTTCTGCTGGCGGGTACAAAGCTGGAAGAGCGCCTACCCTGTTTCAACCTGTTTAATGCCGATTGCAGCTTAATAAAATCGGGGGCCATAATGCGCTCCGCCGGCGGACCGGAACATGATACCTGGATGGATACGCCTTTGCGGATAACTGACGACTTTATTTCGTATTTCGTATCAGGCACGTGGCAGCAGCCTGTTTTTGGCGATCAGTTTCCGGCCAAACTGCTTACTACAGGAATGGAATGGGCTGATCTCATTTTATCGGCAGTAACAACAGAGATAATTGAAGAGATCAGGGACTGGGCAGAGCATTCGGAAAAGCTCTCTGAGCTGCAGGGATTTCAAAAACGGGTTAAACCAGGGTATAAAGCCTTATTTTATGGCCCGCCGGGTACGGGTAAAACACTTACAGCCACACTGCTGGGTAAAGTGACCGGGCATGATGTTTATCGTATCGACCTGTCTATGATAGTTTCCCGTTATATAGGGGAAACTGAAAAAAACCTGGCCAGGGTATTTGAACGGGCCCAAAATAAAAACTGGATTTTGTTTTTTGACGAAGCCGACGCGCTTTTTGCCAAACGCACGGAGGTTGACAGCTCTAACGACAGATATGCCAACCAGGAGGTAGCTTACCTGTTGCAACGCATAGAAGATCATCCTGGTATTGTTATACTGGCATCAAACTTAAAGGACAATATTGACCAGGCCTTTTTGCGCCGCTTTCAGAGCCTCGCTTACTTCCCTATTCCGGGGCCGGAGGAACGTTACAGATTATGGAAAAATGCATTTCCTGAACAATTACAACCCGAAAAAGAAATTGACCTTTATACCATAGCCGAAAAGCATCAGCTAACCGGTGGCGCAATAGTTAACGTGGTTAGGTACTGCTGCCTCAAAGCTGTAAAAAACCAAATGCAACAGGTGCCTGTAAAACTTATAGATGCCGGCATTAAAAGGGAACAGCAAAAGGAGGGTATTATATTTTAACCTGGCAATAATCCATCCGGTAAACATATGGACAACGAAAAAATACCTGGCAGCAAACAAGCATCTCTTTCCTCTGTTCCAGATAATCGCACATTGAATGGGATTGGGTATCCTGCTGTAGCCCGACTTACACAAGCGCCCGTCAATAATAACAGCAGCGGTTTGCCCCATCAACTACGCCAGGGGGTTGAAACACTATCGGGGATATCTATGGCCGATACATCGGTACATTACAATTCTTTAGCGCCGGCACGGATAGGCGCCCTCGCCTATGCCGCGGGCAACCAGATCCACCTTGGCACCGGGCAGGAGCAGCACCTGCCGCATGAAGCCTGGCACGTTGTACAGCAAAAACAGGGCCGCGTTAAGCCTACCCTGCAGGCCAAAGGGCTTGACATAAACGATGACCACACCCTGGAAACCGAAGCTGACGTAATGGGGCAGCGTGCCGCGCAGTTGAAATGTGCCGATAGGCCTTCGTTAACACCGCTTAATAACCCGGCTTTTCAATCAACAAATGTGGTGCAAAGAAAAATTGGGTTTGAATTTCAAGCATATGGTTGCAGTATAATAAAAGATGGGCAAAAAGAGATTGGTTCGTATAAAGACGGTTTGTTTGAAGTAGAAACGGACGGTGGTTTATACGAAACGGAACTGGAGATTTTGACTAAAGCTGTTGATGAAACAGATGAAGGTTTTGGAGAACTAATCGAAATCATGACTGCGATGACAAACTGGGTAGGGCAGATAGAATCAAAGTCGAAACCGGTAGAAGGACGAGATCCAATTAAAGTAACAGACCTGAAAGATATAAAGATGGAAGGTTTTAAGTGGGCGACAGGGATGTCGGCGGAGGCGAGCATATATTTTGAAGATCATCTTCATTTCCACCCGCAGGCAACCGTAGGTGTACGATTTGAGAAAATAATAGATTTAATTGACCGCGTAACACGTGCCCCGTTTAAAACAGGCGGCGAGGTTGCTGAAGCAGACGCAGCAGGAGATATTGCGGAAATGCCGGGGCCCGAAGCAAAAGAAGAAGCCACAGGTGCAACAGCAACAGGAGCAAGCAGAAGTGCCAAAGAAGAAATAAAACGGGATAACATAGATGAACAGGCGGCGGTATTTGGATGGAGCGGTATGGCTAAGCAACGTGAATTCAGAAAAGCGTGGCGGGTTGGTTATAAGCTGGCAGAAGAAATAATTGATGCTAAATACCCCAGGGCCAGGGGCATGGCTGCAATTCTTTATAGTTTTACAATGGCTGGTGGAGCGGGTTATGATATTAAGTTAGGCCCGGGAGAACATTATGTAAAATACTATATGCCTTTTATGTTTAGGAATGGTTTCAGGCCGTTTTTTGATTCCCTTAGCGAAGAAGAGCTAATGGAGTTAGAAAATAAAATAGAAGGCGACTTAGCGCCTCTGCATCACCCTATTTTACCCGCTGAAGAAATTCATGAAATGATGAGAGAAGAAACGACAGTGTGGGATTTATTCCGTGATATGCGTACCGGGGGCGCAGGCAACGAGGGGCCAAGAAAAGACCGGAAAGGAGATGAAAAATTGGACTTGATACAACTTAACGGGGTAAATGGTCACGGTCAGATTGGGAGAACAATGTATGGGGAATATAAGGGAACACCAAGATATCACCCAAAGCACTGGAAGATGGACAGGGTGGATGATATAGGTGCGCTTCCAGGCATACCGGAACGGCGGGGAGCGATCATCGAACTAAGGAAATTGGGCAACGATGTGCCGGCAGGTCAGCTTACCGAATTTGCTTTAGCCGTTTTTAGATTTATCAGGCTTATTAATGGTGATCTGGGCGCTGTAACGCCCGCATCGGGCAGTTCAGCCACATCGGGAAGCACTACGCAGGCAACGCCATCTGCAGGTGGTTCTGTGGTGTCCGCTACACTTGTTTAATCCTTTTCTTCATCCGTCGTTTCTTCTTCCCCGTGGTGTTCACTTGCAGCCTGTTCCGCTTAGTAAATACTAAAGGATTATACAGCAACCGCCTGTCGCAGGAATAGGGGCTTCGGTATTTATAAGGCTGATCAGATTTAATACAGCGATAGCAAAGTCCTTAAGCTGACCTGCCGGCACATCGTTGCCCAATTTCCTTAGTTCGATGATCGCACCCCGCCTTTTCGGCTCTTCTGTTGAACTGCCAATGTCGTCAACGGTCTTCATGCCACTCCACGAAGTTAAATTACCTGTTGAGATTTGCCCATGGCCTTCTACTCCCTTTTCTACAAAATAATCTTTTTTTTCTGCAAGTGCTGACATGACAGATTTGACCGGGGTTTTAGACTCTCCATCAGACTTAAACTCCATTTTTAGTATCAACTCCCGTTCGGCCTTGGTCATTGATTCAAAAAATGGCATGAGCCCGTTTCTTAACATAAAAGGCATAAAGTATTTAGGGTGGGTATTGTCTACAGGCATTATATGATCAATTTCATTCTGTAAAAAACCATACAGTATCGCCGCAAACCCAAGGGCTCTTGGGAATCCTTCAGGAATAGCCTTCTTTGCAGATTCAAGCCCCTTTGCCCAAGCTTTTTTAAATGGTTGTTGATCCTCTTTTCCGCTCCAGCCAAAAATATTTGCAAATTCAAGCGCTTTCCGTTCCTTATCATCAACCGTTACGGCTTCTACCTTTGTTTCTTGTAATGGTGTTAATATTACTGTAGGCGCAGCATCGTGCATCACTTCTTCCTTAACTTCCGCTTTTGCTTCTATACCGCCAGTTTTAAACGGTGCACGGGTTACATAATCTATTAAATCGGCAACCGCCTCAAATTTTACCCCTACAGTTGCCTGGGGGTGAAAATGAAGTTCGGGCCCAAGAATTTTAATTTCTGCCGTTTCCAAATTCATAACTTCAGTCTTCCAGTCTATGCCTTTTACTTCACTAAGTTTTGTACCTGGTTTTATTTGGCCTAAAAACAACCCAATAGCATCCATTATCCTGTTTAGTTCATCAACTCCACCACTCGTTTCGTCAACCGGTTTCGTCACAATTTCCAATTCCGGGTTACTACCCAATCCAATATCTACCTCCATATCAAACAAACCTTGGGGATGTGTTCCAAATGTTCCGATTGCCCCTATCACGTTGCTACACCCGTAAGCCTGGAACTCAAATCCAATCTTCCGCTGCACCACATCAGTTGCAGGTGACATAGATTGGCCTTGCAGTGCAGACGGCAAACCTCCCGTTGTTTTTAGCTGCACAGCACGTTGCCCCATCACATCGGCCTCAGTTTCCAGCGCATGATCGTCGTTTATGGCAAGGCCTTTGGCCTGCAGGGTAGGTTTAACACGGCCCTGCTTTTGCTGCACTATGTGCCAGGCTTCATGTGGCAGGTGCTGTTCCTGCCCGGGGCCAAGGTGGATCTGGTTACCGGCGGCATAAGCCAGGGCACCAATCCGGGCCGGGGCCGAAGAATTATAATGTACTGATGTATCGGCCATAGACATACCCGAAAGCGTTTCAACACCCTGTCGCAACTGATGCGGCAAACCATTGCCGCCATTGGCCGATGGCACGGGCTCCTGTGTAAAGCGGGTTACAGCGGGGTAGCCTTTGACGGCTTTATCTCCATTGCCGGCTGATAGCTGAGAAGGTGTATGTTGTTGGTTCCTGGTGGCAGGGGCTTTTTCCATAAAGCAGGTTTGATATTTTTAGAGTACATCAATTTAGGAAAAAATAACGCGTTTCCCATGTAATTTAACGCAAATGGGGTTCGCTTTTACTCATGCGCATAAATGTTACTGCTTTTTATAAAGAGCAAACTGCCCACTATGCTGTAAGCACCCCGGAAGGCGCTGAAGCAGGAGTACCGCCCGTTTCCGTGGCGGTGGCCGTATCGGTAGCAGGAATATCAGGCGCATTTATGAGTGTGATCAGGTCAAACACTGCTAATGCAAATTCTGTAAGTTTATTATGTGGTACCTCGTTACCCAATTTTCTTAATTCAATGATGGCCCCGCGTCTTTTTTCACCTGCCGGTTCATCACTGGATTGGCCAATATCGTCAATGCTATCCATTTTCCAATATCCGTCGTGGTTCATGTTTGTTATATTGCCGTGGCCTACCACGTCACCTTTTTGAAGAAGGTCTGGTTCGTATTCCTCATCGTCTGCTTCTGTTCTCGCTACCATATGTTCAATTATTTCTTTAACGGTCGGGATTTTAGTTTCCCATTCTTCTTTGCTTTTCGGTGGCATAACTTTTACATTTAAAACGTTCTTATAGGCGTTCTTAAACCCTTTTAATTCTTCCAATTCTTCTGGAGTAAGGCTACCGAAAAATGGCCAAAAACCGTTCCTTAACATAAAGGGCATCATGTATTTTAAGAGTTTAGCTTTGCGAACGGTTTTTCTGAATTCTGTAGACCGGCTTTTTGCCATGCCCAAAAAAATCATAGCAAGTCCCTTAACTTTAGGCGATTTTATTCCACTAAAGCTATTTACTTCATTCAATGCGTCTTTCCAAACTTTTTGATATGGTAATTGATATCTTGCACCACCCCATCCAATAATATTTGCTGCAGCGGTTTTACGTGGATCCCGTTTTATTTCTTCCGCTACTATTGGCGTCGTCACTTCTTTAACTTCATTTTTGGGGCCTCCGTCCGTGCCGGTTACTGTTTGTTTTGTTTCCGGCGGGGGGGCTTGTACAACATCTCGTGTTTTAATTGGCGCGCTGGATAAATAATCAATCAAATCAGCTATTTTATCAAACTTTACCCCCACAGTAGCCTGAGGATGAAAATGTTTTGCACCACTGGGGATAGAGAACTTTGGCACATCTTTCACTTCATTATTAAAAAGCTCTGCTCTCTCTTTCAGCAATGTCTCTTTTATTATTTTTTCCTCAGGACTGTCTTCTTTCGCTTGATCTATTTTGGGTTCATCCAAAAATCCCTGACGTGCTTTGTTTAATATTGCCTTTTTAACAATATCATCGTTCCATTCAACCGCTGGTACGGCCGCAATAAAACCATCATCTTTTACTCTCAATAAAAAAGCCCTTATCGCGTCCATGATACCTTCCAGGTCTTTCCGCCCCTGCTTGGTTTCCTCAACAGCCGGTGTTGCAAGTTCCAATTCCGGCATTCCATGCCTCGTGCCGCCGTCACCTTCTACTGTGAATTTTCCATGTATGTGTTTACCCAGTTCTTCCTTCCTTACATCAACTCCTTTAAAAAAAATACTATCAACAGCCTGAAACTCAAATCCTATCTTCCGTTGTATTAGAGTGGTTGATGGGAAAACTGGCAGGAAAGATGATGTTGGTAAAACGCCCGTTGTTTTTAGCTGCGCGGCACGCTGCCCCATTGCATCGGCCTCGGTTTCCAGCGCCTGGTCATCATTTAAAGCCAATCCTTTAGCTTGCAGGGTGGGTTTAACCCGGCCCTGCTTCTGTTGCACAACGTGCCAGGCTTCGTGCGGCAGATGTTGCTCCTGTCCGGGGCCAAGGTGGATCTGGTTGCCGGCGGCATAGGCCAGCGCACCTATCTGTGCCGGGGCTGTAGAATTGTAATGTACAGTAGTATCAGCCATAGACATGCCTGACAACGTTTCAACTCCCTGCCGTAGCTGATGTGGCAAACCGTTGCCGTCATGGGCCGATGGCGCGGGTGCCTGTGCAAACCGGGTTACGGCGGGGTAGCCCCTGGCTGTTTTATCACCATTGGCAGCTGATGCCTGAGAAGATGTTTGTTGCTGGTTCCTGGTAACTTTTGCTTTGTCCATTGCGGGTATGCTGACGTATTTTGGGATTCAGCAATTTAAGAAATAATGCATGATTTAATGCCCGGTCACTTGACTGTTTTATTTGAAATTCAACTAATGGAGAGATGATAGTGACTAAGATCAGGAAGAGGATGATAAAGATGGCGGCGGAGTGGACAACGGAGATGACGACGAGGTGGAAGAAGATGAAGATGAGCTTTCCAGGGCATTTATAAGTACAATCAAATCAAAAACGGCTAAGGCGAATTCTGTAAGTTTCTCAGGTGGTACCTCACTACCCAATTTTCTTAATTCAATAAGTGCTCCGCGTCTTCTTGTTTTCTCTGAATCTGAAATGCCAATATCATTAATAGTCTCCATTCCATAATCGTCATGCCTGTTTCCTTCGGTTACTCCGCCATGACCATAATATCCTTCCTCTTTTTGAAGAAGGTCGACTTTTTTTTCATCATCATCGTAATCGCGGTTATCCTCTTGAAAGCGAGCACAATCATCATCATCACTATCATTGCCACAGTCACCTTTTTCATCACTTTCGTCAATTTTCATCATATCTTCAAAAACCTCTTTGATGGTTATTTCTAAGTGAGGGAATTTTTTATTAAGATCGTTGGTATCAATGAGCTTTAATTCTTCTTTTTCCTTGGCATCAAGATTATTAAAAAATGGCATAAATCCCGTTCTCAACATAAAAGGCATCATGTTTTTTAATATCCTGACTTCTTGGGTAGCTGCTGCATATTTACCAGTCAGGCTCTCTGCTAAGCCAAAAAAAATTGTGACAAGTCCTTTAACTTTAGGTGTTAGCTTCGAAAAGTTATTCACTTTTGTCACTGCCGTCGTCCACGTTTCTTTATATGGAGTTTGATATGTTTTAGCGCCCCATCCAAAAATGGCTGCTGCATCTTGTGGTTTCCGAATTATATCTGGCACAACTTTCTGTATCCGGTCCGTCTTAGCTTCCCCAGGGGCTGTTGATATAGCCTCACCTTCGGTTTCCTTTGGCAACACTTTTATTTCTGTCGTGGGTGGTTTCGTAACAGCACGGTCTTTCTTTCTCTTATTGATACGGTGCTTTTTTACCGGTGCATTGGTTAGATGCTCAATAAGATTAAATACGTTCTCAAACTTTACCCCCACAGTTGCCTGGGGATGAAAATGTTTCCCAGTTTTGTGAATAAAGAATTTTGGTGTTTTTTCCTCAAAATCTTCTTTTTTTTCAGATTTTTCATCAGCATCTTTTTCCTTAGTCTCTCCTTTTATCCTTTCATCTACAACTAATTTGGTCCGTTGAGCAAGCAAATCGTCATACTCTTTCGTCTTTTCAGCGATATATTGCTTCCAGTCAATGTTTTTGACGTGCCCTATAAGGCCACCATCCTCAACAGAAAGTAAGAAAGTCGTTATGGCATCCATGATATCCACCAATTCACCACGTCCTTTTGTGGTTTCGTCAACAGCTTTTGTCACAAGTTCCAATTCAGCACCACGACTTGTAACATCAGAGTATACGTCAAATCTTCCTTTGCTTACGCTTACTCCGAGCTTCTGTTTTTCGTGTATTGGGACGTTCTTTAAAACGATGCTCTTAACCGCCTGAAACTCAAATCCTATCTTTCTTTGAACTACTTCAGTTGGCGGAGAAAGGGGCGAGGCGGGCGGGGTTAACGGCGAACCATTAATAGTTTTCAGTTGCACGGCACGCCGCCCCATTACGTCGGCCTCAGTTTCCAGGGCGGAATCGTCATTAACGGCCAATCCTTTTGCCTGAAGCGTTGGTTTAACACGCCCCTGCTTTTGTTGTACAATATGCCAGGCCTCATGCGGCAGGTGCTGTTCCTGCCCCGGGCCAAGGTGGATCTGGTTGCCGGCAGCATAGGCCAGTGCCCCTATCTGCGCCGGGGCTGTAGAATTGTAATGTACAGTAGTATCAGCCATAGACATGCCCGACAACGTTTCAACTCCCTGCCGTAACTGATGCGGCAAACCATTGCCACTATCAGCCGATGGCGCGGGCGCCTGTGCAAACCGGGTTACGGCGGGATAGCCCCTGGCTGCTTTATCACCATTGACAGCTGATGCCTGAGAAGATGTTTGTTGCTGGTTCCTGGTAACTTTTGCTTTGTCCATTGCGGGTATGCTGACGTATTTGGGGATTCAGCAATTTAAGAATTAATATCTGTTTGATGATACAGATATTAATTCTTGATTTTGGGCCAGGATATTATGAGGAAGGCTTTAGATACCTGGAGGTACATAATTGCGCAACGCGGTTTGTGCTGAACGAGGCAGGCGTTGTATTGGTGGTGGCGGGCCAATTACAGGCGCCGCCCCTGTCACCGTTACCGGGCCGGTAGCAGTACCACCTATAGCTGTCACCGTCTCTACGGGCAGTGGTACCGGTCCGTCACCAGCATTGATCAGTTTGACGAGGTTAAAAACTGCCAGCGCAAATTCTTCAAGTTTTTCGACGGGCACATCATTGCCCAGTTTTCTTAATTCGATAATAGCGCCCCGCCTTCTTTCGGTTTCAGTTTGAGAGATGCCAATGTCGTCAATCTCTTCCATTCCCCAGCTTTTATAATCAGATCGCTCCTCTTCTCCATGTCTTGGTATTCCTCCAATCACACCATGGCCCAGCACACCAACCCCGTCAAAACGCTGAATCAGGTCTCTCTTATCGTCGCCCGGTTTCCCTGCTCTTTCCTGCATATCTTTTAATATATCCCCAACTTTAAGTTCGTAACCCAAATCCCCTCCTTCAGACATTATTAAAATATTCAGCGCATCTTCGTCAATATTTTTCAATTCTTCCCGCTGTTTTTCGTCAAGACTGTCAAAAAATGGTCTGAAACCATTTCTTAGCATAAAAGGCATCCAGTATTTTACAAGGTTGGCTTCTGACGAATATATCCCGCTTGTATCACGTTGCGCTTCTGCTAAGCCATACAAAATTGCGGCCAGGCCTTTCGCTTTTGCACTCGTAATCTTACTATCGGCGTTTGCTTTTTCAAAACCTGCTCTCCAGGCATACTTAAATGCCTGCTGGTCATCCTTGCCGCTCCACCCAAACTTGCTTGCCTCCGCAAATTTGGGCAAGTCGTCTTTCACCTCAGCGACGGATACTACTGCTTCTTCGTACTCGTCTTTTTCAGGGTCTTTGGTTTCTGAAGTTGGCGTTTTTTTTATCTTTCGTTTTATTGTTCTCTTAATTTCGCCCCCTTCTTTAAATGGCGCCCGCGTTACATAATCAATCAATTCTGCTATTTTCTCAAATTTCACTCCCACTGTAGCTTGCGGATGGAAATGTTTTTGGTCACCTGATATGATAGAAAAATGGGCATCCTCCGACACCTCATCTTTCCATTTCATATCCATTTTCCTTAGCTCTGTTCCATGCTTTACTTCTTGCAAAAAGCGGGTGATATTTCTCATAATATGAGTCAATCGTAAAAGGCCCTCGTTGGTTTCATCAACCGCGTCTGTTTCAATTTCCAATTCATTCATCTTTTCTCCTACATCCGTTTCTACGGTAAATCCTTTTCCCTCAGGCAAGTTCAAGGGATTTTGCACGTTACCTACGCCATTAATAAGTATGCTATTATACGCCTGAAATTCAAATCCTATCTTTCTTTGTACAACATCACCTGTCTGTAAACCTGGATTGTTAAGCGGTGTTAGCGGTAAATTGGTATTTTTTTGTAATTGTACTGCCCGCTGACCCATTACGTCGGCCTCCGTTTCAAGCACGTGATCGTCATTTACGGCCAATCCTTTGGCCTGAAGCGTTGGCTTAACACGGCCCTGCTTTTGCTGCACAATGTGCCATGCCTCATGCGGAAGGTGTTGCTCCTGCCCAGGGCCCAAATGGATCTGGTTGCCGGCGGCATAGGCCAATGCGCCTATTTGTGCTGGGGCAGAAGAGTTGTAATGTACTGATGTATCGCCCATAGGCATGCCTGACAGCTTCTCGACACCCTGCCGCAACTGGTGTGGCAAACCATTGCCACTACTACCAGCAGGTGCCTGTGCAAACCGGGTTATAGCAGGATAGCCCTTAGTGGCTTTACCATCGCTGTTAACTGATGTAACGGCAGGCTGCTGTTGCCGGCCCCTGATGATTTTTGCGCTGTCCATAAGCAATATCTATTAATGTACATTCAACTTTTCACTTCACTCAGTTCTTTGAGAAGGCGGTGTGCCCCCTCATGTTCGGGGTTTAATTTAAAGGTTTGATCAATCCATTTCAATGCCTGCTCATCATCGCGCAGCATATAATAGCATCCGGCCATGTTATATAGTACGGCCGTGTCTGGCGGATGCACTTCTAACGATCGCTCGAAAAAGAACAAGGCATCTTTATAGCGTGATAACTGGTAAAAGATGGAACCGATGTCAAAAGCCAAATCGCCTTCTTCGCCAATACCATAGTAATTATTCCATACTTCGTATAAAAGCAGGCTGATATTGGTAATCTCTTTCGGCGTTGCATCTTCGGCTAATATCAGCAGGCCGGGTATCAGCTCTCTAAACATGTTTGTATCAAACCATAGCAGCCTCAGGCACGATTCTATTTGTACCAGGCTTAATTCGTATGCGTTTTGGGTAAAATGCTTTTTCAGGCGGAAAGCATCGTCAGGGCCGAAACGTTCTGCATGATTGCGAAATGCCATTGCGGTTTCGACATAATTTGCGGGCTGCTCCAGCATCAGCAACGCAGATACACTTATAGACTCGTGGTATTGCCTGGTGTTGAATGACAATGCTCCGCATGATGCAAAATAGGCAACAAGCGCATGAAAGTTAACATTTAAAGAAAATCCGCCGCCATGTTTAATAATTTGCGGGGGCTCGTTATAATCCAGATCAGGCAGCTGATGGCGGCCCTTATCTGCCGAAATCAGTAAAAATCCCCCGGCAGAGATACTGCGCAAACGTTCAAGGCACCTGATGGCTATATGCGGAAACAAAAGCCATGACTGATTGATATGCAAGCGATAGTATTCCAGCAGCAGGTTCAGCGCATTTTCGGCATAGCGGGTTGTCGGGTCTGTTATAAGCGTGTGATAATCTGCCTGAAGCTGCGGCATAATATCGGCTGGTGTCATGGTTTCTTTATAATCCCCGGTAATGGTTAATACCGTTTCGGCATCATATACTTTTTTTTGGGTAATGTAAAAAAGGTCCTGTGGCACACTGTCCAGGAGATAATTGGCCACAATAAGCAAGGGCGCTTTAAGGGTACCCTTTGTTAACCTGGCGCCGCTTACCTGGAGGTTGATCTCATCAGAAACGTTTACATCAAAACAGGCAAAATCGAGCCCGTTTTTATCAAGAAATGGCTTGAGCTTTTGATGGCTTTTCCAGAAGGAAATATTATGGGGCGACAGGTCGCTCATTATATAGGTAAAAGGCGGCACCTCAAATGCGGCATTTTCGCAAAGGGTATGAAGATGGCTGAGCAGGTGGTAGGCCAGCCGGCCAGATCCGGTACCCAGTTCGAGCAGATAAATATTTTCATTTTGATGCGGGGCTATCCTTGCACGGTCACGTAAAAACCCGAATATGATTTCGGCATAGGTGGCAGCCATTGCAGGGTTATTGGTAATATAATGCGGAACGTCGCCATTCCGCCAGGCTTTTATACCGGCATTGGTATAATAGTCTCGCTGGAGTTGCCAAAGCCCTGAACTTGAAAATGGTTTATTGGTTTCAAAAATGTGCATCAAGTAACTGGTTTTGATGTTCTCAAAGATAAGATTTCAGCGCACCTGGCAAAGGAGATTATCGGAGGAGCGTATTTTGCCTCAACAAAGGATAAACCACGCTCCCTTTAATCTGTTACGCCTGCACATCTTTACTGTCTTTTTAGAAATACGCAGTATGATCCCTTTCATTTCCGTAATTATTATGCAATTATAATCTTGGATCTACCGGCTCACTTTCCATAGCCAGTACTCCAAATACACATTGATGTACACGTCTTAGCGGCTCTTTATCGGTAAAGCGCTGTAAACCTTCTATACCTAAAGCAAATTCACGCATGGCTAATCCCCGTTTGGCATTTAAGCCGCGCGATTTTAAGCGAATGATATTTTCAGGTGCTGTATATTCCGGGCCATAGATGATCCGTAAATATTCTTTCCCCCTGATCTTGATTGCCGGTTGTATCAACCCTTTGCCGTCCTTTTCAATAAAGTTGTAGGGCTTTACCACCATGCCTTCGCCACCTTTGCCAGTTAAAGTTAACCACCATTCCGTAGCTTCATTAATACTTGCTTCGTTATCCAGCTCCACTATTCTATAAGGCGTAGCCAATAACACTTTTGGATCAGCCGCACAAACCTTTTTAATTTGTTCCATATGCCATTCGTGGTTCTCGCTTGTCCAAAGTTTTCCTTCGGATGCCAGGATGTGGAACGGCGCCAACTTGTAATCGTCCAGGCTGTTTACCGGCCAGCAATACTGCTGATAAGCTGTGGTAAACTGTTTAGCTTCCTTTTGTCTTTTGCTGTATTCTGCTAACAACGCTTCACCGTTCGCATCCCTTTGTGTCAATTGTTTCAGTTCGTCTATCACATCGCCTAAAGCATGTGTTGCTGCACTACCTACAGCCGCATATTGTGTTTGGAGCAAAGCTTGCGCTTTAGCGCTCCAGGGCATTAGTTCCGTATCTAAACAAACCCAATCTGTATCAAAAGCCTCATAAAATCCTGAAGTGATCAACGCCGCATTCAATCGTGATAACAAGGCCTGTTCGGTTGCTTTATCATTAAAGAATGCGCGCCCTGTACGGGTATAAACCGTACCAATGCCTTCGCCTGTAATGCCAAATGCTTTGCTTATTGCTTCTTCATCTTTACCTACAATTACCACAGCTCTTGAACCCATATGTTTTTCCTGGCAAACCACTTTGCTGATGTCGGCTGCTTTGTAATAATCAAAAGCTTCGGTCGGAAATTCCAGATAGTCATCCAGGATGCTGGTTTTAGACGGACTCATGGTGGGTGGCAAATAGATGAGCCATTTAGGATTGATAGCAAACCGGCTCATTACCTCTAATGCCGCGATAGCATTTTCTTCCCTTATAGTAATGTTATTACCCAGGCGTGTTTCTACAATCTGCTTCCCGGTAAATTCGGCTATATCCAACACACTATCGTTTTCCTGTTGCATGGTTAAGCTTGTACTATTGCCTTGACCGTGATCCAGGGGCCTTACCGGCTCGCAGTAAACCTTAGCGGCTTTTACCGCTACCAATTCCTGTTCCGGATAGCGCAAAGCAGTCAATGATCCACCAAACACGCAACCGGTATCAATATCAATAGTATTATTGAGCCACTGTGCTTCCGGAACAGGCGTATGCCCATAAACCACCATAGCCCTGCCTTTATATTCAGCTGCCCAGTTAAGCCTTACAGGCAACCCGAATTCATCTATTTCGCCTGTGGTTTCCCCGTACAAGCAAAACTCACGTACCGCGCCTGAACCACGACCCTGCATGCTTTCCTTTAAACCAGCATGGGCAACTACTAATTTGCCGCTATCAAATACATAATGACTGATGAGCCCATCTAAAAACTTCTTAGCTTGATCCCTGAATTCTTGAGTTTCGAGACTGAGTTGATCGATAGATTCCTGTAATCCGTGATTGGCCTGCACGTTTTTACCACTTAACCATCGCATCAGTTTAATATCATGGTTACCGGGCACACAGTAGGCATTCCCGGCCGATGTCATGCTCATCACCAATTTTAATACCTCAGGGGTTTTAGGTCCGCGGTCAACCAGGTCACCGGCAAATACAGCTTTCCGGCCTTCGGGATGAACCCAAGTTTCACCATTATTGGTGTAATTCAAATCTGTTAAAAGTTGGATTAGTTCATCGTAGCAGCCGTGTATATCCCCTATGATATCTAATGGTCCCGTTTCTTCCTTTTTGTTGTTATATAATGGATCCCGTACAATACCGGTTATCGCATCAACTTCTTCGGGCGAACGCAATTCGATAATATGACGGAAACCTTCGTATTTCAATTTTTTAAAGCTTCTTTTTAATTGCGAGATGTGCTGTGGTATTACATGCGCGCCGAAGTTTCGGTCGGGACGTAAAGCATTACGTTGAGCGCAAACCTTTTCGGGCATATTCAAGATGATGGCAACTGGCAGGCAATGGTATTCCTTAGCCAGTTTTATCCAGTCTTTACGCGCTTCTTCCTGTACATTGGTGGCATCAATTACGGTTACCAGCCCGTTCTTTAAACGCAAACCGGTAATATACCTGGCCAATGCAAAAGCATCGGCAGAGGCCGCCTGATTGTTTTCATCATCGCTCACCATTCCACGACAGGCATCAGAGGATACAATCTCCGTTGGCTTGAAGTGTTTTTTAGCAAATGAAGATTTACCCGACCCTGTAGCGCCTATAAGCACCACTAACGATAATTCGGGTATTTGTATGGTTTTATTTGTTGACATTTCTTTTCTATTTATGATATTTTACCGATTAGATATAATTACGCAGATTGCCCTACCGCTTCATCGCGGCGACTAAATACCGCCATCTGGCTTAAAGCGCCAACATCAGCATCAACATCTCCAACCGGTTTAAAAATCACATTGTAACTATATTTTACAGCCAGATCGGTACTCCAGCTTTCAAATTCCTTCCTTGTCCACTCAAAGCGGTGGTCATTATGGCGCATTTTGCCTTCCTGGTAATCGGCAAAACGTACGTTATATTCTGCATTAGGCGTAGTAATAACTACTGTGCCTGGTTTTGCATATTCAAATACCGATTTTTCCAATGCAGCTAACCGCGGCTCATCCAGGTGTTCTATCACCTCTACCAATGCAGCTCCATCAAAGCCTTCCAATCGTTTGTCCCTGTACGTTAATGAACCTTGAATCAACTCCACCCTTTGCAACTGTCTTTCCGGCATGCGTTCCAGCTTTAATCTTTCTTTAGCGATCTCCAATGAGCGATAGCTTACATCCATACCCAAAACAAATTCGAACTGCTTTTCGGCTAATAACAGCTTGATAAGTTTGCCTTCTCCACAACCCAGATCGGCTACCCGTTTAGCACCGGACAACAATAATTCATCTTTTGCTGCGTGTAATCGCAATTCGTGTATGCGTAATTGAGGTTCTTCAATATTGCCTGCTGCTTCTACAGTTAATTCATTATCTACCGCTTCTTCAACCTCATCTTTGCTTAACAACACGCCCAAAGCCTGGTTAGCCAGCGACCGTTGATTTTTTAAATACCGGCGAACGATCATCTCTTTAGCCGGATGTGTTTCCAGCCAGTCTTTGCCTTTGGCCAGTAACTTTTCAACTTCTTCCTGGTTTACCCAATAGTGTTTATCGTTATCACAAACGGGGATCAGCACATACAAGTGCGATAGCAATTGTTGTAAGGTAAGCCTGTTGCTTAGCTCAACTGTGAAATACCGACTGTAGCCCCATTCAGGAAAAACCGGATCAAGCGGATGTTGCACAGCGCTGATTTGGTAGCCCAATGGTTCAAACAATGATCTCAGTACACCCTCCCCGCCTTTTACCGGCAACACTGATAGTTTAACTGTAAATGGCATGACTACATCTACCAGTTCCGGTTTATCCTTGCATCTGCCGTTGAGGGCGGATGAATAAGCCTTGGCAATAGCGGCGCTCATAAATGAACTCGACACATAGGGCCTGTCGTTCACATACTGCTCCAGTGCAAAGTCATTACCTTTAGGTCCTGCATTTCTAACCAATCCAACCGGGTCAATATCCAACAATAAAGCGGCTGTACATTTTTGTGCGCTTACCTCCGGATAAAAGATATGGGCCTTGCCTGCTGAGATATCAACAGATTGTATTTTACCGGGATGCTTGTGCAATAAATAGCTCAAATCATCGGCAGGAACATATGTAGTAGATATAGTTAGTAACATCAGTTTAAGATTGAACGGTTAAGATAATTATTCTCCTCAATGTGGCGTGCATTGCCCTCTTTATAAGCAATGCACGCGTACAACACTACAAAGGTGACAAGCAAGTGCGCAGCCTTTTTGCGCAGTAAAAAATAATTTATAAATAAATCAAAAAATAATTCCGCAATCGGATATCCCAAACCCGACATTAATTAAATGCCTGTTAACTGTAACACCTGTATCTGTTACCGCAGCATTGATAACTGCCTGTTGGGCAATGAGGATTTTCCTTTAGTGCATTTTGACACTTAGATTTTCATTTTTTGTAAATTTTTAAATATCAGCAGAAAACATACCTTTAAACGCAGATATCGATAACGAGTAATTAGGTTAGGGTTACCATTTTAATTTACCCGGTTGCTAAAAACACGAAGGTTATTCTTTTAGCCTTTGTACTGCACTTGACCAGGAAACTAAATAAATCATTAAAATAATTTACACATGATTAAATTTATTATAATGGGTTTGTTGCTTATCTCAAGCTACTCATACGCACAGGACATAAACGATACAACCGGAGCCTGGATATCTGCCGGGGATGCCCAAAAAGTGCTTGACCACCATAACATGGCCAGAAAAGAAGTAGGAGTATCCCCCCTTACATGGAGTAAAGAACTTGCGGCCTACGCCCAGCAATGGGCCGACCATTTAGCCAGTACAAAAACATTTTCCCATCGGCAAAACCGTAAATATGGCGAGAATATTTTCATGGGCAGTGGTAATTATACTCCACTGGACGCCTCTTTGGACTGGTATAGCGAAAAGAAAGGTTATACCTACAGCAAAATCGGCGGCGGTGGATCCACCGGTCACTATACCCAAATGATTTGGAAAAAAACAACAGAGGTTGGAGTCGGGGTGGCAATTGCTGATAATGGCGATATATACGTTGTAGCTAATTACTCCCCGCCAGGTAATTATATTGGCGAATTTCCATATTAATTAAAAATAATAGGATAAGTTAAAGTAGCCAATAACATCAACCGCAATCCAAATTCCCTACCTTTAAAAATGCAGCACAAGGAATTTGAACCACCCGAAGAGCTCCGTGATATCATAAAATGCTTTTGGTACAATATCAGAGAATCAGGGTTATCACAATCAAGTTTTGAGGTACAGCCCGATGGCTACGCCGAAATTATTTTTTATTTCGGCAGCGCCATTAGCATTGCTAATAATGGAAGCTTGCAACCATTGCCATCACCGTTTATGATGGGACTGCTCAATCAACCTGCTGTTTTTTATACGGAAAACCGTTTGGAGATCATCGGTATCAGGTGCTTCCCCTGGACGGTGTTCGATTTGCTCGGACTGGAAGCCGGTAAAGACGGTCTGCGTATATTCGAACATCCTATCGCCCGGCTTCAACCCACATTGAATAAATTGATTCAGGCCGGTAAGGCCGATGAAGCACTGGCGCAGGTAAAGCAGTATTTCCTTGATGCACGATCAGGGATTGCTCCCAGCAATATGCTCTTCAAAGCAGGTATTGCTATGAGGGAAGCAAACGGCACCTTGCCGGTAAGCCAGGTAGCGGCGGCGGCCCATGCCACTGTTCGTACGCTGGAGAGGAATTTCAAGCAATCGTCTGGTCATACAGTTAAAGATGTATCCGCTCTCATACGCTTTGAGCAGGTAAGGAATCAATTATGGCTTGATCCGGATACCAACCTTGCCGGCCTGGCTCATGAGCTGGGCTATACAGACCAATCCCACCTGAGCAGGGAGTTTAAACGCTACAGCGGTACTACGCCAGGAGCATTTGCGCGAAAAGCAAGGAAAGGCAAACAGGCTGTGAGCACCGATTTTGTCGCATTTGTACAATCCTAAAGCAACAGCATTCCTGAATTTTGTGCATCAATAATTTTATATGACAGCACAAAATCATCCTACATACGATGTTATCATTTCCGGCGCAGGGCCTGTTGGCCTGTTTCTCGCCTGCGAACTGGCTTTGGCCAAATGTTCAGTCCTGATACTGGAAAAAGCGGAGGATCCGCACTCAACATTAAAACAATTACCTTTCGGCATCCGCGGGCTCTCGGCGCCTACTATTGAAACGCTTTATCGCCGCGGCTTGCTTAATAAACTTGAGATCCATAAACGCGTCAAAAATCCCCACCAAAATGCTAAACAAGGTGCCCAGCGCCAGGTAGGACACTTCGCCGGCATTCCATTTCTTGAAGGTAATGTTGACACCTCGCAATGGACATACCGCCTGCCCGGCTCTACCGAAACAAGCTTAATTTCTGAAATGCAGGAGCTTGAAACCGTACTAACCAGCCGGGCAGAAGCGCTGGGTGTAAAAATCAACCGCGGGTTTGCCATTACCGGCTTTAATCAAACCGACGACGGAGTAACTGTTCAATCGGGCAACCAATCTTTTCAAAGTACATGGCTTGTGGGTTGTGATGGAAGCCGGAGTATTGTCCGCAAGTTGGGCGGTTTTGAGTTTGCCGGTACCGAGCCGGAGTTTACAGGCTATACTGCCAAAGTTGACATCGCCGACCCGGAGAAGCTCAGCCCGGGCCGAAACGTGACACCAACGGGCATGTACCTGCAATCGCAGCCGGGTTACCTGCAGATCCAGGATTTTGACGGCGGGGCATTTCACAGTTCAGAAAAGCCAATCACACTTGAACATGTGCAGGAGGTGCTGCGCCGTGTCTCCAATACTGACGTTACCATCAGCGCCCTGCATATCGCAACCACCTGGACCGACAGGGCACGGCAGGCCACAACCTACCGCAACGGACGGATACTTTTAGCCGGCGATGCCGCGCACATTCATGCGCCACTGGGCGGCCAGGGGCTTAACCTTGGCCTGGGCGATGCCATGAACCTGGGCTGGAAACTTGCAGCAACCATCCGGGAGAAAGCGCCGGAAGGTCTGCTGGACAGCTATTATACCGAACGGCACCCTGTTGGCATCCAGGTTTTGGATTGGTCGCGTGCGCAGGCTGCAATCATGAAACCAAACCCGGCAGCTCACGCGCTGTATGCAATTATCCGCGACCTCATGAATACGCGCGATGGCGCCACCTACTTTGCGGGAAGGGTGTGGGGCATTTTCACCCACTACGATCTTGGCAACAGTCACCCTTTAACAGGTCACAGCGTCCCCAATTTTGAATTAGAAGAGGGTGCAACTATTGGTGAGCTAATGCGCGATGGCCTGGCGATATTGCTTGATTTTAATACCGATGCTTCGCTCAGAACTGTGGCCGATGAATATGGTGATCAACTGAAATATATTTCGGGCCCAGCGAAAGATCAATTAGGTTTGAGTGCCGTGTTGATACGTCCTGACGGGATCATCGCATGGGCTTCTTCTGGCAAGCCGGATTATAGTGAGCTCCGGAGCGCTGCTGCACGCTGGTTTGCCTGAGCCACCCAGGCAAGTAAATTGAGCCGTAAAAGAAAGCGGTTGCGGGCCAAACATGCTGATCTTTGCATCGTTAATCAATAAAACAGCAACAGTAATGACAACGATATCAAAAATAAACCTTGGCAAAAATGGCCCGCTCGTATCTAAGCTCGGATTAGGCTGCATGCGCATGTCCTCGGTTTGGGGAGGCCCGGTGAATGACGAAAGCGAAAGCATTGCTACTATCCAGACAGCATTAGATAATGGCATTAATTTCTTGAACACCGGCGATTTTTATGGCGCAGGCCACAACGAGCTGCTGGTAGGCAAAGCCATTAAAGGCCGGAGGGATGATGCTTTTATCAGTGTAAAATTTGGCGCCATTTTTTATAATGGCCAATGGTTGGGATTGGACCTGCGTCCAATAGCCATAAAAAACTTTATCAACTATTCTTTGGTGCGTTTGGGTATAGATACCATCGACCTTTATCAGCCCTGCCGGTTGGATAACAGCGTTCCGGTGGAAGATGTGATTGGTACTGTTGCCGATCTGATCAAAGAAGGCAAGGTGCGCCACCTCGGCGTTTCCGAAATCACTGCCGATCAACTGCGCAAGGCTAATAGCGTACATCCCGTAACAGCACTGGAAATAGGCTATTCGCTGGCCGACCGCCAGATTGAAAGCGACCTGCTGCCCACAGCTAAAGAACTGGGTATAGGTGTTGTGGCTTTTGCCAATACTGCCGAAGGTTTACTTACCGGCGATATGAAAGCTCCGCTTGCGGCCAATGATTACCATAGCCACTTCTCGCGTTTCCAGGGCGATAACCTAATCAAAAACCTGGAGAAAGTGGAAGTGTTAAAACAAATGGCTAAGGATAAAGGATATACACCTACACAATTGGCCATAGCATGGGTAAATGCACAGGGCAATGATATTATGCCATTGGTGAGTATGAGCCGCAGATCACGCCTGCCGGAAAACACGCAGGCCATGGAAATTCAATTCAGTCCGGAAGAGATGAATACCCTAAGCACCAATTTTGCACCGGGCGCTATACTTGGCGGTACATACCTGCAGCGATAATAATGAATGGGGCTTATGTATAGCCCCATCTATTTTATATCTTTATCTCTAATGACAAATCCAACCGAAATAATCCCAGGCGTGATCTTTTACGCTTATCTCTCCACTAAGCGAAAAGAGAGAGTGGGCTTTATGTTGCACAACACCCTCGTTTTGCAGGTCTCCGGGTTATTTACTTTGGAAACAGCCGATCAAAAGATTTCGATGAAGAGAGGCGAAATGCTGCTGATCGGTAAAAATCAACTGGGGCAGATCACCAAAACTCCGCTGCCTGATGAGGATTATGAAACGATTGTGATTTCCTTGCAGGAAGACCTGCTGAGAAAGATCGCATTGGAAGAACAAATAGAGATCCATCAAAAATACAGCGGCCCTCCCAACATCCTTATTCCCGGAAACGATTTTCTACAGGGATATTTTCAATCTATAATACCCTATGTCCGAAATCCCTCGGCAAGATTAACGGATGCAATGGGCATTTTGAAAGTAAATGAGGGGGTGAAACTGTTACTGCATACCATGCCGGAGCTCAAAGCGTTTTTGTTCGATTTTTCAGAGCCATATAAGATCGACCTGGAAAAGTTTATGCTCAGCAATTTTCATTTTAACGTCCCTGTCGAAAAATTTGCGCAGCTTACAGGGAGAAGTCTTGCCGGCTTCAAGCGAGATTTTCAGAAAACATTTGGAATGGCCCCCCGGCATTGGCTGCAGGAAAAGCGACTAACGGAAGCCAGGCATTTAATTGAAAACAGGCACAAGAAAGCATCTGCTATCTATCTCGACCTTGGGTTCGAAAGCCTCTCCCATTTCTCATATTCTTTTAAGAAAAGGTTTGGCAAGGCTCCAACGGATGGGTTATCCGAAAGCGGCAGGGCTTCAATATAAATTGAGTTTTTGTTATCAATATTCCCAATCCACCTTATCAGGGTACATTCTTGTATACTTAAAATAATCAAAA
The DNA here is from genome assembly GCF_042434235.1 of Mucilaginibacter angelicae. Lineage (NCBI taxonomy): Bacteria > Pseudomonadati > Bacteroidota > Sphingobacteriia > Sphingobacteriales > Sphingobacteriaceae > Mucilaginibacter > Mucilaginibacter angelicae. The sequence goes on along the minus strand of NZ_JBHLTS010000077.1, from coordinate 119,858 downwards.
TCGCTATAAAACTGTACTTTGGGATATCCGTCGCTTTCTTTATAACCGCGCCATGTTAAATGTACCACGGCAAATTCCTGGTCAAAATTCTTTTTGCTTATTCTAAACAATACATCGTCATTTCGTTGATCCTGGCATAACGCCATCATTTCAAAATCTACCAAAACATGATTATCACGATATCGTTCAAAAAGATCAAAAAAAGGATGTTTATTAAATTCTGTCCCCAGTTCTTTTTGTAGCTCATCTTCAAACAAGATTTTTTGTTCAATGGAAATAGATTCCCAGGGCTCAACAACAAAGGGTCTTGGTTCCTCTTGTAAAATAAAGTCCTCTATTATGTATCTATCAGTACCGGCAATATCAATGCGTTTTGGCTCGTCTGGCAATTCCTTTAAATCATCAAAAGTAATTCCGCCCGCGGCAAAAAGGAAGCAATCGTTATCGAGTTGTACGCTCAATTTAAGCAAGCCCCATTTTACATAGTCTGGTTTAATTGTTAAACTCCCAAACTATATGCTGAACTTCATTAAGGTAGTTTTCCGTTGGAAAGAATTCGCCATAAATATGCCCCATGCTCACATCCCCTGCTTGCAGTTTAGCGGTTCCTATTAATTTTTCATGAGAGTAAATTCGCGCATTCAAGCTATTAATCGTCTTGTAGCAATAAATATATCAAAATTAAGCCTGTTGCCCCGGATGCTGTGATACTAAATATCAAATTAACAAGCAGTCCCTACCACCATTTCCACACCTAATGACACTCTCATTACCAATTACAGAAGCCTACGTAAATATGTATCAGTGTTCCCCACTTCTGTATAAACCGCTCTGCATTTGTCGCCCTAATTTTGTCTCAACATTTAAAAACTACAACAATGGCAAAGACAATTTTCATTACCGGTGCATCACGTGGCTTCGGTAAATTATGGGCCGAGGCACTATTGCAACGAGGCGATAAAGTAGTAGCAACAGCCCGCGACCTGAGTACGCTGGATGACCTGGTAAGCCAATATGGCGACAATATTTTACCGCTGCAACTTGATGTTAATGACCGCGCTGCTGATTTTGCAGCTATCCTAAAAGCAAAAGAACATTTTGGAAGTATTGATATCCTGATCAATAATGCAGGCTACGGTTTATTTGGCAGCATTGAGGAAACTTCCGAAAAAGAAGCCCGCGAACAGATGGAAACCAACTTTTTTGGTTTGTTATGGCTAACACAGGCTGTATTGCCTGTTATGCGTGAGCAGGGCCACGGTCACATTATTCAGCTTTCGAGTGTACTGGGCCTTATTACCCTGCCTGTACTGGGCATTTACAATGCCTCTAAATTTGCGGTGGAAGGTTTGACTGAAACACTGGCTGCTGAGGTAAAAAGTTTTGGCATAAATGTCACGCTGATTGAACCTAACGGTTTCTCAACTGACTGGGCTGGTGCTTCTGCTGCCCAAACCGTAGCAATGCCAGAGTATGATGGAGTACGTGCGGCTTTCCAGGCTGGCATAACTGATGATACTTTCGGTGTACCGGAAGCAACTACAGATGCGGTGTTGAAACTGATTGACAGCGAAAACCCTCCCCTGCGTTTATTACTTGGTAAATATGCCTATCCATGGATTAAACACACCTATGAAGGCCGCTTTACTGAGTGGGATAACTGGAACGAGGTATCGGCCGCGGCGCACGGTAAATAATATTAAATGGTATTATCCTGACATAATCTACGCCGCATTCCGGCGTAGATTTGTATAAATTTTATGATCATGCAGCATTTTAAAACTTTAGCCGATATGCACCGCTTCAACGGCTTCCCGATGCCGGAGACACCGCTCTTCAGCATGTACAGGTGCACACACACCTGCGGGCTTGGCGAAAGGGAATTTACATCCGATTTTTACATGATCGGGTTTAAAAAGCTTAAAGCGGGCCAAATCATGTACGGCCGTACTAAATATGACCATGATAACGGCAGCATGATGTTCATTAAACCCCGGCAGGTTATCCAATTTAATAGTGTTGAATATGATGAGGACGCATTTATTCTGTTCATTCATGAAGATTTTCTGCATGGCCATTTTCTGCACACCGAAATGAATAAGTATGCCTTTTTTGATTATGAAGCAAATGAGGCATTGCACCTTTCCCCTTCGGAAGAGCAGATCATGTGGGACCTTTACAGTAAGATAGAAGCAGAGTACCTCAATAACACCGATGAGTACAGCCGAGACATTATGCTTACACATATCGACTCGATATTAAAATATTCGCAGCGGTTTTATAAGCGCCAGTTTATTAACCGTACGGAGCTTTCGGGTAAAACAGTATCAAAATTCAATGACGTTTTGGCTGCCTATTTCAAAAATGGCTTACTACCTACCCAGGGCCTGCCATCTGTTAATGCAATAGCGTCGCAACTCAACCTATCCCCCCGGTACCTGAGCGATATGCTTAAACAGGAAACAGGTAAAACAGCGATAGAACTAATCCATATTTACCTGGTAAACGAGGCCAAAAACCGCCTTAAGGGCGATTATCAGAGTGTATCTGAAATAGCATATGAACTGGGTTTTGAGAACCTGCCCTATTTTTCAAGACTGTTTAAAAAGGAAACAGGGATCAGCCCTAATCAGTTTAAAAAGCAGCTGGCAAACTAACAGGTTTATTCTGTTGTTACACAGTTCTTATTTTGCTTAATTCGGCGTTTTGCAGCGAATTTTCAAGCAGGTTAAAAATTTCTTTTTCCTGTGCCGATTCCTTTTCGGCAGATAAAATGGTATAGGTGATAACGGCCATTATTTTTTCGGCTCCAGTATAATTTATCAATTTCCAGGTAATAAGACTGATGTTATTACCACTATCGACTGACTCTTTAAAAGCGGGCCCCGTTAAAAGATATCCTCCTGCCGTAGTGATATACGGCTGATCGGCAGTCAAAAATTTTATATTCTCTTCATCGGTGGCTCCTGTTGGAGGCATTGCCTTAACAATATTAAAACGCAGGGTGCTTTGAGATTTAGGATCAAAGCAGGCTTCCTGATCTTCCCCTTCAAGTTCATATTGCCAATGGGATGGAAGGACAATAGTTAGATTTCTGTATTGATGTTTAATGAGGGGTATTTGTTTTTTTTTGAATAAATTAAACATAGTCAAGTTATAAATAAAAAGCCTTCTTTATAAAGCCCGATGGGTAATAGGCTCCGTTAAATATCTGCAATAAATTTCAACGCTTTCCTAAAATAGTTTGGGAATGCTTTTCATTTTTCCATACCACAACAGCTTTAATTAAAAAAAATTTGCAATTATAAAAATTAATGGTAAGTTTATACTTACGGTAAGTAATTGCTTACCATTAATTTTGAACCATGCAGGCACTCCGTAATTACGAAACCGCATTCAATGCCCTGGGCGACCCAACCCGGCGCGCCATTTTTGAAAAACTGGCCAAAGGGCCGCTTTCTGTAGTGCATATAGCCGAAGGGCTTACCGTTAGTCGCCCGGCCGTTTCACAGCACCTTAAAGTACTTCGGGAAGCCAAACTGATCTCGATGGCCCAGCAAGGCACACGCAGCATTTACCGCATTGAACAGGAAGGCATCCGGGCCATGCGCGACTATCTCGACCAGTTTTGGGATGAAGCCTTGCACAGGTTTAAGCAATTGGCCGAACAAACCGAACATCAAAAACAAACAAAATAACAAACCATTATGCAACCGATCAGAAAAGAACTTTTGGTGGAAGCTGCACAGGAAACGGCTTTCAACGTATTTACCCAACAAATGGACTTGTGGTGGCCCAAAACACACCATATAGGCAGCTGCGCAATGACTGCAGCGGTACTGGAACCCAAACCTGATGGCCGCTGGTATACTGTTCATGAAGACGGCAGCGAGGCAAATGTGGGTAAAGTGCTCACCTGGGACCCTTACGGCCGGCTGGTATTAGCCTGGCAGATTAACGGAAATTTTAAATACGACCCGGAACTGGTGACCGAGGTGGAGGTAAACTTTATAACAGAAGGCCCCAAAACCACCCGGGTTAAATTTGAGCACCGCAATCTGGACAAACTGCTGGGCGGCGAAAAGGTGATCGCCGATATGGATCAGGGTTGGGGACATATCATGAACTTATACAAAGCTGTAGCCGATGAAGCCTAAGTTTTTATTACGTATTGCGGCCACGGCAATGTTATTGCACACCGCCGGTCATACCCTGGGTGCTTTGACCTGGCAGCAGGCACCCAATCAAAAGATAGCCGCAGTAATTAGCGGCATGCAAACTGAACATTTTGAGTTTATGGGACGATCTGTTACGCTTGCCGGCTTTTTCATGGGTTATGGCATTATCATGATCTTTGTGATGTTGTTCATCACTACCATTTTATGGCTGCTTTCGGACAATCCCATCAAAACCATAACGCTTGCTTTAGCTTTGCTCCTGTTGGCTACGGCGGTTAGTGAGTATATTTATTTCTTCCCCCTGCCAGCACTCCTTTCATCTATCGCTGCTATTTGTACTGCCTGGGCTTATTTAAAAATCCCATTAAAACAACAACATTATGAATAAACCCGATTATCAGATCCTGATTAAGGTTAATGCAACGGCAGAGCAGGCCGCCGCAGGTATCAGCAATGTGGCTGCATGGTGGGGGACCCATATCGAAGGGACTTCGGAAAAGGCAGGCGACCGTTTTACCATCCGTTTTGGCGAAACCCTTGTCGATTTTCTTGTTGCACAAGTTATCCCAACGCAGAAGATCATCTGGCAGGTAACCGGCTCGCACCTGCATTGGCTGCAGGATCCACAGGAATGGCTGCACCACAGGCTGGTTTGGGAAATTGCAGAAAATAATAAAAATACCACGATCAATTTTACTCAGGAAGGCCTTACATCAGTACAGGAATGTTTCGACAATTGTGAAAAAGGCTGGAACTTTTATATCGGCGAAAGCCTGAAATTGCTGCTTGATACCGGGACGGGTAAACCCGATAGCAGAAAACGCGATCCTAATATAAGTTAATCGCTATATTTAATCACCAAAAAACAACCACATGAAAAGCGCAATCAATTGGTTCGAGATCCCCGCCTCAGATTTTGAGCGGGCCAAAACATTTTATGAAACGGTACTGGACATCAAAATGACAGAACCGTTTCCCGGCATGAAATACGCCTTATTTCCCTCCGAGCCGGCCGAAGGCGGTGTTGGCGGCGGTTTACTGGAAGAAACAGGTTATGAACCATCGCAACAGGGTTCACTGATCTATTTAAACGGAGGCGACGACCTTGCTGTTCCATTAGCCCGGGTGGAAGCGGCCGGCGGCAAAATCCAGCTGCCTAAAACCGCCATAGGTAGCAATGGCTTCACAGCGCGTTTCACGGATACCGAAGGTAACCGCGTAGCGCTCCATTCCATGCAATAGCCTTTATTGCTTTTACACTTTTTGGCTATGCCTGATGAGCAACCGGTAACAGGACATTCTACTATCGCTTGCTCATCAGATTTTGATACAATTACTGCTTAGCCCGGGTCCCGCTTTTTCATTAAATATACCCGAATATTTAACGGTACATTTTACTTTACTATCATGTTAAGTTTCTGTTAATAACCCTTTCGGTGTAAAACGATTTTGTAATTTTGACTACAATCGTTTTTCTTATGAAACTAAAACTGATCGCAGGCATTGCTTTTTTAAGCGCCGCGTTACACTCATTTGCTCAAACTCCGGGTAAAATTGAACAAACAGGACAGGTACTATTGCCTAACGGCTGGAAGCTTAGCCCCGCAGGTCGCTCCCTCCCCCTTGGCGATTTACCGCTTAATATGCAGCTATCATCATCGGGTAAATTATTGGCTGTTACCAATAACGGCCAAAGTACCCAATCGGTACAGCTTATTGATCCTAAAAATGAGAAACTGCTTGATGAGGTTGTGGTTAAAAAATCATGGTACGGGCTTGCTTTTAGTCGCGACGAGAAAAAACTATATGCATCGGGCGGCAACGACAACTGGATCCTGATTTTCAATATCAGGGATAATAAGCTCGGTACTCCCGATACCATCAAATTAGCTCCCGCAGCCTGGCCCAAAAACAAGGTTTGCCCTACGGGGATGGTAACCAACAAAAGCAACAGCCGCCTGTATTCGGTTACTAAAGAAGACAGCACCCTTTACATTATCGACCCTGATAAAAAAGGCATCCTTAAACAGGTAAAACTCCCCGCCGAGGCATATAGCTGCATTTTATCTCCCGATGAAAAAACGTTATACATTTCTTTATGGGGAGGTGATAAGCTTGGCTTTTACAACATAGCTACGCAAACGCTCAGCACCATTAAAACCAGCAGTCACCCCAATGAGCTTCTTTTAGATAAAAAAGGTAAATTCCTGTATGTGGCCGATGCCAACGACAATGCCGTATCGGTAGTAAACACGGCTACGCACAAAATTGTGGAAACCATTTCTACAGCACTTTATCCTACCCGCCTCACCGGCTCAACCAGCAACGGTTTGGCGCTATCGCCCGATGGAAAAACATTGTACATTGCCAACGCCGATAATAACTGCCTTGCTGTATTTGATGTAACCCAACCCGGCAGCAGCAAAAGCCGGGGTTTTATTCCGGTAGGCTGGTATCCTACCAATGTAAAAGTGCTGGGCAATAAAATCCTGGTATCAAACGGCAAAGGCTTTTCGTCAATGGCCAACCCCAGGGGGCCGCAGCCTGTTAAAAAAACAGATAACAGCGGCTATAAAAAGGGGGCTATCAACAGCAGGGAGCAATATATAGGCGGCTTATTTAAAGGTACGCTGTCGTTCATCAATACACCATCTGATGCAGAACTGAAAACGTATACCAAACAGGTTTACGCCAATACGCCATTTACCGATAAAATTGAAAAAACGGCCAAAGGCGAAGCAGGTAACCCAATCCCCCGCCGCCCGGGTGAAAAATCGCCCATTAAATATGTGTTTTATATTATCAAAGAAAACCGTACTTACGACCAGGTTTTAGGCGATATGCCGAATGGTAATGGGGATACTTCACTATGCATCTTTGGTAATAAGGTAACACCTAACCACCATGCCATAGCCAATGAATTTGTGCTGCTTGATAATTTTTATGTTGATGCCGAAGTTAGCGCCGACGGGCATAACTGGAGCATGGCAGCCTACGCCACCGATTTTGTGGAAAAAACCTGGCCAACCAGCTACGGTGGCCGCGGCGGTAACTACGATTTTGAAGGTACCCGCAAAGCCGCCTATCCGCGCGATGGTTTTATATGGGATTACTGCAAGCGTGCCCGTGTAAGTTACCGCACTTACGGTGAGTTTGTAAGTGATGACAACCCGGGCAAAGCAAACTTAAAATCGCTTGAAGGGCATTTTTGTGCCAAATCACCTGGTTTTGACCTGGATGTGAAGGATGTTAAACGTGTAGATATCTGGGCCCATGATTTTGATTCGTTATTAACAATAAATGCAGTACCGCATTTCAACACCGTGCGCATTTCAAATGACCATACCAGCGGGCAGCGTAAAGGCGCTATCTCCCCGATTGCTGCAGTGGGCGATAATGACCAGGCCATAGGCCAGTTCATCGAACATTTATCACACAGCCCTATCTGGAAGGAGTCGGTAGTTTTTATTCTGGAAGATGATGCCCAAAATGGCCCCGACCATATTGATGCCCACCGCTCGCCGGTGTTTGTTGCGGGCCCGTATGTAAAGCGTAATGCGGTGATCCATGGCATGTACTCCACATCGGGAGTTTTGCGCACTATGGAGCTTATTTTAGGCCTGCCGCCAATGAGCCAGTATGATGCAGCTGCTATGCCATTGTATGACTGCTTTACCAGCAAGCCTGATTTTACACCTTATAAAACCAAGCCCGCGCAAGTTGACCTGGAACAACGCAACATAGCCGTAAATGAAAGCAGCAAACGTTCCGAACTGTTTAATTTTGCCAAAGAAGATGCTGCACCGGATATTGACCTGAATGAAGTGGTTTGGAAGTACGTAAAAGGTGAAGCATCTGTCATGCCTGCGCCAAAAAGGAGCGCCTTTGTAATTTTAGAACCGAAAAAAGAACAGGATGATGATTGATTTGTTAACTTCGTTCAACCGGAAGTTGTCCAATTAACGAAATCTTAATACATTGGTTTAAAGCCCGGCTATAAATTATAAAGCCGGGCTTTCACATTAATTATACTCCTATGATCACTTCTTTAGAAAACGACCACATTAAAGTAGCTATCGACACCAAAGGCGCTCAGCTGAGTTCATTTATTGACAAAGCCACAGGCATTGAACATATGTGGCAGGCCGATGAAAAAGTCTGGCCATGGCATGCCCCCAACCTTTTCCCGATAGTTGGCGGCCTCATTAATAATGAACTTTTGGTTAACGGTGAAAAGTATGCAATGTCGCGCCATGGCTTTGCAAGGCAGTCGGAGTTTTTTTTATTAGAGTCGGATGAGGCCTCGGCAAGCTATTCGTTACCCAATTGCGAAAACACTTTAAAGGTTTACCCCTTTAAATTTGATTTCCAGATCCTTTACCATCTTATCGATAACGCGCTCCGCATCACCTATAAAGTGATCAACCTTGATAAAAAATCAATATATTTTTCAGTTGGCGGCCACCCTGCTTTTAATGTCCCCTTTAATAAAGGCGAAAGCTATGAGGACTATTACCTTGAATTTGAAACCGAAGAACATTTTAACACCCATCTGCTATCAAAAGATGGCTTTTTTAACGGCGTAACCCATCCCGTACCTACCCCCAATAAAAAACTTTATTTAACCCGCGACCTGTTTAATGACGATGCACTGGTTTTTAAAGACCTGAAATCGCGTATGATAACTATTAAAAGCGATAAGCATGATCAAACCTTAGCGCTTGAATTTCCGCATTTTAATTACCTTGGTTTATGGGCTAAACCCGGCGCCGATTTTGTTTGTATAGAGCCCTGGCTTGGCTGCGCGGATACAGAGGGTAAGCATATTGACATCAAAGAAAAGGAAGCTATCCAAAAGTTAAGTGTAGGGCATGTTTTCGAATCAGCCTATTTTATCTGTTTGTAAACATTTGGTTTACAATAATTTTAAACTTCTGTAAAACATTTTTCACAGTTTTTCTCTTTCATAGAAAGAATCACTTAAATACTAAAACTATGAAAACTAAAATTTATTTATTAGCTCTTACTTTGCTGCTGTCATTTACAGCGTTGAATACTTTTGCGGCCGATGGTCATGCACTTACCCCGCTAAGCAAAGAAGAAATTGCAACCATGACAACCGAGCAAAAACAAGCCCGCGTTGAGGAGATCAAAGCCCGTGTAAACGAGATCAAAGCAATGGATAAATCGGAGCTTACCAAACAGGAACGCAAAGAACTCCGCACCGAACTTAAAGGGATGAAAAAAGAAGCCAATGCCCTTGGCGGCGGCGGTATTTACCTTTCAGTAGGCGCTATTATCATCATTATTTTGGTATTGATCCTGATATTGTAATTTGGATAACATTGTTTAATAAAATGCCCCCGATGGAAATTGGGGGCATTTTTTGTTGGCACTTCATAAATATATTATCTCCACAACGTCATTGCGAGACACGAGGCAATCGCGAACTATACAGGACGGCTCTGTAAGTCGGGGATTGCTTCGTGCCTCGCAATGACGCTTTTATATCCCTTGAGGATACCGCCAACAAAAAAAGCGCCTGAATATATTCAGAGGCCTTTAATATCTTGATTAAAATAGTTGATTATTTTTTGCTGCTATCTGCTTTAGGAGTCGGTGCAGTAGTAGATGGTGTTAATCCAGGAGCAGATGAAGGAAGCGCATTGCTTGGTTTTGACGCTTTTTCAATTTGCTCACGCAATGCAGGGTTATCTGTGCTGGTTGATGAACCACCTTTTACAGCTACGTTAATAGCCAATGCCAGTACCATAAGGGTGATAGCTAAAGCCCAGGTACCTTTTTCTAAAAAATCGCCGGTTTTTTGTACACCCATTAATTGTGATGAGCTTGAAATATTTGATGCCAAACCACCGCCTTTAGGGTTTTGGATAAGTACGATAAGCCCTAACAGAGCACATACAATTACGGTAACAATGATTAAAACGATATACATTTCTTTATATTAATTAGTTTTCTTTTCTAACTGCTCAATTTGGCTTGCAAAGTAACGGCTTTTTTCCGGGAATTTCAACATCAATTTTTTGTAAGTTGCAATAGCCTTGTGATATAACATCTGATCGATGTAAATCTGGGCTAATGTTTCACTCACCAGGTCATTCCTGTCTTCTGAGCTCTTCTTAGCTTTATTCTCGTTATCAAGCTTATCCATAGATGGCGGCCTGATCTGGGGCTCCTCCTTAATAAATTTCTCAATGATGATATCTTCTTTTCTTTTTATCTCCGGAACATCAGGCTGAGGGGTTTTCTCCAGCTCTTCAAGAGATTGCGAATGGAAGATATTTTCATAATACTGATGCTGCAATGCATCAGCAGTTTGATTATTGGAAGCTACAGGGGCTTTTGCCTGTGTAATAGTTTCAATATTATAAGGCTGATAAGTTGATGCATATTCTTTACGGGTTTTATCTAACCACCACATAAAGGTATAAGGCATTTTCTCGTCGTTATATTTGGAGATCACCTCATGCTGCTCTACAGCTTCAATTTCAGCCTGCTGCGAAGCCGGCTCATGCAGTACAGCCTTATCTTCACTTCTTGTATCAACAACCGAATTATCAAACAAAAAATAATCAGTTGATGCGATATTACCGATTATCCATTTTTCAGTTACATCGTCTTCAATGTCCTTAGTTTCACTAAGGGCAACTGGCGGTGTATTCAATTCCTGAGGCGAAGTATCAGTTTTAATATCGTGAGCGGATTCACTCGCATTAGCCTGACCTATATTTATGTTTTCAATCCCAACGATTTCGTCATAAACTTCATCATCTATATCATGGGTAGATGCAACCACTTCGCCATTCGACTCAAAGGTTATCGATCTGCCGTTATCAGCTTCCCATTCTTTATCTATAGTTTCGGGCTTATGTTCATCGGTACCGGTGAAATCAAAGCTATTTATCTCACCGTTTATAGTAAGCTCAGAGTCGCCCGGTATAGGCGGCAAGGTCTCCTGAAGGTCATCAACAGCAGAGCCAATATTGAAATAGTTTTCGGCAACCGGTTTATTTGCTGCAGGAGCAATATTAAGCAGGTTAATTAATTGTGATGAATTTACTGCGGCAAGGCCCTCAGGCTCTTGAATTAACTTATGCAGTAAAACAGGATTGTAATAAACTGCTGCGCGCTGCACATCTTTGTTTGTACCTGCATGGGCAAGCAAGGCACGCAAAATGCCGCTTTGCGGATAGGCATCAACCAGCTGCTGCAGGTTATAGCCATAAAAAGAACCTGTCTCGACCGGGTTGGCCAACAGTTCATCTAATATTTCGTATTGCCTGCTATTCAAATATTGATCCACGTGGTTGAAAATACAAATTGCCTACCAATTAGAAAAGGCTGCGTTAAAAATATCGTCAATTAATTGCTTATTAATTTGCTGTATAAGTGCCTGCTCCTGCGAAGAAATATCCCCCCGGTAATCAGCAAACTTAGTAAAACTTTGCTCAAAACTAAGCTTTTTATCTGCCGGAGTTTTCGCGGCATCAAATGAAAATTTAACACGAACGGTAATAGTAAGCCTGTTAGCATCAGCAATTGGGGCCACATTATTTGCAGTAGCCTGAATAGATGCCGGAGCGATAGAATAACCAGTAATAGCGCCTGACATGGTTGCATCGGCCTCGCCGCGGACTAAGCTTAGGCTGGTTTGTGTACGGATCCTGTCTTTTAACGCTTCAGTGAAAGTTTGGCTCAGGTTATTTACCACCAAAGCTGCGTTATTTTCAAAAAACTGTACATTAATGGTCTTCAAACTGGGCGGGATTGATTGATTTTTGAGAGTGTAACATGATGGACATATAAGTACCAGCACACACACTGAAATAATTCCCAAAAGTTTTTTCATCAATTTTATAAGTTTAGTTCTTTTATTTTCCTGTATAAAGTACGCTCAGAGATCCCTAACTCGTTAGCGGCAAGCTTACGTTTGCCCTTATGTTTTTTCAAAGCCTTACGGATCAGGTCCGATTCCTTTTCAATCAGCGACAGTGATTCTTCCACTTCTTCGGCATCATGTGTTATATTAAAGCCGTCGATGGTGTTGTTATTATTATTGCTGTTGTTTGTAACGGTATTAACGGGTTGTTGTAAAGTAAATTGTGACTCGTTATTACCATGCAGCTCAATATCGCGGTAAAGCTGGTTTAAGGTTTGTGGATTATTGGCATAATGCGGCGAAACACCTCCATGTTCAATAATATCAGCCACCAGTTTCTTCAACTCCACCATATCCCTCTTCATATCAAACAATACTTTATACAGGATGTCACGTTCGGAAAAATCCTCTTTAGGCTGATTGTCCAAACGCATCGGTAAGTTACGCCCGCTGGTTTCGTGCGGGATATAGGTAAGCAGGGTTTGAGCAGTAATGATCCGGTCGCGCTCAAGCACTGCTAACTGTTCGGCCATGTTTTTCAGTTGCCTTACGTTACCCGGCCACGAATAGTTTGATAATACCTGCTGGGCCTCATCGTCCAGCTGGATTGGCGGCGTACGGTATTTATCGGTAAAATCGGCCGTAAACTTACGAAACAGCAAAAATATGTCCTCTTTCCTGTCGCGCAATGGCGGGATCTTCAATGGCACGGTGTTTAAGCGATAGTAAAGGTCTTCACGAAACTTCCCGTTCTTTACTGCATCATACACGTCAACATTGGTAGCTGCAATAACACGTACGTTTGTCTTTTCAACTTTAGATGAACCTACTTTAATATATTGCCCCGATTCAAGCACCCGCAGCAAACGGGCTTGGGTACCCAGCGGCATTTCGGCAATCTCATCTAAAAATATGGTGCCGCCATTTACGGTTTCAAAATAACCTTTACGTTCACCGACGGCACCGGTATAAGCGCCTTTTTCGTGACCAAAAAGTTCTGAATCAATAGTACCTTCAGGTATCGCGCCGCAGTTAACGGCAATAAACGGCCCATGCTTACGCGGGCTCATCTGGTGTATAATATGCGAAAAAACCTCTTTACCGCTACCGCTCTCGCCGGTAATTAATACCGAAATATCAGTAGGCGAAACCTGGTTTGCTATAGTTATAGCCCTGTTAAGCAATGGCGAATTGCCAATGATCCCAAAGCGTTGTTTTATTTCCTGTACTTCCATGTTAAAAAAGATTCAAGAAGTCAAGAGTCAGGAAGCAGGATTTGAGCGGAGAAGCCTCCGACCCAAATATAACTTCTTACATACATCTTGTCTTTATATAAGATCATGTTTTTATTCATCATCAGAGTTCAGAATGTATTCTCTGAAAGAGAATATCATCTTTTGAACTTCAACAACGAGGTCTAAACATTCCTTTAATTTGTCTTTAGAGCCGTAGCCCCTTCGTTCACATATTAATAATTGCGTCTCTACTTCAAAAGAAGAGGTTAGGGACGTTGTTAAGAATTCGGCAAAATGTGCCTTAGTCCTTTTACCCGAACCTTCCGCTATGTTAGACGGAACTGAACAGGAACATCTATTTAATTGGTCAATCAGATTATATCTTTCCTCGATAGGTAATGCTTTACAATAATCATAAGTTAAATCAGTAAGATCCATCGATTTTTGCCAAATCTTCAAGCTCTTAAAATTATGCCTCATCATTATTTGATTCCTTTTACCTTCTTTCTTGATTCCTGACTCTTGACTTCTTGCCTCTATTCCACTACTTTTCCTATTAACGTTGCCGTTGTGCTGCGCTCAATGAGTACGTTAACGTATTCTCCTGGTTTATAGCCTTCGCCAACCGGGAAAATCACCATCGCATTCTGATCGCTGCGGCCGCAATAGTCTTTGTCTGATTTTTTGGAGAAGCCTTCAATCAGTACGCGCTCTACCCTGCCAATGCGGGCTTGCATTCGGTAAAAAGAATACTCCTGTTGTTTGGCTACTATCTCGGTTAAGCGCTTCTGTTTTACTTCTTCGGGGATATCGTCGGCATAACGTTTTGCCGCTAATGTGCCCGGCCTTTCGCTGTATTTAAACATGTAGGCAAAGTCATACTTTACGTAATCCATCATGCTTACCGTTTCCTTATGTTCTTCATCTGTTTCACTGCAAAAACCGGTAATCACATCGGTTGATATAGCGCAATCAGGGATGATACGGCGAATGGCATCGATCCTGTTGATGTACCATTCACGGTCATAAGTACGGTTCATCAGATCAAGGATCCGGCTGTTGCCTGACTGTACCGGCAGGTGGATATAGTTACAGATATTATCGTATTTATTGATGGCATAAAGCACCTCATCGGTAATATCCTTTGGATGTGAGGTTGAAAACCTAACCCGCAGATTAGGGTTGATCAAGCCTACCATCTCCAGCAGGTTGGCAAAATTGGTTTCAGCTTCTGATACTGAGTTTATAGCTTCCGGCTCAGAACCTTCAACTTTCGACTTCCACTTATATGAATCCACATTTTGCCCTAACAAAGTAACCTCACGGTAGCCTTTGTCAAACAAATCCTGGCATTCGGCTACTATTGATTGCGGATCGCGGCTGCGTTCGCGGCCGCGGGTAAACGGCACCACACAAAACGAACACATGTTATCGCATCCGCGCATAATGGATACAAAGGCATTAATGCCATTGCTGTTTAAACGCACCGGGCTGATATCTGCATAAGTTTCCTCACGCGACAGCAGTACGTTAACCGCTTTTTGCCCGCTGTCAACCTGGTCAATCAAGTTTGGCAGATCGCGGTAAGCATCCGGGCCAACAACAACATCAACTAATTTTTCTTCTTCCAGAAACTTTGATTTCAGGCGTTCGGCCATACAGCCTAATACCCCCACAACCAGGCCTGGATTTTTTACTTTGGCAACGGTAAACTCCCTTAAACGGTTACGTACGCGTTGTTCGGCATTTTCGCGGATAGAACAGGTATTGATGAAAATAACATCAGCTATGCTATAGTCGGAAGTGGTTTCAAAGCCACTTTCGGCCAATATAGAGGCAACAATCTCACTGTCAGAAAAATTCATGGCGCAGCCATAACTTTCAATATAAAGCTTGCGGCCGTTATTTTTAGCTGTTTCGGCTTTTAACATTAACGCCTCACCCTGCCTGCTCTCATCATGTGTTTTATCCGGAATAAGCAAATCCATCATTTATATAAAAAATTAGTTTGCAAAAATAAACAAAATTTAAATACATAAATGACATATTGTCAGTATTAAATAAAATCACCATTTACTTTACAAAAAACGGGTAATACTTCCGTACTACCCGCCTTATCTATTCAATTTATGTTATTACTTATTGCGTTAACGCTACGGTATTGGTGTTATTAATTTGCCATATAGCTGCTCCTGGTGTAGGGAAGCTAACACCCTTAGTACTGCCCTTAACGCTGTTATCCTGGCCAAAGTAATACAGCGGATGCCCTTTGTACACTAATTGTGTTTGCCCAAACACAGTTATCACATCAAAATCGGCCTTATTTAAAATGGATGGAACATTTTGAACCGCTGTTACCGCATCAATTGGCCAGTTGGCATCGTGTGCCGCCACACCGGTGCTAAATTTGTTTGTTTTAAACGTGTCTTTTGTAAACAGGTACAAGGTACGTCCATTTACATCAGTAATGTATTGCGAGTTTTCGGTACCGGCAATGCCTTTACTTGTGTATTGATTACCATCGTTACCTATTAGCTGTGCATAGGAAACCATAACGGTATAATCAGGCTTTGCCACAAACCATGATTTGCCAACGCCATCGCCATTAAGGTCATTGGTGACAACATCTTTTGAATAATAATATAAAGGCCAGCCTTTATAGGTAGTTTGCTTGTTTCCGTCGGCATTGGTGATAACGCCAAAATCGGTTGCCACCAGGCCGGTGCCAATTGAAGGATTTTCTTTGTAAAAGGCAGGCCAAACAACAGCGCAGCCGCCGGTACAGTTGGAAACATTAGCAGCATCATCAGAGAACAGATAAAGCGAACGGCCATTGTTATCTGTTATAATACTACCAAACGTGCCGTTTGTGCTAAGCTGTACGCCGGTAACAGCCGGAGGAGTGTTGGGTTTGTCGTGATTTTTTTTACACGATGCCGCTAATAAAGTTAAGGCAATTGAGCCCGTCAGGGCTAAATACATTTTTGTTTTCATCGGGAGTCTTATTGATGTTAATACTGGTTATGTTATAGATATAACGCCATGAATTTCCCGGGGGTTGCTTCACAGTTAAGCAAAACCTTAATATCAGTTAAACACCAGCATGTAAACTATAATATCATCTGCCCGAAGAATGATGAATTAAGCATGAGTTTTAACAAAAAACAACCTATTCAGCTGCCATACTGTAACAAAAGTTACTAACTTGCTGTTAAAGTATTAAAACACAAGTAAAAAATAACAACCGGTAAATGGCGCTAAATTTTTTAAAGCACAAGTGGCAAAAAAGGACATTTAAATTTGTGCTGATACCGGTGATCGTGATACTGCTGCTGGCCGTAGTTGTAAACAGGTATTGGTCGCCAATTTTGGCCGGCAAAGTAAAGGACGTAGTGTTAAGCAGCAGCGACAGCCTTTACAGAGCTGATTTCTCTGATGCTGAATTGCATATCCTGCAGGGGAAGATCATCATTTACAATATCACCCTTAAGCCCGACACAGCCGTTTACAATCAAAAAAAGCGTTTACACCTGGCGCCAAACACGCTTATTGAACTTAAGGTAAAACGATTAGTGCTTAACCACGTGCACCCATTTAGCCTCTATTTTCACAAAAAGCTAAACATTGGCCAGATCATTCTGAATGAGCCCCAGCTAAACGTGAGCTATCAACTAAACCATACTAAAGACACCGTTGTTAAAGACCGCCGTACAGCCTGGCAGCGCATTTCCAAAAGCCTGAAATCAATTCATATCGGCGCCATTTTACTGAATGATGTCAACTTAAAATATGAGGATTACTCGGGTAATAAGGTGGCTATTTCTAAGCTTAAGGAACTGAACTTTAGTGCCAACGACCTGCTGATAGATTCGGCTACGCAATATGATAAATCGCGGTTGCTTTACTGCAAGGACGTCATCACCGAATTGAATAACTATACCGGAGAAACGCCGAGTGGCCTGTACACCTATAAGATCAGGCATCTTAAACTTTCCACACTTACCTCACGGTTAAATATAGAGGGGCTTGCAATGCAGCCTGCAAAATCAGATGTTTTCTTTGGGAAAAGCCAAAAAGACAGGCTTGGCTTCCTGGCCGATTCTGTACAGCTCAACAATTTTGATTATTTAAACTATCATAAATACCGTACTGTTTCTGCATCAAACCTCACTGTTGCAGGCGGCAAAATAACGGCCTTTACCAACCCGGGTAAAAAGCCCGATTCATTGACTGATAAGGTTAAAACGTTCCCCAACATGATGATCAGGAAATTAAATCTTGATCTAAGGATCGATACCATGAAACTTCACCATGTTGATGTGATATATAACGAGTTTAATCCAAAAGCTCAAAAAACCGGAACTGTTGCATTTTATAACACCAGCGGATTTATTTATAATATTACTAACAACCCATCGGCCATAGCTAAAAACAATATTACCAGCGTTGATCTGACAACCTACTTTATGAACCGCGGCAGGCTCGATTTGCAAATGAAATTTAATTTAAGTGATGCGGATGCCGCCTTTAGCTATAAAGGCACATTAGGTCCTATGGAATTTGGAAGGTTAAATCCTGCTACCATGCCTTTGGCTATGGTAAAAATGACATCGGGCAGTGTAAAAAAATTCAGCTTTGATATCCAGGCCAACAGTAAAGTATTTAAAGGGAAAGTTGATTTTTTATTTAACGATTTAAAGGTGGTATTACTAAAGCCTGATACCGCTAATGACCGCTTCAAAAGAAAATCGATCATGTCGATATTTGCTAACCTGTTTGTGATCAGGCGCAGCAACCCCGATGATAAGGGAAAGCTTACTTCATCCTTAGTAATTTATAAGCGCCCTAAAGATTCCCCGTTTTTCAAAACCATCTGGAAAACGCTGCTTACCGGCATAAAGCCATGCATCGGCCTTGATGAAAAAAGCCAGAAGGCAACCAAAGACCGTATCGACGAACATCTCGAAAACAAAAAGGAGCGCTTAAAAAACAAGGCAGATCGTCAGAAGAGAAAAGCTGAGCGTAAGAAACTGATGGATCAGGGGAAGTTTTGATTGGTCTTCAAATTCATCTCCGCTTCAGTACATCCCTAAATCCAGTATACGGAGTTAATTTCCCCTCGTCAGCTTGTTTTAGTGATTCATTAACACCCTTAACCACAAAACCCGGGTAAACTTCATTCTTTTGTTCAAAAGGAATTTTCATGGCTTTCATAACTGCTTTTAAAGCTACCATCTGCTCTTTATTCTTGGGGTAAACAATTAATGCATCCATATATAAAGTTATTTAACTACTTTTTGAATGTAATGACGCATAGTTGCGTCTCCCATCTGCAAATTACTTCAGGTTAAGCAGCTATATAAAGAGGCCTATCCTGCGGGAGACGCAATTATGCGTCTCTACGTAAAACACACTAATTTCAGATCCATTTAACCCACACGCTTCATCCAACTTTTACTGCAGCAACAGCTTCAAATTAATTCCAAAATTAGTAAACGAGGTATTAAACGTTTGCGAAGTATATGGCTTAGTAAGGTTTGAATCGTAAAACAAATTCAGGTTAAAGCGCTGGTTAATTACATAATCAATAGATGGCCTAACTGTTATATTTTGCGCACCTGATGAGATCTCGGCCGATTCAACATCTGCCCGGTAAATAAGTGTTTTATTATCGCGGAGCGAAAAATCGAGTTTAAAGTTCACATCCTTATGCTGGATACCTTCAAACCAGCCAAAGGGAAAATGGAAATCTTTGGTGTGATACCCGAAGCCTAAAACAATGATCTTTTCATTTTGCTGTGCCAGCTGGCTGTTAAGCATGCTCAAGCTTAGCGAACGGCTTTCCCTGTATTCGGCATTGGCGGTCATGCTGTTCTTGAAGCGCATGCTTGCACCCAGCAACGGTACAAACTGCTCAAAAATGGTAACCTGCGAAAACTGGTACAGCGGCAGGAAATCATTATTCAAATCGCGTGATGAGGCAGCGCCATTGGCTTCACGGTATTGCAGCAGCGATGTAAAGCCACTTACGTTATAGGATGAACGGTAGCCATGGCTCAAATCAAACGAGTCAAAAATATCCTGGAACCAGGAGATCTTACTGAGCCCGTTATACGTTACCTGCCAGTTAGGAATTGGAATTTTAGGAAATTGTGACAGGTTACTGCCCGAGGCATTTTTACCCGCATAAGCCGCCAAAAACGCCGGCACTATTACATTTTGTGAGTTTGGCCCGTAACCATCAGCATAGCCATCTGTGGTGCCTGCCGAATTTGGATTTGTACGCCCCAATCTTTGCGATATCACTGAACGCGCATCCAAAAACTTCTGGAAAGTGCTGGATACATTATTGATCCCCTTTGCCGATTCAAAGGCAGTACCAATAGTCAGGAATGATACACTATAGTTGCCTGACGTAATCGGGCTTAATGTTTCAATACTATTGCTTGATGCCAGGTATTTAAAGTTAGCCTGGTAATTATGATCCTGGGTTTTAAAGGCCGTAAGCTCGATACGCAGGTCTTTAAAGGGCTCAATGATCCCCCTGAAGTGCATATCCTCATTAAGGGAAGTACTATATAACTGATTTTGCAGGGTGTCTTTGGTTATCCATCCATTGGCAACAGCTTTGGCCCTAATATCTGTTTGGCTTCCCAATAAAAAGCCCAGTCCCGGCGCATTGCCATCGGCACCAAAAAAGCCCGACTGCGGTAAGTATCCAGGCAAAAACGTACCCTGCGTACGGGTGTAGGTGGCGCTCAGGTTTTTAATACTGGTTAGCAAACCAATCAGGATATTGTTCTTTTTATTGTTAGGATTATTGGCCTTGCGGATAAAGGGAAACTTATTGTAGAACGAAGCCAGATTAAGAGTTGGATTAAGTTGAATAGCCCTTGAATTTTGAATGCTGTTCCCCACATCATAATCAGCACTGTTAATAGCAAACAGCGGCTGCGTTTGCCAGTTAAAGTGCGTACTGTAACGCGCTATGGCTGTAACCCAATCCAATCCCGGAATTTTATTGATCGGTACCGTGTAGTTAAAATTGATGGTGTGATTATAATTGGTGGTACGACCAAGCTTTTTCAGGTTATCCCAAAGGGTGTCACGCTTTAAACCATTAATGCGACCGGCAGGTTCATCTACTACCGAAAGGTTTGTAGCATCAATATCCATTTGCAATGATTTCGACAGGTTCCAGCCTATACCGTATACACGGGTGATGTTGAAATACTTATTGAATGTAGTTGTGGGGATAGGGATATAGTTATTGGGATCATTATCGCGCAGGGTATTCTCAGAGTAAAAACGATCGAAATTAATGCTGAAATTCAGTCTTGATGGCAGCAGGCTAAAGTTCAGGTCCCGGAACAGGGCCAGCATATTGCTTTTAATGATCTTAGCGAACGGACTATAGTATTTAGGCTGATTGGTATAATTATAAGCGAGTGTGAGGTTATATGTTTTCTCTACATCGTTCTGGGTTACAAAATCATGATGGTTGTATTCGGTGTAAGCATAGGTGGCATTAAAGTTTTCAATATCCCAAATGTGGTTTATAGCATTTTGATTTGTCCTTGCCTTGTGTACGTTGGTAAAATTGATGCTTTTTCGGGTGGTAATATCAATGGCTGCGTTTCTGATAGAGTCGCGCTCTTTGGTACTGGTTGCGGCGGCCAGTGAAGCTTTCAACTCAACATCGGGCGCACCGGGATCATATTGCGGCATGCTCCTTTGCGATGATAAATTGATATAAGCAGGGATGTGGATACCGCTTTTATCCGGGAAAAACTTACCAAGCTCCACATTGGCCGATACATCATAAGTTTGATCATCGCTCTGGCTCCTGTCGTTCAGCCTGGAATCAAGGGTACCAAAACCGATGGTTGTTTTACTGCCCGACACGGTGATATCGGCAAAGTCGGCAAGTTTAGCATCAATTCTCGCGGTAGCCGCCCAGCCACCACGCTGATCAAAATCGGTAAGGCGC
Organism: Mucilaginibacter angelicae; assembly: GCF_042434235.1. Classification (NCBI taxonomy): domain Bacteria; kingdom Pseudomonadati; phylum Bacteroidota; class Sphingobacteriia; order Sphingobacteriales; family Sphingobacteriaceae; genus Mucilaginibacter; species Mucilaginibacter angelicae. The sequence goes on along the minus strand of NZ_JBHLTS010000077.1, from coordinate 98,555 downwards.
AGCTCATCAAACCAAACAGTTCCTGATTTATCCAATCCATCATCCGGAAGCACATTTGTGCCTTTATAAGGGTTACGCACACCAAGCATAATGGTACGCAGCTTGCTTAAGTCGGGCTGGCCTTTGATATAAACCACCTTATCACCCTCTGTGTATTTGAAAAGCTGGTTGTAGGCCACGTTTGAGTGATTACGTGCAAGCTTGGCACGGATAAGCAAATCAAGCTCCAGGTCCATTTCGTTAACATCGGGCCATATAGCTGCCGGATCACTGGTACCTGGCTGGGTTATTTTCAATGGCAATTCGTACTCGTAATAGTTATCCTGGTAATCAACCCCCAGGCGAATAAAAGCGTTCAAATCATTATCCTTTAAATAATCACCTTCGCCGTGAATAAACATTTGCAGGCGCTTGTATTTGCGCAAGTCATTATAAAAAGTACGGAAGGCAGCCCTTGAATATCCATCGCGCAGGCTTTTAATATTTAGCGACAGCGATTGCTCGTTAAGCTTGGTATTGGTTTGCAGGTTATTGTAATTACGCTGGCGGTTAATACCGGGCGGCACTACATAAGGGATAGGCGTACGGTTACCGTTCTCTTCAATATTTACCGCCTGCACATCAATGGTTGAATTATCTATCGGCGGGTTTTGGATAGCCGGATCAGCAATTACGTTCAGCGGATTTTTTTCGGTGTTGAAAGCGCGCCATTCGCCGCGCACCAGCTCAAGCGTTGCGAAACGAAGTACGGCAGTATCGGCAAAATTGGTCATGAACATCCTCATAAAACGGATGGCCTTAAAATCCTGAATGTTGCCCACTTTTGATTGATAATCAGTGATCGGGATGCGGAACTGGTACCAGTTTACCGCCTGCGTTGTACCGTTGGGCAGTTTCACCTGCGCAGTAACTTTATCGCTGATATAGTTTTGACCAACAACCAAATCTGCCGGGCGCATGGATACTTTATACTGGAAGTACGAATCTTCCTGGCTCATGTTGTTATCCCGGTTAATGTCCTCACCATCGGGCAGGGATGTTGAAGCCGAATTTTGCAGGCCAAGTTCAGCTTGTGATTGCTGGGCTGTTTTTGAGTTGCCATCGGTACCGTTGTATTTACTGTAACGGTCAAGGATGCCGGCGCGGGCCTGGTCAAGCGCGGGGCCCTGGTAATATTGGTAATCGTCTGATGACGGGTCGGCGGTGTAAGCAGTTGCTGCCTGAGCGTTCAACTGTCCTTTTATCTGCTGAACAACGGGTGCAAATTTGGTTTGCTCGTCCTGGTCGTTCATGCCGTCCAAACCAACGTCCTGCAGTTTACGGGCATCGGGGTTGTTATCAAAAGCATTAACTACCGGCTGCAGTTTGGATACCCTGCCCCAGTTGGTTTCATCAACCTTGGTCAGGTCGCCATCAACGGGTAAGCTGTTCTCTAAACTTTTACGCCCGTCTTTTAAGATATCCTCGGAGATTGAACCTAAGTTAAAGTACAGGTCACCACCGGCCGAGTTTGGCTTGTATATGAACGGATCAAGAACCCAAAACTCAATGTATGATACGTTTAATGATTCAAAGTCGTTTGTTTCCAGCTTCCGGAACATACCGCCCCAGCGGGTTTTAGGATTTTGCAGGGTGCCATCGGGGTTTATGCCGGTAGTAGTATAGTTATACGGACCGCGAATGGTTGGGTAAAAAGCCATGTTCAGCGTAGCCAAACTAAGCGGCTGGCCGGTAGCCGACTGTTTGTAAGGGAAAACTTCCTGCTCAATTACCTGCCTTACGTAGTGATTGGAAAGCTCGCTTCTTGTTATCGGGATTGAGCCTGTATTGGTATAAAATATAGGGTCGATATTGTAAAAGGCCAGCCTTGCACGGTTATAACCATAGCTCAGGTTATCAATCAATGCCGATTCGCCAAACAGTTGCGGGGTTCCTGAAATCTGCCAGCTATTGGCTCCTTTAACATCTATTACCGATTGGCTGTTTTCAAAATCATCCAGATAAGATGTGCCATTTTTCGAACCTGCAAAATTCAGCGCTCCAGGGCTGCCGGGCATCAGCTTGGCAAACTCGCCATAAAAATTAATGGACGATGGCACCTTGGTATGGATCCCGGGGATCTTATCAACCAACCTTGTTAAAAACCTTGAGTTTGAACTATAATTAGCATCAAAACCCCAGATGGTATTTGAAATAGATTCTTCGCCGGCAATTTCATTTTGGGTGATAGGTTGTTCGGTAAGGTGCATCAGGGTAGCACCTAATTGAAGTTTATCGCTGGCATGATAATCAAGCCTTGTGCCATACAATGACTTTTGCTGTACGCCAAACAATTCGTTATTCTCCAGTTTTACGGTAATGGGCTGACCGGAGGATAGCAGCGCCTGGTTCAGAATCCTGATCCTGCCTGCATTATAATCAACCGTATAATCATTCCCCTCTTGTAATTTCACAGTACCGGCTGTTACATTCACCGAACCCTGCGGAATATTAACCGCATTTAATTGATACTCGGATCCGCCTGTTGAAGTATAGGTACCTTTAATCACATACCTGTTCAGCGCCGGAAAGTATTGCTGCGCGATGGTTTTGGTTGAATCATATAATGGCTGGTAAACGTATCGTTTCACCAGGTCAGTCTCACCTGGTGTAAATTTGGCTGCCAGATCCGAACCAAATGGTTCCACCACCGGGAACGAGATCCGCCCGTTTTGCGAATCGATGGTGATCCCCTCCAAAAAGTCGAAGTAGCCATCAGGCTTTTTATCGCTTTGCTGGTTGAGGTTATCCAACCCCGCTACCTGGAGCCACAGTTTACCTTTTAGGTTTTGCCCCTCTTCCATCACCGTTTTTTCGATCCCCGATTTATCATCAAGGCGGGTAACAGTCAGCTTAAAATCGGTAGGTGCTATTTGGAAAGCGCCAAGGGAGTAGATATTTTTCATCATCAAATCCCAGGTTGGCAGGTTGGTTTTCAGCAATTCGCCTTTCAGCAACTTTACGAACAGTACATTGGGTGTATTAGGGTTAACCGCTACGTCGCTACTAAATTCACCCACCTGATATTGTACACCATTAACGGTGTACTGGTAAGCGACCGCCAGGACCTCATCATTATTTAAGGGATAATTTAGGGAGATATAACCTAATTGCGGGTGCAGGGTATATTCTTTATCGGTAAGCTTACGGGCGTAGGTTAGTTTTGAATAGTTATCTGTACTGGTAGGCCCCTGGAAAAAGTTGGCAACATCATTGGAGTTGGTAAGCCTTGCTCCTTGCGGTAAAATTGTTAACAGGTTGTTTGATTGCTGTGCAAAACCGGGGCCTTTAAAACCGGCAGGCAGGGCGCTTCCGCCGCCCACAATTTTTGTTTTATTGTATGGATTGTTTTCACCAAGGTCGATAAAGCCCAATATATCGCGCGAATCGGTAGTTACGTTAGTGCGGTTGGTTGTCCAAACCTCAATTTTGGTAATGTTGATATTGGAGCTGATGATTGGGATATTGGCCAGCGCCCGGTTATAATTATTCCTGAAATATTGCGACAGGAAAAAGTGCTTGTTGGCTTCGTAATCGGCAGGTGTTAAACGGAACTCGCCCTGTTGTGAACCATTGGTAATGGTTATCGTTTTTGACTGCGACCGTTGCTGCGAAAAGATACTGGTAACATCCAGCCGCCCAAACTTCAGTTTGGTTTTAACACCAAAAAGTGCCTGACTACCTGTTATCAGCGTGGTGTTGAGCGGCATACTTACCGTACCTGCTTCAATTTTTTGAATGATCTCGTCCTTCGATCCTGTATAGTCCAGCTTGATCTGGTTTTCAAACTGGAATTGGGCATCGGTATTGTAATTGGTGGTGATCTTTAATTTATCGCCTATGTTACCTGTTACATTTAGCTGAATGCGCTGATCAAAATTAAAGTTGAACTGGCTGCGCTGGCGGGTATTGAAAAGCGGGTTCTCGTTTTTATTTACCTGCCCGGCCATGATCATCTCCGCCGATCCCTGCGGGCGGATATCAATCACCGAGCTGCCAAAGATCTGTTCAAACGTGCGGCTCCTGACTTTTATAGGCGGTATAAAGCCCGGTTGCTGCGAATCATAGGCATAGTTATCTGCCAGCTGCTGAAAATAGCCCCGTTGGGTTGATCTTTCCTTAAGTTTTAAGTACTGTGCAAACGTAAGGTATTGCGGCGGGCGATAAAGTAAATTACCTACCCTTTCATACAGAATATAACGGTTTGTGACCGGGTCATATTCAATGGTACGCACCAGGTTTGCCGGGTCGGTATTGAAAATACCTTCCCTCATCCGCTGGCTTCGGGGCGCGGTCAGGTTTATCGGAATATTGGATTTGGTTGTATCATTTTTAGCCGCAGGCGAGGGCTTTTGTTGTGCATACACATTCCCCAGCCCCCCGAACACCACAATGAACAACACACTTATAAGTGTCTTATAAGTAAATACTTTGGTCAAAAGTTAGTAGATATTTATCCGTAATTATAGCGTTTTTAGTGCGAATTTAATGAGCTCTTCAACCGTTAGTTCGCCACCGTTTTTCTTAATCTCCTGATCCAATACTTTTTCGGCCACGTTACGTGCAAAACCCAGCATCACCAATGCCGATAGCGCTTCATCCTTAACATTCTGGCTTACAGGCACAACAGTTAAAGTATCAGGGCCTTCCTTGCGCAATTTATCTTGCAGCTCCAAAATAATGCGTTGCGCCGATTTAGGCCCAATCCCTTTTATCCGCTGTATCAGCGAAACATTACCACTTACAATAGCAGCCTGGATCTCGGCCGGGCTAATTGATGACAGCATCATCCTTGCCGTATTTGGCCCGATACCCGAAATGGAGATCAAATGTAAGAACAACCTGCGCTCACCATCTGTGGCAAAGCCATAAAACGTGTGCGCATCCTCTTTTACGTGCAACCACACAAAGAGTTTACATTTTTCGTCGTCGCTGATGCCCGAATAGGTATTTACCGAAATATTAATATGATACCCTATCCCTCCCGCATCTATCACTATATAAGACGGGCTTTTAAACATTAGCTTACCACTAATATAATCATACATATATTATTACTTTATTAAGTTTATTAAAACAATGATGTTAATGGCAAAACAGCCTTACAGTGATTATCCAAAGATAAAATTCCGGCGTCATTATGTTCATATAATGACAAACAAAAAGCCGAAATATACTCATCTTAAAAAAATAAAGACGCTAAGCATTTAAATACCAGCGCCTTTATCAAAAACGTATTATTTATTAGTTATGTATTAACTATTGGCAGCGGCTTTTGCCTGTGCATCAACCACTGCAATGGTAACCATATTCACAATTTCGCGTACTGAACTGCCTAATTGCAGCACGTGTACAGGTTTCTTTAAACCAACCAATATCGGCCCCACAGCTTCGGCCCCGCCTATTTCCTGTAAAAGCTTATAGGCAATATTACCCGACTCCAGGTTAGGGAAAATCAGCGTATTGGCCGGTTTACCGTTAAGCGTTGAGAAAGGGAAGTTATCGGCAAGCAAATCAGAGTTTAGCGCGAAGTTGGCCTGCATATCACCATCAACCACCATATCCGGATATTTCTCGTGCAGTATCGCTACCGTTTCCCGGGTTTTTTCGGGCACTTCGCCTTCGTTTGATCCAAAGTTGGAGTATGATAAAACAGCTATTCTCGGGCTGATATTGAATTGTTTTACCGAGCGTTCCATCAGTACGGTAATGTCAACCAAATCATTAACGCATGGATTAACGTTCACTGTGGTATCGCCAAAAAACACCGGACCTTTGGCTGTGATCATCATGTACATACCGGCAACACGGTTCACCCCTTCTTCGGTACCGATGATCTGCAGGGCCGGTTTTACTGTAGTCACATAATTTTTGGTTAAACCGGAGATTAAAGCATCGGCCCTGCCAAACTGTACCATACAGGCCCCATAGTAGTTACGATCGACCAGTTGTTTTTTAGCTTCATACAAAGTAATCCCCCTGCGTTGGCGCTTGTTGTACAGGAACTCGGCGTACTCGTCCATGTGTTCACAGCCTTCGCGGGGATCAATGATGTGCACATCGCCCAAATCAAGGTCGTTATCATGGATAATCTTTTTGATCCTTTCCTCATTACCCAGTAAAATAGGCGTAGCAATGCCTTCCTCTTTTACAATCTGTGCCGACCTTAAGATCTTATAATTATCGGCCTCGGCAAATACAACGCGTTTAGGGTTCTGTTTTGCTTTAGCGGTAAGGTTACGCAATAACTTATCATTAGTACCCAGGCGCGATCTCAGCTCCTCACCATAAGCATCCCAATCGGTAATCACCTTTCGGGCCACACCTGATGCTATGGCCGCTTTTGCAACCGCCATGGATACCTCGGTGATCAACCTTTGATCCATTGGTTTTGGGATGATATAATCCTTTCCAAATTTCAGGTTGGTAAGATTATAAGCCAGGTTAACCGCTTCCGGAACCGGTTTTTTAGCCATTTCGGCAATGGCGTGCGTGGCCGCAATCTTCATTTCTTCGTTAATGGCAGTGGCCCTAACGTCAAGCGCTCCGCGGAAAATATAAGGGAAACCAAGCACGTTATTCACCTGGTTAGGGAAATCCGAGCGACCGGTTGCCATAATGATATCATCGCGTGTGCCGGCTGCAAGGTCATAATCAATTTCGGGCACCGGGTTGGCCATAGCGAAAACGATAGGCTTTTTGGCCATGGTTTTCAGCATATCAGGCGTTACCACGTTCCCTGCCGAAAGACCGACAAATACATCAGCATTTTTCATGGCATCGGCCAGCGTTTTAACATCGGTACGGGTAGTGGCAAACTCCATCCTGATCTCATCAAGATCGGTACGTTCCTGATTTAATACACCGTTGATATCAAACATCACCAGGTTCTCTTTCTTAACCCCTAATGACAGGTACATTTTTGAGCAGGATACCGCGGCGGCACCGGCACCGTTAACCACCATTTTAATCTTATCCAGCTTTTTCCCCTGGATTTCGCAGGCGTTCATCAAAGCAGCACCCGATATAATGGCGGTACCATGCTGATCATCGTGCATTACGGGGATCTTCATTTCGGCCTTTAGCCTGCGTTCAATTTCAAAGCAGGTTGGGGCCGAGATATCTTCCAGGTTTACGCCGCCGAAAGTAGGTTCAAGCGCTTTTACAATGTTCACAAAATCATCTACATTTTTGGCGTTCAGCTCAAGGTCGAACACATCAATATCTGCATAGATCTTGAAAAGCAGGCCCTTGCCCTCCATTACGGGCTTGCTGGCCTCGGGGCCAATATTGCCTAAACCAAGCACGGCAGTACCGTTGCTGATCACAGCCACCAGGTTGCCTTTGGCGGTATATTTATAAACATCTTCAACATTATCGGCAATCTTTAAACATGGCTCGGCCACTCCGGGCGAGTAGGCCATGGTTAAGTCGCGCTGCGAATTTGTTGGTTTGGTAGGTACAACTTGTATCTTTCCGGGACGGCCCTGGGAATGGTAATTTAGCGCGTCCTGTTTTCGGTTAGTTTTATTCATTTTTTTCAAATTGAAGCGCCCAAAATTACAATTCTTTTTATGGAACAATCATAAAAAAGCCCCTTTTTATGATTATGTTAAAAAGAGGGTAAAATATGGTTAATGTTTTGATAAGATCGATTTAAAAGAACGAAATTGGCAATTGTTCTATTTTTTCTTCTTCGCCTTCTCCATATTCTTCTGCACCCTGAATTTTACAATTTTGGTAATCAGGTCAACAGGCATAGGTTCATCAAGCGGAAACTGAACCGAACCTTTGGCCCCTTTATATCCTGAAAGTTCTTCTTTAAACTCTTCTAAACCCTGCGGGGCCGGATAAAAACCGATATGATTTTTAAAACCACCGAAATGCACGAGGTTGCCATTAAGAATAAATGTTGGAATAGCGTATTTGATGGCTTCTTCTGCATCGGGCGCGGCAGCTTTTATAGTAGCCCGAACCAATTGCAGTTTCTTTTGAACATCCTCCGGGAAACCGGCAATATATTCATCAATATTTTCCTTTGGTTTTTCCATGTTGATGTGAAATTTATCTACATAAAAATACAAAGGTTTTTTGAAATCCTGTAGTTGCAAACTACAGGCATAGTCGTCCGAAGTTCGGAAACTTCGGACAGCGATGCATTGTCGTCTGAAGTTCAGAAACTTCGGAAAAGGGTATTATGGCGTGTGTAAAAAAACAATTAAAATACCAACAAGTTGGTATTTACTAAGCAGATAGCGTGATATACTTTAGTACAAATCAAAAACAAAATAAATTTAGGTTAATGCCCCACTCAGCGAGTGAGCGGGGCATTTTAATTTATCAACTATGATGATTCTAATCTGCGGTCTAACTTAGACTAAAAAAACTTAATTCTTCGAATATCCCCCGTCATCCTGCACATTAGCAGCAACTTCGCCTATTGATACTTTTAACATGGCCCCAACCGGTGCGCGGTTAGTTTTAAGATGGTTCCAAACTTTCAAATCAGATACTTCACAGCCAAACTTATCGGCAATGGAAGCAAGCGTTTCACCTTTTTTAACTTTATGATGCGTTGGTATATGGCGCTCAGATTTTGCAGAAGCGTATTGCACAGCAGCATAAGCAGCAGGCTTAGCGGCAGCAGGCACAGGACCATCAACCCCATTTAATACATTATACAATGCCGCATAATTATCTTTTGCAGTTTGAGGAATGATCAACCTGCGCGGTGTTTTAGGACTACCATTAACCACAGCCATGCGGTATGATGGATTAAGGATGGTGATCTCCCTTAAGCTAACATCAAGCGCCTGGGCAACATTGCTCAATGGCACTACTCTTTTAACCATTACCGTATCGGTACGGGTAGAGAAATTGCAGGCCTGGGCTACAATGTTATGCCTGTTAAAATAATGCATCACGTAATTCATGGCAATGAAAGCCGGGACATATCCACGGGTTTCAACAGGCAGGTACTGGCGGATGCTCCAGAAATCGGTTACACCCCCTGCTTTTTCAACAGCACGCTCCACATTGCTTTTCCCGCAATTGTATGAAGCAATGGCCAGCAGCCAGTCGCCAAATTCCTGGTAGGCATCTTTTAGGTAAGCAGCCGCAGCATAGCTCGACTGGATAGGGTCACGGCGTTCATCAACATAGTTATCCATGTTTAAGCCATAAATTTTGGCCGTAGTACCCATAAACTGCCAAAGGCCTGTTGCCCCTACTCTTGATACCGCATTAGGATCAAGCTTTGATTCAACAATAGACAGGAATTTTATTTCTTCGGGAATGCCGGCTTCGCGGAAAGCCTTTTCATAAATAGGGAAGTAATATTTGGTTAAACCAGCAACCTGGCCCATTTCCTCGCGGTTATGCATGTACAGGTCGATATAAGCCTGAACATACTCGTTGTAATCAAGCTGGATATCTTTACGGATTGAATCTAACCTGCGTTTATACAACCCGCCATATGAACTTAAGGGCAATGGCTGGTTAAGTACCGGCAAAATGGTTGTGTCGGCATTTACAGCGTCAGGGTTAAACTTAGTTACCCGGTTTATTTGCTTAAATGAGTTTGCCGAAATGACTGTTTCGGCCTGTAAAATTTGGAGTGATAAGAGGCAAATGGTCAGCGTAAATAATCTCTTCATTTATTCAGGGATTTGATTAATTTATAATGCCCAAAGCATCAGCATTTTACTAAAATATCATTTTTATTACAGATCGAGAAAATATTTGGCAAAATCTAACAGTTGCTGCTCGCCAAAATGCTTTGTTAATAACTGTAAACCTAACGGCAAACCCTTGCTGTTATTGCCTGTAGGTATTGATATAGCCGGTACACCGGTTAGTGAGGCTTGTACGGTAAATATATCAGAAAGATACATTACCACCGGATCTTTCTCTTCCTTACCTATGTTAAAGGCCGGTTCAGGAGCCGTTGGCACCAGTATAAAATCATACTCTTCCAATATCTCGTCGGTTTTTTCCTGGATCAGCCTGCGTACTTTTTGTGCTTTGGCATAATAGGCATCGTAATAACCGGCGCTCAGCACAAAGGTACCCAGCATAATACGGCGCTTCACCTCTTTACCAAAACCTTCGGAACGGGAACGCTTATAAGTCGACTGCAGATCTGTAGCCAACGGACTGCGGTAGCCATAGTGTACACCATCAAAACGAGCCAGGTTTGATGAAGCTTCGGCCATGGCCAGGATATAGTAGGTTGGCACAAGGTATTCCAGCAGTTCAAAAGCTATCGGGGTAACCGTATGGCCATCTGCACGCAGCTTATCAATATATTGTACAAGATTATCTTTTACTTCGTTATCAACACCCGGGCTTGATATGGCTTCCTGCAGGTAGGCTATTTTCTTTTTGCCTGGTTTTTGAAGATGGGTATATGACGCATGCGGCGGAGTTTGTGATAATGTACTGTCAAACTCATCCGGCCCGGCAAGTACTTCAAGCAGCAAAGCAGCATCTTCAACCGATTTGGTGATAGGCCCAACCTGGTCAAACGATGAAGCGTAGGCTATAATGCCATGCCTTGAAATTGTTCCGTAAGTTGGTTTTAAGCCCACAACGCCGCAAAAAGAAGCAGGCTGCCTTACCGAACCTCCGGTATCGGTACCTAATGCTGCATGGCACATTCCAGCCTGTACAGCCACAGCCGAACCACCTGACGATCCGCCCGCAACTTTAGTTTCATCAGCATGGTTTTTTACAGGGCCAAAGTACGATGACTCGTTGGTAGCCCCCATAGCAAACTCATCGCAGTTACAGCGGCCGATGATCACCGCGTCTTCGGCCAGCAGGCGTTCAACTACAGTTGATGAATAAATAGAGGTGAAACCGGTTAAGATTTTTGAGGAGGCACTAACCTGGTGCCCTTTGTAGCAGATATTATCTTTAATACCTATAACCATACCGGCTAACTTACCGGCAGTGCCATTTTTTATTTTGTTATCAACGTTTTTTGCAGCAACCAATGCCTCATCGGCAAACACCTCATTAAAAGCGTTTAAATGAGCTTTTTTTTCAATCTCAAGCAAATAGCCTTTTACAAGACTTTCAACAGTAATTTCTGCACGTTGCAACCCACTCTTTATTTCGGTTAAAGAGGAATAAATATTAGCCATGGGGCTAAAATAAAAAACTTATCCGTTGAAATAAGAAATAAATCAACAGATAAGTTCATATACTAAGTAAAAGCGGCATTAAAACCTAATCCCCGTTAGGGTATTAAGCTTTTTTTTCTTCAGATGATGATGAAGATGTATTTTCGCCGTTTTGCGCGTCTTTAAATTCCTTAACGCCTTTTCCTAAACCTCTCATTAGTTCAGGGATTTTTTTACCGCCGAATAATAAAAGTATCGCAATGATGATCAGAATAATTTCTGGTGCGCCTAATCCACCCATGATTTTAAGTTTTTATGTATGATTAATATTATATTATGATTTGTATTCTTCTTCTTTTTCGGTACCCACATGGCCACCGGTAATGGTCTTATCTAAATTGATATGACTGTGGTGTTCCGTTTCAACTGGGGTATTTACGTGGTAATCGCTCACCGGGATTGTATTCGGAACATTATTTTCAACAACGGGCACAGTATGTGCTGCTACTTCAGGGGCTTCTGAAGCTTTCTCATCTAAAAGTGGGGTTTCCTCTTTTTTAGGCTCCGGCTTTTTTTCTTCGTAATTGTTGATCTGGTTGTTGATCTCACGTTTAACATCTTCGGAGGCGTCTTTAAATTCGCGGATGCCTTTACCCAGGCTTTTTGCCAAACCGGGCAGCTTTTCACCGCCAAATAGCATCAATGCTGCAAAAAGTATCAGTACCATCTCGCCTGTACCAATATTTAAAAATAACAAAACTGAACTTAACATAGCATTCTGTTTAAGGATACAAATATATAGAATAAAAATCTCTTACAATTCATAACTAATTAGTTAGGCGCCAGCCAGATCTTAGGGTTAACCGGTGTAGCCCCTTTATATATTTCAAAGTGTGCTTCCGTTTCACCTGTCGACGGATCTGTTGCCACCACACCAATGGATTGTTTAGTATTTACTTTTTGGCCCCTGGCAACGCTAACTGAACGCAAATTACTGTATGCAGTAAAATACTCGCCATGCACTATAACCACTAAATAGGTACCGCTCACATCCATTACTTTTACAACCGTGCCATCAAATACGGCCCTTACTGCAGCACCCGAATTAGTACGGATATCCCATCCGTTACTTTCGCTCTTGATGCCTTCGGGTGTGGTATATATACCAAAACCCTGGGTTGTGATGCCGTTAGCAACCGGCCATGGTAAACTGCCACGGTTACCCAAAAAGTCATTTGACAGCTTGGCGGCTTCCGGTGTGGCATTTAGGGCACTTGAGGTTGTACGTGCAACCGGCTTAGGTGCAGCAGGAGCAACCGGAGCCGGTTTATTTTCGGCCTTTGCCCTTGCAGCTGCCAGCCTTGCGGCCTCTTCGGCCCTGCGCCGCTCTTCTTCCTCAGCCCTTCGCCTGGCCTCTTCAATCTCCCTGCGGATCGCATCTTTAATAGCGCTGTTTGTTTTAGCTATCTTAGCCTGCAGGTCCTTTTGTTGCTTTTTCAGGATCCCTTCATGCTGCGACAGATCGCTCACTACTTTCACCTGATTATTACGCTCGTTACCCAGCGTTTCTTTTTCCTTTTGCTGATCTTTCAAAAGGTCGTTTTTTTGATCCTTTGTTTTATCAAGCTCATTGATCTTAACATGCAGTTCTTTTTGTGTTCCCTGTATGTAAGTAGCCTGCCGTTCGCGGTAGGTACCAAACTGTTGTAAATATTTTAAACGCTTGTAGGCCTGGTTAAAGTCTTTCGATGCAAAAAGGAACATCATTTTATTATACGCGCTCTGATTGCGGTATGCAAACAGGATCATGGCTGCGTATTCCTTTTTAAGCTGGTCTAACTGTGATTGTAAGCTACGTACGTTATTATTGCTCTCAGAGATTTGGTTATCCAGATTTCTTACTTCCGAGTTGATATTCTCAATTTTTTCCTGCCGCAGGTTTATTTGCGCTTTAAGGATACTTAACTGTTTTAATGAAGTCTTTTTATTGTTCAGGGTTTCCTGGTAATCCTGGTTAAGTTGGTCAAGTTCCTTGTTTAATTTATCGCGCCTGCGTTTCAGTTCATCGCTGCTTTGCGCATGCACATTAACCGCCGCCAGTACCAATAGTAAAAAGAAAACTGCTTTTAAAAACTTCATTAAATAAATATTAATTATTTGCCAGGCTCGTATCCATCAGGAATGCTGAACGGATAGTTTTGCTCTACTTCAAAATCGGCCTTAGTATAATGCAAATTAACTTGTATTTTTTTATCTTTTACTATTGATGCGATATCTATTTGCGATGGCAGCACCCGGTTTGTTGCCTGGATAAAGGTATTATTAGTAACCTGTAACGATTGTGCCTGGCTTTGGTTATCTAAATTGGTTTGCGTAACCTTATTATCCGGACCAAGTATCAACCTGTAAACCAGGTCGTTCAAGGTACCGCTTAAGGTTGTGTTACCATCGGCATGATTAATAGTGGCCTGTTCGTTAACCAGTTCGGGCACGGCGTTGCCAATCAGTAACGACTCCAGCGTTTTATAATTAACCTCCTTGCTGGCGTAAGTATATATATAGCTGAAAGGTTTTTTAATATAAACACTTTGCAGGCGGTTAATGATCATAATGCTATCGGGTGTTATCACCGCGCGGGCAGCTTCAATACCTAATACGGCAGTAATGGAAACCCAGATCCTTTTATCTTTTGCTATGCGGATGTTCAGCGTAACATCATTACTGTTATTATTGATGCTGAGCTTGGTTTTTGCCTTACCCGCAAATGTTGTAAAATTTACCTGGCTTGCCCTTATAGCCGCCAGCTTGCCAACAACATCATTCGGCTTTACGGTCGAATCGGCCTTACGGGTAACCAACACCTGTTTACGCGCCTTACAGCTTACCATTACCAGCAGGCAGCAAGCTATAAGTAAACTATTCGCTATATTTTTTTTCATTTATCTTACGATCTAAAACAGATGATTGTTCACCAAAGCCCTTTGCCTTTTTCCAGTTCATTACGGCAGCCTCGGTATTCCCAAGGAAAAACAATATATCGCCATAATGTTCATACTTAACTGCACTATTTTCTTTATCATGCCCCAGGGCCTTCTCCATCCACTCTTTTGCCTGGGCGTATTTTTTTTGTTTAAACAGGATCCACGCATAAGTATCTTCAAACGATGCTGTGTTAGGCTGCAACTCATTGGAATGTGCCGACATTGTTGCCGCCTTTTCCAGTTGCTCATTCCTTAACGATAAATAATAAGCATAATTGTTTAAAGTGAATGCATTATCCGGATTGTAGGTCAGTGCCTTATCATAACTCTCGTCAGAACTTTTTATGTTCTTCAGCTCATGATAGCAATCGCCCAATAATGAAAAACTTAACGAAAGTAGTTCCTTATCCTGAAGTTCTAATGAAGTAGCATTTTTAACATAGCCAACAGCTTTGTTATTATCCTTTTTTTGCGCCCAGGCAACACCAACAAGGTAATTCATCCAGGCCTGGTTGGGGAATAATGACAGTGCGTTTTCGCCGTCTCTAATAGCAGCGTCAAGGTCATTGTCGCCCAATTCCAATCGTACCAGTTGTTCCTGAACATTGTATACCTGGTCGTTAAGCTGTGCCGATTTTTTGATCACCGGTTTTGCCTCTTTGTATTTGTTATTCTGGATCAGCATATCGCCATAAATGGCATAAGCCCGGGCATCATTAGGATGGGCAACCGTTAAGATCCGGCTCAACTCGAGTGCGCTGGCTTTGGCGTTGGCGTCGGGAAACTTGGGAAAATACCCTGATATAATATTTAGTTTTTGGTCGATGCCGATATCAGGGATAGCAAATCCCTGGGTAAGCTCATTGAAGCTGGCCTCGTTGTTCTTTTTATCGCGATAGATGTCGGCCAGCGCAAAATGCACCATGCCATTTCGCGGATCAAGCTTTTCGGCCTGCTGCAATATTTTGAGTGCCTTATCGCCGAACCCGTTCGAGTTATAGATCTCACCAAGGGCCAGGTAATAACGTACTTCCCCGGGATTGGCAGCTATCTGTTTTTCCAGTTCGGAAGCAGCAAGTTCAATCTTACCCTGTTTTAAGTAGATCTTTTGACGATTGGCTAAAATATCATCGCTCGGCCCGTCAAGTTTTTCAACCTCATCATAAACCTTAAGGGCATCATCGTACCGTTTCAGGATATTGAATGCATTGGCCTTGTCAAAATAATACGCTGATTTATCCGGATTAATCCTGATAAGCTGGTTAAAAACATTTTCGAGCTTATCAATGGTATTGGTTTTTTCGTAGCTATCGGCCAGTGCCGCCCAGTACCATTCATTATCTTTATTGATGGCTACGGCCTGCTCCAAAAGTGGTTCGGAACCTGCAAAATCATTTTGCTGCCGTTTAAGATTTGCCAGTTCATACAGCGAAGCATCATTTGAAGGATCAGCCTGTAAAATGCGCTCAAACATTTCGGTAGCAAGCTTATAGTTTTCAACCGTTTTTTCACGCAGGGCCGAAAAGAAAAGCTGCTTAACCATAGCACTATCCTGATAGCTCATCACTTTACCTGCCGATGCAGGGGTTTTATTATCGCTGTTTTTTTTATGCTGAGCATGGGAGGAAAGAGGCAGGATTGCAAGAGGCAAGAATAAAGACACAAGAAACGAAGTAAAAAACAAACGCTCCTTCCACATACCGTTCAATCCAATATTGCTTTTCTCAATCTTCATTTTTCTTGTCTCTTGACTCTAACGGTCTTGCTTCTATTACACTCTTGCTTCTAAACTTTACCTGTGTGTCCGTAGCCGCCTTCGCCTCTTTGGGTTTCGTTCAGCACTTCTACCTGCTCCCAGTTAACACGCTCGTGTTTGGCAACTACCATCTGGGCAATCCTGTCGCCGGTGTTGATCTCAAAGTCATCCTGTGAAAAATTGATCAGCAATACTTTAATCTCTCCGCGATAATCAGCATCGATAGTACCCGGCGAATTAACAATGCCAATGCCATGCTTAAACGCCAAACCGCTTCTCGGGCGGATCTGTGCTTCAAAGCCTACGGGCAGTTCGATATATAAACCGGTGGGGATCAGCTTACGCTCCATTGGCTTTAATACTACTGTTGTTTCCACATCGGCACGCAGGTCCATCCCTGCCGCATGGGCAGTTTCGTATGCAGGTAAAGTATTTTTTGATTTATTAATTACGCGGATAATCATCGTTTAAATATAGCTTTTAACTCCTTGCGTTCAAAGTAATACGCCCCGCCTGCAAATAACAGTAAAAGCCCGTTACCAACAAAAATATTGCGCTTAAATACCGTAAACGACAGAAAAACAAACAATACCGAGACAATTATATACGCCAGGTTCTTTTTTAAGTTGTATGGAATAGGATAATTTTTTTGTCCCCATGCGTATGAGAGCGTCATCATGGTGGCATATGCAGCAAATGAGATCCATGCCGAAGCCATATAGCTGTACTTAGGGATAAAAATTATATTGAGCACAATTGTTAATACCGCTCCTATACCTGATATGTACAAACCATACCTGGTTTGATCAGACAATTTATACCACACCGAAAGGTTCATATAAATACCGAGGCTTAAGTAGCCAAACAACAAAGGAGGCACAACTCCCAGGCCCGACCAATAAATATTGTCAACCAAATGTCCCTTTATCTCCCTTATTTCCTTGCCTACTATAAAAGTAGCCAGAATATCAACATTAGCGATAAGGGCCACACAAATAACCGCAACCATAATTACAAAGTACGTCATGATGCGCGCATAGGTTTCGCCTGAGTTTTTGTTTTTGGAGTGACTGAAGAAAAAAGGTTCCGCGCCCAATCTGAAGGCTTGTACAAAAAGGCTGAGGAATAATGCTATTTTGGCGCAAGTACCATAAATGCCTACATCTCTATCGGCAATGCTTTGCGGCAACATCTGTTTCAACATTACCTTATCCAACGATTCATTAATGATGAATGATATATTGGCTATCAATACGGGCCAGCTATATGAAAACATTTCGCTTAACATAGTGCTGTCAAACTTCAGTTTTAGCTGTAATACTTCAGGCAATAACAACAATATGGTAAGCCCGCTTGCAATTGCGTTAGCCAAAAACACATACCCTACCCAATTTGGCCTATACCAATCTGCCATCCATGCTCCCCCTGGTAAATGATGACTTATTATGTACGGAACACCAAAAAGAAAAAACAAATTAAGCGTCATTACCAGGCCAATGTTTGAGCACTTAATGACAGCGTATTTAACTGGACGTCCTTCAGCACGAATCCGTGCAAAAGGGATCACGCAAAAAGCATCCAGCACCAAAATCACCAAGAAGCATTTTACATAAAAAGTATAATCTGCATGATCTTTAGCAACACCGGCCTGCATGTAATTAACAATAGGATCTAAAAACAGCAAACAAAATACCAGGAATATTACCGATACTGCCATAACAACACCAAACGCATTATTATAAACCTGCTGTTTATTATCTGAGCGCTTTTGCAAGTACCTGAAATAGGTAGTTTCCATGCCAAAAGCTAAAATGGCATTAATAATAGAAGCACTGCCATATACAGATGTAAAAACTCCGTTAGCATTTACTGGCAGGGTACGGGTATAAATTGGCGTTAAAACGAAGTAAATCATCCGGGAGATGATAGTACTTAAACCATATATAGCAGTTTGCCCGGCAAATTTTTTTATAGTAGACAATGGGGATATTCGATTTAATGGGCCTTTATCAATTACAGGCGCCTTTTAACAACTTCAAAATTACGATAGTTTTTCAATTCACCTTCATGGCTTTCAACGGCATTTACTTCGGCATCCTGGGGGCCTTCATTACACCAGTCAAGAAACATATCCAGAAAGGTGTTATCGGCTTCAGCTTCGATATAAACATCGCCGTTAGGCTCATTCAATACAAAACCGCGTACGCCAAGCTGATCGGCAACTGCTTTGGTTGCTTTACGATAAAAAACGCCCTGTACTTTGCCTTTAACTGTAATATTAAGATGTTTGATCATCAGTGCTTATTGGGTATGAATACTGCAAAGTTAACTTTTTTCCTGCTAAGCAACCTGTTTAACTTAACAAGCGTACTTACAATAAAAGTATCACAATTTTAACACGATCGATATAACATTAAAAAATCTATTTTATGAAAAAAATCATTTTTTCTGCACTGATCATTGCTTTTACCGCCTTTTCGGCATTCGCGATTTTTGGCAACTGGAAAGTTAAAGGCGATGAGGCCCAGGTAACTTTTGAAGGGCATAGGGTAAGCGGTTCATTCGGCGGCTTAAAGGCCGATATAACATTTGATAAAGACCACCCGGAACAAGCTAAAATTTCGGCAACCATTGATGTTACGACTGCGGCAACCGGCTTTTTTATTAAAACCAGCCACGTAAAATCGGCCCTCGGCGCCGATGATTATCCAACCATTAAATTTGAATCAACCTCGGTATCAAAAAGCGGAACAGGCTATACAGCCAATGGCAAGCTAACCATGAAAGGCAAAACCAATCCCGAAACCATTCATTTTACGTTTGAGGACAAGGGTGGTGAAGGTGTATTTAAAGGAGACTTTAAAGTACTGCCACCAAAATATGGCATCGACAGGAGTGGAACCCCTCCCGAGGTTACTATTCATTTGACAGTACCGGTGAGTAAGGGGTAAATAACACAACTTCATGTCATTGCGAGGAGGAACGACGAAGCAATCGCATGCTATACAGGGCGGCTATGCTTCCGTGCGATTGCCACGCTATCGCTCGCAATGACATTAGTTTAATTATAAAAGAAAAACCGGCACACCGTCGGTTTTTCTGTTTTATATCAATTTCTTCACTTTAGTTTCGGGGGTGATCTTAAATCCGTCGAGGCCGCTGATGAGGTTAAGGCCAGGGGTTTTGCCTGCTTCAAGTGTACCTTTTTCATCATCGATGCCTAAGTATTCGGCACCGTTGCGGGTACCCCATTCAACAAGGCGGGGTAAGCTTATGGAAGGGAATTTTTGCTGAATAGCGCGCATCTCGCTCAGTAAACATAATTTATTGTTTGATGCAAGGCTATCGGTACCAAGGGTAATATTAAATCCCTGATCAACAAAAAGGTCTATTTTAGGTAAGCGGCCTTCAATGTAAAGGTTTGCGTTAGGACAAAAGCACCAGTTTATCTTCCTGTCAAACCGTTTGATGAAGTAAATATCTTTCAGGTTAGTACAGGTGTTATGCACCAGCAAAACCTTTTGCTTATTGGTAAGCAGGGGGATAATGGATTGAACCGAGTTACGGGCCTGTGGCTTAAAGTAAGATATATCCATACCAAAATGCTCGTACAACTCTAAAAACGCACCAAGTTTATAACGGTAAAACTTATTCTCGTCCTCACATTCCTGGTTGTGAATACTGATGAGGTTTTCGTCTGTGGCATCACTATGTTTTTTGATGAGCTTAAATAACTCCTTCGATACCGAATAAGGAGCATGAGGCGTTACCGAACATGAGCCGGGTTTAAATTCATTAAGCAGGGCCAGCGCCTTTTCAAAAACTTCAGTAGCCTTTTCGGGCAAAAATCCAAACGTTTCAACAAAGGTATGGTAGTATAACTTGCTTTGTTTTTTCATCGCAACACTGTTATTGGTGTTGGAGATATCGCCAATGGCTACAATACCGTTATCATACATTTCCTGGTCGGCTTTGGCAATGCCATCAAGAACCTCCTGCTGGTCGGTGTTGCGTAACGACTGGATATCCTTTATAAAATTGACCAGGCCGCCCTGAGATTTAACTTTATTTTTTAAATGTGAAAGTTCGGTGTGGCAGTGGGTATTAACAAATCCGGGGCAAATAACACCGCTCACCTGCTGCACATGACCGCCCGGAGGCTTATTGCTATCGGTAACGGCGATGATCTTACCCTGATCATCAACAGTAACTATTCCATTTTTAATCGGATCGGCAGAAACAGGAAAAACGTAATCGGCTCTAAAACTTTTCATTAAAATTTAAACTTGGTATCGTAACACATAACGTTTTTCAAAACAAACTATCCTGCAAAAATAAGTACAATTAACTTTTAGTTATTGTTTTTTATTGTGCCAAAAAGAATGACTTTAAAAAAAGATAGATTTTTTTAAATTTAAGTACTTTTGCACTGTGAACAATACAAAAGATAAAATTGACATCCGCAGCCTGAGCCTGAATGCTTTACAGGAGCATTTTATCCGCATGGATGAAAAAGGCTTCAGGGCAAAACAGGTATATGAATGGCTTTGGAAAAAATCTTGCTTTTCTTTCAACGAGATGAGCAATATTTCAAAAGAACTCCGTGCTAAACTGGATGCAAATTTTGTAATTAATAATGTAAAAATTAATTCTTCACAGGTTAGTGCTGATAAAACTATAAAAAATTCTTTTATTTTACACGATAACCATTTAATTGAGGGTGTTTTAATCCCAACCCCCGGCCGTATGACAGCCTGTGTATCATCGCAGGTGGGTTGCAGCCTTACCTGTAAATTTTGTGCTACCGGTTATATGGAGCGCAAAAGGAACCTCAATCCCGATGAAATTTACGACCAGGTAGTTTTAATTGATCAGCAGGCCCGCGAAAATTACAATCAGCCTTTATCAAATATTGTTTACATGGGTATGGGCGAGCCTTTGCTTAACTATGCCAATATGATGAAATCAATTGAGCGCATCACCTCCGAAGATGGGCTTAATATGGCTGCGAAGCGTATTACTGTATCAACAGCCGGCATTGCCAAAATGATCAAAAAACTGGGCGATGACCAGGTAAAATTTAACCTTGCCCTTTCCCTGCATGCAGCGAATGATGAAAAGCGTAACACCATTATGCCTATCAATGAGCAAAACTCGTTAAAGGCACTGGCCGAAGCTTTGAAATATTACTATGCCAAAACCAAAAACCCGGTAACATACGAGTACATTATTTTTGATGGTGTAAACGATGGGATCCAGGATGCTGTAGAACTGGCCAAATTTTGCAAACACCTGCCCTGCAAGGTTAACATTATTGAATATAACCCCATTGCCTTTGCCAGCTACATCAACGCGGGCGTAGATAAAGTTGAGGCATTTGCCGATTACCTTACCAAACAAGGCATCAACACACACCTGCGCCGCAGCCGCGGTAAGGATATTGACGCCGCCTGCGGACAGCTTGCCATCAAAGAAAAAGATAAACTGGCCGAAGTTTAAAAAATCCGCCTTAAATTGAGGGCATGAAATTACTGCGTGCCTACCTTGCCGATTTTGCTGCCCTGCTTTTTCCGGAACTTTGCCCGGCCTGCCAGGCAAGCTTAGTGGCAGGTGAGCATATACTTTGCAGCGATTGCCGTTTTAATTTACCCTTTACCAACTTCCATCAGCAGCATGCTAATGTTGTGGCCCAGCAATTTTGGGGTAAAATTAATGTTGAAGCTGCCTACGCGCTTTATTATTTCCATAAAGGCGGTAAGATCCAGAACTTGATGCACCACTTTAAGTACAAAGGTATGCAGCAGATAGGCAACCTGCTTGGCAACATTGCGGGGGCACAGCTGGCTTCAAATGATATTTTCAATACAGCGGATATAATCATCCCTGTTCCCCTGCATAAACGCCGCCTGCGCCAACGCGGCTATAACCAAAGCGCCTGCTTTGCCCATGGCCTTGCCGAAAAACTAAAAGCGGTTGTTGATGAGCATAGCCTTGTGCGTACAGTGGCTACAAAAACGCAAACACAACGATCGCGCTTTGCCCGGTTTGAAAATATGCAGAATGTATTTGCTGTTAATGATCATGCAGCACTTGAAGGCAAGCACGTTTTATTGGTTGATGACATAGTAACCACGGGCTCAACCCTTGAGGCCTGCGGTGCAGAATTGCTAAAAGTACCGGGATTGAAGTTGAGTATAGCTGCGATAGCTTATGCGGTGTAGTATACACCCCGTCATTGCGAGGCACGAAGCAATCCCCGATCGGCAGGTTCGCTCTGTACAGTTTGCGATTGCTTCGTACCTCGCAATGACGGGTGAAGAGAAATTTTCAACTTACTGCTGCTGATACCTGCTTAACTTATCATAAAGCACCCTTGGGTCAAAAGGTTTAAGGATGTAATCATTCATACCGGCGTCGTTGATTTCGCCCATTTGATTACTGAGCATAGAGGCTGTAAGGGCAATGATTGGTAATTGCTGGAAATAGGCATCTGTTTTGGAACGGATGATGCTGGTGGCCTCCAAACCGCCCATCTCGGGCATGTGGATATCCATCAGCACCACGTTGTAGTTGCGGTTAACTTCAACCTTTTCGATAGCCTCAATACCGTTTTCGGCAAAATCGGCATTGGCACCCCATTTCTTTAATATTTTATTAATGAGCAGGCGGTTTATCTGGTTGTCATCCACTACCAAAACATTTATATTAAGTCCTTCTTCCACGTTTTTGCTATTTCTGTTTAATTGGTAATCACCCTTTTTAAAACCTATGGTAAACCAAAATGTTGAACCCTGCCCCGGTACACTGTCTACATTTATACGCGAGTCATGCAGTTCAATTAACCGCTTGCTGATGGCAAGGCCAAGGCCGGTACCGCCATACTTGCGTGTAGTATCTATTTCGGCCTGCTTAAACTGTTCAAATATGGCACCCAATTTGTTTGCGGCAATGCCTATACCGGTATCAATTACAGCAAACCTGATGCGCACATCCTGTTCGGTTTCCTGTATCACTCTCAGATCGATAGTAACACCACCTTTTTCGGTAAACTTAATGGCGTTACCAACCAGGTTCAGTAATATCTGGATCAGCCGGGTGCGGTCGCCCAAAATTACTTTTGGTATGGCCTCATCAATGCTTTTGCTAATATATATATTTTTTTCGCCGGCTTTGTACTGCATCGAACTTGTTATACTTTGAACAAGCTCGGTTAAATCAACCCGCTCCTTTTCAAGCTCCACATTCCCGGTTTCGATCTTGGCAAAATCAAGCACATCGTTGATAAGCGTCATCAGGTTTTCGGCCGAAAACTTCAGGATATTGAGATTTTCCTTTTGCCCTTCAAGCGGATCATCCTCCAGTAACAAATGCGACATACCAATTACGGCATTTAGCGGTGTACGGATTTCATGGCTCATTACCGATATGAACATATCTTTGGCGCGGTTCAGCTGTACTGCTTCCTCACGGGCAGTGATCAGTTCAATTTCGGCTTTCTTTTTAGCAGTTATATCAATGATAACCTCAATGTATTTATCAACCCCGCCTTTACTGTTAATGATCACCGAGTTAATTACCGAGATCCATAAGGGCTGCCTGTCTTTACGGTAAACCAGCAAATCGACTTCAAATGACTGCTTATTGCGGGAGAGCTCGCGCGCCTTTTGAATAATAGATACATCTGTAAGCTCCCCTTTAAGCACATCGCCAAGGTGGTTATTTTCCACATCGAGCAAAGTATAGCCGGTTATCTGCTCAAAGGCTTTATTCACCCATTCAACCTTACCATCGCTGTTGTTAATTACCACACCGCTGGCTGTACTGCTGGCCACTAACGAAAGCATAGTTAACTGCTCTTCGGTTTTTTTACGCTCCGTAATATCAACCATTACGGCTATCTGCCGTTCAACACTGCCTGTTTCATTAAACAACGGGCTGTTCGATAAAAACACCCAGATTGGCGTTTTATCCTTTTTATAAATTTTTATTTCAACCTCGTATCCCCGTTTTTCCTCTACCGCCTTTACTGCCTCTTTAAACACATTAAGGTCAGTATCTTCGCCAAGCAGCATGGTGCCAAAAATTTTGCCCTGCATTTCATCAAGCGTATAACCGGTGATGTTTTCAAGGGCTTCGTTCATCCAGATCACCTCGCCTGCATTACTGCGGATCAGGATACCGCTTGGTGATTTACGGGCCGCAAAGGAAAGGATCTCCAAATCCTGTTCTATCTTTTTGCGCTGGGTTATATCAATAATAACCCGGATAAATTTATCCGTTTGCCCGGTACTGTCGCGGATCACAGAGTTATACACCGAGATCCATACCGGTTCACCATCTTTTTTGTCAATCAGCAGGTCAACCTCGTACGATACCTGGTTACGGATGGCTTCATCAAGCCTTTTTATTGCTTCCGCATCAAGTGGCACTCCCTTAAGTACATCCCGCAAGCGCCTGTTCACAACATCGGCCTGGGTATAACCAGTTATCTGCTCAAAAGCCTCATTGGTCCATATGGTTTCGTCGGCAGCGTTACTGATCACTACACCGCTGGTAACTTTGCTTGCAACCAGTGATAATAATGCCAGTTCATCGGCTACCTCTTTTTGATAACTGATATCGCGCCCGCTGGCAAACCATTTATCATTTTTAAAAGTTACCGACCAGCTGATGCATTTAACAATACCTGCGGGTGTTATAACAAGTGCTTCAATTTCAAAATGACGTTGTTGTTTGCTTAATCCCTTTTTCAGGATGGAGAGCGACTTAGCCCGCTCCTCTTCAGGGAAAAAGCTCCAGATAGGCTTGCCTATAACTTCCGCTGCCGAGTAGCCCAAAACAGGCCTGGCAGAGCGGTTAATTTGCTCAATATTGAAATCCCTGTCCATGATACAGTGGATATCGGGCGAGCTGTCAAAAAGGTTATGAAATTCCTGGTGTACCTTCAGGCTTTGCTCCAGTTCCAGTTTCTGTTTTCGGAGCAACAGGTGCGACATTACTTCATCGGCCAGTATGCGGAGCGCATCGCGCTGTTCGGCCGTGAGCTTGCGCGGTTTTGTATCAATCACACATAACGAGCCAAGCCGGTGGCCATCCGGATCGATCAATGGCGCGCCGGCATAAAAGCGCACGCCCATTTCATTGGCTATGGCGTTATCTTTAAACTCCACATCTTCCTTCGAATCGTTTATTTCAACAAGCGCGTCGGACAGGATAGTCCGGTTACAAAAAGCGTCGGCACGGGGTGTTTCCCCCACGTCGACGCCGTATGTTGATTTAAACCATTGCCTGTCGGCATCAAGCAGCGTTATCAGCGCTACAGGCACCTGGCATATATAGGAGGCCAAACGCGTAATAGCGTCGTACTCCTTTTCGGGCATGGTATCCAAAACATTGTATGATTTAAGCGCAGCTAAACGCTTATCTTCTATGCTTGATGGATCTTCCTGCCTTTGTGTCATTATTTACTCTGAGTCCTTATCTCTGTACAACGGAAAATCGTACATTAACTTGTGAACCCTTTTACGGATTTTTTTGATAGAATGTTCATTTTCAGGATCAGTAATTACAGCATCTATCAATTCAACAATATGGTCCATATGTTTTTCTTTCATACCGCGGGTAGTGATTGCGGCAGTACCCACACGGATGCCTGAAGTTACAAATGGTGATTTATCATCATATGGCACCATGTTTTTATTCACGGTGATATCGGCAGCCACCAAAGCATTTTCGGCCGCTTTACCTGTGATATTTTTGTTACGAAGATCGATCAGCATTAAGTGGTTATCGGTACCGCCGGATATGATCTGGTAGCCCAGTTTCACAAATGCTTCGGCCATAGCGTCGGCATTCTTTTTAACCTGTACAATGTATTTCATGTAGCTATCGCTCAAAGCCTCGCCAAAAGCAACTGCTTTAGCAGCAATGATATGCTCAAGCGGACCACCCTGTGTACCCGGGAAAACAGCCATATCCAACAATGACGACATCATTCTGATCTCGCCTTTAGGGGTTTTGATACCGAATGGATTTTCAAAATCCTTACCCATCATAATTAAACCACCGCGCGGGCCGCGTAAAGTTTTGTGGGTTGTAGTAGTAACAATATGGCAATGCGGCAGCGGATCGATCAATAAACCGCGGGCAATTAAACCTGCCGGGTGCGAAATATCAGCCAGTACCAAAGCACCAACTTCGTCGGCTACTTTACGGATAAACTCATAATCCCAATCACGAGAGTATGCCGAAGCACCAGCAATGATCAGTTTTGGTTTTTCGCGCAGGGCAACTTCTTTCAGCTGATCATAATCAACACGACCGGTTTCTTTGTTTACGCCGTAAAAATGAGGCTCATACAATTTGCCCGAAAAGTTAACCGGCGAGCCATGAGTTAAGTGGCCACCATGTGAAAGGTCAAATCCTAATATTTTATCGCCCGGCTGCAATACGGCAAGCATAACTGCCGCGTTTGCCTGTGCACCTGAATGTGGTTGTACGTTAACCCACTCGGCGTTAAACAATTGCTTAGCGCGTTCAATAGCTATGGTTTCAATTTCGTCAACCACCTGGCAGCCGCCGTAATAGCGTTTGCCCGGTAAACCTTCGGCATATTTGTTAGTTGCAACAGAACCTGCAGCTTCCATAACCTGCCTGCTTACAAAATTCTCAGATGCTATAAGTTCAATGCCTTCTTCCTGGCGTTGCTGCTCTTCATCCAATAGCTTAAATATCAGTTTGTCTCTTTTCATTGTGTGTTTTTAACGGTGCTAAGTTAGGGAAAAAGATAGATTTGAGATGTGAGATATGAGATTTGAGCTATAAGTAATGTTAGATTTTACTTAATTTAAAATAAACACAATATTATTTGCCGGGTAGACACTTACAGCAAATAAATTATCATCAACCAGCATGTATACCTATACTATTGAATATTAGTTTAGCTGATAAACAGGCGTATAGCTCCAATAACAACTCACCTGATGAGAAATCTGGATTTTATTTTTTCATTACTTCATCATGAGGAATCCCTTCGCCCTGATCAAGTTGTTTTTTGGCTTTTTCGATAGCCTGTTGAACTACTTCAGGAACATCTGCCCAAAAATCAGTTTCCGGTTTCCCTTGCGATAAGTCCACTTCCTTAAGTGAACCATCGGCATCGCTTTGCAGGTTTCTATGAGTTGTTTTATGTTTTTCGGCCATATTGTTTAAACTCAGGTTTACAATAACTTATTCATTCCTCAAACTTTTAACCGGGTTTGCAAAAGCAGCTTTTATAGTTTGCAGCGCTATCAAAACCGCTGTAACCATAGTAAGTGATGCCACCGAGATCACAAATGGCGATAACGACAGATCAATACGGTAAACATAATCATTCAGCCATTTTTGCATGATGACGTAAGCCAGCGGGCAGGCTATTAAACCGGCAATGATCACCACGCCCAAAAAATCCTTTAAAAACAACATGGTAATGCCCGAAACCGAGGAGCCAAGTACTTTGCGGATGCCTATCTCCTTAGTGCGTTTCTGGATGCTTAATGATATTAAACCCAAAACCCCAAGCAGCACTATAATCACCGCTAAAACAGCGGCTATATAAGCAGCTTTCTTTAATTGCAATTCGGTGGTGTACAGCTTTTTCAGGGCATCATCCATAAAATGGTATTCAAATGGGGCATTAGGGATAAGTTCGGCCCATTTCTTTTGTATGGCAGTTAGGCTTTGCTGAATATCACCGGCTTTTAATTTGAATGAAAAATAACGATAAGCTACATAGTAATTAACATTTACAAAGATGATGGGCTTAATGCGTTCGTGCAGGGAACCAAAATGAAAATCGGCGGTAACGCCACCAACCGTATAGGAAACGGCTGTATTACCTTGCTGGATCATTATTTTTTGACCAATAGCATCTTCAGGCCTATTCCAGCCTAACGCTTTTGACTGTGTTTCGTTAATAGCTACCAATGTTGAATCGGCAGCCTGGTAAACCGGTTTAAAAAATGTACCGGCCTTTAAGGGTATGTTATAGGTAGAAGCATACTGGTTATCATCCATTAAAATTTGTGATGCCACAGCTTGTGCTTGGCTTGCCCCTTGCCTGTAAACGGGAGAGTTAAATCCATTGGCCCCGTCAGGGATTTCGTAAGAGAGCGATACGCTGCTTACCTGCGGCATTTGTGCCATTTGCTCGCGAATGACCTCCATTTTGTTTACCCCCGCTGCCGACCAATCCCGTGGCAACTGTGCATAAACAATATAATCTTTGTTATAGCCCAGGTTATTACCAAAAAACAAACTGATTTGCTTTGAAACAATAATCGCCCCGATAAATACAATTGCGGCCGTGGTAAACTGAAAAGCAACAAGGGATTTTCTGAAAAACACACGTTCTTTTACTGCTGTTAACTTACCTTTTATAGCATCAACAGATCGTAAGGCAGATAATACCAGGGCCGGATAAATACCTGCAAGCGCACCAACCATAAGTACAAACAGTAACAAAAAAGGAATAATATAAACAGGAAAGGCAAACAGCCCGGTAATTTCGCGGCCCAAAACGCTGCTGAAATACGGCCTTGCAACCAAGTAAATAATAACTGCAAACATGGTAGCAAAAAGCACCATCAACACCGATTCGACCAAAAACTGCCAGATCAACTGCTTCCGCAAGCCGCCAAGTACTTTGCGTACGCCCATTTCCTTCATCCTGCCCGATGAACGGCCGATACAGATATTCACAAAGTTGATGACCGCCATCAGCAAAATGAATAATGCAATTGCAGAAAGTGTGACGATCATTTTTTTAGCAACACCACCATCAGCTGTCAGGTTATAATCTTTCAGCGATACAAGATACGGGGTAAGGTCTTTAGCAACCTGCGGGGTCGCGTTTTTTGCGAGCAGTTCACGCATAGCTTTTTCAACTATTTTAGGATCGATGCCCTTTTTTAGTTCAATATAACTTACCCATTGGGCGTTGTTCCAATTATTTACCGTAAAGCCCCAAAAGGTGTTTGAACTCTGCCCAAAGAAAAAATCCGAATTATTGCTGTCGTTTAAATTGGTAACAGAATTTTTGGGCAGCTGTTGTAAAATGCCGGTGATGGTAAAATCATGCTTACTGCCCGTAAAATTCTGAAAATTGAGTGTTTGCCCTATCACATCTGTTTTACCAAAATATTTTAAGGCAATGCGCTGGGTTATCACAACCGATAACGGATCTGTTAATGCAGTTTTCACATCGCCATGCAACAACTTAAAGCCATACATGTTAAGCAACGTGCTATCGCCAAACTGCATACTTTCCCTGAAACTTTTTTCGCCTTTGGTTACTATAGATGTTATTCCGTTAAAGCTGTAATAGCCGGCAACAAGATTGGGGTAGTTTGCCTTCAAAGCTTTTGGCAAGGCATCAACAGAAGCAATATCTACTCCCTGATTTGGATCGCGCCATTTGCTGAGGATGATGTATTGCCTGTCTGCATTTTTAAGATCGTGGTTTACCCGGAGCTCTCCCCAAACATAGGCACCGATGATCAGCGTAAAAGCTATACCAACAGACAGTCCAAAAATGTTAATAATTGAAAAAGCTTTGTTTTTCCAAAGGTTTCGCCAGGCAATTTTAAAGTAGGATTTCAGCATAGGTCAGGCATTTACACAAAAATGCGACAGAATAACCAATATAAGCTGAGTTGATATGTTAAATAATGTTATTGTTTAAGCTAAAGGCAATGATTTAAAGCTGAAAGCCTAAAGCCAAAGGCTCAAAGCTTTTTGTTCGTCTCCCCAAAAGCTTTTGGCTTTCAGCCTTTAGCTTTCCGCTTCAGTCCCAGCTTTTGAAGAAATCCAAAAGTTATTATACCCCAACCCTATCTGGATCTCTATCAGATCCTGCTGCAGCATTTCCAGCACGGCCAAAAAATTATATACAAAATGCACCTTGTTTTCAGATTCTTTGGCGATGGCTTTAAAATCGAGCATTTTATTGATCTTCAGCAAATCGGCAACCGCTTTCTTTTGTTTTTCGATGGTATAGGGATACTGTACTACAGTGTGTTTTACTTCCTCGTTCCGCCTGCTGAAATTGCGGAGCATCCGTTCGTAAACAACCATAAGGCGGTACAAAGTCAGTTCGGATAATTCTTCGCCGGGCACAGCCACTTTTTCAACCTGTTCAAGGTCATGTTTAATATTGCCGCGCTTTTCCTGTTTAAAGCGCTCATCCTCCATCGGCCTGATCTCTTCACATACCTCTTTAAACTTTTTATATTCGATGAGTTTCCTGATCAGGTTTTCTTTAGTATCCGGATCATCCCCTGCTTCTTCGGTGCCATAACGCGGCAACAACATCTTGGCCTTGATGCGCATAAGGGTTGCTGCAACAAAAATAAATTCGCTGGCAATTTCCATATTGAGGCTTGTCATCTGGTGCAGGTAGTTCAAAAAATCATCGGCAATTTTGGCTATAGGGATATCGTGGATATCCAGCTCATCGCGTTCAATGAAAAACAGCAGCAGGTCAAACGGGCCTTCAAACTGGGGCAACTTAATGGCAAAACTATCGTCGGTCATATAAAATCCGGTCAAAAATAAGCATTTCGGCCGGAATCAGCACAGCAAGAATCAAGGTACAAAACACAGGCTTTCAGGATTAAAAACAGGTATTATCCCGCTTCTGTTTACAGCAATATTACACCTTAACACGGCCATTTTCTTTGATACATCCTGTTTCTTAAGTAATTTAATATCTTTATATACCCTGAATTTAACAATAATTACCTTATTTTGCAGGTTAAATATCCTTACGAATGTCAATGCAGGTACCGGCCGGGAATTTATTACAAAAAATAAATTATCCATCTGATTTAAAGCTACTTAATGAAAACGAGCTTGAACAGGTATGCAAGGAACTACGCCAGTATATTATTGACGTGGTATCAGTTAACGGCGGGCACTTTGCCGCCAGCTTAGGTGTAGTTGAACTCACCGTAGCCTTACAATATGTACTTAATACCCCCTACGACCAGTTAGTTTGGGATGTTGGCCACCAGGCTTACGGCCACAAAATACTTACCGGCCGTCGTGATGAGTTTCATACTAACCGTATTCACGGCGGTATCAGCGGCTTCCCTAAACGTTCGGAAAGCGAGTATGATACCTTTGGTGTAGGCCACTCATCAACCTCCATATCTGCTGCGTTGGGTATGGCAGTTGCCTCACAATACAAAGGAGAAACTGACAGGCAGCACGTAGCCGTAATTGGCGATGGCGCCATGACCGCGGGGATGGCTTTTGAAGCTCTTAACCATGCCGGCATCGAAAACTCTAACCTGCTGGTGATCCTGAACGACAATAACATGTCTATTGACCCCAACGTGGGCGCGCTAAAGGAATATCTTACAGATATCACCACCTCAAAGCCATACAACCGTTTCAGGGATGATATTGCGCATGTATTGGCCAAATTGTCGTCAATTGGCCCAGATGCATTTAAGATTGCCCAAAAACTTGAAAAAAGCATTAAAGGCACCCTGCTTAAACGCAGCAACTTTTTTGAAGCGCTTAAGTTCAGATATTTCGGCCCTATTGACGGGCACGATGTAAACCACCTGGTAAAAGTATTGAAGGACCTGCGTGATATTCCAGGCCCTAAATTGCTTCATTGTATCACCGTAAAAGGTAAAGGCTATGCCCTGGCCGAAAAAGACCAGACCAAGTGGCATGCTCCCGGTTTGTTTGATAAAATTACCGGTGAGATCAAAAAAACCAAACACGATAAACCCCAACCGCCTAAATACCAGGATGTGTTTGGCCATAGTATAATTGAGCTTGCCGAGCAAAACCCTAAGATCATGGGCATTACCCCGGCCATGCCATCAGGTTGTTCGTTAAACCTTATGATGAAGGCTATGCCTAATCGTGCGTTTGATGTGGGTATTGCCGAGCAGCATGCAGTAACTTTCTCTGCGGGCTTAGCTACCCAGGGGCTTGTTCCGTTCTGTAACATTTACTCCAGCTTTATGCAGCGGGCTTATGATCAGGTGATCCATGACGTGGCCATACAAAAGCTTAATGTAATATTTTGTCTTGACCGTGCCGGTTTTGCCGGGGCCGACGGTGCTACGCACCACGGAGCTTACGACCTGGCCTTCATGCGTTGTATTCCCAATATGATTGTATCGGCACCAATGAACGAGGAAGAACTCCGGAACCTGATGTTTACTGCCCAGCAGGAAAATATGGGGCCTTTCGTAATCAGGTACCCTCGTGGCAATGGTGTTATGGTTGACTGGCAACGCCCGTTCAAAGCTATCCCTGTAGGCAAAGGCCGCAAGGTTTGTGATGGCGACGATGTTGCAATCCTGTCTATCGGTGCTATCGGTAACGAAGTGGTTAAAGCCACCGCCGAACTGAATGCCGAAGGTTATAACCCTGCTCATTATGATCTGCGTTTTGTAAAGCCGCTTGATGAGGCTTTACTGCACGACGTATTCAGGAAGTTTAATAAAGTAATTACTGTTGAGGATGGCTGCATTGAAGGCGGCATGAGCAGCGCAGTGCTTGAATTTATGGCCGACAACGGTTACACCAACATCCGGGTAAAACGCCTGGGAATCCCTGATAAGTTCATTGAACACGGCGATCAACCCGAGCTTTGGGCCGAATGTGGCTATGATGCCAATGCCATAGCGCAACAGGTGCGCAACATAGCCGAAAAGCGGAATATGAATAATATAGCGTCGTAGGTGCCCGGCTTCCTAAAGGTAGAGAAGAAACTTTTCTTTCAATCATTTTTTAGGTAAATGGAAGGCATACTTTATATCGAAAATTTCATTGTCGATCCGGCGTCACTATTCAGTTTCCTGACAATGAACGTTGTGTGGGACGAACGAATGGCCACTCGGAAAACCGCCAGCTACGGTGTGGCTTATAACTATTCGCAAATAAGCTATCCATTTCAGCAATTTTTACCCGAGCTGTCTTCAATCATCCAAAAACTTGCAAACACGCTTGGTTTTGAGCCTAACAATTGCCTTCTCAATTATTACCTTGATGGAAAGGCCAAGATGGGATACCATTCTGACCAAACGGATATTCTTTATCCTGGTACCGGGGTTGCAATAATTTCAGTAGGAGAACCGCGAATTTTTAGGTTCCGGAATATTCAAAATAAAGAGGAGTTTGTAAATTATGAGCTTACACCAGGTAGCTTGATTTATATGAGCCGTGAAATTCAGGATTTATGGCAACATGCGATACCAGCGTCTGATACAGACAAGGGAAGGATAAGCCTTACTTTCAGGAAGATAATAAATTGATTAACAGGTATTAATTCCTGTTTTAAGATCAATAAGCCTTTCAATATAATCAAAAAGTCATGACGAGTTGGTAAATAGAGCCGCCCCATAATTACTTATGAGGCGGCTTTTTAAATTTCACCAAATGGCGAACAATAATCAGGATATAAAAGATATGTTATATGCTAAATTATTAGTTCCGGCAGCCGGTGCTGTTGCATAGTTGATATTTATATTGGTAGCATCTGCTGTTATATAGCCAATGTTACCGGCTGCGCTGTTTGTTGCTACGGCAGTAAACCAGCTTGGGGCAGCTGCTAACAGGTGCGGGATACTAATAACAGTTGCACTTCCTGTTCCTGATGCTGTTACGGCTTTTAAAGTAGGAACATTAGGCATATTTTGATAAATGCGTCTCCACGCTGATGTAGCGGCATTGTATTCATACAAACCGGACAGCTCATCCGTTTGATAGATCAGCAGGCCATCGGCAGGACTGATTACATTCAAACGCTGAGCTTTGTTCATTCGCACTGGCAGGAACCCCCTGCTTGCTGAATCGATCTGGAACATCGCCGAGTTGTCAAGTGCGTTCGGATCACCGATATGCCCGAATCCACCCCAGATCTGCCGCCATCTTAAAGTCTGGTTTCCGAAATTCAAGCCGTTGTCAACAGACGGGCTTAGGCCTGTTCCTACCGTAAGCCCCCCAAGTATTGTTCCGGCTCCTGAAATTTTAAATGCAGCCGTTTGCGTTGTTGCCGTTTGATTAAAAATAGCACTTTTTAAACTCGTAGTTGATAAATAAATCGGCTGCCAATCTGTAGGAATCGAGCCGGTTGTCAGTCGCAGCCAACCATAAAGGATAAACCCGTTTGCGTCATTAACCGGGTTAGTGTTCCTGACAATCTGATTTTTGATAAAATAACCGGAGGTTGGCTGGGCAGCCGCCTCTTGCAAATCAGTATTTTTGATGGTAAGTAATTGGCCGTTGAAATTTCCGGGAGTGCTGTCTATCCAGAAAATCCGGTTTGTGGTAGTGTTGATAAGTGTCTTAATACCGTATTGCTTATCCGGATCACAGTAGTAATTATTTGAGTAAACAAATGCCTTGGTAGATGTATTCCCCCCAACAACATCTTTAGTGTTCTTAAAATTGTTATTACTTACCTTAAGACCAACTGCATATTGCGCTAAAATCGCACGATAAAATACCCCGGCATCGTTTGTCCAGCCCCCGGTCAGCATGCCACATTTAGTTGATGTTTGCCCGCTAACGTCAGTCATTGCAGGTGTAGACAAAGTGACACTATTATCCCCAATAATCGTAGCAATTTGAGCGACCAAAGGGTCGGCTGTCGGGCTATTTAAAAGCCCCAAAAAACCAGCGCCGGGTATTTGAACAAGCCTCCCGATATCGTCTGATGAAAAAGGCTTAGAGCCGGTACCAGTTAACGTAGTAGAACCTTTCGCAATAGAGATATTGGTAATATTTACCACCCCCGTTGTTGTATCGACGCTTCTATCTGTCGCTTCCAAATACGGATCAGGATCAAAGCTGTTGCCGGTAATGTTCATATCAATTGGATATGATTCGAGGCCATTAATATTAACATCCAGATAGATACCTTCAAGCGTCCTTTCAATGGTGTTATCCTTGATCGTGATATCCTCTCTCCAGTTATAAAATGATGTTGTAATATTATCTTTAACCTGTTGAACAAGATAAGGGTCAAAGTAAATCCCCCGCTGAAAACCATAAATATAGTTATTAATGATCTTTAAGCCTTTATTAGGCCCGCCCACAGTAATGCCATATGATTTATAGTAGGAATTTTGCTGTGATCCGCCGTTGGCCAGGCAAATAGTTCCCTGGTATCCTAAAACATCAGTATCACCTTTTCTTGTCCATAAACCGTAACCATAAGCATCTGATATTTTAGTTAACCCGCTAAGCGATTGCATAATGGAATTATGGGCCACAATTACGCCCCTGCTTTGTCCATGAGCTAAAGCGAGACCGTCCAGATTCCAAAAAAGCTCGGGTTTCACATATTGCTTTAGTACAGCATCAAAGGCCCCCGGGCATGTGTCATTATTTGACGAACTGACTTTCATTAAGGTAAAGCCTAATTCGATACCATCTGCTGATGCACCTGCAATAAACCTTGGCATGCTGCCTTTGTCCACATTCGGATAAGTATAATAGTCGCCTACTTTTCCATATGTTAGTTCAGGTGTACACAACTTTAACACATCTTTAATGTTATTATTGGCTATCACAACGTTCAGCGATTCGATCTGGCCGCCCGAGGCAGTTTCCACCGAGCACCTGATGGCCCTGCCTTTTATAAACGATAAATTATTGTTTGCGATTATAACATTCCTGGCGCCGCCAACTGTTATACCCTGAGAGCCGAAAGTGTCATTATTACAGATGATAGCGATATTATTAACGTGATCGTTTTTATCATTATCATTTATATATTTTTCGCCCCTCGGCCCCGAACAATCCGCGGCAAGAAAATCATCCTCAATAAACCGGCCCCGGTTTCCGGTCATGATAACTTTTTGTGCGTCACCTGCATTTATACCATCTCTTAATATGTTTTCAAGTATATTGTTGGTAATAGTCACGGCACCACCGCTTAGTGCAAAGCCCATCTCTCTCGACCATTTGCCATAACAGTTATCAATTTCTACAAATTGGTAGTTACTCAACTTCATCAGGTGGCATCTAACAACTGGATTAGTATTCGGCACATTTTGATACTTAAACCTATCGGCATAACCCCATAAACATATATTTTTAACTGAAATATTTCCCGGAGCCGGGAAAGTTGGCATATAATCCCATTCAATCAGGGTAAAACCGTCCTTTATCGCATAAATAATACTGTTATATTTGCTTTCACCCAGGATATGGGTGTTATTTTTGCTCACCAACTTATCGGAGATTGCATATTTGCCTGCCGGAAAAAATACACCTCCGCCCCCTATCGCAGCCACAGCATTGATGGCACTTTGAAGCACCGTGGTATTATCACTACCATAATTTACCTCACTATCCGTTACATTGGTAGCTGCAGCATCCTGTAATATTACTTCTGTTGCCGAATTTACAGCTACAATTATTGTAGCGAGTGCACGCGGGATATCATCCGTATCAAAAGCATTATGGATGCATTTAGGTTTATATGCACCGTTAATGGTTATTTTTTTGCCTACATCGGCCGAAGTAAAATTTGACCCGGTACATGTAAGCTTGGTTGGGTCTGCACCGTTGCCCGTTGCAACGATTGTTCCTGTTACGGTTTTAACGTCTCCTGTAGCACCAAACCAGGTCACGTTGACGTAATCGTCATATACACGTTTCCATCTGCCGGTTGTAACAGAACTCACCTTGATGATGAAACCGTCATTGTCTGTCAGTGTGTTACCGGGGTCCCAGAAAAAGGTTCCTTCACCGCCATCGCCGGTTGTTGTTCTTCCCTGTACAAATACTGATTCATCGCCCGAGCTGTAGACATGGCTACGCAGGGCTGCATAGTTAGCAATTGTTGTCATGGTATAGTATTAATTTATGAATTGATAATTCGCTGTTGAGGATAGCAGATGTTGCTTTGAATTTACAATTGTCTTTACACAGCAATTGTAATTGATGTACTTATGGAGAAAATCCCGGCCAGGCGATCAGATGTTGGGTATGATGCTTTAGATCAAGCTTTAAATAACGGGGCGGGAAGGCTGACAATTTGTGATGCATAAACAGAAGGCTGCTTTAACAAGAAGGTTAGGTTAAAATTATTATACTATGAATGTAGTAAAGATTTCTGCGTTGCGCAAAGTGAAATTAATAAGTTAACATAATTTAACAGTAATGGCAAGAGTTTAGCTTTACTAATTCGCCTGAAGGCCGCATGAGCAGCGCAGTGCTTGAATTTATGGCTGAATAACGGTTACACCAGCATTCGGGTAAAATGCCTGGCAATCCCTGATAAGTTCATTGAACACGGCGATCAACCCGAGCTTTGGGCCGAATGCGGTTTCGATGCCAGTGCTATATATAGCCCAACAGGTACCTAACATCGCCGAAAAAAAGAATGTGAATACCATAGCTTCGTAAACCAAACGAGCCGATAAATCGGCTCGTTTGGTTTTGTTATTTTAACATTACATAGTCATCAACATGTATACCCTGCTTTGTTAATTGTTCCCTGATGTAAACACGCTGCTTTTGCGCCAGTCTTGATCCGTTTATATCAAGATATTTAAGCGAGGGCATATTTTTAAGCACACCAATAATTTCATCAATATCAGCATTGTTGCTTAAACATATTTCCAGGGTTTGTAACTTACTCAGTTTGGTAAAACCTTCGGGCAGGGCTTTAACAAATAAGTTTATCAAACGCAGTTCATTTAAATTTTTAAATCCCATCAGTTGTTGCATGTATTCGAAATAAATCCCCCCCTCCGGTAAATCGCCGCCGGCTGCTAAAGGAGCCTGGTATATCTCCTGCTCATTACTTATAAATAATTTTTGAAGTTTATCTGCGTGTAAATCATTGCTTGCATTTAAACTATTGATAAAATCTGTATAATTTAAGCTAACAACTGTAGTTGTATCCGCTGTTGAACCTTCATTTGCCATACCTTTTAAGCAATTTAAAATTAAAAATATACTAAATAAATAATATCTCATAGTACTTTAATCTTAGCTATTAATGCATAGTAAGCACTATTTGCATTTAGCCATAAATTATTTTCGAGCCTTAAAAAAACGGCTTGCTCACCATTAATATTGCGCATGGCTTGCGCACTTTTTAAAATGGCATCAACCTTGGCACGATATGGGGAATTATAAAGCGCGGTAAAGGCGGCTTTGTCAAAAACTAATACACCCGCAGTCATGTTTCTAAAAAAACCTCTTGTCATTGTTTGCTGTATCCCTTCAACAAAGCCTTTAAACAATATATCAGGCGTATTTGATGGGTTGTATGTTTTTATTTCATAGGCTACAAATCCTTTATTCAGGATAGTAAAGCCCATCATTCTTGTTTGCGAATTTCTTTGAATTTTAAGATCCTTTGATAACGCATTTCCATTAACATCAGTATATTGCATTTTTACGTATGAATACCCCTCTTCTGCTTCGGGTAAAGTTTGTTCTGTTAACAGATCAATATAAATAGTTTTTGAGGGGTTGGTATTATCCATAACTACGGCACCGCTAATTGTTCTAACCCTGCTTACTGATGGGATGCTTAACAATCTTTGGGCAAACAAGCCCTCGCCTATAGCGCCAATGGCCTTACCATATCCATCAGAACCACTTAAACCTTTCGCAGTTTGATGAAAGTTTTTGATAGATGTATTGTTACTTCCTAAAAAAGCTGCATAAATATATGGATTAAAGGTTCGTACTGCTATAGATACAGGATGGTTATCCGGATAACTATCAGCAGGAAGTGTATTATTGTAGCTGTTAAAAGTTTCAGTAGTACTTAAATTTGTAATTGTAAGCTTTGTAGTACTCAGCTTACCCGGATCAAATGCTACATCCAGAATGTTTATTACTCCTAAATCAGGAAAATTTGTGTTAAGAGGATAAGAGAAAGATGGGTTTAGATATGAGTATGTAGGGTTTAAAGGGATAATTGGCTTAGGCTGCCATTGTGAAACAGTTGGGCAACCTGCCGAAGGCGTGGTTGAAGGGGGAGTTGTACCAGGGTTTGTTGGCGCAACTTTATCAACTTTTAAAACGCCTCCCGATGCAACTGCAGATGAAGAAGCTGGACAAGGTGCGGGCCCCCACGATGCACCGCCGCCATTACCGCCCGAGCTACCAGAACCGCCGCCACCGCCGCCTGTAACGGTACCAGGAACACCGCCGCTCGGGCCTGTACTGCTGCCACCGCCGCCGCCGCTTATATAGATAGGGCCATAGTCCACATCATAATAAGTTGTACATGTTATGCTATAGTCATCTTCCGTAATATCACCGCCCTGGGCTAAGCAATTGGCTTTAAACTCTTCATCAGTTTCTACTAATTGTAGCCTGCTATCATGATTTTTGCTAAAAGTTGCGGCATTGGCAGGTAACAATACTTTTGTTAATACAGCTTTATTATAAACCAGCCTGTTAAGTTTTTTATGTTCAAAGCTGTAAACATCAATTGTTCCTGTATAATTTGCAGCACCTGGGTCACGATCATTCCATTTATAAACGTATTCTTTTAATACGTTATTCTCTTTAGTAAAATAGAGAGCTGCATTAGCGGCTAATGGCACCCGGATTACCAGTTTATTGTCAATTACAGCCTGTTGGGAGTTGTAAAGAAGTGCGTTGCTTGATATCACACCTGGATTGGCCGCAAGCCATTGTGTAATTTCATCATTGCTTATTCCTGCATCAATAGTTTGATGTAGCTTGTCTGCAACAGGTTGATTTTTTGCGTCCTTTTTACAGGAGCTATTAAAGCTGATAAAAAGTATCAGCAAAAAAAAGTTAATTATATAGCTATAATTAACGATTGGTTTAGGGTATTTTTTCATAGTGAAATAAAGTTTAGTATATTTTTATACGGCACTTTAAATAACTATGTTTCAAATAAATATATATTTACAATTAAATATCAATGCGTTTTATAACTCACCAGATCATTATATATACTACGGAATGAACTGCGGATACCGAAAGTCAGCATTGAGGTTTTATCATTAAACTGGTTGTTCTTATCGCGGCGCACCAGGCCGCCAAGTTCAAACCTTAAATTATATTTAGGATTAATTAAATAAGCTACTTTTCCTTCCAAGTAAACCATGTTGGTGGTTAAGCCCTGGCCGGTGTAATTGCCGTTTTGCCGTGCCGGGTCCTGGTAGGCCAGGTAAAGATCTTTGCCGTAGTTAAGGTTATTAATATTTAAACCATAATACCCATAATCAAGCTCGCCTGTAAAATCAAATCTTTTGTATGAGTAGTTCAGCAAGCCCACAGCTTCACGAAAATTAGCCCCCCATGGGTGCCCAAGTGGTTCACCATTTTCTGCATAGTTTAACACTGAAGCACGCTCAGAATAAGTATAAGGCTTAACATTATTTGTTTCAACCAGG
Organism: Mucilaginibacter angelicae; assembly: GCF_042434235.1. Classification (NCBI taxonomy): domain Bacteria; kingdom Pseudomonadati; phylum Bacteroidota; class Sphingobacteriia; order Sphingobacteriales; family Sphingobacteriaceae; genus Mucilaginibacter; species Mucilaginibacter angelicae. Next base: position 58,240 of record NZ_JBHLTS010000077.1, on the reverse strand, counting down.
TAATTCAGGCCTTTTACATTGAACAGGTTTGCCCCCCTTATACCCAACTGAAAACCGTATTTATTACGTGAGCTGCCCTTGCTTGAAAAAAAGCTTGATGACTCAAACTCGTCAAGTGCAAACTGCCCGTAAGCCGTAATACCATCGGTTAGTTTATATTTAGCGGTAAAGCCTATCAAAGCATTATCAGGTGAACCGTTTGAGGCTTCAACCGGCCTTAAAAATATTACCGGGTTTATGTAGGTAAAATCAAATCCGCGTTTATGGCCCTGGTCATCTTTAGCTGCCCAGATCACGGCATCAAAGAAACCAAGTGATAAGCGGTTAGATACATTCCAGTCTAAATAATGAAACACACCAAATTTTTTCCTGTCGCCATTATCTACCTTTACCGAAAGCGGGTCATCAAAATAGGCCCACATTGCCATATAGCGCACATTGCCCAGCGTAGCGGTTAATTTAAAGAAAGGATATGGCGATGCATAATCAGATAATAACAATGAACGGTAGCCGTCGCCAACAAAAGTTTTATCACGACCGGCACTGATATTCAAAAACTTTATCGGTGTATAGGAAACGTTAGCTGTAATGTACGACCAGCGGTACTCATTGCCGTAAATACCCGCGTATGCCTGCCCCGGAGCTATACCAACCTGGTTAACGTAGGTTTGCAGATAGTTAGGTAATACCGCCCTATTTTCATAACCGGCCACATTATATGAAAAGTTTTTGCCGAAGGTTCCGCCCAACTGGATCCCGAGCGTACCAAAATTGGTATTCTTTTTCCCGGAGAAATCACGGCTTACATTGAAATCAGGTAGCAGATCGGCATAAAAGGTAGCATTGCTGCTTTTAACATCAATCTGATGCTCGTTAAAAAAGCGCCCTTTAAGTCCGTTAAGGTTCATTAACGAATCATAATGAACTTTCAAAAGCGAATCATCAGCCATAAACGGTCTCAGCGAACTGTGCACCCGTGTTTTAGTTGAATAAACATCTTCATTAAGTTTTTGGTAAAACTGGTAATTATAAGGCTGATAAACCGACTGCGCCTTCGTAACGCCGCTTATCAGAAACAATAATATAATGTTTGTAAATATTCTCTTCATATATATGATTTATATGGTTTTTATCGTTGGTTATTCAAAATAATTAAGCGTGTTAAAACCGCCTTTTTTCAGGTATTCATCTTTTTTTACCAAGTGCAGGTCCGAAAGTACCATATCAGTTACCAGGGCCTGCAGATTGTACTTTGGTTTCCATCCCATCTTTTCATAGGCTTTGGTAGCATCCCCAATTAGCAGATCGACCTCAGTTGGCCTGAAATACTGTGGATCAACTTTTACTACTGTTTGCCCAAACCTTAAAGCGTCCAAATTCAATCCAAGCGCAATTACCCTTTCTTCATCAATATCAATGATCACCCCGCGCTCGCTTTCATCCTTCCCGCTAAACTCAACCTCGATACCCAGTTCCATAAACGCCATCCTTATAAAGTCGCGTACAGTGGTGGTTACACCGGTTGCTATTACGAAGTCTTCGGCAGTTTCCTGCTGCAGCATCAGCCACATCGCTTCTACATAATCTTTGGCATGCCCCCAATCGCGCTGTGCCGAAAGGTTCCCCACATACAAACAGCTTTGCAGGCCAAGCGCAATTTTTGATGCTGCCCGGGTAATTTTCCGGGTAACAAAAGTTTCGCCCCTTACCGGGCTTTCATGATTAAAAAGGATCCCGTTACAGGCATACATACCATAAGCTTCGCGATAGTTAACTACAATCCAGTAGCCATATAGTTTTGCTACAGCGTAAGGTGAACGTGGATAAAATGGAGTGGTTTCACGCTGAGGCACCGCCTGCACCAAACCATATAGTTCGGATGTGGATGCCTGGTAAATCCGTGTTTTTTTGGTGAGATCAAGAAGCCTTACCGCTTCAAGGATGCGAAGTGTACCAATGCCATCGGCATTGGCTGTATATTCGGGTGTTTCAAAGCTCACTTTTACATGGCTTTGTGCAGCAAGATTATAAATTTCGTCGGGCTGAACTTCCTGTATAAGCCTGATCAGGTTGGTTGAATCCGTAAGGTCGCCGTAATGCAGCCTGAATTTAACATCCGGCTCATGCGGGTCATGGTATAAATGATCAATCCTGTCGGTATTTAATAATGATGAGCGGCGTTTAACCCCATGCACTTCATAACCCTTCTTCAGCAAAAACTCTGCTAAATAAGCGCCATCCTGACCCGTTATCCCTGTTATTAAAGCCTTTTTCATTAATAATGACCGTACATGTATTGTATAATACAATAATATCCAATTTTATTGTAATTACCCCCATGACACTCAATATAGTAGGCCCGGACAGTATTTATGCTACTGTTAAATGAACAATAAGGATATTAGGAATAAAGCATTCTGAAAAATTAAATTCCGGCCACGGTATCTTCCAATTCCCGATACCAGTCGGCGCCGTATTTGCGGATAAGCGGATCTTTCAAAAATTCGTGAACGTGCACTTTCAGCTCATCACCAAATGAACAGGCAGGGCTGCAGATGTTCCAGCGGTCGTAGTTTAAAACATCAAACTCCGGATATGAGGTTATCCGGATAGGATACAAATGGCAGGAGATGGGCTTTTTCCAGTTAATAGCGCCTTCTTCATATGCTTTTTCAATACCGCATTTAGTAATGCCGTTTTCCCATATTACGTAGGCGCATTCTTTATTGGTATCAACACAGGGTGTGGTATAATCCCCTTCAAAATCAGTTACGTAAACCCCGTCCTTCTCAATGGTTTTGATACCTTTTGCTGTAAGATAAGGTTTTACCTTAGGATAGATCTCTTTCAGGATGTCAAGTTCATCGGCATTAAGCGGAGCACCCGAATCGCCTTCAAGGCAGCAGGCGCCCTTGCATTTATTTAAGTTACATACAAAATTTTCCTTTACCACATCTTCATGCAGTAATACATTACCAACCTCAATCATCTTTTTAAAATCAATCTTTAATAGGGTTCAAAGGATACTTAAGCCCGGTAGCCGATTTCAGGTCCATAGTTACACTGCCTATCAGCACTTCAACATGAGCTTTTACCGGGATCCTGTTTTTATCATTGGTAACCCAAAGGTACAATTTACTGTTTTTCCGGAAAATACGCCCCGGAATAATAGCCGGGCTAAATTTAAGACAATTAAACTTACCAAGCGAACACTCAACCGTCTCGGTACCCACATAGGTTATCTGCATACTGTGAAAGCCATCTTCCAGGAAGTATTGCAGATCAAAGGTTTCGCCCTCATGCAGCTTTGAAACATCAATAGCCCGTGCAAAATAATAAGCCGATACAAAATCAAAGGACTCGCCTTTATACTCAAATGTTCCCTTGTTCGCTGTTACCTTTTTGTCTTTCTGATCAAAGGTAACATTGTCTGTATGCCTGTACTTACCTTCACGCCTGTTTTCGGTATAAAAATAGGGCATCAGCGTTGTTTGATCAACGTAGGATTCATAACGGTTACGAACCTTATAAAACAGATCAAAAGAGCCGGCGGTTTTGCCCTCGGCAACCAGGTGAAATGTAGAGCGGTCATTAAACTTCTTATCGCTGGCCTCTACTTTGATTGTAGCTTCAGCAGCAGTAAAAAAGCCATATTTCATCTTGTAGTCCAGTTGTTCACCTGCCTTGAAAATCGATTCATTGATCTTTTTCAGTTCCTGGGCAAATGCCCCCGGGCAACAGGCTAAAAAAAGCAGTACACTAAAAAAGTATTTATTTATCAGCAGTTTTTTCATTGATTAATAGCCCCTTTAGCGGAGCCTGTGTTATGACAACTGCTATTATAAATGGTTTAAACTTGTTTTTATTGCGTGTGCTCACTTAAATACTTAATCCTTACGCTTATAGATAGGCACCGTTGAGCAGGGTTCGCCAAACATAAGGCTTTTAACCACCGCAGTTAGCCTTTTGGTAAGTTCAACATAAGCAGATACCGGCACTTCGGCATCGCCGCAGCCTTTCAGCACAATACGTTGTCCGCGATATTGTTCAAAGTCGGCTTTAGCTATTTCCTTTTCAAAAAGCACCGTTTCAAGCACTTCTTTATCACCAAAAACTATCTCGCGGGCATAAGGGGCCATGCGGTTAGCTAACAGCATATATGCCCAGGCAGGTACAATAGCATCGGCAGTGCAGGTGATCCCCACATTCCTGCCTTCGTATTGAGCCCAGTCATGTTCTTTTATAAAATCCCTGAAATCTTTCTCACGCAAAATAAGGCCATGGAACAGGTTATCTTTTATATCATAAATAACACGGTCGCCGACTGGGTAAAAAGAAGCCGGATCTAAGGTAACAAGGCCGCTTTGAGCTACTTTGTTTATTATGTTTTCCTGTATGTCCATATCGTTTATATGAAAGCTAAAAGCAGAACGCACAAGGCTTAGAGCTAATTAGCTAAGTTATCAATATCGTTTGATTGCTTTATTTAAAAAACTTAACAAACTGTTTATAAAACAAAAAATCCGGGAACAGCTTAATGCTATTCCCGGATGTAAATTTACTTTAAATTTTGTTTAGAAAAATTTAGCCCTGTTATCTTTTACAATTGCATTATCTTTTAATGCATCCAGCACCTGGCCTTGTGAACGTTGTAACAGTACCTGGTTAATCTGTTCTTTTTGCTTAACGGCATTGGTAAGTGCAGGCGGGTTAGTGAAACCGTTAACTACAAATACATAAACACCTTGTGTACCATCAACAGGTTTTGAAACTTTGTTGACAGCTGAGCCAAAAATTGAACCTATAACTTTATACTCTGCAGATTGACCCGGAATAATTGGGTTAGCAAAAACAACGTTTTCAACCGGAACTACCTTGCTGCCTACTTTTTGAGCAACCTGGTCAATTGAAGCGCCGCCGCTCAGGGCCGATTCAAATTTCGCTTTCAGCTGTTTAGCCTTAACCTCGCTTCGTACCATTGGCTCAATTTGCTTTTTAACAGCGTCGAGCGATAATGTACCTTTAGGCTTAATTTCGGTAAGGCGGGGTATTATATATTGATCGCCTATGGTAAATACTTTATCAGTGATATCGCCTTTTTCGGCTTTGTAAGCCCATCTAACTACGTCACGTGCATTATCTAAGCCTGGCAAACCAGAAGCTATTGCAGTAACATCTTCAGCAGTACGTGGCTTTAAACCTTCTTTTTTAGCTTCGGCATCAAAGTTATCAGATGTTAATGAAGCTAAGAAAGTCTGTGCTTTGCTGTAAGCTACTGTTTGGGTTTTGCTGCTCGCAGTTAAAGGTTTATCAACCACGCCAACTTTAACCAGTTTAACAGAACCTTTTTGATCTTCAACCTGGATAACGTGGTAGCCAAATTGTGATTTTACAACAATCAGATCACCTTTATTTGCTTTAAAAGCAGCATTGTAGTATTCAGGAACTAATGCACCCTGACCACCACCCATAACGCCGTTGGCATCAAATGATGGAATTTCACCGCCTTTTACAGCGCTGCCTTTGTCGGCAGAGAATGTTGTGGCAAGATCAGCAAATGATTTACCGCCCTGGATTAATTTTTTAATTGAGTCGGCCTTAGCTTTAGCTTTATCATCACCGCCTGCAGATGCAAGGTCGATCAGGATATGCCTGGTTTTAACCGAATCGAAAGTAGTTTTACTATCAACCAGCTTAGCCACTTTGTAGCTGCCGTTTTCAAGGTAAGGGCCATAAACAAATCCTTTAGCTGCGCTAAACATGGTTGTATCCAGTTTAGGGTCAAGGCTGCCTTTACGCTGATAAGTTAAAGGCGTTTTTGTTTCAGCATTGATCTGTACAAAAAGGGAATCATTAGCAGAAGTCTTGAATTCATTTGCTAATTTCTCTGCCTGTTGTTTAACTGCTGCTGAGTCTTCTTTTGAAGGGGCTGCGTTAAAGCTAACATATTCAAAGTTCCTTAACTCCTGCGGAGTTTTAAATGAAGCTTTATGAGCGTCATAATATGCGCTGTAATCGCCATCAGTTAAAGTAACTTTAGCATCAGGAATTGAAGCGTAATCAAGTGATACGTATTTAAAGTTAACCAGCTTGTTTTTTGCTTCGTAATCATCTGTGGCTTCAAGCGAGTTTACATAAAGGCCATTGGTAACCAATGTCATGTATTTGGTAGCTTTTTTGGCTTCAATTAAGTCGATCACGAAATCGCTCCAGGCTTTCTTCTGAGTAGGATCGGCTTTACCTGATTGCAGGTAGGCTTTGAACTGATCATACCTGCTACGGTCAAACTGGCCGGTTTGCTGATTGGCAAACTGACGGGCAATCTGCGGGTCAGGATTGTTGTCACCAATCATTACGTTCATTTCGTCATCACCAACAGTAAGGCCAAGCTTTTCAATTTCTTTGCCTATCAGCAACTGGCTTAAATACTGGCTCCAGGTAGTTTCCTGCAAATAGCTTGCTATCTGCGGAGACATACTTTGTCCCTGTTGTTTAAACTGCGCAGAGTTTTGCTCCAGCTTTTCGTTGAATTTGTCATAGGGCACTTTTTCGCCGTTAACAACGGCAAGCTCGTTACTATCGTCCCTGAAAAAGGAACCGCCCGATCTTACAACTTCGCTCACAATGAATGCAAGCAGCGCGAAACCAATAAAGAATGCGAGAATCTTCCCCATCCTTTCGCGCAAAAAACCCATTATACCCATATTACATTTATAATTATTCTATTCTTTTAAAAGAGGGCGCAAGATACAATTTTTACTAAAATTCTATAACACAAAATTTTCGTTAAAAAAAGTCATTATTGTGTAGCTTTTTCATCAACATGGAATATGCCGGTACTGCTTTTAAAAGAAGGGTTTAAAAGCTTATCGTCACTTTCAAAGGTATCGCCGTTCATGACGTTGCCGCCGGTAAGCGTGGCCTGTACCGGTTTATTAGAATAAACACGCTTGGTTACCTGGTCCCAAAATAATTCGTTTGATTTAAAGGTTTCACCTTTGGAGTTGGTTGCAACCACATTACCATGAAATTCAATAAGTTTTTCCAGATCACGCTGGATACCCGTATCGGCGATGATATCACCCGCCAACTGCCCCGTGCCGCGGTCATAATAATCAACCTTAACACCTTTAGGCATAATTTTATAAGGCTTTTTGATCTGGTATTCAACCATCAGGGGGGCAGTAAGGTGGATCTCTACCTTTGCCGAATCGCTCATGATCACATCGAGCCCTGTAGTGCGCTGGGCTACAGTATCAACTTCGTTTGCTGATATTTCCCTAACCTTTTTCAAGTCGTTTTCGCACGAGGATACTAAAGCCGCCAATGGCAACATTAACAGGCACAAAGCCGGTATGTTAACTGCAGGGCGGCTCATACAGGCAATTAGTCAAATTTATACTTGGTAAACCACTTATCGTTAAGGGTAAAGCCAAGGTGAATGTTAACATAGTTTTCTTTAACTAAACCATTAACCAACGAACCACGCTGACCAACTTCGGCAGCGATATTGATCTTGTAGTAGCTGCCGTTGTTTGAACGCAGCGGTAAACCTAAACCTACAGTACCTGCATATCTTTTAATGGTCCTGCCATTGATGTGCATATAGGTTTCGTCATATATAGCACCTAACCGGTAATCCACAGTGGCAAGGTAGTTTCTGATAGTTGAGATGTTTGGGGTATATGAACCACCAATATTGAATGTTTTACTATCCTGTAAGCCCTGGTTTACACCGGCAATTGACAAATCGGACCATTTACCCATAGAGTAATCGGCACCAACAAGGAATTTACCGTCGCTTTGAAAAGAAATCCCGAACCTGTTGATCTGCGGTAATTTCAATTTAGATTTAGGCCCGGTTGTGCTAACCACACTATCGGCAGCAATATCCTGGTTTCCGCTCGAATCATTAAAATACTGGCTAACAATAAAGCTGCTTTGCGTATGCAGCTTTGTGCTTGCCGATGCTGAATAGCCCAAAACAAGGTGCTTTGTTTCAGAAAAATCAAATGAATACTGTAAGCCGTAATCGTAGTTTATACCGCCGATAGCGTTACTTGACTCAATTTTTGAGTTTATAGCGCCTGCCAGATCAGGGATTTCGGTGGTGGCAATATCTTTAATGTTACCAAATATGTATGATATGTTTGCGCCCAATAAAAGGTGCTTACCTAACCCAAAGCCATATCCCAAATATGCTTTTGATAAACTACCATCGCCGCTGTAGCTGTAGTTTGTTACGTTAGTATCGGCAGGCGAACCCGAGGTTCCTAATTTGTTAACCGTTTTTTTATAGTTATAACCACGCTCGCTGTATGGCAACAAACCAAAGCTGAATGCCGAACGCTTTGAAGTAGGGATAGCGAACGCGATGTGGTTAAGCCTGAAATTGCTGTTTTTTTGACTTGCGGCGCCGGTTTGGTTCAGTGTTAAAAAATTTGCGTACAAACCAACATCAATAGTTGTAAGGTTAACAGCACCGTATGAGGCCGGGTTTATAACGTTAATATTGTTAAAAAAGCCTATCTTGTTGGTAGCTACAGCTATACCGCCCATACCTATGTTTTGGCCCATCAACTGCGGATCAATATCACCGATACCGTAACGTGAATATGGAGAGCTTGAAGTTGCCGTTGATTGCGCATGTGCTGAAAAAGCGGCAACAGCCAATAAAAGTGTTATAAAAAACCGGGTATATTTAATCATTATGCTTTTGTATAGCTGCGTTTAATCCTTTTAAAACCAAATATGGTTCAATTTTTATGTAGCGGGCAAAGATGCTATTTTTCAATAGAGTATCAAAAAAAATGCTGTCGCCCCCGCTTAGTATAATGTTCAGTTGTTCATCCCCAGTTTTATAACTTTCAATAAAACCGGTAAGCTCATATTTTACTCCGTTTTGTACTCCCGAACGGATGGCGGTTGTTGTGTTGTTTCCGTATGGCGCATCAAAATCCGCATCGGCATCAATAAGCGGCAAACCTGCCGTATAATTATTTAAAGCCTTATAACGCATATTTAAGCCCGGCGATATACTGCCGCCAAAATAATTCCCCCCGGTATCAACACCATCATAGGTAATGGCCGTACCACCGGTTATTACCAGGCTATTTTGACCAGGGAACATATTATACGCACCAATAACAGCAGCCAGCCTGTCGGGCCCAAGGGTTTCCGGGGTTAAATAACAGTTATTTATTCCGCTGGTCATTAAAGTATTAAAATGAATTAGCGGAATTTTTTGCCCAAGTCCGGCCTGCCATGCTTCTGTATTTTTTTTTACCGATGATATAATTGCCTTAACAGGGTTGTATTTGTAAAGCAAAGCATCCAGTACCGGCATATCAATGGCCTCATATTGGTTAGCCTCAAGCATTTCATCCAGTTTAAAAACTGCAATTTTGATGAGCGTATTACCAATATCGATAACCAGACTGGTCATCAGGCCCTAACTATTGATAATATTGATTCAAAAATAGCTAAACCATCCTCATTGGCTAACAAGCCATCGGCAGCACGTTCAGGGTGCGGCATTAAGCCAAATACATTCCTTGTTAGGTTTGTAACACCTGCTATGTTTTCCAATGATCCGTTAGGGTTTGAGTCGGCGGTGATATTACCGGCCTCATCACAATACCTGAACATTACCTGGTCGTTATCATTAAGGGCTTTAATTACATCGGCATCGGCAAAATAATTACCCTCGCCATGTGCAATAGGGATCCTTAATGCTTGCTGCGGATCAAGCTGCGCAGTAAGTAACGATTGTGATGTTTGTGGTTTTAAGTAAATGTTGCGGCAAATAAATTTGCGGTTGGTGTTGTGCAATAAAGCGCCTGGCAACAAACCTGCTTCAGCAAGGATCTGGAAGCCATTGCAAATACCCATTACATAACCGCCTTTTGCAGCAAACTGAATCACCTCCTGCATAATTGGCGAAAAACGGGAAATAGCGCCCGAGCGCAGGTAATCGCCAAATGAAAAGCCACCGGGTAAAACAACAAAGTCAACACCTTGCAGGTCATGGTCTTTATGCCATAACCTTACCACTTGCTGACCCATTACTTTTTCTAATACATATATGATATCTTCATCACAATTAGAACCGGGAAATATAACTACTCCAAACTTCATCAGAATTATTTTTTAAATTGGGGTGAACCTAAATAGCTTATTATTATAGTTTCAGGCTACAAAACTAACATAACCGCCGAAATAAGGACGAATGTAAAAGTTAAAATTTGTTAAACTGAAAGTAAATGATGCTGATAAACAACAGCAAATACAGTATTTCATAAAACCAGCGCCTTGTAGCGTACAAAAAATAATAGGCAAAAAACACTGTTGCCGGCACTGCGCAAAGCAAAAAATGGCTCAGGCGAAACTCCGAATTAAGATAAAATGAAAGTGCCGTGATCAGAAAAATAAAAAACAGCAGCTGAAATGTTTTACGGATCTGCACGTAACTTTTAAAGAAATTTTGCTGCAGCTTAAAAAAACACAGTACCAATATTACAATAACCGGCGCCAGCAACAGGTAGTTGTAGGAATTTATGCTGATATGATCAGGAAATTTTTTACCTAAAGGCAGCCAGATATGGGTAAACCGTGGCAGCATATCATTCATGAAGTAAATAACCGCCAGGAAAAAAAACACGGTTACATATCCCAATATCGAAATAACCCATTCGCGCCAGTTGAATGGCCTGTATATGATAAGCGCTATCCATATGGCCAGGAACAAATAAATAAACGGGAAATAAACAAGCGAACCCACCGCCACGATCATGCCCAGATCATAAGTTGTTGATTTAACATCCTCCCCTTTATAAAGGTTAAATAATTTAAACAGCATCCAGATGAGTAAAAAATTACAAATAAGCGGGGCGCTTAAAATTAAAAAAGGAGTAAACAAACCCGAAAGCGTGATATACATCAGCGCAGGCAAAAAGGTGGGCTTACCTAATAAGTTATGATGGTTTATTAACGAATTGAGCAGCAAAGCCTGTACAAACACAAGCCCGCCCGCCAGTATTACATTAAGCAGCGGCGAAAATGCGTATTCATATTTTACAGGTACCAGCAGCCGCGCAAATGGCTCCACAAAAATAAACTCAACCTTTTCGGGGATTTGCGCCATGTAGCCTATCCGGAGCACGAACAGCAAAATAGCAAGCCATAAGATATTGAGGGGATTATAGTTCCGGAAAAGATTGATCATAATGTGCGGCCGTATTTGCGGCTGTAAAATTAGCAGAAAAACCGCTTACGATGCAATTCCTTAATGCCTTGCATATTGCTTTACCAATTTATCAACAATAGCGGCAGTTTCGTCAGGAAAATCAACTACGATCTTTTTGCTGTCGTTGATCCATTTATTTAAGTGGCCGTTAAACTTATCATTTATTTCGCTCACCACCGGAACCCCCAGCTTAGAAGCCGAAAGCGCATTACACTGCTGTTCGTATTGCCCCTTCATGGGTATCATCATTACCTTTTTTTGTAAAAACAAAGCCTCGGCCGGGCCTTCAAAGCCGCCGCCTGTGAGCAGGCCTGTACAACTGGCCAGGCTTTTATTAAAAGCCTCATTATTTACAGGGAAGATCTCCACATTTCCTGATTGATAAGCCTGTTTTTGACGCTTTGAAAACACCTGCCATTTAACATCCTTTTCGGCACTCAGATACTTCAGCAGAGTTTTATCATCATATGCAGGCAAATAAACGGTATAATGCCCCAGATCAGAAGTTTCCATCTTCCTGATCTCACTGCGGATGACCGGCGTATTGATAAAAGTATCGTAGCGCTCAAAATGAAAGCCCACATGATACGTGGTAGGCGAATAGTTTTTTAAAAGCCATTGAGCAAAGGGGGATTTTTTTTCAGGTCGCGGAGTGTTTGGTGATACAAATGAACACTGGTGGCTTAATGATACCGATGGTACACGCTGCAACTTACAGGCCCAGGCGCTTACAGGTTCAAAATCATTGATGATGAGGTCATATTGTTTTAAAGGAAGGCTCCGTAAATCGCGCTGAAACTGGCGCAGGTTCATGATTTTCCAGGTGGCCCAGTTATCAACCCCGCCATTAGTGCCAAATACAAAACTTACACCATGAAACTTATATTTCAGAGGCTGCGATAGTGACACCTCCGCTTCGGTGCCGCTTACCAGCAGATCTACCTCACCGTATTGCTGCAGCAGGGGCACAATTTCTCTTGCCCGGCTTATATGCCCGTTACCTGTTCCCTGTATACCAAACAGTATTTTCATTAAAATAATTTCTTTTCAAAAGGATTATGATTGTGCCGTACAGGTGTATTGGACACACTGGTTTACATGCACAAATATTCAGGGGCTTAATTTAGCAAAGAAAATGTTATTGATAAGTAATTAATCGTGTTCGTGCTTAAAACGCTCCAATAAAGTTTTAACATCAAGCATGGCGTTTAAATCTTCCGAATCGGTTTTGTCGTCCTCATCCACATCTGTATTGAAATCGTCAGGTTTGTACCTGAATACTTCCCATTTGCCATCGTGATATTCAAGCGAGCTCAAGCTTTCTACCCAATCGCCCGAGTTAAGGTAAAGTACCGAGCCTGTATCCTGGGTAGATCTGATTTCCCTGATCTCGGCATGGTGGATATGGCCGCAAATCACAAAGCTGTATTCTTTATCCACAGCCAGGTCGGCTGCGGTTTGTTCAAACTGGTTAATGAATTTTACAGCCTCTTTAAAACTGGCTTTTACCTTTTGCGAAAAGCTCATTTTTTGACGACCGATGGCAGTAAGGAACCAGTTTACAAAACTATTGATCAAAATAAGGGTATCATAGCCTACAGCGCCAAGTTTGGCCAGCCACTTGGAGTGCTGCATGGTAACGTCAAATACGTCCCCGTGAAAAATCCAGGCTTTTTTACCGTCGATATTTAGTACAAGCTTATCAAGCAGCTGAAAAGTACCCATATTAAAATCGGTAAACTTCCGCAGCATTTCATCATGGTTACCGGTCAAATAATAAACCGGGATGCCATCGGTAACAAACTTGAGGATACGGCGCACCACTTTCATATGCGCTTCGGGCCAGTACGATTTACTAAATTGCCAAATATCAATTATATCGCCGTTAAGGATAAGGATTTTGGGCTTGATGCTTTTTAAATATTTAAGCAATTCTTTTGCGTGACAGCCGTAAGTACCAAGATGCACATCAGATATTACTACAATATCAACTTCGCGTTTTGCCATTAAATTAAGGGGGCTATTTTACAGGTCGGCATGATATGCCGGAAAACAATAAGTTCATTAATAAAGCAACGATTACTCGTCGTCCTCATCTTCGTTAACTGTCAATTCATATGGGCTTGCATAGAAGCAGCCGACCAAGATCAGCAACCCTATAACTACCAGATAAGCATACTCAAAATTCATTACAAAGATTTTTACAAATGTCTGAAATTTAACATTATCCCACTGTTAAGACTACATTAAATATAAAAGGTTACTCTGCTATGCTAAATTTCTTTTTATCCTGTTGAGCTGGTTTAAATGATGCTGTAAGTGGATACGAATAAACTTAAACCATTGTTTGGCATTAAGCATCCCCATGCGCGGGTGTTTGTACTTACTTGCCGGCGATGAAGTAGCAATAAGGGGCATGGTAGTATCAACCCGTTTGCGGCATTTAATGATCAGGTTTTTGGCATCCTCCTTACTGATTTTATTGGCCGGCATTTTATTAATAACCGTAGCCGGAACTGTTGTTTTAACCGGCGGGAATTTGCCTAACAACAGCAGGATCCGGCCTTCCCAGGTAAGGCTTTTTTTTGTTGGCTCGCAATTGCCATGGGTACAGCGTTCAAGCGCTATTGATGAGCCCAGCGTTGCCTGCATAATATGGCTGTACACCTCAGCAAACGACCAGCCGCCATCCTTTGGGGTAACATCAAACAACTCATCCGGAATAACATCCAGTTGTTTACGGTATTCATCAAGGGCGGCATCAATAGCTCTACGTTCTTTGGCGATACTCATAAAAGTAAAGTTAATCTTTCAGATCGATACCCGCCTGCTTAAGTATTGCATGCAATAAACCTTTTTTCAATTCCTTTGAATGCATTGGTACTACAGTCCTCTTGCCATTTGTGTGATTTACAAACATCTGGTGACTTCCTTTGGTACGCACAAGCTCAAACCCATGTGCTAACAGAATAGCAATAAGCTCTTTAGGAGTATAAGATTTCATAGATTGAGCTATGAAGCAAATGTCAGCGAGTATTCAAGACTACGACTGTCGTCGGGTACCGGCTCACCTTCCTCTTCTAATGTTTCCACATATAAAGCAATAGCCTCCTTTGCCATTTCAATAGCCTCGTCAATGGTTTCGCCCTGAGTAAAACAACCTGGTAATGCAGGTACTGAAACACTAAATCCACCTTCTTCTTCCGGGGTAAGTAATATGCGATATGTACGTTGTTTCATAATTCAAATTTAATAAATAATCCTTTGTAATGACATCCGATGATACTCATAAAAGTAAAGTTAACTCTTTTAAATGAGCAATCTGCACCGGCACATCATCTGGCTTTTCGGCATTGAAAGGGTTAAAATAAATGGCATCCATACCAAAGCCAAGCGCCCCGCGGATATCGGCTTCGATGCTGTCCCCTATCATTACACTTTCAGCTTTCGATGCCCCGGCCAGGTTAAGCGCATGCTGAAATATGGCTTTATCAGGTTTATTTACGCCCACATCTTCGGAGATGATAATATGCTGAAAATATTTTGCAAGATCGGTTCCGGCTATTTTGATGCGAGTTGAATCTTTAAATCCGTTTGAGATCAAATGCAGCGTATATTTTGATTGCAGGTATTGCAACGTTTCATGCGCGTGCGGAAACAGGTTTGTTTTTGTAGGGCAAAGTTTTACGTAAGCATCCTCAAAATCAACCGGCATCAAATCAGGATGCAAACCAAGGTCAGTAAAAGTTGATTTGAAACGGGCTTCCCGCAATTCATCTTTAGTGATTTCACCAACGTGATATTGTGCCCAAAGGCGATGATTGTTGCGGGTATAAGTTTCTATGAACAGCTCGGCAGATTGCAGGCCTATTTCAGCAAGCTGATGGATTACATAAAGTTCATGCAGGGCCTCTTCGGCGTTTTTATCAAAATCCCAGATGGTGTGGTCAAGATCAAAGAAAATGTGTTTGTACTTTATGTCGGATTTTGGATGTTCGATTTCGGAATTAATTACTTTCATTTCGGATGTTCGATTTTGGAATTGCTTAATTCCCCTGATTGAAAATTCAAAATTAATAAATTCAATATTACTAAATCCGAAATCCCAATTCCGAAATCCGAAATCCGAAATCGAAGTAAATCCGAAATCGAACATCCGAATTCCCAAATCAAGATAAATTCCGGGCCCAAATTATTGCAATGCTTTAAATTGAGCCTTAAATGAAAAAAGCGGAACAGAGACTGATTTATGACTTCCGTCTTTATACAAAAACAGGAACATGACATGATCATATTTCAGGAAACCATTTAAAACATCTACCCGTTTGTGGCTTTCCTTGTCATTCACATAGCAATCAACCATCCTGGCGGTGCAGTCATTATCATCACACTTCTCAAAATTTAAGCGTGCTGTTTGTCCTTTTTCTATTTGCACCTCAAACTCCCCTGCCGAATTTTTAACGGTTTTGGCAAAGGAAATGAAAACTCCGTTGGTTTGATTGATGTTGCTTGGTATAATAACCGAGATAAATACCGGCCGTGCCACCGATTTGTTTTTGGCTACGGTCATAGTCAGGTATTCAGTTGCACCATTATGATCATAAGGTACATCTAAAAACATGATAGAACCCTTTGCTTCTGTTCGGATATCCCATGTAAATTTTTTTACAGCAAGGTTGGCTGCATCCTGAATATCTTTATTTTTACCCTGGGCGTAACAAATTGTTGCTGAAAAACCTGCGAGGATTACAAGCGCGAGTATAAACTTCATGAATATTTTAAGTATGCATTAAATATAATGGAAAACTATATGGCTATCAGGCAATCATCAAAATAAATCCGAAATCGAACATCCGAAATCAGCGCAACTTTAAATTCCTCCTGCCTGAAGCCTTGCGGTTAATTCATCTTTCTGCTGTACGGTTAACGCGCCGCTTTTTTCAATGATCAATTTAATATCAGGTAGCACTAAAGCTTTGATCTCATCAAAGCACTCATCATCAAGCACATTGATCAACCTGTAAAAAACTGCTGGTAAAGCCGCTTTACCCATAATTGTTTTTAAACTTGTTATAAGCTGTTCATCATTTTTCATCAAAAGCAAATTGAGCAAAGCCTGAACATTGATCAGCTCGCTTTTATTGTTTTGTAATACGTATTTATTCAACCTTTCAAAATCAGGTTTGGGTACCTGTTCAAAAAAACTATACAGCCAATCCAAACACAACAGCTTCGCATCTTCGTCAAGCTTTGACGAAAGCCCCTTCTCAATAATATGCAGGTGGGGCAACTTAAAATAGTCCATGGCAATACTTAGCTCAACAGCGTCTTCAAAAGCACCGGAGCTATCGCTATTGATATGCTCATCTATAAAAGCTATGTAAAACTCATCATTACCATCGGCTCTAAAGCCGCGGTAATCCCAGATAAACGCGCTCCTATCCAACGCATCATTGAAAATTGTTGTTAGTTCGGCGCCAGATATATTATGATCAGATGGTATCATTGTAAAACAGCTCTTTTTTTATTACACCGTATCCCCAATCATTCAATTGCCTCACGCTTTCTCGCCAAATGCAAGATCCCCCGCATCGCCTAAACCGGGTACTATGTAGGATTTGCTGGTCATTTCGTCATCTACAGCACAGAGCCAAAGTTTGGCTTTGGGCAGGTTGGCGCGCACATGGGCTACGCCTTCGGTACTGGCAATTACGGCGGCTATGTGCAGCTCTTTGATATTGTATTGCGCCATCAGCTCTTTGCAAACTACCACAATGCTTTGCCCCGTGGCCAGCATGGTATCGCACAAAATAAAAATCTTATCGTCGAGGTTTGGGGTGGAGATATGGTCAACCTGGATCAAAAAGCTGCCGTTGCGTTTCACCTTGCGGTAAGCTGTAACAAATACCGACGGCGACTGATCAAAGATCTGCATAAAACCATTATGAAACGGCAAACCCGCCCGCAGGATGATACCCAGTACCGGTTCATCGGCAGGCATGTTAACGCTGGCAGTGCCCAGCGGGGTTTGAACTTCCCTGGTTTCATAATGTAATGATTTGCTTAGCTCATAAGCCAGTATGGCGCCCAGCCTTTCCTGGTTCCGCCTGAAACGTGCCTTATCCTGCTGAATAACGGCATCCCGCAATTCGGCCAGAAACTGGTTTGCAATAGTGTCGGTTTTATTGAGGACGAAAATCATGCTTAAAATTAAGCGTTTTCCGGGCAATAGCATCACTATTTGTTTATTAAATGTCATACTGCTTCATTGCAGGAGAAATAAATTTTGAATATATGTAGTTAACTACGTAGATTTGTACATAAATCTTAAAGTCATGAATACTACACCTGTTATCAGCTCACTCAACAACACATACTGCAAGCAGATCATTGATATCATTTTACCTATCCAGCAAATAGAGTTTAACGTACCCATTACCCTTGAGGCCCAGCCCGATCTGCTGGATATTGAAACAAACTATCACCGAACAGGCGGCAATTTCTGGGGAGCCGTATACAACGAGCAGCTTGTAGGCACCATAGCCCTTATTGCATTTGGCGACAACGCAGCAGCGGTTCGTAAAATGTTTGTACTGAAGGAATACAGGGGCAAGGAACTGGGCATAGCACAGTTATTGGTTGACAACCTCATTACCTATTGCAGGCAAAACAATATTACAGCCATTTATTTAGGCACTGTTGATGTGATGAAAGCCGCTCATCGCTTTTATGAAAAGAATGGATTTAAACGATTGGAAAAACACGATCTCCCAAAATCGTTTCCCCTTATGAGCGCAGATAATGTTTTCTATGAACTACATTTGAATAACTAACAGCGATATAATGAATGTTATTGACGAATCGGGAATTTTAGCAATCTCAACAAGGTTACAACGCCTGGCCGAGCAGCTGCGCAAGGATGGTGTGCTCATATATAAAGCCAATAATATTGAGTTTGAACCCAAGTGGTTCCCGGTTATTTACACCTTGCATTTTAAACCTGTTTTAAGTGTGGTGGAAATTGCCGCCGAAATTGGCTACACCCACCCCTCAACCATAAGCCTGTTAAAAGAACTGGAAAAGGAAAAATTGATCCGCTCAAAAAAAGACAAAGCCGATGAAAGGAAACGGCTTATCACCTTAACAACAAAAGGCCAGGAACTTATTGAACGCATGAAGCCTGTTTGGGAAATTATAAAAGCTGCCGCCGTAGAAATTACCGATACTCAAAACAACCTGATGAAAGCCATTGCCGAAGCCGAAGAAAAATTAAAACAACAAAGTTTTCTTGAACGGGCCTTGCGTTTAAAAGCGGAGATGTAATTGATTAGCTTGCGATTGGTGTAGCACACAGTACCACACGCTTATAAAAATATGTCATTGCGAGCGATAGCGCGGCAATCTCGTAGCTATGCTTAGCGGCTGTGCATATCGTACAAGCAATACGACGAGATTGCCACGTCGCCCCGGATGCTCTTCTGCCCATGCTCCTCCTCGCAATGACATGGTTTTTAAAGTAGCTTTAATGTTAATATTTTTAGCTGCTCTTTATCTTACTAACATATATGGCGATAACACAGATCCGTTAGTTTAAGAATGAGATGTAATTTATTGCCCCCGGCACAACAATGTTGACATACGGTTGTCATTACCATGTACTTATTTTGATTTACAAACCCTGTTCCTGGATTATTTGTATTTTTACATAACAACATGGATTTTCAATTAACATCTCAATATAAACCCACCGGCGATCAGCCCGAAGCCATAAGGCAGCTGGTGGAAGGTATCAACAACGGCGATCCGTATCAAACCCTTTTGGGGGTTACCGGGTCGGGCAAAACATTTACCGTGGCCAACATGATCCAGCAAACGCAAAAGCCTACGCTGATCCTGAGCCACAACAAAACACTGGCGGCACAACTGTATGGTGAGTTTAAGCAGTTTTTCCCCGAAAACGCGGTGAACTACTTTGTATCCTACTATGATTATTACCAGCCGGAGGCATTTATCCCCACCACAAATACCTATATTGAAAAAGACCTGCAGATAAACGAGGAGATCGAAAAACTGCGCTTACGCACTACGTCGTCATTAATGTCGGGCAGGCGCGATGTTATCGTGGTATCTTCCATTTCCTGTATCTACGGTATGGGGAACCCGGATGATTTTGCCGATTCGGTTTTCAAGTTTGCTGTAGGCACACGCATCAGCAGGAATGCTTTTCTACATCGCCTGGTCGAAATTTTATACGCACGTACCACTGCCGATTTTAAACGCGGAACCTTCAGGGTGAAAGGCGATACCGTTGATATTTTTCCGGCTTACCTGGATTATGCCTACCGCATCTCCTTTTTTGGCGATGATATTGAAGAGCTAAGCGCCTTTGACATCGGCACCGGTAAAACCATCGAAAAGATGACGCACATGGTGGTTTATCCTGCCAACTTATACGTTGCCCCGCGCGAGCGTTTCGTTCAATCTATCTGGGCAATACAGGAAGAGCTGGAAATGCGCAAAAAGCAATTTATTGACGACGGCCGTTTCCTGGAAGCCAAACGCCTTGAGGAAAGGGTTAACTACGATCTGGAAATGATCCGCGAACTGGGATACTGTTCGGGTATTGAAAATTACTCCCGCTTTTTTGACGGGCGTAAACCCGGCGCACGACCATTCTGCTTGCTTGATTATTTCCCAGATGATTACCTGATGGTGATTGACGAAAGCCACGTAACTGTTCCCCAGATCAGGGCCATGTACGGCGGTGACCGTTCGCGTAAGATCTCGCTGGTTGATTATGGTTTCCGCCTGCCGGCGGCTTTGGATAACCGTCCGCTTAATTTCCAGGAGTTTGAAAACCTGGCGCCGCAAACCATTTATGTAAGCGCTACCCCCGGTGATTTTGAGCTGGAAAAATCTGAAGGTGTAGTTGTTCAGCAGGTAATTCGCCCTACCGGTTTGCTTGATCCGGTTATTGATGTACGCCCGGTGATAAACCAGGTAGATGACCTGCTTGATGAGGTTGATAAAACCATTAAAATGGGCGATAGGGTATTGGTAACAACCCTTACCAAACGCATGGCCGAAGAACTGGCTAAATACATGGACAGGCTGGGAATTAAATGCCGCTACATCCACTCGGAAGTTAAAACCCTGCAGCGTGTGGAAATTTTAAGAGGTTTACGCCTTGGCGAATTTGATGTGCTGATAGGTATCAACTTACTGCGCGAAGGATTGGATTTGCCAGAAGTATCCTTAGTAGCCATTTTAGATGCTGATAAAGAAGGGTTCCTGCGGTCGGAACGTTCACTGATCCAAACCATTGGTCGCGCCGCCCGTAATGACCGGGGCCGGGTAATTATGTATGCCGATAAAATAACCGATTCCATGCAAATCACCATGGACGAAACCAACCGCCGCCGGGAGATCCAGATTGCCTACAATACGCAGCATGGCATTACGCCGATGACGGTAGGTAAATCTCGCGAGGAGATCATGGAGCAAACATCGGTGGTCGACTTTAAAGGAGGCGTTCAGCAGGCTTATGTGGAAACAGATACCCTAACCCTTGCAGCAGATCCGATTGTTCAATACATGACCAAGGCCGATCTTAAAAAATCGATCGAAAACACTAAAAAAGATATGCTTGCAGCCGCCAAAAACATGGATTTCCTGCTGGCCGCCAAACTGCGCGACGAAATGTTTGCTTTGGAAAAAATGATGGAAGAGAAGTTTTAAATTTCAAATGTGCAGATGATGGATTTCAGATGTGCAGATGATCGATTACAGATGTGCAGATTTCAGATGTGCAGATTTCAGATGTGCAGATTATAAATTAAAGAATTATGCATTTTTTCATTTGCATACCTGCACATTTGAAATCTGCACATCCTAATCATTTTTTTCATTTGCATATCTGCACATCTGAAATCTGCACATATAAATAATCTGCCCATCTATCATTATCTTTGATTTAAAGTGAAGCTTATGCAATTATCCGATCTTGATCTTTCAAAAACTTATTCATACGCCGATTACCTGCAATGGACGTTTGAGGATCGGCTTGAACTGATTAAAGGAAAGATCTTTAAAATGACACCGGCTCCGGCTCCGCTTCATCAGCGAATATCCTGGCGATTATCGGGTGAACTTTATCATTATCTCAAAAACAAGTCGTGCCAGGCATTTGCTGCTCCTTTTGACGTGCGCCTGTCGCGTAAAAGGGAAAGTGACGAGAAGAAAATTTTCACTGTAGTTCAACCAGACATTTGTGTGGTATGCGACCCCTCGAAAATAGATACCCGAGGCTGTACAGGAGCACCTGATATAATTGTTGAGATACTTTCACCTGGAAATAATCAAAAAGAACTGCGTAACAAGTACGAGGTTTACGAGGAGGCCAGCGTTAAGGAATATTGGATAGTATCGCCGCAGGATAAAACATTTTTAAGATACACATTGATATCCGGTGCATATCAACCCTCCAGGCTAATGACAACCGGTGATATCATTACTACAGAAATCTTACCTGGCTTTGAATTAGATCTGGATACTGTTTTTGCCGATAATTAAGCGAAAAGGGATCCTCTCATCTAAAATCTGCACATCTACCTTAATCATAATAAAACATTTTTAACGTTATATAACTTATATTTGTAAGCTCAAAATTAACAGTATGATTCTTATTCGTTTCCTGATCATATCTATTTGTATATTATACATTGTCCGCAGCCTGGTGCGTTACCTGTTGCCATTCCTGTTTGAAAGTGTTGTAAATAAAGCCCAACAGCAATATCAGCAAAAACAACATAATTATAATGAAGGCCCGAAACCTGATGGAAAAATCAGGATCGATCATATCCCGCAACCTAAAAAAGGCAGCGTACCTGATAGCGAAGGTGAGTTTGTTGACTATGAAGAAGTAAAATAATTCAAATACAAACATGGACAATAATCCGGTATTTAACAGGCGGCAAAACCACAATAACACTCCCGAGTCTATTACGCTTATTATCACCAACGTAATCGTATTTATAGTCGCCACTCAAATTTTTGCTAATTGCACTAAGATCAGTACCTTTTACTGGGTTGTTATGGGTGCGCTTGGCGTTTATAACTTTTTTAATATCCGCAAATACCGCGAAGATTACGGCAAAGTCCAGGTTATTGCTTATGTGATATCTATTATCGTTCTGATAGCCATGTTTTTCCTGCTGCGCAGCCGTGCGCAAACTTGTTAAGTTATTCCTTAACAAAACTTATAATTCCTATTCTCATTGTAATTTCTATTTTTGAGGAATATATTATCCATTTCAAAAAACTTAAATGAATAACTGGTTTAAGCGTAACGGCATTCATTTTGCCATAGCTGCAATTTTCTTAGTGATCTGCTTTATATTTTTAACCCCTGCCTTCCAGGGAAAGACATTAGGCGGCAATGACGTTACAAGAGCACAATCAACCCAAAAAGAAATTAATGATTATAAGGCCAAAGACACCACCATATTATGGACCAACCAAGTATATGGCGGTATGCCAACCTACCAGCTTTGGGCACCTTATAAATCCAACTTAACATCATGGGTTGTAACCGGTATAAATTATACATTCCCTACTCCCGTTGGTACGGTATTATTATTTTTATTGGGTACATACTTCTTATTCATAGTATTAAAAGTAAACCCATGGCTGGCAGCGGCCGGTTCAGTGGCATTTACATTTTCATCGTACAATATCATATTACTCACGGCCGGGCACGCTAACCAGGCATTTGCCATAGCATTTTTCGGGCCGATACTTGCCGGTATATTACTTACTCTCAGGGGCAAACACCTATTGGGCTTTTCAGTAACTGCATTTTTCCTTGCGCTTGAGATCAGGGCCAATCACGTGCAGATGACCTATTATCTGATGATGGCCTTGTTGATCATGGTAGGTATTGAGCTTTATCACGCCATTAAAAACAAAACATTAAGCAGCTTTTTAAAGTCACTGGCGTACATTGCCGGCGCCACTTTACTTGCTCTTGCTGTAAATGCCTCTATACTCTGGAGCACTTATTCTTATGGCAATGATTCTATCCGCGGTCAATCAAATCTTACCAGGCAAACTGCCGAACCAAGTAACGGTTTAGGTAAAGATTATGCTTTTCAATGGAGCCAGGGTGTTGGCGAATGTATTACCTTCCTGATCCCTAATGCTTATGGCGGCGGTGAACAAGGCTCAACAGACCCTGATTCGCACGTGATAAAAGCATTGAGTGCAAGCGGGGCCGATCCTAACCAGGTTTTAGGAATTTCAGCCAATTACCTGCCGTTGTATTGGGGTAATAAACCATTTACTGCCGGTCCGTTTTATTTTGGCGCTGTAATTTGCCTGCTGTTTGTATGGGGTTTAATGATTGTTAAAAACCGGATAAAATGGTGGCTTCTTGGTGCTGTTGTGTTAACAACACTCCTTTCTTTTGGTAAAAACTGGCCGTTTTTATCTGATCTTTTCTTTAACTATTTCCCGCTTTACAATAAGTTCCGTGCAGTTGACTCCCTTTTAGCTATCGTAGGTTTCTGCTTCCCGATACTTGCCGTGCTTGCTGTAAACGAGGCTATTGTAAACGAAGACAAAGCCACCCTGTTCAAAAAATTAAAGATCGCCTTTTATATCACCGGCGGTATCGTATTGATAGTAGCTGCCGTGCCTTCGCTTTTACTTTCGTTCAGCGTGAGTGAGCAGCAAGCCAACGTTATTGGCCAGATAGGCCAGGCGCTTAAAACCGATAGTTCTGCAATAACCCGCGCCTTAATTGCCGACAGGGAATCAATTGCACAGGCCGATGCTATCCGCTCGCTTATTTTCATAGCACTGGCATTTGGCGCCGCATGGGCTTTCCTTAAAAAGAAGATCAACCCTACAGTATTATCCCTTGCATTTTTAGCGCTTATATTAATTGATCTTTGGACAATTGATAAACGTTACTTAAACCATGACAGCTTTAAGCCTAAACAAGATAATGAAACTCCGCAGCCCCGCGAGGTTGACGAGTTTATCATGAAAGATAAAGACCCGGATTTTAAAGTTTTTGACACTACTCAGGAACTTAAAGGCGACGGTTTAACACCATTCTTCTATAAATCATTAGGCGGTTACTCGGCGGCAAGGTTAAAACGCTGGGAAGAACTTGTTGACAACCAGCTAAGCAAAAGCATAAACCAGGATGTTTTGGACATGATGAATGTGAAGTACATCATCACATCTGATCCCAAAACACAAAATGTGGGCATGCAGGTAAACCAGACTGCCTGTGGCCATGCCTGGTTTGTAAAAAGCATTAAATATGCCGACAATGCCGACCAGGAAATGGTAGCCATCAGCAGCTTTACACCAAAAGATGAAGCTATTGTTGATAAACAATACAAAAGCATCATAGATGAAAAAACTTTAGGTGCCGGCGCTGGCGAAGGCAGTATTAAGCTAACTAATTACTCGCCTGATCATATGATTTACCAAAGCGGTTCAACTGCAGCACAGATCGCCGTGTTCTCTGAAGTATATTACAACAAGGGCTGGAAGATGTATATCGATGGTGTTGAAAAACCTTATTTCCGCGCTGATTACCTGCTGCGTGCAGCTCAGATCCCGGTAGGTAATCATAAAATTGAATTTATTTTCCACCCGGCATCATATTACACTGGCGAGAATATTTCATTAGCGGGTTCAATCCTCCTGGTACTTGCTTTAGGCGGTGCTGCATATACTGAAAACAAAAAGAAAGCTCCGGCTGCAAAACCGGCTGCTAAAAAAGCATAAACAATACTGCTTTAAATGGAAAAGCGATGAGTTGGTACTCATCGCTTTTTTTGTGGAATACTTTCTCTGATGCAATTACGGCAACATTTTTATTCCTTGTACCTATTTAGTGGTATATACCATTATCCGTGTTTTTGCATTCTGAAAATATCTTAGCTTTGAAGCGCCCCTTATCACAAAAGAATGAAACAACTAATACAGCAAAACAAATTTGATGAGCTTAAATACGCCCTGCAAAATTCGGATAGTGGCTTAAAAATACATGCCGTCCTTTTGCAGGTTTTAAACGGTGACAATTTAAAAGAAACCGATTATGGCTTTGAAGCAAATGTGTACCAGGAAGAATTTCTGGAAGGCTTTAATTTGTATAAAGTATTAAACGGATCGGCAATTCCAGAAACTCAACTCCAGGAGTATAAAATTGCATTAACATTCCTGGTATTTAAAATGGGAGGATTTATAAAACTTTTGGCTGATAAAACCATGCAACAAGGAGTATATCTTTCACAAGTTGAAAACGTTTATAAGGTTAATCCCTCTTTAAGAAGCGAATTACAGGCGTTTATTGATTTATTAAAAGAAACAGATGATGTACAGGCAATTGCAAACGTCTCCGCTGCAAAAGCGCAGATAAGCCTTTCGGTAGGTGATCTGCTTAAAAAGCACGAAATTGGGCAAGACATGCTGCAATTTGCCCGGGGATACGAAAATGCAGGGTTAAAAGACGAGGCTATCCGAATATATAGAAACATACTATCGGATTTTGAATGCGAATCTGTAAAATTGTCAAGCAACTTGTTTTCGGAAATTGCTCACGTTGATACACGCACTGATGAAGAAATTGAAGTTTTTGAAGCTGCAAAAAAGCGCTTTGAAATAATTACTGGTACTACTTTACCCGAAATAAAAAGAGTTAAACCAGATGCTGACGCTAATGCCCAAAAATTAGTTGAGAAGATAGACACACAGGAAATACAGACAAAGGAAGAAGAAGACGTGAGTTATAATAAAGGATTTTGGGGCAAATTAAAAGGGTTTTTCCGTTGAGGCACAAATAGCCTTTGTCAACAGCCCATCCTACATACTTGCGCCAGAAAAGAGGAACAATCCAATATCTCGAATAAAAAAGCAGGGTTTAATTAATCGTCAATCGAATTATCTTCAATTACAGGATCACAAGGTGACAACAACGTATCTTCGTGCTCGGTGATCAGGCCTTTCGCTAATCTAAAAACTCTATATTTATTCCAGAAAACTTCATCATCCGGAAGTCTCACATACAACAATCCAAAGCTTGATGGAGCTAACTCTGCTACTTTTTCATAAATTGAAATCACAGATTCAAGATAGCTCAATCTATGGTTATGAGCACCGCCAATGAAATAAACAAATAAACCGTTCATTCGCTTAAGCTCGATAAACTGGTTGTCCATATCAAAACCTACTATTAAAGGCTTCATTGTCTCTTCGAATCGCTTCAAATCGACCATCACAGATCGGCCTTCAAAAACAGAATTTAATTCTACAGAGATCCATCCATTAAATTGAATCATTTCATTAATATTTATTATTCTCTTTCCTATTGAAGCCATACCGGGCAGTACAAGCATAAGGAATTGTGTAAATGTCCAAAAAAAATAAAACTACCGCGAGTTTAGCGTTAGCGTAACTCGTGGGCATCACTTGGTAAGCTTTCAGCTTACACCCGGTTCAGCTAAAAGCTGAAATCATGGCAACCACGGGTTAAAAACCCGCGGCAGTATGTTAATAAAACGGATCATTGAGTTAAACTCAATCATTTGTCCTTCTGTTCTTCAACCAATACCATCCCAAATTAAAGGCAATGACAAAGTGATTAAAAACAGTAGGCAACAACCCGTAATTCCGCTTCATGATATCAAACCGCTCTATCAAACTTTGGCGGTGCTTTTTTTTCGACATCCCCCCTATTAGATATTTGGCAACGTAACGGTTAACGTTAACAATCTTTTTAGCTTTTTTTGCTGCACGGATTATCCAGTCGATATCCGAACTGAGCTGGTAACGGCGATCATATGGTTCAGTCATTGAACGCCTTATATAGATAGCCTGATGGCTGATACTCATGCCATATTTAAAACCCCGCCAGGTAAATTTTGCAGGTGCTTTGTGCCGGCGCTGTCCTAAGCTGCTGCCGTCGTCGGCAATCATTTCGGTTTCGCCATAGTAAATATCGGCATCATCGCCGGAGGCAAAAACTGCCGCTACGGTTTCGCTATCATAAAACTCATCACCCGAGTTCATGAAGATCACGTAATCGCCGGTAGCTAAAGCCAGTCCTTTATTCATAGCATCATAAATGCCTTCATCTTTTTCGCTGATGAATTTAGCGATACGATCTTTGTATTTTTCGATGATTTGTAATGTGCCATCGTTAGATTGGCCATCAACAATTACATATTCAATATTGGTATACGTTTGGTTAACCACCGAGCTGATGGTACGCTCAATATCCCTAACGTTATTGTAAACAATGGTGATAACACTTAATCGGGGGTTAAACATTCCGGCCTCCCCTGTTCAACAAATTGTTATAAACTTCGATGTGCTGCTTAGCTATCACTTCCTCCGAAAAAGTATCCATAATGGTTTGCCGCGCCTGTTGGTTTAGCTTTTCCCTTTCAGGATGCTTAATGATCCATTCCATCCCATCGGTAAAACTTTCGGATGAACGATAGGTGGCCAGGTAGCCGTTATATTGATGCTGCACCATATCGGGGATCCCGCCGGTGGTAAAGGCAATCACCGGAGTTCCGCAACTCAGGCTTTCCATCACGGTATAAGGTAAATTATCTTCGAGCGAGGGGATCAAAAAAGCATCGGCCGCAGCGTAATGCAGGGCCAGCTTTTCATCGTTATTGATGGTTCCTAAAAAACTGGTTTTAAACGGAAAGTCAGGCACATTTTCCGTTCCCCGGTTTCCAAATACAACCACTTCAATTTGATCTGCATCCACACCCAAACGCTGTTTGAGGAGCTCCATGCTTTCCAGCAGGTACTGGGTACCTTTGTGCAAATCCTTGCGCGATGGCATAAAACCGCTTAAAAAAATGAATTTATCAACCGGCAGCCCGGCTTGTTTCTTTGCCTGCTTTTTATCAGCAGGTTTAAATACATCTGTTTCCAGTGTGTTGGGGATTTGATTAACAGCTTTGCCCTGCATCAGGCTGCTTGCCTTAACCGATTTCTGCATCCATGAACTTGGAGCTGCTATACTAAAATCGAGCTGCTGATAAGCTTTACTTTTTTGCTTCCAGATGCGGTGCGAAATATCATCACCGCCTGCATTAATCAACAGCGGGCAGTTACCGCATTGCTGCAGGTAATGATCACAGGCATAACGCACATGGCAGCCGCCGGTAAAGGCATTGCTGTCATGAAAAGTCCACAATACGGGCTTACCTAATTTTTTAATTTCGGCTATGTGTTTTGGATCCAAAAATCCATGATTAACCCAGTGCAGGTGAATAATATCGGCGTTTTTAACATCGGGATGTTTGATCACTGAACGGCCAAACCAGGTGAAGGAAAATGGGGTACGACTGTCGGGTTTTAAAAATCGCTTGGCCAATATACGCTCCAATATGATGGTTGCCGCCGTGTATGACTTTTGGATAATATTACTGTTAAAAGTCTTTATATCAGGATTATTTCCAAATTTATAATGCACTATAATTTTAGAATCGATATTTTGGCTTATTAATGCCCGGTTAAGGCGCATGCAGGCCCTGCCCGCGCCGCCATTACCGTCATACGTATTAAGATGCACCACTTTTAACATGGCTCAAAAATACATTTATTCATAAAACTTAAACCATATGAAGCAACTATACATCGTATTGTTTTCGGCAGTATTGTGTCAAACAAATCTTAAAGCCCAAACCACAGGAAGCTATTTTACATCCAACCCTACCCTTAGCCCCGATGGCAAAACCGTAATTTTTAGTTACGAGGGTGACCTGTGGAAATCCGATATCAACAGTCCGGCAGCTACAAGGTTGACCGCCATGCAGGGCGAAGAAAGCAATCCACGCGTATCGCCCGACGGGCAATGGCTGGCCTTTTCATCAAACCAGTTTGGTAACAATGACGTATATGTAATGCCCCTTGCCGGCGGCGATATCAAACAGATCACCTATAATGATGCGTCGGATAATGTTGACTCCTGGACCTGGGATTCAAAATCCATCTACTTCAACTCAACCCGTTACAATGGCTTCAGCGAGTACAAGGTAGCGGCTACCGGCGGCACACCAGTCCGCGTGTTTGGTCACTATTTCAACACCATACACGGCGTGGTTGAGCACCCGCAAACCGGCGAGCTGTTTTTCAGCAATACATGGGAAAGTATCTATTTCCCAACCCGCAAGCATTATAAAGGCGCTTATAACCCCGATATCCAGTCCTACAATCCCAAAACCAAAGTCTATAAAAAATATACCGACTGGCAGGGTAAGGATTTCTGGACTACCATCGACAAAAACGGCAACATCTATTTCGTATCCGACGAGGGTAACGAAGAGTATAACCTGTACACTTTTATCGATGGTAAAAAAACTGCTTTAACCCGGTTCCCCACCTCCATCAAACGCCCGCAGGTGAGCGCCGATGGCAGCAAGGTTGTTTTTGAAAAGGATTACCAGATTTTTGTATACGATGTAGCATCCAAACAAACGCAAAAGTTAAGCTTAAACCTGTTCCGCAATAATGTATTGCCTAAAGATCAATCTTTTGACGTCGGCGGCAAAATTGAGGCGGCAGCTTTATCGCCCGATGGCAAAAAACTTGCCTTTGTATCACGCGGGGAATTGTTTGTGAGCGATGCTGAGGGCAAATTCATCCAAAAACTGGAACGTAACACCAGCGAACGCGTTACCGAAGTAAGCTGGATGAGCGATAATAAAACCCTCATTTTTGGCCAAACTTTAGGCGGCTACCCTAACTGGTACACCATTGCAGCCGATGGCACAGGTACTGAAAAACAGCTTACCACTGATAAAGGCAGCAACCGCCTGCTGAGCATGAATAAAGACCGCACCCAGGCTATTTACCTGAGCGGTCGTAACGAACTGAAGCTTTTAGATCTGAAAGCGCTTACTTCAAAAACTATTGTAACCGATGAGTTTTGGGGGTTTTATAATCCGCAACCACGTTTTTCACCCAATGGCGAATATGTGGTATACAATGCCTATCGCAATTTTGAAATGGACGTTTTTGTTTATGAAATAAAAACAGGGAAGATCCTTAACCTCACTAACAGTGGCGTTACAGAGGCGGCACCGTTCTGGTCGCCGGATGGTAAGTATATTTATTTTACATCATCACGCACACAGCCCGAATATCCTTACGGTTCAAAGGACGCGCACGTATACCGGATGCCTTTGCAAAAATATGATGATCCTTTTAAGATGGACAAGTTCACCGCTTTGTTTAAAGAGGAGAAAAAAGACGACGATAAAAGCAAGGAAAAAGATAAAGACAAAAAGGCATCGGCTAAAAAGAAACCGCTATCTGAGCAGCCAACACCCAAAGCTCCTACCGATATTGTGATAGATACCGAAGAACTGATGAAAAGATTAGAACGCATCAGTCCGGAGTTTGGCCAGGCACAGGGGTCATACGTGATTCAAAAGGGAGAAAAAACACTGGTATACTACGCCTCAAACCACAGCGAAGGCAAGGGCGCCCTTTACCGCACCACACTTGAGGCATTTGAGCAGCCCAAAACCGAAAAAGTTGGTGGCGGCGATTTTGGTAATTTCGACATTTTTGGTAATGGCGATAAATATTTCTTAACCGCCGGAGGCAACATTTATACCTTAAACATCGATGCCAATAAGGTGGACAAGGTTGATATCAATTACAGCTTTACGCGTAACATGGCCGGTGAATTTGCGCAGATGTTTGACGAAACCTGGGCCGGTTTGGATGAAAATTATTACGATGGCAATTTTCACGGTGCCGACTGGAAAAAGGTTCATGACAACTACAAAATCTTTGTACCCTATATTAACAACCGGGCCGACCTGCGCCTGTTGCTGAACGATATGCTGGGCGAGCTGAACTCATCGCACCAGGGCTTTTACTCAAACGGAAATGAGGAAAAGAAAACCCTCTCGTACCGCACCATGGAAACCGGGATCATTTTTGATAACGATTCGCCGTATAAAGTTAGCGGCATAGCTATCCGCAGTAATGCCGATAAAGCCGGCATCGACGTAAAACCGGGCGATATCCTGAAAGCGGTGAATGGTGTTACCGTTGATGAAAAGCAGGACCGTAATTATTACTTCAGCAAACCATCGCTGGATAAAGAGATTGAGCTAACCTTTAACCGCGGCGGTAAAGATGTTAAAGTAAAGCTGCACCCCGAATCAACCGGTGAGCTGTCAGGCAATCTTTACGACGACTGGATCGAAAACAATGCTAAAACCGTTGCCGAAAAAAGCAAAGGACGCATAGCCTACTCCTACATGAAAAACATGGGTCAGGGCGCATTGGAAGATTTCCTGGAAGATATGGTTGATGATGCCTATAAAAAAGATGCGCTCATCCTCGACCTGCGGTATAACACCGGCGGCAATGTTCATGATGATGTTTTGAAATTCCTGTCGCAAAAGCCATACCTGCAATGGGCTTACCGCGATGGTAAAAAAACACAGCAGTCAAACTTTGCACCGGCCGCCAAACCGATCATTTTACTGATGAACGAACAAACCCTTAGCGACGGCGAAATGACCTCGCAAGGCTTTAAACAACTGGGCTTAGGCAAGATCATCGGTACCGAAACCTACCGATGGATCATTTTCACCAGCGGCAAAGGTCTCGTTGATGGCTCTTTTTACCGCATCCCCGCCTGGGGCTGCTACACGCTTGATGGCAAGGACATTGAAAAAACAGGCGTAACACCGGATATCTATGTAAAAACAGATTTCGCCGACAGGATGGAGAATAAAGACCCGCAGTTGGATAGGGCTATTGAGGAAATCTTGAAGCAGTTGAAGTAATTAGTAGCAATCACAGTTATTTTATAAGCGTCATTGCGAGGTACGAAGCAATCCCCGACTTACAGAGCCGCTCTGCATAGTTCGCGATTGCTTCGTACCTCGCAATGACGTTTTCATAATACCCTTCTTTTGGCAATCTGCCACTCAAAAACTGCAACTGCCGCTAACCACTAATCCCCAATCACTTATTTAGAACATATCCAAATAACATTTGTATATAGCACTGACCGCTTTCAAATGTTATTTTTTGTAAATTCGCCGTCCTAAGGCCGGATAACGGGCTTAACGTCAATTTCTTTTACTTTTCACCTAAAAATCAAATACAAATGGCTTTTGATTTAGATATGATCAAAAAGGTTTACGACCGCTACAGCACACGTGTAGAGGCTGCCCGCAAAGCGACCGGTAAACCCCTAACTTTAACCGAAAAGATTTTATATGCCCACCTTAGTGAAGGCGATGCTCAAACAGCGTTTGGTCGCGGGGTAGATTATGTTGATTTTGCACCAGACCGTGTAGCTATGCAGGATGCTACTGCGCAGATGGCCCTTTTGCAGTTTATGCAAGCTGGTCGCCCGCAGGTTGCTGTTCCATCTACCGTACATTGCGATCACCTTATACAGGCTAAAATTGGCGCTGTTGAAGATTTAAGTACTGCTGTTGACGTTAACCGCGAAGTTTATGATTTCCTGGCCTCCGTATCTGATAAATATGGTATCGGTTTCTGGAAAGCCGGTGCAGGTATCATTCACCAGGTAGTGTTGGAAAACTACGCTTTCCCTGGTGGTATGATGATCGGTACCGATTCACATACACCTAACGCAGGTGGTTTAGGTATGATCGCTATTGGTGTTGGTGGTGCTGACGCTTGTGACGTAATGGCCGGCCTGCCATGGGAACTTAAATTCCCTAAACTGATCGGCGTTAAATTAACCGGTAAACTTTCAGGCTGGACTTCAGCAAAAGACGTTATCCTTCGTGTAGCAGGGATCCTTACTGTAAAAGGTGGTACCGGTGCTATTGTTGAATATTTTGGCGAAGGCGCACGTTCACTTTCTGCAACCGGCAAAGGTACTATCTGTAACATGGGTGCCGAAATCGGTGCTACCACCTCTATCTTCGGTTACGACGAAAAAGCTGCTGCTTATCTTAAAGGTACCAAACGTGCCGATATCGCTGAGCTTGCGGATGCAATTGCTGAGCATTTAACCGGCGATGACGAAGTTTATGCTAACCCTGAGCAATATTTTGACCAGGTTATCGAAATTAACCTATCTGAGCTTGAACCACATGTAAACGGCCCGTTCACACCAGATCTGGCATGGCCTATCTCTAAATTCGCCACGGCGGTTAAAGAAAACGGCTGGCCTACCAAACTGGAAGTTGGTTTGATCGGTTCATGTACCAACTCATCTTACGAAGACATTACCCGTTCGGCTTCTATTGCTAAACAGGCTATTGATAAAAAATTAAAAACCCAGGCCGAATTTACCATTACTCCGGGCTCGGAACTTGTACGTTACACTGTTGACCGCGACGGTTACCTTGCTACCTTTGCTCAAATGGGCGGGGTGGTATTGGCTAACGCATGCGGACCATGTATTGGCCAGTGGGCCCGTCATACTGACGATCCTACCCGCAAAAACTCTATCATCACTTCGTTTAACCGTAACTTCGCTAAACGCCAGGATGGTAACCCTAATACCCACGCTTTCGTGGCATCTCCTGAAATTGTTACCGCATTTGCTATCGCAGGCGATTTAACTTTTAACCCGCTTACCGATACTTTAACCAACGAAGCTGGTGAGCAGGTTAAATTTGACGAGCCGCAAGGCATCGAAATGCCAGTTAAAGGTTACGCGGTTGAAGATGCAGGTTACCAGGCCCCGGCTGAAGATGGCAGCAAGGTTGAAGTGATCGTTTCTCCAACTTCATCACGTTTACAATTGCTTGAGCCGTTTAAAGCATGGGAAGGTACCGATATCACCGGTTTAAAACTGCTGATCAAAGCAAAAGGTAAATGTACTACCGACCATATTTCGATGGCAGGCCCATGGTTGAAATTCCGTGGTCACCTGGATAACATTTCAAACAATATGCTGATCGGTGCTATCAACTACTTTAACCTTACTGCCGATAACGTTAAAAACGAATTAACCGGCGAATACGGCCCTGTACCGGCTACCCAGCGTGCTTACAAAGCAGCAGGTATCGGTTCGATAGTAGTTGGCGACGAAAACTATGGCGAAGGCTCATCACGTGAGCACGCAGCTATGGAGCCACGTCACCTTGGCGTACGTGCCATACTGGTAAAATCATTTGCCCGGATACACGAAACCAACCTTAAAAAACAAGGTATGCTGGGTATTACTTTCGCTGATAACAACGATTACGATAAGATCCAGGAAGATGACACTATCGATATCACCGGCTTAACTACTTTTGCTCCAGGCCAGCAGTTAACCGTAGTGTTACACCACAAAGATGGCTCAACCGAATCATTCCCTGTAAACCACACTTACAATGCTCAGCAAATTGAGTGGTTTAAAGCAGGCGGCGCGTTGAACATCATCCGCAAGCAAATGGCATCTTAATTTCGGATATCGGAATTTTGATTTCGGGTTTAATATTTGAAAGCCTTCCCAGTTGGGGAGGCTTTTTTTGTTGGGTACAGGTCATTCGTGAAGACACCATAGGTGTTCGGAAGATGAAATTATCTCCATTTTAAATAAAAAAATATGTCATTGCGAGCGTAGCGCGGCAATCTCGTAGCCAATGCATGTCCGATCTGCATAGCTACGAGATTGCTTCGTCGTACCTCCTCGCAATGACATGACTTTTTAAACCAGCAATTTCTAAACGACCTTCATCTTCCGAACACCTATGGTGAAGACACAAACGATGGGTAAGTGCTAACATTCCCCCGTTGGCCGTGTCCCCACGGCCAACTATATCCAACAAAAAAGCGCCCGTGGGGACACGGGCGCTGGGGAAAATACAATTTGTTGATCTATGAACCATCAACCATGATCCATGAACTTAAATATTAAAACTTATACCTCACAAACGCTTCCATAGCTTCATATTCGGCAAGGCCGAGGCGGTCATAGCGTTGAGCGGTGTCACGGGTACGGTCTTCGGCACGTACCCAAAACTCCCTTGCATCATCGCCCGGGAATACTGGTGTATCTTTCTGCGATTGGTGTTTAAAGATCGCATTACGCTTCCTGATCACTTCCTGTGGCGATAATGGTACTGCCATCTCTATCTCGTAGGTCTCAAACTCATGCCATGCACCACGGTACATCCACAGCCAGCAATCTTCTACCCAGGCTTCTTTGCCTTTCAGCCTGTCCAATGCTGCCAGTATGATCTTGAAGCATACCAAATGCGTTCCGTTAGGATCTGCAAAATCGCCTGCAGCAAAGATCTGCTGCGGCTTTATTTTTTGTAACAGGTCGATGGTTAGCTGGATATCTTCCTCACCTACCGAGTTCTTTTTGGTTTTGCCTGTTTCGTAAAATGGCAAAGCCATAAAGTGGATATGGTCATCCTGAAGTCCTGCATATCTTGCTCCTGAAATAGCTTCTGTTTTACGGATGAATCCTTTTACGTTCCTAATCTCCTGGGTATCAATTTCGTTTGGCTGTTTGGTTGGGAAGAAAGCGCGCATATCTTCATATGATTTTTGAAGATGGGCAGTGTCTTCGCCAATACTTTTTGTGAAATCGATAGCGAATTCCATGTACCTCAGCACATCATCATCCCAAACAGCTGTGTTGCCTGATGTTTGGTAGGCTACGTGTACGTCATGGCCCTGGTCTACCAAACGGATAAACGTACCACCCATTGAGATCACATCATCATCCGGGTGGGGTGAAAAAATGATGCTTCTCTTTTTGGCCGGCAGTGCCCTTTCCGGTCTTTGTGAATCGTCCGCATCTGGTTTACCGCCCGGCCAGCCCGTGATGGTATGCTGGATCTGGTTAAATATATCAATGTTGATATTGTATACCGGGCCCTGCTCTACCGCCAATTGCGCCATGCCGTGGTTGTTGTAATCTTCTTCCGTTAGTTTCAGTACCGGTTTGTTGATTTCATTGGCTAACCAGATCACTGCTTTCTTTTTTAACTGGCTATCCCATACGCAGTCTTTAACTAACCATGGGGTATCAAACCTTGTCAGTTCTGAGGCAGCATCTGCATCCAATACAAATTCTACATGTTGTGACAGTTGCAGGTAGGTTGCAGGTACGTCGCCAGAGATCTCCCCTTCTACCGCCTTCTTGATGATCGGTGCTTTCTTTTTGCTCCAAGCCATCAGGATGATCTCCCTTGCTTTGAAGATCGTACCGATCCCCATGGTGATGGCTTTTGTTGGCACATCAGCTTTACCACCGAAATCCCGCGCAGCGTCACGCCTTGTCAAATCATCAAGAGTCACCATTCGGGTTCCTGAATTTGGTGCCGATCCCGGCTCGTTGAAGCCAATGTGACCTGTACGGCCGATACCTAAGATCTGAAGGTCTAATCCACCAAGCTCTTCGATCTGTTTTTCGTAAGCAAGGCAGAAGGCTACAACTTCATCTTTATCCAGTGTGCCATCGGGAATATGAACGTTATCTTTTTCTATATCAATATGGCTGAACAAATTATCGTACATAAAAGTCACATAGCTTTGCTGCGCTGTGGGTTTCATCGGGTAGTACTCATCCAGGTTGAAAGTGATCACATTTTTAAAGCTTAAGCCTGCTTCTTTGTGCTGCCTCACCAGTTCGGCATACACCCCTATCGGGGTTACACCGGTGGCAAGGCCCAATACCGCTTTTTCGCCTTTGGCTTGTTTCGAACGGATCAGATCTGCTATCCGGTTCGCTACCGCCACCGAGGCTTCGTGCTGGTTGCTGTACACGCTTACAGGTAACTTCTCGTAACGCGTCTCTTCCAATAAATTTAATCGTGCCATAATTTGTTCAGAACCTATGTGTTATATGTTAAAGTTTAAAAAAGTCGCTATACAAAAAACCCCCGCCGGGGCGAGGATTTTTATCAAACCAATTAACAAAAATGTTTATCCTCACCGACATGAGGGTAAAGTAAATTACGTATAATAATAAGCTGTGCATTATCAATACAAACTTAATAAAACTAAATTTGAATTAAAAGAACTTTTTAAATTATTTTAATAAGTATTTTATCCTGTAAAATGTCATTTAATGACTTTTCTGGTTAAAATTTGCTTATGATACGTATGATTACGATTTTAAAGATCTGGTGAATTGTTAAAGCTGAACGATATTAATTCAATAATTCTTTGTCATTCTGAGTGATAGCGAAGAATCTTCTGCGATATGCAGATTCGCTATACAGGGCGAAGAAGATGCTTCGTTCCTCAGCATGACAAAAGTTTTAAAACACCCAAAAAAGGCAAAAGAGTTCCTGATGGGCAGGTACTCTTTTTGCTAACCAATTATAAAACATAAATCATGAGAGAGAGAAGAGATGCAGGGGTGGAATCGAACCATCCAATTGCTGCCGGCCAGCTCCTGCCATTTAGTTTAAAAATGAACCCCATTTGCAAACTAATCTGTTGCAAATATATAAATATTCTATTAAATCTATATATTTAGTAGGATTTATTCATAAAACATTCATCCTTCTTAAAAACGCATTAATTACCAGACTTTTAATTGGAATATCAACGCTGATCAGGCTTATTGGAACAGATCTTTTCGAAAGGAACAGGGTATTCCTCGCCTAATGATTTCTCATATTCGGCACTAAACTCTTCATAAATTTTCCGGGCATGTTCAATACCTTTGGTGCGGCGCAGGGCCTTAAGCTTAAACTTAATCCCGATATCGTTAAAAGGGTCGATACTTAGCACAACGCGTGAAATTTCCAGTGCTCTTTTATAATCAAGGGCATCGTAAACTTTTT
This sequence comes from Mucilaginibacter angelicae, assembly GCF_042434235.1. Lineage (NCBI taxonomy): Bacteria > Pseudomonadati > Bacteroidota > Sphingobacteriia > Sphingobacteriales > Sphingobacteriaceae > Mucilaginibacter > Mucilaginibacter angelicae. The sequence continues at coordinate 20,206 of NZ_JBHLTS010000077.1, read as the reverse complement.
TTATCACCGGCAAAATAACCGGCATCAGCGCTTCTTCATACTCCTGCTTAAAATCATCGAGCCATATTTCGGGGATATGCTGTAAGAGGCCACCGCGGGCAACAAGATCAAAGTGATTAAACACTGCAGGTTCGGCACCATTAGTTTGTTTAAGCGAATCCCTCACCACAAAATAATCGCAGTAAAAACCTTCGGTAATGATAAAGCTATAGGTATCATTCAAAAAGGCAAGTTCCAGTCCGTCAATATCCGAAAGGATATTGCGCAGGTGATTGATGGTTACGCCGCGGATATTCTTGGTTTTGACCACATCTTTATCGGGCCATAATGTAGTAGAGATCCTTTTTGATACAACACCGTTTTTTTCGCGGCTGTTTAACAAAATAAGGATGAACAGCTGTTTAATCTTAGGGCTAAACAGGTAAGTAATATCCCGTTTGTTTTTATCGTAAACTGTAAACTCACCTAACAGGTAAACAGCGTTGACTTTGTTACCAGCCTCATCCTTTTTGTCTGTCTCATCGGTAATTACTTCTTCATTTTCAACAGGTATTGGTTCCTCATCATCTTTTCTTCGCCTGAGGAAAAATGTGACAATGCCAGCCAGTAAAACCAGTGCAGATGCTCCGCCTAAAATCCTGTATAACGTAAAAGTTTTTTTTGGAGGCTCATGAGCAGCCATATAGGCCTCCTGGCTTACGGGAGGTGCAGTAAGCGCAAAGATTTTTATGGCCGAGCGCGATGGGGTTTCAAACTCCTGTGTTGTACAGTAAAACACATCCTGCTTAGCGTTGTAAAACAGGTTATGGTCGGTCTCTATCCGTTCGGATACTACAGGAATGGTGCCGCTCACAATTTGATATGAACCATCTTTTATTGAAAATTTGTACAGGCGTAAACTTGTTTTTGGCCGTTCATGCGGATAACATAACACATAAAGAAACTGCTTATCCTTTGATACGATGAGATTATTGGCCGGCACAAACGCCTCTTCATTCGGCTTTATTTCCCAAAGTTTTTTGATGGTATGATTGCCGAGGTTAACCTGGTACAGATCATAATAATGCATCCCACCCACAACCTGGTTACCCGATTGATTGCCGTAACCACCAAAAATGTAAACATCATTGTTATTATCAGCTGTACTTGCTGCCGAAAAAAAGCGGGGATTGATCACATCGCCGGTAAAGTTTTGCTTCTCCCAGTTATCTGTAGCCTTATCGTATTCAAAAAAGTTATTGTAGTATTTAAAGGACCCGTATCCCCCAAACAAGTAAAAGTTGTTAAAATCTTTATCGTAAAAAATGTTGTGGTGATGCCTTTGTTCAGTGATGGTAGATTTACCGTAAAAATCCCAGTTAAGGCTGTCAAGATTGAAGGAAGCAATACTTGGGCCTGGCTGTGAAGCCCTCAGCACTTCATACAAGTAGCATTTATTCTCCTTAATATTTACAATGCTTTTACCCAGGTGCAGGGGCACACCCAGCTTGCTTTTAAATGGTTTTGACCAAACCGCATCGTGCTCAACATCATAAAGCATGAGCGAATCACTTTTAAAAATAAAGAACTGCTCATTTTTTTCATTGAAGTTAATGCCTGCAACTTCATTAAAAGTGCGCACGAACTTCTGTTTCCAAAAGTATGATTCATTAATGAGCCAGGCCGGGTTATCAACATGGCCTAAGTTATCACCGTCGTCAGTAAAAACATCGTTGCCGGTCCATTCATTAAGCGGGAATGTATAAGTTTTATCATTGTTGCTAACAACCAGGTTTTTGATGGCCATGTTGGGCACGTCCGAATAATGTTCGTTTTTGCCAAAGGTGATCTTAGCTGTTATTTTACCGGTAAAACCCAGTTCCGCTGCACGGTACCATTTCCCGTTTACGGAAATCCCTACTTTGTCTCCTTTGAGATCAAGATCAACTATTACCTTAAACCATTTCCGCCTTTTCAGCATAGCATCGGCAAGTGGAATACTGAGCTTATTGCTCCTGCTATCAATATTGAAGTTGAGGAACGAACCCTGGTTGTAAATAGCGCTCAGGCTGTACGAGTTACCCTTATCATCGGTCAGGTTTAAGATATAGCCAAGGTGCTGGTTATCCCATAATGAAAGGTCAAACCCGATAATTAAACGGTCATGAAATGTTGGCAGATCATCCTTAAAAACCTGGTACGAGGTACGCTTACTCATCAGGCTATCATTTGAACCGAATTGCAAGCCCTGCCCCCTGCTTTTAATTGCAGACAGCAACATAACAAAAAGCAATACAAGCTTATATGCCCTTTTTGAAAGCATTAAAACCTTACTTTTTTTTACCATTTACAATACATGTTTAAACTCGCTGACCAGAGCAGCGTTTCAGGTTAGAATAATGTGCTAAAATATGTATTTTTTGGGTATCGCACGAGGGAGATTTTCATCATTTCGCCTGTTAACTTATTGTACCGGCATAGTTATTTTTAAATCTCAGGATACATTTCAACCAACCGTAAAAAACTTTTTACACAAACGCGTTAAACCTGCTCTAAATGCACCTCAGTGCACTTTTTCAACTATAACCTGCCTATCAAGCACTTATCGTAATAAAAATAATACATTACTTACAAGCTTAAGGGTAGTCATATTAAAACATTTTGCCACAAGGCGGTATTCATACTTGCATTAACGAGTATGTATTAGCCACTACAGGTATAATTTAAAAAAACTATGCCATTGAAAATAAAACATACCATAACGTTCTTTTTTTTGCTCACAGGCAGTTTGTACCTCCATGCACAGGATAGCACGCTGGTGGGCAAATCACTCAGGTGGGATTTGGCTAAGTGTATTGATTATGCCAAAAAGAACAATATTCAAATCAATTCGCTGCGCCTGTCACAGCAAACCAGTCAGCAGGAATATTTGTTGGCCAAAGCCGCCCGCCTGCCCGATCTTTCGGCCACGGGTTCACAAACTTTTGCCCATGGCAATAATTTCAGCAATGGCGATAACGGCAGGCATTCGGGTTATAACATATCCGGCTCGTACGGGGTAAGCTCAAATGTAACGCTTTACAACGGCAGTTATATTAACAACAATATCCAGCAAAAAAACCTGCAGGTACAATCGGCCAACCTGGGCATTTTGCAACAGGAAAACGACATTGTTTTACAGATAACCCAGGCTTACCTCACCGTACTGCTGGATAAAGAAACCATTATTTACAATACCGATCTGCTCAGCACCACCCAGGCCCAGGTTAAATTGGAGCAACAACGATATAACGTGGGTAGCGTAGCCCGTAAAGATCTCATCCAGCTGCAGGCCCAGCAGGCTACCGATCAGTATACACTGGTAAATTCAAAAAACGCTGTTCGTAATGACCTGCTTAACCTGAAGCAATTACTGGTATTACCAACAGACCTGAGTTTTGACATCATGCAGCCCGATACGGTGATTGCTCCCATCGACAGTATTTCATCTTTCCGCGAAGCAGAACAAACGGCCCTGCAAAACCGACCGGAGGTTAAGAATGGTGAGTTAGGCGTTAAGATAGCACAGTTTGATGTAGAGAAAGCAAGGGCGGGCTACAAACCTACGCTTACAGCAGGTGCATCACTTAATACCGGCTATGCCAACGGACAGGGCGTTTCATTCGGCAACCAGATCAATAATAACTTTTATCAGCAGTTAGGGCTTACCCTGGCCATCCCAATTTTCACCAAACGGGTGGTAAAAACCCAGGTTGAAGAAGCAAAGATCAGCGTAAAGCAATCGCAGCTGGATCTTAAAAACACAAAGATAACCTTATCGCAAACGGTTGAGCGCGCTTACATTAATGTACAAAACGCGCGCAGCCAGTTTGACGCCGCCGCCGAAGAATATAAATACAGCAAGGAAAGCTACCGAATTGCCAGCGAACAGCTTAAAGTTGGTGTAGCCAATACGGTTGATTTTTTATTACAGAAAAACCTGTTTGTGCAGGCACAGCAATCATTTGTGCAGGCAAAATACAATGCCCTGCTTACATTAAAGATCTATGATTTTTACAGGGGGGTACCTATTACATTATAATACCGGTTATCATGAAAAGCAGTTATAAAAAGATACTCATTATTGCAGGCATAGTGGCGGTGCTGGTGCTCATCTGGTTCCTGTTTATCAGGAAAAAGGAAGAGCCCATTGTGCTGCAAACCCAAAAGCCAACCAAGGGTTACATAGCCCAAAGCGTAACCGCCACAGGCCGTATTGAGCCGGTTGATACTGTAACAGTAGGTACCCAGGTATCAGGCATTATCAAATATGTTTATGCCGATTTTAATTCGAAAGTTAAAAAAGGCCAGCTTATTGCCGAACTGGATAAATCACTGTTACAGGCCACGGTTGACCAGGCCAAGGGCACATTGCTCAACGCTCAAAGTCAGCTTGTATTTGCGCAAAATAACTTCGGCAGGCAAAACCTGCTGTTTAAAACTGATGCCATCAGTAAGGCCGATTATGACACGGCACTCAACACGCTCAACGCGGCAAAAGCGCAGGTTAAAAGCGCCGAAGCACAGGTACGTTCGGCCGAAAAGAATTTATCCTATGCGGATATCTACTCGCCTATTGATGGCGTGGTGCTTAACCGTAATGTAAGCGTAGGCCAAACCGTAGCTGCAAGTTTCAGTACACCAACGCTGTTTGTATTAGCTAAAGACATCACCAAAATGGAAGTGGAAGCCAATGTGGATGAAGCCGATATAGGCGATGTAAAAGCGGGTGAGCGGTCTTCATTTACAGTAGATGCTTTTATTAACGATCAGTTTGCCGGTACAGTTGAGGATATCAGGCTGCACCCTTCGGTATCATCAAACGTGGTTACTTACACTACCATTATCAACGCACCAAATGATGATATGAAGCTGAAACCCGGCATGACCGCCAGCATCATCATTTACACCAAAGAAGTTAACAACGCCCTCCTGATCCCGGCCAAAGCCTTAAGCTTTACACCCGATTCGGCATTGATGAAGGATTACGAAATAGTAGGTAAGATGGGGCATAAAGGCAATAAGAAAAAAGGCGGGGGCCAGGGCGGAAATACCGCTGCAGGCAATGCCGGAAATGGCGGGGCTAATGATAATACTGCCGCTATGCATACCGCTAAAAGCCGCAAGGACAGCAGCGGTGTAAATAAGCAAACAGCCATTGTATGGGTATTACAGGGTAAAAAGATAGTCCGCAAAAAAATCCAGACCGGCTTAAATGATAATACCCAGGTTGAAGTGCTATCGGGCTTAACTGCCGATGATGCGGTGATCACCGGCGTTACCGGCGGAGCTTCAGGTTCATCAACAGCAGCTGCAAAATCAACCGGCAGTCCGTTTATGCCGCAAAGGCCGCGTGGCGGAGGGGGAGGTCGCCGGCAATGAGCAAAAAGATCTTAGATATCCGCGAGCTGAAACGCGAGTTTCAGATGGGCAGCGAAACCGTGCGCGCGCTTAAAGGGATCTCTTTTGAGGTAGAAGCCGGCGAGTTTTTAACCATTATGGGCAGCAGCGGCAGTGGCAAAACCACCCTGCTCAATATTTTAGGCTGTTTGGATAAACCTTCTATCGGTGATTATTTTTTGGATGGAGTAGATGTAAAAAAACTCTCGCGCGATGAACTGGCACAACTGCGTAACCGTAAAATAGGCTTCGTTTTCCAGGCTTATAACCTGCTGCCACGAACATCAGCATTGGAAAATGTTGAGCTACCATTATTATACAACAAAGAGATCAGCGTAAGCGAACGCCGCGAAAGGGCTATCCATGCGTTGGAAGCCGTAAAACTGGCCGACCGGCTTGACCATACACCAAGCCAGCTTTCGGGCGGGCAGCAGCAGCGTGTGGCCATAGCCCGGGCACTTGTGAACGAGCCGGTAATGATCCTTGCTGACGAAGCTACGGGCAACCTGGACAGCCGCACATCGTACGAAATCATGTCATTGATGCAGGAGCTCAACTCGCAACAGGGTAAAACCATTGTGTTTGTAACGCATGAGCCGGATATCGCTTCTTTCAGTAGTCGAACCATACAACTGCGTGATGGCCGGATCCAGAAGGATACTCAAAACGCCAATCAACGGTCGGCAAAAGAAGTGCTTGCGAGCTTACCAATTACGGATGATTATTAAAGCGAAGCAACCATGAATTTATTTAACCTGATCAGGATAGCTTATAAAGCCCTCTTACGTAACAAACTGAGGGCCTTTTTAACCATGCTCGGTATCATCATCGGTGTGGCATCGGTTATAGCAATGGTAGCTATTGGGCAGGGGTCAAAGCAAAGTATTCACGACCAGCTCTCCAGCATGGGTTCAAACATGATCACTGTGTTACCAAGCAGTAACCTTAACGGCGGTGTACGGATAGCGGGGTCAAGCTTTCAAACTTTAACCCAAAAAGATATCACTGCCCTGCAAAAGGCACAGTACATTACCGAGCTCTCGCCATCCATCACCTCAAAAGGGCAAGCTATTAACGGCGCACTCAACTGGCCAACATCTATCCAGGGGGTTAGTCCCGATTATCTGGATATCCGTAAGCTGAGCCTAAAAGATGGCATCGCATTTACCGAGCAGGATGTAATGACTTCGGCCAAGGTTTGTTTGATAGGGCAAACGGTTATTGACAACCTGTTCCCCAACGGTGAAAACCCGATAGGCAAGGTGATTCGGTTTAACAAGATCCCCTTTCAGATCATCGGCATCCTCAATCCTAAAGGACAAAACGCTTTCGGGCAGGATCAGGACGATATCCTGATAGCGCCTTATACCACCATCCAAAAAAGGATCCTGGCAACTATCTATTACCAAAACATTTACGCCTCGGCAGCAAACGAGCAGGTAACCGACGCTGCTGTAACCGAAATGACCCAGATCCTCCGCGACTCGCACCGCTTGCGCGACAGTGAGGATAACGATTTCACTGTACGTACCCAGGCCGAGCTCATCAATACCCTAAGCTCAACCAGCGGGTTACTTACCGTGCTGCTTACCGTAATTGCCGGCATCTCCCTGGTGATAGGCGGTATCGGCATTATGAACATCATGTACGTTTCGGTAACAGAACGCACCCGTGAGATTGGCCTGCGCATGTCTATCGGAGCCCGCGGAAAAGATATTATGCTGCAGTTTTTAATGGAAGCCATCCTGATCAGTATCACCGGTGGTATTATTGGGGTTGTATTAGGTATTGTATCATCAAACCTGGTTACACTCACCTTGTCATGGCCAACCATCGTTTCAGAATCGTCGGTATTGCTGTCCTTTGTAGTTTGCGCTATTACGGGGATCTTCTTTGGATATTATCCGGCGCAAAAAGCGGCAAGGCTTGATCCTATTGAGGCGTTGAGGTATGAGTAGTATCGGAAACTAAAAAACCATGTCATTGCGAGCGCAGCGTGGCAACCGCATGCTCTACAGAGCGGCTATGCTTCCGTGCGATTGCTTCGTGCCTCGCAATGACATAAAAAACTTAAGACACCGCTCGCCTCTGGCGAGTGGCAACTATTCCCCGGCCTCCGGCCGGTCTGTGCCATGCTATCACCCCGATATTTTAACACTTCCAACCACGACCAAATGTTAAATTTTAGCGATGAAATGTTAAATGTACAGTACTAAATGTTAAATACCTTGCACAACTAACCATTTAGTTATATTTTGGCTTTCATAATCGACCTTATGAAAATCACAATTATTGGACTACTGCTATTTTTCGTGGGCGCAGTAAATTTATCGGCCCAAACCAATTACAACATTAAAGGAACGTTAGCCGATACCGTTGCAAATTCCAAATTAGCAAACGCCAGTATCAGCATTATAACCGCTAAAGATTCCATCCTTCAAAAATTTACCCGCGTTAAAGAAGATGGCACATTTACCATTAACAATTTAAGCAAAGGGAAATTCATTATACTGGCAACCTACCCCGGTTATGCCGATTTTGTAGAGCGTTTTACGTTAGATTCGGCGCATACCACACACGATTTTGGCCGGATCAGCATGCTGCTTAAAGAAAGGCTTTTACAGGAAGTTATCGTAAAAGGCAAAGCAGCTGCCATCAAAATTAAAGGTGATACCACCGAGTTTAACCCGGCAGCTTACAATATCCAGCCTAATTCAAAAGTTGAAGACCTGCTGAAACAGCTCCCCGGTATTGAGGTGGATAAAGACGGCAAGATCACAGCACAAGGCCAAACAGTAAAAAAAGTATTGGTTGATGGTGAAGAATTTTTTGGCGATGATCCTACACTCGTTACCAAAAACCTCCGCGCCGATATGGTGGATAAAGTACAGCTTTATGATAAAAAAAGCGACCAGGCCGCATTTACCGGCATTGATGATGGCGTAAAGGATAAAACTATTAACATTAAACTTAAAGAAGATAAAAAGAACGGCTACTTTGGCAAGCTTGATGGCGGTATAGGTACTGATGGTTATTACCAGGGACAGGCCTTGTTTAACCGGTTCCAGGGCAGGCAAAAGTTTTCGGCTTACGGCACTATAGGTAATACCGGTAAAACAGGCTTAGGCTGGGAAGATAACAACAAGTATGGCGGCGGCGGTAATATGGAGTTTGGTGACGACGGCGGCATTTATATCTTTGGCGGTGGTGGTGATGATCTTGACAGCTTTGGCGGTCAGTATAACGGCGAAGGCAAACCATTGGCGCGCACCGGAGGCCTGCATTATGATACCAAATGGAATAACGATAAAGAATCATTAAATACCAATTATAAGATAGGCTCGCTTACAGTTGATGGCACCAAGAATACCCAGCAGCAAAATAACTTTCCGGGCAACATTTCAAACAGCAACAGCGATCAAACCAATCATAACTACCTGTTTCGTCAAAAACTGGATTTAAATTACCAGGTAAAACTCGACTCGATGCAGAACCTGAAGATCACTGCCGACGGCACATTGAGAAATAGTGATACCCGAAGCAGTTTCACCACGAAAACCCGCCGCCTTGATGGCAGCCTCATCAACAGTAACGACCGTGACAACAGCGCCAATGTTGATAGCAAGGTATTTAATGCCAATGCCTTCTATACCAAAAAATTCAAAAAGAAAAGCCGTACACTATCGATAAACTTTAAAACGGCTTACAACGAAAGTGATTCCAAAGGGTTCTTAAAATCCAACACGCAGTTCTATGATTCGGTTGGCGTGTTTGCCAACAAAGACACCCTCGATCAATACAAGGCAAATAAAACCAAAAGTACTAACATCAATACGAACGTAACCTATACCGAGCCGTTAGCAAAAGATTTCACCCTCGCCATTAGCTATGCTTTAGCTGTAAACAATGCCACCGCCGACAGGCGTACTTTCAATAAACCGGCTAACACAGCTACCGTTTACACCGCTTTAGACAGTGTTTACAGCAGCGATTACAAACTGAACCAGCTGTCAAACCAGGGAGGTGCAGTATTTAACCTGCAAAAAGCCAAATATTCGTTCAACTTCGGCACCAAGGTTGCAGGCGTAAAATTTAAACAGGTTGATGAATTTGGGCACATTCCCGACCTTACACGTAACTTTACCAACTGGTACCCGCAGGCTTCGTTCCAATATAAATTCACCAAGCAATCAAGCATCCGTGTGAGCTACAACGGTAATACCACGCAGCCCAATATTGATCAGATCCAACCTGTCAGGGTAAACACCGACCCATTAAACATACAGGTAGGTAACGCCGGATTAAAGCCGTCGTTTACCAACAGGTATAACATCAGCTATAACTCTTACAAGGTGATCAGCAACCAGTATATCTGGATCAGCGGATCATACTCTACTACCAGTAACCCGATTGTAAGCAATGTAATGCGTGATACTACCACCGGTATCAGTACTTATCAATCATCAAACCTTAAAAATAAATCAACCAGTAATTTTTGGGTAAATAGTTATTTTGAAAGAAAGATTCCCGGCCTGGACATTAATGCAGGTTTTGAATTATCCGGTAATGGTAATACTTACTATAACCTTTCAAACGATGTGCTTAACGAAACTAAATCATATAGTTATTCGGGCAGCATCAGGCTATCTAAATATAAGGAAAAAAAGTACGATGCCTGGATCTCGGCGGGACCTTCTTATACTATCAACTCATCATCTCTTAATACTATACTGACTAACAACGGCCGCGGATTTAATGCCAACGGAGGGTTCAACGTTTACCTGCCCGGCAAATTCCAGATCGGCTCAGATGGCAACTATACCTATAACGCGCCAACAAAATCATTCCCACAAGATTTCAGACGCTTCCTGCTGAATGCTAACATATCCAGAACATTCATGAAAGATGCCCTGAAAGCTACCGTATCGGGTAATGATCTGCTAAATCAAAATACCGGCTATAACCGTACGGGATCGGCCAATGTACTTACCCAGGAGCGTTATACTACTATCAGGAGATATTTTATGTTTTCATTAACCTGGGATTTTAACAAAGTTGGAGGCGGTGCACCTAAAAAATAACCTATCATGAAAAAGATTTTAACCATAACAACTATACTGCTATTCAGCACAAACCTCTTACTGGCGCAGGGCAACAAGCACTTTACCTTTCACGGCACCATTGAGTATGATAAATCATCAAATATGTGGGCAATGCTGCAAAAAATGATTAATAAGGATAATGAAGCCTGGTATCAGCCCATGTATGATCAGTACAAAAAAAGCAAGCCACAGTTTAAGGTATTGAAAAGCACCCTAAAATTTGGTAATAACCAAACCTTGTTCACCCCTATAGAGCCGGAATACACACCAAACAACTTTGGGGATGAATTGCCGATGGCTATCCAAAACAATACCATATTTACTGATTTTAATACGGGGATAAGTACAAGTCAAAAAAAGGTGTTTGAAGAAACCTTTTTAGTAAAGGATACTACCCGCCACATTAAATGGAAGTTAACCGGCGAAACCCGGGACATTGCAGGCTATACATGCCGCAGGGCAAACGGGCTGATTCTTGATTCGATTTATGTGGTTGCTTTTTATACCGACGAGATTCCTGTTTCAGGTGGGCCTGAATCATTTAATGGTTTACCGGGCATGATATTGGGTGTTGCCCTGCCGCACGAAAACATAACCTGGTTTGCCACCAAAGTTACCGAACAACCGGTAGATGAAAAATCGCTCATCGCGCCTAAAAAGGGAAAAGCAGGTAATAACAAAAGCTTCCTTACCGTACTGCAAAATGCCATGAAAGACTGGGGGGAGACTTATGCGAAGCAGTATTTAAAAGGGTTTTCGTTGTAAAGGAGGCCACTGATTTCTACAACATGTCATTGCGAGCGATAGCGTGGCAATCGCATACTATACAGAGCGGCTATGCTTCCGTACGATTGCTTCGTTCCTCGCAATGACATATTTTTATCCCCGCGTCCGTGTCCTTACGGGCGCTTTTTTTATGGTACGTAGGTTGACCGTGAGGACACGGTCAACGGGGGGATATTTTTATTTTTTATGCGTTAGCCAGCGCCCTGTCTAAATGCACATAACCGCCATCAACATAAATTAACTGACCGGTGGTATGGCTTGATAAAGGCGACAATAAAAACGCTACGGTGTTGGCAATTTCTTCGGATGTGGTCATCCGGTTGCCGAGCGGAATTTTTGATTCGATCTCTTTTAGTTTTGCTTCAGGATCGGGCAAGGTTTTGATCCAGTTGGCGTAAAGCGGAGTCCAGCACTCAGCTACTACCAGCGCATTTACACGGATCCCATATTTCAGCAATTCAACTGCCCATTCGCGGGTAAGCGCGTTACGTCCACCGTTTGATGCCGCATAACCTGAAGTATGCCCCTGGCCGGTATCGGCTGTTTTTGAGGTAATGTTGAGGATAGCTCCTTTTGATTTTTTTAGTTCGGGCAGGACATGGTGGGCCATCAGGTAGTAGTGTACCATATTTTTATGCAGGGAAGCAATGAAGCCCTCGTAATCACCGCTTTCCAAACCAACGCCATCATTTACACCGGCATTGTTCACCAATCCGTCGATGCGGCCCAGTTTGGCCACCACTTCGTTCACCGCGTTTTCGCTTGCTTTAGGATCGGTAAGTTCGGCCACCACCTGGTATGCTTTATGGCCTGCTGCTTCAACAGCCTGAACCACTTTCAGATTATCTGCCTCACTCCTGCCTACAATAACCGGGATAGCGCCTTCAGCAGCTAATACTTTCACTATGCCCTCGCCTATACCCTTGGCCCCGCCGGTAACTATGATTACCTTATCTGTAAGTTGTAAATTCATTTTAGTATGATGATAGATATATTAATGACTGCCGACCATTGCCAGCTTTTTAACTTTATGATTATTAATAGCAAATATCAAAATGCCAAGAAAGCAGAAGCCCGGCACTATATACGCCATCTGAATGTTATGTGTAGCATCCGATACCCTACCCATGATCACCGGGAATATAGCACCGCCTACAATCCCCATGATCACCAGAGATGAACCGAGCTTAGTTTTGGCGCCAAGTCCACGAATACTTAAGGAGAAAATAGTTGGGAACATAATTGACATGAAGAACCAGGTACACATTAGCGCGTAAACAGCAACTTCGCCTTTTAACGTTACGGCCATAGCTATCAGGAAAATGTTGATAACGGCATAAGTAATGAGCAGCTTAACCGGGTTGAAATAACGCATGAGCAATGTACCGATAAACCTGCCTGCCATGAAACCTGCGGAAGCAATGGTAAGATAAAACGATGCCGGTTTTTCAGCAAATCCGGCTACTTTTTCGGAATAACGGATAAAGAAGCTGCTTACACCAGCCTGTGCACCAACATACAGAAATTCTGCCAAAATGCCGGCCCTTAAACTTTTTACCTTTAACAGTTCCGCTATTCTTGCACCAAGCGGGCGGTTATCATTAACTGCTTCATGGCTGGTTTCTTCAACAATTGGCGGGAAGTGGGTGCGATAAATTAAAAATGCAACAACAAGCACTGCGATGCCTATTACAATAAATGGCAATTGCACAGACGAAGCTTCGTGGTTAAGATATTCGTTCAGTTGATCGGGCGACATTTTGCTCGACTCTGCATCCGTTAATACCTTGCCCGAAAGAATGTATTTCCCACCGATCAATGGAGCCAGAGTAGCGGCCAAACCGTTAAAGGACTGTGAAAAATTGATACGTCTTTCGGCGCCTGCCGGGTCACCCAAAACAGTGATATAAGGATTCGCCGCTGTTTCCAAAAACGCTGCTCCCGAAAACACGATGAACAGTGCAGCTAAAAAGAACGAATAGTTACGTACCGCAGCCGCAGGGAAAAACAGGAACGCGCCTGTAGAAAAAAGTATCAAACCTAAAATGATCCCCCCTTTGTAGCCATATTTTTTCATGAACTGCGCGGCAGGGATAGGCAATATAAAATAAGCGATGTAGGAAGCCGAATCAATCAATGAGGATTGAAGGTCATTAAGCTGGCAGGCTTTTTTTAAGTGCGGAATTAAGATCGGGTTAAGATTGAGCGCGAACCCCCAGATGAAGAACAGGGAAGTAATTAATGCTACTGCGAACAGGGCGTTGTTTTTTGACATTAGTGTTTATGGTTGATATATATTGATCTGTTATTTAAATGTTGCTGAAATATCATCCAGGGAGATCCCCAGCGTTTTTAATGCTATTTTATTTAATGCAGCTTTATTGCCTGTAAAGTGGAATACACTATGTTTATGCGTAAATTTTTCGCCGGGTTTAAGGAATGCGGCAGGTGATACGCTTTCTATCTCATAAAAAGGCCCCATCTGTTTACCATCGGCCAGCGGCCCATCGTTGTAGGCATTTACCGCGTCACCGCTATAAGGTGCTGTATCCGTTTTCCATTCCTGGTTTAGATAGGAAGCGGTGCTATCTACATCAAAAACGGTTATGGTTAAAACCTCGTTTTCAGCATCGTAGCTGCCGGCTATGTTTTTTGCCCGGTTTGGCGGGATACCCAGTTTACCCCGGCTTTTAGCATCGGCTTTAAACAGCAGGATCCCATTTTTATAAGTGATCCTGTCTTTTGGGATCTCACCAAAATAATTGGTAGTAGCTACTTTACCAGTGGCTTTTTCATTATACGGAACTACGATCACCACTTTGGGCGATGGCGTAAACATATCCAGATTCCACAAGCATGGTGCGCCGCTGGTTTTATCCCAGGCTTTATCACCGGCATTAATAATTGTATTTACCGTATTGAAGCCTACCGATTTTACTGCTTTATCTTCATCTATACCCAAGGTTTGCCTGATGGTTTCCGGCTCCATGATCTCCACATCACGCTCCAGCTTAATTGATAGATCGGTACCGGCATAATTTTGCAGATGCGTGCTTTTGCTCATGGATACTTTTTTATCCGATGAGGAGATCAAGTCCCAGCTTTCGTTATCAACCGCAGCAGGCGTATGCCAATTGGCAAATTCCATTTTGGTGCCGGGCTTAAAGAACAGCGAAAATTGCCCGCCTTCCGGCCCAAGCCACAGGCGATCTTCACCGCCAAAAGCATTCATGTGCGGGTCGGGCTGTTTCAGATCGAATGTTTCATATTTGATCCATCCGAAGCTTTTGCCGTTTAATCCTTCAGCTGTCGAGGTAAAAACCTTTGCCTGGTATTTTGGCGAAACGATGACCTGTCCCAAACCGCTGTTATCCCTTAAAACGATAACACTATCCTTCGCTTTTAAAAAATCAAGATCAGATCCAAAAGTTCCTTTCATTGGTAATTGAGGGTTGCGCATAGTACATGACGCTAAACCGGCAAGCAGCAAAACAAATGATGACTTTTTTAAAAGCTGCATCATACCGTTATTTATGTTTGGGATTTAAACCGATCACGTTTACCATCGTTCCGATATGATCTATGCTAATCTCCACTACATCGTCTGCCTGCAAAGTAAAGCTTGGCGGCGGTACCAGGCAGGTACCCGTCATCAGAAAGCATCCGTTAGGAAAATCGCATTCGCTGTATAAATAACCGGTAAGTTCGGTAAAGGAACGTTTAATGCGCGATACGGTTGTTTCATCTTCAAAAACCAACTCACCGGCACGTTTAATGTTCATGCTAATTACCGTTTCGCCGGGGATAGCCGACGATGTAACATAAAGGCATGGCCCAAGCGCGGCACTTTTTTCATATACTTTAGCCTGCGGCAGGTACAGGGCGTTTTCTCCCTCTATACTGCGCGAGCTCATATCATTGCCAATAGTGTATCCCTGGATATTTCCTTTTGCGTTGACAAACAAGGTAAGTTCGGGCTCAGGAACATTCCATTCCGAATCTTTGCGGATATAAACCTCGCCCTTATGGCCGGATACGCGATGGGCAAGCGCCTTGAAGAAAAGCTCGGGACGGGGAGCATCATAAACCTTATCATACAGGCTCGCACCGGTTTCAGATTCCTCCATGCGGGCATCGCGGCTGCGTAAATAAGTTACGCCTGCTGCCCAAACTTCCTGGCTGCCTATCGGCGGCAGTATTTTGCCGTTTAAATGTTCGTTCTCTACCTCGGTACTTAAAGCCGTAGTCTCCGTAGTGATCAATTCCAAATAGGCGGCTAAACCGTCACGGTTGATCAATTTATCCCATTCATCATCAATAATATATGATGAACCGTTATGCTGCAGTAAGCTACCTTTGGCAAGTTTATATAATTTCATTAGTTTACTTCCAGTTCGTCTTTTGAGGGAAATTTAGGGAAAGGGCCGTGTTCGCCGGTTTGATACCAGAACACAGTTGAAGCAATATCGTCCTGCAAAGGCATATACCGCCCATCATGCCGCCAGCCTAATGCCTGTATGGTAACCTTTAAACTTTTTTCAAAGCGGATAGGATCTACAATGTGCCAGCGGTACAAGCCGAAGCGTTGCGCAATATTATAATGCCCGTCGCCACGGATCACCTGCGGCAATCCACTATAAGGGCTGCAAAATTCGGTGTATTCGGTGCCTGGTTTTTCCTTACCGTCGGCATCCTTGTGCCGGGTATCAAAATCGTATGATCCGCAAAAATAATCCTCCGTGCCGGTACCGTTTATCGTAGGGAATTTAGTATCGCCATCCATAAAAAACTTGATCTCACCTTCGCCCCACCAGCCGTTTTTATTGGAGCCATAAGCAATATAAGTACCCACGTATTGCCCTTTGCCTTTAATGCTATCCACCAAAACATAATCTTTTTTATATGGCAGCGGATTTACCCGGCGAAACTGCGCGTGGAAATAACCTGCATCTTCGGGTACATCGGTCAAAGTATAATCAACCTGGTAATATAACACCATATCCTCATCGTCAATGTTTTCCATAGTAATCCGGCATTTTTTGCGAAAAGGCATTGGCCAGTAACAATTGAAAGCACTGCCAGGATTAACTGCTACAGCCAGCGATTGAACAGGTGCGTATTCCCCCCAGCCCATGCAAAAGAAATCCCCTACAGGTACCTCAACAGATGGGGTAGTTTCATCATCCCAATAAAAACGAAGTATAGAATAACGCCAGTTTCCGGTAGGTGTCATCCAGATATGCTGAATTGCACCGGAACCATTTATTTCGCCAACGGTAAAAGTTGTATGTTTTTTAATGATAACGCTTGGGCTTACTTTCCAGGTCTGCCCCAGATCTCGCGAGGCATTGGAGCCGGTGCCTGTAGTGGCCATGCCGCCCTTGCCTTTTTCACCTGTAAAGTTTTCCGGACTGATTGACCTTGTTTTAGCATCTGATACGCGGTAAAGGTTTCCGAGCCCGACATCAAGGCCATTAAATTTCTGCTGTGCATTAACAGACGAAGCAACAATAACAAACAGGCAGATCGTTAAAAAATAATTTTTCACCATAAAATTTATCTTTAAAATCAATTAACGCAGTAATTGGTAATGCGCTCCAGGTTTATTTGTTTATGCTTCAGGCCTTGTTTAAAAGCCATTCACAATCATATTGATAATTTTTCGCTATCCATACCGCTTTATAAGCATAACATGCGCTTATTTTGGCATGGCTTATTTGCTGGTTGATAAAGCTAAATTAAAATTTATTAAATAAATGCCCTATGCCTGTAAAAAACAGGATAGATTAATTGTCCATCTCTGCGTAATGAGCTAAATAAACCACATTTTTGCATATGCCGCTCAATCTGATACTTAACAATCTGGAAAAACACATCCATTTAACCCGCGAAGAGCAGGAAATTTTCACGGCCTATTTGCAGCCTAAAAAAGTAAAGCGGAAGCAATTTTTGCTTACTTATGGCGAGGTGTGCAAGTATTCGGCTTTTGTAACAGCCGGATGTTTAAGGGGCTATACTGTAGATAAAAGCGGCATTGAACACGTACTAAGTTTTGCCCCTGCCGATTGGTGGATAGCCGATATGTATAGCCTGATTTCACAAAAACCCGGCATCCAGAACATCGAGGCGCTGGAAGATACTGATGTGCTGCTGCTTTCTAAAGCAAACCAGGAAAAACTGTATATACAGATCCCTAAATTTGAACATTTTTTCAGGATCCTGACTGAAAACTCATTGGTAGCCAGTCAGCAGAGGCTAATCGACAGCCTGAGCCTTACTGCCGAGGAGCGTTATAATAATTTTTGTAAACGCTATCCTACCCTGATTGATCACTTGCCCCAAAAACAAATTGCCTCCTACATTGGTGTAACCCCCGAATTTTTTAGCCGGATGAAAGGTGTGATGGTGAGGAAGAGGTGAGTGCGTGGTTGATTGAGTTGATTAGGTGAGTGGTTTATGCGCGGTAAACTATTTTCTATTCACCATATCACTATTCACCTATTTTTTAACTATTCTCAACTCACCTAATCAACCACTCACCAATTTCTTAACCTACATCAAGTGCCGCCAGGCAACTCCCCTTTAACTTTGTATTACAATTTAAAGGAAACACACAATGGCACAGACCGTTTTACATAAAGCCAATACCCGCGGGCATGCAGACCACGGATGGCTGCACAGTTACCAATCATTCAGTTTTGCAGGTTATTATAACCCACAGCGGATGAACTTTGGCGCTTTAAGGGTATTGAACGATGATACCGTTGATCCGGGCATGGGTTTTGGCAAACACCCGCACGATAATATGGAGATCATTTCTATCCCGCTGGAAGGCGACCTGGAGCACAAGGATAGTATGAACAATGTGGCTGTTATCAAAAACGGCGATATCCAGGCCATGAGTGCGGGTACCGGAATTTTCCACAGCGAATATAACTTTGACCGCAGCAGCGAAGTTAAATTTCTGCAGATCTGGATCTATCCCAACAAAAGGAATGTTGAACCACGTTACGACCAGATCTCGTTAAATCTGGAAGACAGGCACAATAAACTACAACAGATATTGTCGCCAAACCCGGATGATGCCGGTGTATGGATCCACCAGGACGCATGGTTTCACCTGGGCAAATTTAATAAAGGTGTAAGTACCGAATATACTATCAAAAAAGAAGGCAACGGTGTTTATGCATTTGTTTTAAGCGGAGAAGTGATTGTCAATGGAGAAACATTAAGCTCACGCGATGCTTTAGGTATTTGGGACACTGACAAGTTTACAATTGAAGCGGGTACCGATGCCGAATTTTTACTGATTGATGTACCAATGAAATTTTAAGATCATGGAAAAGACACAGATCCTGGTAATTGGCCGTCACCCAGAAATATTGGCCACTGTAGTAAGGCTTGTAAATAATAATCCTAATTGGAACGCAACCGGCTGCCTCAGCGATGAGGAAGCCATTGCGGCATTCAGCTCGGAGGATTTTAAAGTAGTGCTATTAGGCGGCGGCGTTGATGAAACATCGGAAGGCAAATTGAACGAATACTTCTGCACCCAAAAACCGGATATCAAGATAGTACAGCATTTTGGCGGAGGTAGCGGGCTGCTTAGTGCCGAGATTTTTGAGGCCTTAGGCAGTAACTAACTTAATGGCTGCTGTAACCTGAAGCAGAACACCTGAACAACCACTGCTACATCCGCTCCCTCACCGCTGTGGCATCCATGCCCTGAATGATCAGAATGGCCATGATGCCATAGTGATCACCACTATCAGCACCATACGTTACCGAAAGCACCCTTCCTTTTGCGAACCGGCCTTTTTCAGGTGGTTTTACATTTCTTTTGCATCAGGACGCTCCTCAACATTGATTTTGCCATTTACAATCTCCAGATCATCGATAGTTAGCTTATCAATATGCATATGGCCAAATGAGGCTTTTTTAACAGATAGCCGCCCAAGATAAAACGCACCAACAGCTATTGACCCGATCGCAATGCACCCCAATGCAAACGCTCCTGTTACACCAGCACCTATTGCCCTTGCTCCCAATGCATAAGCGCCTGTCGCCTTAGCGCTCGCTACCTTCTTATTCATATCTTTTGTCCACATGATCTTGTTTTTTATGTTTAGTATTACTATCCTGACTCGTGTTCTTTTTTATAACAAATCCTTTGTTAAAGAGTTGATAACCGAACGTTTTTTTTATGACAAGCGGCGGAAGCACATCATCGAATATATTTGTATAGAATAAGCGAACACCTCATTAAAATCCTATAAATTATACGCTCCGATACGGCAGATGTAAATGACCGATAGCTAACGGTGCTTTTTAGATTTTTTCGGATCGTTCAGGACGACAAAAGGGAAAGGAATTTCATTAACAAATCACCTACAGGTGTTGCGGGAGTGCTGAAACAAGTTGGCCCTGCCACGAAAGTTCATTTAAAGTGATGGTTTCATCAGGGCGTTACCTTCGGCCGGGCTATACGCTCATACGCCTGCAGGCCTTACTCACATTGGCCGGTATCCGCTCCTATCCCTAACGCGGGGGATGGTGAGTGGTGAAAAGCTGTTTGCATTCAACATTTATTTTCTGTCATGTTGAGCGATAGCGAAACATCTTCTTCGCTTTGTTTAGAGGCTATGCACGGCGGCTCAGCCTAATGCAGAAGATCCCTCACTGCGTTCAGGATGACAAAGGGAAAAGTGGAACAGTAGCGGGGAGGGGTATGGAAAGGGTTCCGGGGGCCCTGGATCTGGAAGAGCAAAGCGTGTTCAACGCAAAAAGCCTTAGTTGTTGACTAAGGCTTTAGCATTTGTTGCACCATTAAAGGTGATAAAGGTTGGCACCGACCTACTCTCCCACGTTTTACCGCAGTACCATCGGCTCTGGCGGGCTTG